>CACLGX010000005.1 GCA_902606585.1 Paracoccaceae bacterium | reverse complement strand
GCTTACATAGGCGGTGTAATAGCTCCAGGTGTTAATTTGTCACTTCAAGCACTACATCAAATGGCTGCAGCATTGCCACATGTTGATATCGCAAAACCAAAAGAGGTTATAGGAAAAAATACAGTTTCTTGTATGCAGTCAGGAGTATTTTGGGGCTATATTGGCCTAGTCAAAGAAATTTGCAAAAAAATAAAAGAAGAAAAAAGAGAACCAATGAAAGTTATTGCTACGGGCGGTTTAGCTCCATTGCTTCAATCAACAGAAGCACTGTTCGAAAACGTAGATGAAAACTTAACTATGCACGGCCTTAGATTAATCTTTGATTATAATAGAAGCATAGAAACTTTATGACTAAAGACCGATTGATTTATCTGCCATTAGGGGGTGCCGGTGAAATTGGTATGAACCTTTATGTTTATGGTTACGGTCCAAGGGATAAGGAACGATTGATTGTCGTTGATTTAGGCGTTGCGTTTCCAGATATGGATACAACTCCTGGTGTAGATTTAATATTTCCTGATATTGCGTGGCTTACGGATCGACGTAACCAAATCGAAGGAATCTTTATTACGCACGCGCATGAAGATCATATAGGAGCTCTTGGACATCTGTGGGCTAAATTGGGTGCACCAGTTTATACTAGGAATTTTACGTCTAAAATAGCGATCCGAAAGTTAGAAGAAAATGGTCAAACTGGTAAAATTGTTAACGTAGTTTCTTCATGGCCTGATATCACAAAAGTTGGACCTTTTGAGGTATCCTATATACCTGTATCTCATTCTATACCTGAAAGTAGTGCTTTGGTGATTGATACTCCGAAAGGAAGGTTAATTCATAGCGGCGATTTTAAGCTGGACGAGAATCCGGTTGTAGGAGAAGCTTTTGATTATCAATTGTGGCAGAAAGTTTGCTCTTCAGGGGTGCGTGCCTTTATATGCGATAGTACCAATGTGTTTTCTGATAATGACGGTCACTCAGAATCTGAAGTCGGACCTGAAATTCGAGAACTGATTGAGAAATGTTCTGAAATGGTTGTTGCTACCACCTTTGCTAGTAATGTGGCCCGTATTAAGTCAATTGCGGAGGCTGCTGAAGAAGCAGGTAGATCGGTTTGTTTAATGGGTAGGGCTATGAAGAGAATGATTGAGGTCTCTCTTGAAACAGGCGTATTATCGGACTTCCCAAAGTTAATATCTCCAGAAGAAGCTAAAACAGTTCCAAAGCGAAATCTTTTACTAATTGTCACAGGATCACAGGGAGAAAGACGGGCAGCATCTGCTCAACTTGCTAACGGGAAATATCAGGGAATGACCCTTAGTTCAGGTGACCTTTTTCTATTTTCATCAAAAACAATACCTGGAAACGAGCGTGGTGTTATTAAAATAATGAACCAGCTATCTGAGAAAGGGGTTGATGTGGTTGATGATAGCTCTGGAAAATATCACGTGTCAGGTCATGCAAACAGACCGGAAATATCAAAAATCCACGATATTGTATCTCCGCAGTTTCTTCTGCCAATGCACGGGGAACACAGGCATTTGCGTGAGCACGTAAAATTAGGTGAGACCAAAGGTATTTCTGGGTTGCTAGCAACGAATGGAATGATGGTGGATCTATCGGGAAACCAGCTTAAGGTAGTTGAACATATAGATACTGGTCGAGTTTATTTAGATGGTACGTCAAAAATTGGTGCTTTAGATGGAATTGTTCGGGATCGTATCAAGCTTGCGATTAATGGATTAGTTATTGTAAATATAATTATTGATGAGAATGATGAAATGCTAGGAGAGCCCTGGTGTGAAATAAGAGGTTTGGCGGACTATGGTCAATCTGATTGCAATTTAATTGATGTTTTGGAAGAGGACTTAAGTCAGCATATAGGCCGCTCATCTGTAAGCTTAATTCAAGACGACGATAAGTTGGAAAAAGAAATAAAGCGGATTACTCAACAAACTACATTAGCTGAGATTGGTAAAAAGCCAGAAGTTAGCATAATTATAAGTCGCTTAAGTTAACTAACTGACAAGTCGATCACTAAAGCTCTGAGATAAAAAACTTGGGGTATGTTCGCCTAAACCTACAATTTTGTTACTTTTTTCATATTTTTTATTATTTTTAATAGATTTTGGTTTGTTTTTCTTATTTTCAGTTGTGCTTTCTTCAGTACATCCAATATCACTTTTTCTTTTTAAGTTTTCATTTTCGACTTCATCACAGCGACTAGTCCCGTCAGCAAAGTTTGTACGTGGAATTTCTTTCTGTAATAATTCTTCAACATTCGAGAAGTTTTTTCGGTCCTTTTTACTACAGATCATTATAGCAGTACCGTCTCGGCCAGCTCGACCAGTTCGGCCAATCCTATGTACATAATCCTCTGCTTGAATCGGTACATCAAAATTGAAGACATGACTAACTGATGGAATATCAAGTCCCCTGGCGGCTACGTCAGAAGCGACTAGAATTCGTAGATCGCCATCTCTAAAACTTTCTAAAGTTTCTGTTCTCTTCGCTTGGTCCAAATCACCATGAATTGGAGCGGCCTGATATCCATATTTATTTAAAGACTTTGAGCAAATATCCACATCGGTTTTCCTGTTGCAAAAAACAATCGCGTTAGTACAATTTTTTCCCTCTAAATCAATTAAATATCTTAATAATTGGCGTTTTTCCGAAGGCTCTCGGTCTTTTTGTTTTGGAGCAAACATTACGACTGATTGCTTTATATTTTCCGATGCGGTTGCTTGTCGTGCTATTTCAACCCGAACAGGGGCAGATAGAAAAGTATTTGTAATTCTTTCAATTTCTGGCGCCATAGTAGCACTAAAAAAAAGGGTTTGACGGGTAAATGGGGTTAGTTTGAATATACGTTCAATATCTGGAATAAACCCCATATCAAGCATTCTGTCTGCTTCGTCAACTACCATTACTTGCACGCCTGTTAAAAGTAATTTTCCTCTTTCAAAGTGATCGATTAGTCTGCCTGGTGTTGCGATCAAAACGTCAACGCCTTTATCAATCAAAACATCTTGCTCCTTAAAGCTTACACCTCCAATTAAAAGGGCTTTACTTAACTTTAAGTTTTTTGCGTATATATCGAAATTTTCTGCCACTTGTGCCGCTAATTCTCTCGTGGGACACAAAACCAATGACCTCGGCATACGAGCTCGAGCCCGGCCACGCGATAGTAGGTTTATCATTGGAAGTGTGAAGCTAGCAGTTTTACCAGTTCCAGTTTGTGCTATTCCTAAGACATCTTTTCCAGCTAAAGCCGCTGGGATAGCCTTCTCTTGAATTGGAGTTGGTTTATCGTATCCAGCGTCTTTAACAGCCTTTAAAATTTTAGGATTTAGCTTTAAGTCGGAAAATAATTCCATAAGGTTCCATAGTTTTTAAATTTCAATCTTGCCTTAATCTGATTATTATTGGTTCCTACTAAATAAATCAGCAGCATAGGTCAACAGGTTGATTTTTTCTAATTGAATTTTCTGTTAGCTAAAGGGCAGCCTAACTCATCATTTCTTTTGTAGCATTGAGATTAATTTGTGGGTAGTCCCGCTCCACACGATCTATGTCCCATTGAAGACGGGTTAAAAAGACAAGATCGTTATCGTGATCGGTAGCAATGTATTGTTTGTTTTCTGATGAAAATTTATCTAAATCAATTTTATTACCTGATACCCAGCGGGCAGAATTAAAATGAGATGCTTCAAATCGTACTGGCAAACCATACTCTAGCTCTATTCGGCTCGCTAAAACATCAAATTGCAAAGACCCAATTACACCAATAATGAACCCAGATCCGATGTTTGGCCTAAAAACCTTAGCGGCACCTTCTTCAGCAAACTGCATTAAAGCCTTCTCTAAATGTTTAGACTTCAAGGGATCGGCGGCTCGACAGGATTGCAAAAGTTCAGGTGCGAATGAGGGTATATCGCTAACCCTCAATGCTTCTCCTTGAGTAAGTGTATCACCAATTCGAAGTTGTCCATGATTAGGTATACCTATGATGTCGCCAGCCCAAGCTTCATCTGCTAATTCTCTATCTGATGCAAGAAACATAACAGGGTTTGAAATCGCCATTGACTTATTAGTGCGCACGTGGGTCAGTTTCATTCCACGTCTGAAATGCCCTGAAGCCATTCTTAGAAAAGCTACTCGATCTCTATGTTTTGGATCCATATTTGCTTGAACCTTAAAAACAAATCCAGATACTTTCTCTTCTTCTGGTAATATCTGTCTTGGGAGGGCTTTTTGAATTTGAGGTTCTGGAGCGAGCTCACCCAGTCCATTCATTAGCTCTTTAACACCAAAAGAATTTATTGCAGATCCGAACCAAATTGGTGTCAAGTGACCTTCAAGAATAGATTTTTTGTCTAGTTTTGGTAAGAGAGTTTTCACCATATAGATCTCTTCAACCAATCTATTAAAAAGATTTTTTGGCACATGTTTTTGCAATTCTGGATCGTCTAGACCATTTATCTTGATAGACCCTGCGGAAAGGTTTCGGTTTGCTTTGTCAATAAGCTCCAAACTATCATTTATTAAATCATAGCAGCCAATAAAGTCTTGCCCAATCCCAATTGGCCAGCTGACAGGAGTAACATCTATTGCTAAATTTTCTTGAATTTCATCAATGATTTCATAAACATCTCTACTTTCTCTGTCCATTTTGTTGCAAAAAGTAAAAATTGGTAAATCTCTTAATCGGCAGACTTCAAATAGTTTTCTAGTTTGACTTTCTACGCCTTTAGCTCCGTCTATTACCATTACAGCGGCATCAACTGCTGTTAGTGTGCGATAAGTATCTTCTGAAAAATCACTGTGACCAGGTGTATCGACTAGGTTAAAACGAAAGTTTTTAAAATCGAAAGACATGGCTGAGGCAGAAACTGAAATTCCACGATCTTTTTCCATTTGCATAAAGTCAGATCTTGTCCTACGTGCCTCGCCTTTTGCCCGAACTTGCCCTGCCATTTGAATTGCCCCACCAAAAAGTAAAAATTTTTCGGTCAAAGTAGTTTTCCCGGCATCTGGATGGGAAATAATTGCGAAGGTTCGGCGACGAGAAATTTCTTCAGGGATTTTTGATCTATTTATAAGTTGATCCATCATAATCTGCGATATATTGTTGCTCAATCGAAAAGGCAAGCTGGGTTGAGTTTAAAAAAATACTAATGAATATTTTTTTACATTTGATAGTATTTTATTTTTGATCATGCAGTAATTAATTACGTCCGGCGCTTTTCAAATAGTGTTTTAACAATACATTGGGCTTTAACAAAAATAATTTATATTTTAAAAGGAATTGAAATTGGATTTAGGCATAAAAGGTAAAAGGGCTATTGTTTGCGCTTCTAGTAAGGGTCTTGGTTTAGGATGCGCACTTTCTTTAGCTGAAGCTGGGGTAGACTTAATCATTAATTCTAGAAATGCGCAAAATTTGGAAAACGCTGCAAGTCTTTTGAAAAGTATGTATCAAGTTCACGTTGAGACTGTTGTGGCAGATATAACCACAAAAGAAGGCCAAGAGGCTGTTCTTAAAAAAGCGGAAAATAATTTAGATATTTTGGTCACAAATGCGGGAGGTCCGCCACCTGGCTTATGGAGTGACTGGAGCCGATCGGATTTCATATCTGCTTTAGATGCAAATATGCTGACGCCAATTACTTTAATTAAAGAAGTTTTACCTGTTATGATAGAAAAAGGGTGGGGAAGGATTGTCAACATTACCTCACAATCTGTTAAGGCTCCAATTCCTGCCTTGGGTTTGTCAAATTCTGCCAGAGCAGGCTTAACTGGCTACGTCGCGGGGACTTCACGACAGGTTGCTGAATTTGGAGTGACAATTAATAACTTGCAGCCAGGTGTACACGATACTGACAGAATAAAGTCGTTAGACTTGCATACTGCTGAACAAACAGGCATTACGCCTTCTCAAGCAAAACTAAACCGTCGTAATGCAATACCAGCTAAACGCTATGGGACTATACAAGAATTTGGTGCTACTTGTGCTTTTTTATGCTCGCAACAAGCCGGTTTCATAGTTGGACAAAATATTTTGTTGGATGGTGGTGCAGTAAATTTGACTATGTAGTTTTCAGTAACTTTAAATTTCTTCTTAATCTTGAAAAATAATATATAGCTGCATATAAGCTCAGTTCTTAACCATTAATAGGAAAAGATATGCAGTTTTGCCAAGGTTAGAAGTCAAAAATCTATCTAAATCATTTGGAAAATTGACTGTTGTCGATAAAATTTCATTTCAGATTTCTTCGGGTCAGGTAACCTGTCTTCTTGGCCCTTCCGGTTGTGGGAAGTCAACCACATTGAGAATGATAGCCGGGGTTGAAAATCCTAGCTCTGGGCAAATTTTTGTGGATGAAGAGCTAACTAGCAGTGCATCATTTCAAGTTCCTCCAGAGGCAAGGTCAATAGGATTGATGTTCCAAGATTTTGCCTTATTTCCGCATCTGAATGTCCAGCAAAATGTCTATTTTGGCCTCGCCGGATCAAAAGAGTTTAAACAAAAAAGATCTTTTGGTCTCCTCGAAAAGGTAGGCCTTGCTCATTTGGCGTTTAATTATCCTCACTCTTTATCTGGAGGTGAACAGCAAAGAGTTGCGCTAGTTCGAGCTTTGGCTCCGCAACCAAAAATTATGCTAATGGATGAGCCGTTTTCAGGATTAGACGATAGACTGAGAGATGAGATCCGCGATGAAACATTTAATTTGCTGAGGTCAGAAGATGCCGCTGTTCTGATGGTAACACACGATCCACAAGAAGCCATGAAAGTAGCTGATGAAATTGCTTTAATGAGGGATGGAAAAATTCTACAAAGAGGTGCTCCTTACAACATCTATAATGCTCCGGTAGATTTAAAAGCACTTCAGTTTTTTTCAGATGCGAATGCTATTCAAGCTACTTTAAATGGTAGTCTTGCTGATACTCCATTCGGTCAATTTTTCGCTCCCGGTCTACCCGACGGAACAGACATAGATATTGTTTTTAGACCTCAGCATGTGCGTATCGATTTTGATAGAAAAGGTCGCGGACCTTTGCCTACCGCAAGTCAAGGAATTGCTGCAAGAGGTATCGTACAGAGAGCCCGCTTTGTTGGAAACGAAAGTTTGATAGAGTTTAAGATGGATTTTGGCCTAAGAATAAAGGTATCAGTTCCAAATGTATTTTTACCCAATAAGGGACACCCACTTTGGCTAACTGTGCCAAGAGACAAGTGCTACATATTTCCAAAATAAAGACATTTTTTTTACCACTAAAAAGAATGTAGTTTTAATATAATTTTTTGATGGCGCTTGATAACCTATGGCGTTAATAGTAATTCAATATTTCAAATAATAAATAGTTATATTTACTATATAGCATTGTGCCTTTATCATTTATGAGATTTACATATGGTAAGTTGAGAGTTTTAGAACCGCTATATAAAAGGAGACCGAAATGTCATACTTAATTGTGCCCTCTTTTATTCAGAATGCAGGCCCGATGGGAATCTTGCTAATTGCAGTTGTTGTGCTTGTTTTATTTGGACGCGGCAAAATTAGTTCTTTAATGGGTGAAGTTGGTAAAGGTATCACCGCATTCAAGAAAGGTGTGAACGATGGTACTAAACAGCTTGAGGATGAGGCTGTGGAAAGTGCGAAAGATGTCACACCGGACGAAGATAAAGACAATAAGGCATAATTTATGTTTGACCTTGGGCTGACCGAGTTACTCCTAATTGGGATAGTAGCTTTGATAATTGTTGGACCGAAGGACTTACCAGTTTTGTTTCGACGTGTTGGTGAATTTGTCGGAAGAATGAAGGGCATGGCTAGAGAATTCACTTCAGCTATGAATGATGCTGCAGATGAAGCTGGAATGAAAGACGTTGCCAAAACAATGAGGTCTGCATCTAACCCAATTAAAACAGGTTTAGATAAAGTTGGGGAAACCACAAAAGAATTTACAAGCTTTGATCCACTGTCAGAGACTGGGAAATTTGCCTTGGAAAGGCAGGATGCATCAAAAAAAATTCGCGAAGAAACGGCGAAACGGCAAAATGATACAAAAGTTTCTAGTGAAGTTACGAAATCAGAAAAAAATAATAAGAGTAAGCCAAAAAAGAAACGCACGAGTGAAAATAAAAAATGACAGAGGGAAAAGACAATCTGGAAGATTCTGCCGCTCCCTTAATAGAGCACTTAACAGAACTGAGACAACGCTTGATTTACTCGGTTTTGGCTTTTACCGTAGCCATGCTGGCTTGTTTCACAGTCTGGAAGCCAATTTTTAACTTTCTGACCATGCCACTGTGTGAAGCAATGATCCAGAGAGGCCATCAAGATTGTGGGTTGATTTTAATCAAGCTTCAAGAAGGGTTTTTTGTTGCTATTTCTATTTCACTAATGGGCGGTTTAATTATAGCATTTCCGATTATAGGGTATCAAATGTGGCGATTTGTTGCTCCTGGACTTTATAAGTCCGAAAAGGGTGCCTTTTTACCTTTCTTGCTTGCTTCACCTATAATGTTTTTTCTTGGTGCTTCCTTTGCCTATTTTGTGGTTACTCCATTAGCTTTTGACTTCTTTCTTGGATTTCAACAACCTGGCTCACTGGATTCGAGGGAACCGTCAGAGGCTGGAACAGCTGGAATAGCATTTCAAGGTTCAGCGCAGGAGTATTTAAGCTTAACAATCAAATTTATTGTTGCATTTGGACTATGTTTTCAGCTTCCGGTTTTACTGACCTTGATGGGTAAAGCTGGTTTAGTAAGTTCAACAGGATTAAAAAATGTAAGAAAATTTGCGATTGTTGGGATACTAGTGCTGGCTGCTTTAGTGACACCGCCTGACGTGATTACGCAAATAATTTTGTTTGTTGTTGTTTACGGGTTATATGAGGTTTCAATATTCTTAGTCGCTAGAACTGAAAAAAAGATTAATGAAAAATTTGCCGCTGATTATTATTCTCAAGAGACAAGCGATGATTACGATGATCTCCTCACGAAGGATTTTGACGAAAAAAAATAGTACAAATACGGTAAAGATTTTAAATGTCCGAATATGATTTCCAAAAATTGAAAGATTCATTGGCCCAAATAGCGGAAGCGATGGAAAGGTTAAGTCCACCCCCAAATGAGTATCCTGATTTCAAAAATAACGATGCGTTTGTTTGGAGCGTATCACCAGATGAGTTGAAGCCAGTACTAAAGGTTTCAAAAATAAAATTGGAGTTACTAGTTGGAATCGATAGGGTGCGCGATATTTTGCTCGAAAATACTCTTCAATTTTCTAAAGGATTATCAGCCAACAATGCGCTTTTATGGGGATCTAGAGGTATGGGTAAATCCTCCTTAATAAAAGCTATTCACCAAAAAATTTTAGATAAAGGCTTATCACTTAAAATTGTAGAACTTCAGCGCGAAGATTTACCGTCAGTTGGCCGATTATTGAATATTTTAAGGGGTTCCTCTCAAAGGTTTCTTCTTTTTTGTGATGATTTAAGTTTTTCGCATGATGATCAACATTACAAATCACTTAAAGCAGTTCTCGATGGTGGGCTCGAAGGCAGACCAGAAAATGTCTTGTTTTATGCAACTTCAAACAGAAGACATCTGATGCCAAGAGAAATGATTGAAAATGAAAAATCTTCATCTATTAATCCGTCGGAGGCAGTAGAGGAAAAAGTTTCTCTTTCTGATCGTTTTGGGTTGTGGTTGGGTTTTCATCCATGCAGTCAGGATGAGTATTTAGAAATGATTGCTGGTTATTGTGATGAGTATGGTGTGTCAAACGATTTGAACTTTATAAAGTCGCAAGCTATTGAATGGCAAGCGACGAGAGGTGCTAGGTCGGGACGTGTCGCCTGGCAATTTTTTATTGACTTAGCTGCCAAAAACGAAGTGAATATTGAACTATAAATACCTGTTTTTATTTTAAGAATTCCATTGGGTCAAGGGACTCGAATCCTCGGCGGACTTCAAAGTGAACAAAGGGTGGGTTCCCGGGCTGTATCTTACCAAGTAGCTGCGATCGCGAAATTTTATCTTTCTCTTTTACTGCAATATCTCCGACTCCAGCGTAAACAGTGAGTAAATTTCCTTCATGTTTCAAAACAATAATTGGTACTTCTTGGGTATCTGCAGTGATTGCCGCCACTATACCCTTTTCGGCTGCTAGTATGGGAGTGCCTACAGGCGCAGATATGTCGATACCGTCCGTTTTATTTCTTACATAATCACGGATTATCTTACCATTTACCGGATATGAAAACTGTCCTGAGTCATTAGCCTCTGTATTTTCTGGTACTTCAGAGGCTTTCGGTTTGCCAGATGTTGCTTCTAATTTGGCCTTAGATATTGGTTCCGGTAAAGCTTCTGAGCTACTTGGTGGCGAGGGAGTTTTACTATTTTCGCCGGGTTTTCCCATTGCCATCTCAGGAACCATTTGATCTCTTGGCAGTGGGATTAACAGATACTGTCCTTCTCGAATTGAATAGTTGCTATCTAGTCCGTTCCAATCAGCTAAAGATCGAATAGAGACGTTGTATAGTCTTGATATTGTAAAAGCGGTTTCTCCTCTAGAAACTTTGTGTCTAATAGGTTCATTTTCTTGCTTAGAGGCGGTTTTTTTTATCACCTTCTTTTTATTTGTAGCCGTTTCAATTGCCTCAGAGGCTAATTCGGTCACATTTACTTCATTGCGGATTGTTGAGTTATTCGGTTGAAATTTTCTTGTATCCACTCGATTTGGAAGACTTATAAGTTGACCTTCATTGAGTTTTTCTAAAGAACTCATTCCATTGTAAGAGGCTACATTTTTAGACTCTAACCCAAGACGATCAGCAATAGTTTTAATAGTATCACCTTCACGAGCCACTGCTACTTCATAAGTAGCATATGAAATAATTCCCCTACTATCCGGCAAAGGTCTAGTCCCGATCGCTCTTCTAACGGCATCAGAGGTGTCATACTCATTGCCCCTTAAATCAAAATCAAGGTCGTTTAGAACCCCACAAGAGCCGACATTGATTAAAATTAAATATGGTATTGTTTTAAGAATTTTACTCATAATTACATATTTCATAAAAAACGACTCACTTGATGAAATTATCGCAATTTTTATTGTTCTTTTTCTGTACCCGCAACTAGTGGAACAAATCTTACGGCGTGTAAGTCTAGATACTCGTAACCCTCATCTGTTTTAGTTATCTTGATAAGTTTTTGCATATTATCGGATTGACCTACTGGAATGACCATAATTCCGCCTATTTTTAGTTGTGATAGAAGTGAAGCAGGAGGATCATCAGATGCGGCGGTTACAATTATTCTATCAAACGGTGCTTGTTGTTCTAAACCAAAACCCCCATCAGATAATATTGTGGTGATATTGCTAATATTTAACTTTTGAAAAACTTTAGCAGCATTATTAACAAGTAAACTGTGGCGTTCAACAGTATAAACTCGCCTAGCTAATAAGCTCAAAATTGCGGCTTGGTATCCCGATCCTGTTCCTACCTCCAAAACTTTATCTCTTGACGTAACCTGCAAAGTTTGTGTCATTAATCCAACTATTGTTGGCTGGCTAATCGTTTGACCGCATGCAATGGGAAGCGGGGTGTCGTCATAAGCCTTCTCAGAAAAAATACTGTTTACGAAATTTTTTCTATCAATTCTTTCCATTGCGTCTAAAACTTGTTTGTTTACAACACCCGCTTTTCGCAATGAAAAAAGAAATTGCATCTTAAGAGTTGAATTATCGATCATGAGTTTTGTTTAGGTAGGTAAGAGTATCATAATCGGTCAGGTCCGCTTTCATTGGTGTTATAGAAATATAGCCATCCATATTCACTTTAGCATCGGTATCTTCGGATAAATCAGCATGTTGATTCCCACCTTCAACGAATAGAAAATCTCTTCCTGACGGTGATTTATGTGTTTTTGTTGAAAAAAAGGAATTTGGTCTTAACCCTTGTTTAACATATCTTACACCGCACACTGCCTCTGCAGTAGTCGGTGGAAAGTTTACATTATAAAATATTTTGTAACCCTCACTTACTGGTGTTTTACTATTTAGGATATCGTTTATTATTTGAACTCCATGCGTTTCACTTGCTTCAAAAGGGTTTTTTAAATTTAAATTCTGTGGACCATAGTATTGCGATAAAGCAATAGATTTTACGCCCTGAAGAGCGCCCTCTAGGGCCGCTCCTATGGTTCCTGAATACAAAACATTTTCAGCTGAATTATTGCCTCGGTTTACTCCGGAAAGGACTAAATCTGGCTTTTGACCATCAAATACATGATATATCCCGGCAAGCACACAGTCAGCTGGATATCCATCTATACTGAATCGGTTCTGCTCAATTTCATTAATCATCATCGGACTAGTATAGCTTATACAATGTCCAACCCCCGATCTTTCACTGCTTGGTGCAACTGTGAAAACATTATTTTCATCAGTTAACTGAAGTGCTATCTTTGTTAAAATTTTAAGGCCCGGAGCGTTTATTCCGTCATCGTTTGTTATGAGTATTCGCATATTTACCCTCAATGTAGGAGCTTCTTTTGAATTGTTGTAACTATAATCACAGTTCTAAAAGTGAAACGAGCCTTTTTGCCTCAATGTTAACAGATTGCAACTCTTTTCTATTTTCCCCAGGATAAAAGCGAGCTCTTACTGCTGTAGGTATAGGGTTTGGTTGAAGAACGTAAATTTTTGGTCCAGTTGATTTACATTCATTTTGCCATGTTTTTACTATATGAATTTGCGCTGCTTTAGTTGCCCCATAAATTGATGAAAATTTTTTCATAATAGTATTATCTTCAAAAAAAATGGCCTTGCTATCCTCCTCGAGTAAAGGAGATATCATCGGTATAAGTTTGGCGAGCGCTGTTACATTATTGGTTATAGATTTCTCCCAATCTTTACTATCTATCGCAATAACTGGTCCAAGAGGAGCAGCATGGATTGCGGTGTGAGCCCAAATTTTTATTTTTCCCCAACGGTCAAAAATTGATCGACAAAGTTGTGCAACTGCATTTTCGTCTGCTAAATCAATCGGCGCCAATGTGCTGGAGCCACCGCATTTTTTAATTCGATCATCTAGTGCTTCGAGAGCACCTATTGTTCTCGAGACAGCTACTACATGGTGAGTTGACGATAGTATCTGTGCTAATTCAGCACCCAAGCCTCTAGAAGCCCCAGTTACCAATGCCACCGGTTTGTTCATAATTTGATTACTCCGCAGGTTTCAAGATAGCCTAATTTGCACAGACAGAAACCAAATCTTCATATTGAATAGTAAGCCAACCTAAGGCTTTTTCTGGATTTCTTTCTGCTATATCATTAGCCATTCCCTCAAACACTCGTGCTGACTGACTTTCTTCTAGAATAACAAAAGTACCGCTACTTAGTATAGTTTGATAGGCAAAAAAGGAAATTGCAACTAACGCAATCCCTCTTAAGACCCCAAATATAAACCCCAGAGCTTGATCTGGTTTATTTAGAGCAGTTTTGTTTATTACCACTGACAGAAGTGGAGTGAAGAACGAAACAAGCATCAAAGCTAAGGCGAAAACAGCAGCGAAAGAGGCCAGTATAGCTAACTCACAACTATCTGACAAAATTGGCCCAATATAAGGGATTTCCTGAACAAATGGCAAAACTTCGGGAGCAAAAAAATATGCTAAAAAGGCTGAAATTATCCAGGCAGCAATAGACATTAACTCTCTGATTAGACCGCGTGAATAGGCCAAGAGAGATGAAACAATAACTATTGCTAAAATCACACCATCTACAATGTTAAAGTCAGACATTTAAATTTTTGTCCTCAGTATTTATTTTATTTTTTCTATCAGATAATTTATTTACGAATGACAGAAGATCCAAATTCTCAAAAACTTCTATATTTAATCCTTTGACTAAATTTGTATTTTTTGGGCTTTCAACTTTCTTGAAACCAAGTTTTTCAGCTTCTTTCAACCTATTTTCTATTTTAGCGACTGATCTTATAGCTCCAGAGAGAGAAACTTCTCCAAAAAAAACAAAATCCTCGGGAATAATAATATTTTCTTTAGCTGAAATCAAAGATGCAGCCACTGCAAGATCCGCGGCTGTTTCTGTGATTTTCAAACCTCCTGCCACATTTAAATAAACGTCAAGTCCGGAAAATTGCACTTCACATCTAGCTTCAAGTACAGCCAATATCATTGCAAGACGACTACTATCCCATCCAATAACACTCCGCCTTGGTTGAGAGTGAGGAGAAAGAGAAACCAATGCTTGTATTTCAACTAGCAGAGGCCTAGTTCCTTCTATACCGGCAAAAACGCAGGAGCCAGCGCTAGGTATTCCCCTCGAAGACAAAAATAGCGCTGATGGGTTTGTAACTTGTTGCAAACCTAACCCGGTCATTTCAAAAACACCTATTTCATCTGCGGCACCAAATCTATTTTTGACTGATCGTAAAATACGAAATTGATTTCCTCTTTCGCCTTCAAAATACAAAACTGTATCTACCATATGTTCAACCACGCGTGGACCAGCAATTTGACCTTCTTTTGTAACATGCCCGACTAAAACTATAATTGTTCCACTTCTTTTTGCAAAAGTTGTAAGCTCGTGTGCGGCCGCTCGTACTTGGCTAACTGTCCCAGGTGCACTGTCGACTTTGTCTGACCAAATAGTTTGTATAGAGTCAATTATTGCTAATTTAGGACGTTCTTTTTCCAATGTTGTTAATATGTTCCGTAAGTTGGTGTCTGATCCCAAGTGTATTTGGGCCTCGTCTAAATTAAGCCTTTTTGCTCTTAATTTTACTTGGGAAGTAGCCTCTTCGCCGGAAAGATATAAAGTTTTTAATCCTTTCACCGCGAACTTAGCGGCGGCTTGTAATAAAAGTGTAGATTTTCCAATGCCTGGATCACCACCTACCAAAATAGCGGAGGCGGGAACGAGTCCTCCACCTAGAACTCTGTCTAACTCTTCCAAATTACATTTTGTTCTTTCTAGGGGTTTATCTGTGCTTTTTAAGTTGTCTAGAGGTATGTAGTTTCCCCAAGATTTTCCCAAACTGCTTTTGATGGGGCCCTGCGATAATCCTATATCTTCCAAAATACTATTCCATTCTCCGCATGCTTCGCATCTACCGGACCATTTTGAGGTAGTATTTCCACAAATTGAACAAGAATAGTTTGAATTGGCCATACCTTCATGTGCCAAAGGCACAAGTTTGAAGCAAGGATAAAATTAAACTGGTGATACTTACAATGTTAAAAACATAAGAAGAAGTGCTAGACCTAAGAGCATAAGGTGCAATGTTTCTAAAAAAATGTTTGAAAACTTATATAAAATTGTTCGCAGTAAAAAAAGAAAACTTATAAAAAAAGGTAAGAACCATCCTTGCGCTAAATTCGACAAATTTCTGACAAAAAAGGGAAATCCCAAGCTTTCAGTTGAGAATAAAATTGGATTGGTAGTGAGGATTATTATTAAACAGAAAATTGTCGTAATACCCGAGGTAAGACGAGGTATGCCCTTACTAAAAATACTCATCAGCAAACCCAGTAATACACACAGTGGGATATAAATTGTTGTTTTAAATAAAATTATGAAAAGGAACAATGGGGATGGTTGGAAAAGATCAGTCATCACCTTAAAGTTCCTATTGGTCCATCAGTTGACCCAGCCATGAATTGCTTCAAGTATTTGTTATTAGATTTATCAAGTTGGTTTAAGTACCCTGTCCATTGTATAACGCCATTGTGAAGAAATGCGACCTCATCTGCGATTGATCTAACAGATTGAATATCATGCGTGATTGTCACAGCTGTAACACCTAATTCCACAACTAATTCCCGTATCAAGTTATTAATAACCTGGGCCATAATTGGGTCTAGTCCAGTAGTTGGTTCATCAAAAAATATAATTTCAGGTTGGGTTGCGATAGCTCTTGCCAATGCAACTCTTTTTTGCATTCCTCCTGAAAGTTGAGATGGAAAATTATCAGCAAAGCTCTTTTCTAATCCCACGCGCTCTAATTTTTTGATGGCAATTTTCCTTGCTTCGCTGGCATTAATTTTTTGTTTGCCGTGTAGGTATCTAAAAGCAACATTCTGCCAAATTGGCAAACTATCGAATAATGCGCCACCTTGAAACAACATGCCAACCTTAGAAAGAATAATATTTTTTTGTGCGCTATTTGGATCGACGCCATTTAATAAAATTTTTCCAGAATTAGGCTTGGTTAGACCAAGTAAGCATTTTAAAATCACTGATTTACCTTGGCCAGAAGCTCCTATGATTACCATAGACTTTCCATCATGAACTTTGAGGTTCACCCCTTTTAGTACATGATTTTGACCAAAAGATTTATATACGTTTGAAACATCTATCATGATGTAAAAAAAGCCTCAGTCAAAAAGTAGTTTGCGGCGAGGATCAAAACAGAAGCAGATACAACGGCTGATTTAGTTGCTTGGCCAACACCTCTTGCGCCTTTTTCACAACGCATGCCAAAAAAACAGCCCATAAGAGCAATTATGCAGCCAAAAACTGCACCCTTTACAAGGCCACTTAATATATCCCATAACTCAAGATAATTTATTGAATTTATGAGATAAATTGTATTGTTGAACTCTAGCTGTGTTACTCCGACAACGTACCCACCAAGGATCCCGATAGAGTCCCCAACTCCAACTAGTAATGGTACTGTCAAAAACGCAGCAATTAATCGCGGAACTACCAAATACTTGATTGGGTCAGTAGAAAGTGTACTTAATGCATCAATTTGTTCTGTGACCTTCATAGTTCCTATTTCTGCGGCTATGGAACTTGCTACACGAGCTGCGACCATTAAACCTCCCAAAACAGGGCCAAGCTCACGCACCATGCCGATAGCGACTATAGATGGAACAACCTCTTCGGCATTAAATCTTGCTCCGCCAGCATAAATTTGAAGAGCTAAGGCTCCACCAGTGAAAAATGCTGTTATTCCTACTACTGGCAGAGACAACCAACCGATATGTATTAATGAGGAAAAGAATGCCCGCATGTAAAAAGGTGGAGTTAAGATATTTGCAAAAACTCGAACGCAAAATATTATTAGCTCTCCGATAAAACTACAGAATGTCAAAAATATTCTTCCAGTTTGTGCGGTCAATCCTATCATACGGTTTCACTCGTGTATTTGCGATTATATCTATGACCTAAAGAGGTCAGGAACTCGTAGCCTATAGTTCCAGCGCCCTCAGCAATTTTATCAATTGTTTGCAATGAGTTTATCAATTCTAATTTATCTGGGTCCATGTTAAGTCTGGTTATATCTACACCAATTAAGTCCATAGAAATTCGTCCAACAATAGGACAGCCAATTTCTTTAAAATACAATTTAGTTCTTTGGCCAACCACCCTAAATATTCCGTCAGCATACCCTGCTGATATCGTTGCTATTCTTTTTTTAGATGTAGAGGTCCAAGTGTTGCCATAACCTACTGTTTCGCCACTTTTGATATCGCGAATTTGTATCACCGGTATTTCTATTTTAAGAACAGGCAGGCAATTCTTCATTGGTGAACAACCATAAATTCCTATCCCAGGTCTTGTTAAGTCAAAATGATATTCTGGTCCCAATAATATACCACCAGTAGCAGCCAAGGATTTCTTTATATTTATTTTGTCTGTAAGAGTACGGAAAGTATTAAGCTGAGTTGTATTCATTTTATGGCCTGGTTCATCTGCACAAGCCAAATGAGACATAATTAAGACTGGGTTTAAAGAAAGGGTGAACTCCTTTACAGTTTCCCATTCCATTGGCTCGATACCTAATCTATTCATCCCCGTATCTAGTTGAACACCGAATTTTTTTTCTTTTAAAAGTTGAGATTGTCTAGATAGTTGTTCTATGGAATTTATTAGGGGTATTAAGTTATAGTTTCGTATTAATTCAGTATCACCAACCATGTGGCCAGAAAAAATATAGATTTCTGGTATTTTTCCTAGAATAGAGCGCAATTCTGCTCCTTCTTCGGCTGTTGCAACAAAAAATAATCTTGCGCCTTCATCGTAAAGAGCTTTGGCAACTTGCTTAATACCCAAGCCATAAGCATTTGCCTTAACAACTGCAGCAGTATCGTTCCTAGACATACTTCGCAATTTTTGCCAATTTTGTTTTATGGCATTTAAATCTATTGTTGCCGTTGCTGTTGCCATGTATCAAAAATCAAAAATTGAGAATAACTTTTCAAAAGAACATTAGAATAAAAAATTATGGAAAACCAACAAATTAAAGTGAATTTCTACCAAAAATT
Source organism: Paracoccaceae bacterium (assembly GCA_902606585.1). Taxonomy (GTDB): domain Bacteria; phylum Pseudomonadota; class Alphaproteobacteria; order Rhodobacterales; family Rhodobacteraceae; genus Salinivivens. The sequence continues at coordinate 54,822 of CACLGX010000005.1, read as the reverse complement.
TTAACTAATATTAATCTTAGTTAATTATCACCATTCATTTGTTGTTGCCAAGGCTTTGCTAAATTTCCAAACCGTGTGAATTTTCCTTCAAAACTGAGTTCTACTGTTCCTATTGGGCCATGCCTCTGTTTCCCCAAAATTAATTCTGCACGACCATGAAGGCGATCCATTTCTTCCTGCCAGATTGCCATTTTCTCTAAGTCATGATCGCTGGGTTTTTCACGCTCTTTGTAATATTCTTCACGAAAGACAAATAAAACCACGTCAGCGTCTTGCTCAATTGAACCAGACTCCCTCAAGTCTGCAAGTTGTGGTCTTTTATCATCTCTGTTTTCTACCTGTCTCGATAACTGAGAAAGAGCAATTACTGGAATATTTAATTCTTTTGCAATAGCTTTTAGACCTTGAGTGATTTCTGAAATTTCATTCACTCTACTTTCTCTGGTCGAAGCTGCACGAACTAATTGCAGATAATCAATAATCAGTACGTCGAGACCATGAGTACGTTTTAAGCGTCGAGCTCCTGATGCTAGCTGAGCAATAGTGAGCGCAGGTGTATCATCAATATATAAGGGCGAACTTTCAATAGATTTAGCAGCTTCAACAAATCTGCGGAATTCGTTTTCCGTCATATCTCCACGCCTAATTTGTTCAGACGGTATTTCAGCGGTCTCAGATAAAATACGAGCTGCTAACTGCTCAGCACTCATCTCTAACGAATAAAATCCAACAATCCCACCATCTACAGTTTCTGATGATCCGTCTGGATTATCTCTCTTATGAAAAGATTTAGCGATATTATAGGCGATGTTAGTAGCCAATGAAGTTTTACCCATTGACGGGCGGCCAGCCAAAATAATTAAATCAGAAGAATGAAGGCCGCCCATTTTTTTATCTAAATCGATAAAACCTGTTGATACTCCGGCTAGGTTTCCATCTCGGTGGTGCGCCGCGTTAGCCACTTGGACCGCTTCGCCCAGGGCCTTAAGAAAGGATTTGAAGCCTGTTTCAGACTTTCCGCTATCTCCAATTTTATAGAGATTTTGTTCAGCTAAAATTATTTGCTCTTCAGGTTGCTCGTCTACTTTAATTGATTGGGCTCTGGAACTGATTTCTTGACCCAAAACAATCAGTTCTCTTCTAATGGCTAGGTCATAAACTAATTTCGAATAATCCTTAATTGCAGAACTAGCCACTGACCCGGCCATTAGTTGAGCTAAATAGGAACTTCCACCTAGTTCTTTCAGGCCCTCGTCTTCTGTTAGAAAGGTATTTACGGTTACAGCTGAGGCCAGTTTTCCATCTCTTATCCTATTTGAAATAACATCAAAAATTCGAGAGTGAACTGGATCGTAAAAATGCTCAGGATCTATTTTGTCTTCTAAAGAATAAAATAGGTCATTATTGTTAAGTATTCCCCCTAAGAGTTGTTGCTCGGCTTCTATAGAGTGCGGCACCATGTCTGCAGGATTTTCGTTAGAATTGATCTCTGCGAATTTGTTCATTGGGGCTCCCGGGAATCTACTCTTTTCTCATAACTTTAACTGACAATAGAGGCAAAATGTATATCTATGTGGATAACATGTTAATCACAACATATACTACCTTCACGAAAAGTAACACAAAATGTGGTGGATCTGAAGGAGTTTTGTGATTAAATATTTAAATATTAAATTGTTAATTTGATCTTTTTTCCTGCCATTTTCTTGGCTGTTCCAAAAATTCTCTAACTTCAGATAATGTTTCAGAATCAAAGCCATCATTTTTTTTAGCCTCTTCAAAAACGTCCCACCAGGTACATAACTTGTGTAAAGTGATCCCTTTTTTTCCCAGAATCTCCTCTGTTTCTGGAAAAATACCATAATAAAAAATTACCGCTGTATGAGAACATTTAGCTCCAGTCTCTCGTATTGCTTCGACAAAGGACAGCTTGGAACCACCATCTGTAGTTAAGTCTTCAACCAACAAAACGTTTTGATTTTCAACGACATTGCCCTCAATCCGAGCATTGCGACCATAGCCTTTTGGTTTTTTTCTAATATAACTCATTGGTAATCCCATTCGTTCGGCTACGAGAGCTGCAAATGGAATTCCAGCTGTTTCGCCACCTGCAATATTATCAAAAACTTCGAAACCTACATTACGCATCACAGTAATAGTTAAAAAATCCATGATTGTTGAACGCACTCTTGGAAAGGAAATCAACTTCCTACAATCGATATATGTTGGGCTTGGTAAGCCAGACGCCAAAGTAAATGGATTTTTCGAATTAAAATGAACAGCCTGTACCTCAAGTAGCATTCGTGCGGTCAATCTTGCGATCTCTGAATTAGCTGGATAATTTGATGAAATCATATTTAGCTCCTTCGAGTGAGAAACGATTATTTTTTTAAATTAAACTTGTACTTGCCACTTAGTTTCAAAATTAGGTTTAAAGATAGTTATTTCTCCACGAGGAGTGGATATTTTTTCTGGAAACGAGGTAGGCTTATTTTTTTTTATAATCCTAATTTTATCAGAGTTAATATTTTTACCATAAAATTTTGCTCCATTGATTGATGTAAATAATTCTAATTTATCCAAGGCTTTATGCTCTTCAAAAATGTGTGCTAAAATTTCTAATGTGTTCGTAGCCGTAAAACATCCTGCGCACCCGCAGGAGCTTTCCTTATCGTGGTCTAAATGCGGCGCGCTATCTGTTCCTAGAAAAAATTTTGGTGACCCCGAAACAACTGCCTCTACCAGTGCTAATCGATGACATTCTCGTTTTACCACTGGCAGACAGTAAAAATGTGGCCTGATACCACCAGCTAATAGATCGTTTCTATTTATCGAAAGGTGATGAGTAGTAACAGTTGCTGCTAAATTCTTGTTTACTGAAAAAACATAATCTACTGCGTCTTTAGTGGTAATATGTTCCATGATAATTTTTAAAGTTGGGTTATCAGTACGGATTTTATTGAGAACACTATCGATAAATGCCTTTTCTCGATCAAAAATATCAATATTGCTATCGGTTACTTCTCCATGAATACACAGTGGACATCCAATTTCTGCCATGATTTCTAGGATTGGTTTAATTTTTTCAAAGTTTTGGACACCAGACCGAGAATTCGTTGTTGCTCCAGCTGGATATAATTTGACTGCTGAGATTTGGCCACTTACAAAGCCTTCTTTAACTTCTTTAGGGTCTGTTTCTTCTGTCAAGTAAAGGGTCATCAAAGGATCAAAAGACAAATTGGGTTTCAGGGCGCTCAATATGCGTTGTTTGTAATTTTCTGCATCAATTAACTTAGTAATTGGTGGAATTAAATTAGGCATTATTATCGCTCTTGCAAAAGATTTAGCTGACTCATTTACGGTAGTTGGCAGAAAGTCTTTATCCCTTAAATGCAGATGCCAATCATCTGGACGCACTATTACTAATTCTTTGGTCATATAATGGCGTTACACAATATTTAAGAGGCTTTCTAGTTAAAGATTCTATTAAGTTTTGAATTTAAGTTATTTGCTAAAGCATTCACCCTAATTTACAATCATGGGCAAAATTTAGATATTTCGATTTGGTTAAGGGTTTATGCAGTCAAAATTTGACAATTTACTACAAGTTGCATCTCAATGGCATGAAAAGGGCATTGGAGCAGTAATAGCGACGGTTGTTGAAACATGGGGGTCAGCTCCGCGTCGTGTTGGTTCTCAGTTAATTGTATCGGGTGATGGACATATGGAGGGTTCAGTTTCGGGTGGGTGTGTTGAGGGAGCAGTAGTTTTGGAAGCGTTAGATTCACTCAAAGACGGCAAAACGAGATTATTAGAATATGGCGTTAGTGACGATGACGCATTTGCCGTAGGTTTGGCTTGCGGTGGTAAAATGAGAATCCTTTTAGAACCTGTTGGTAAGCAAATGCCACAAAACCTTTTGCTAGAATTAGTGGACGCAGTAGCTAAACATGAATCTGTTATCTATGAAATCAATATAAAAACTTTGCAACGTCGCTTGGTTTACAACGATTATGAGGATAGAATTCGTAGGAACAAATCAGGGTTTAAAGAAGACGAAATAACGTTTTTGAATGTTTATTCTCCTAAACTAAAGATAGATATAGTAGGTGCGGTACATATTGCTCAAGCCCTTGTACCAATTGCTGAAATAGCTGGTTTTTCCCCTCGAATAATCGATCCGCGAGAAAGTTTTGCAAATCGTGAACGTTTTGGAAGCATTGAAATATCTAATGATCTTCCTGATGTAGCTTTGACTAAAACTAAGCCAAATTATAGAACCGCAGTTATTCTTTTGACTCACGATCCGAAATTAGATGATCCTGCACTGCATATAGCCTTACAGAGTGAAGCATTTTATATTGGAGCATTGGGTTCAAAGAAAACTCACCAGCAGCGTATAAATAGGCTCAAGCAGGCTGGCTTTACGGAGAAACAAATTGATCGTGTTCACGGCCCAATAGGCCTTAACATAGGTGCGTCTTCACCAGAAGAAATAGCAATTTCAATTCTATCAGAGGTTATTGCAACGCTTCGGTTAGTTAAATGATGCTAAGCAACGCTAATGTAAATCAAGAAAATGCCTTACTATGTGTTCACATAATTAAGATTAAGAACAAACAATTGGTCAAATTTCAAATTATCTAACTTGATTGGTAGATAAAAAATAAGGCGTTTAAACGCCTTAAATCTTTAGTCAACTTTCTAATTAAGTTTATTTAGTTGGCATAGGACCGATCATCATAGTCATCTGCCGCCCTTCTAATTTTGGTATATTCTCAACCTTACCATGGTCTTTAACATCGTCAGCTACTCGCTCGAGTAATTCTCTGCCGAGCTCTTGGTGGGCCATTTCTCTCCCTCTGAACCGCATAGTAATTTTAACTTTGTCACCATTTTCGAGAAATTTATACACGCTTCTCATTTTTACATCATAATCGTGTATATCGGTTCCAGGTCGGAACTTTATTTCTTTAACTTCTATTATTTTCTGTTTCTTACGAGCTTCAGACTCACGTTTTTGTTGTTCGTATTTATACTTTCCAAAATCCATTATTTTACAAACTGGTGGACTGGCGTTAGGCGAAATTTCGACTAAATCTAATCCAATGTCTTCCGCCATTAAGAGTGCTTTTTCTGGAGATACTACCCCTTCATTCTCTCCTTCAGCGCCTATCAATCGGATTTCTGGGCTCTGGATACCATCATTTACTCTGGGTCCAGTTTCGCGCGATGGGGGCGCGTTGTGCGGTTTACGAGCTATTGCTTTGTTCCTTTATTGGTTAATAATTGATGACCGGCAAAATAGTCATGCTGTATTGCTCTTTCAAGACACAATTTTTCTTTATTTCGATAATTTGCAATTATTTTGCCAATAATGGAGGGTTTGTTTGTATTAATCATCCTACAAATGCTTTTTCTACAACGTAATGAGCGGGCTCTGAGTTGGCTCCTTCTTTAAGTCCAAATTCTTCAAATATTTTTTTCAAATCTGTATTTAAGCCAATAGAACCGCATACCATTGCACGGTCAGTTTCTTTCGAAATACTTTCTATGTCCAGGTCTTTAAGTAATTTACCATTTTCGAGCAAATCTGTAATGCGGCCCATTTGATTGCTCTGGTCTCTAGTGGTGGTAGGGTAGTAAATGAGCTTTTTTATAGCGTTATCGCCTACTAACTCAGACATTATTCCACCGTTTTTAATTTCCTTAATTAACTTTTCCCCATAAGCCAATTCATCCCTGTCACGACAGGTATGGGTCAAAATTATTTGGTCATAGTCATCATAAGTCTGAGGTTCTCTTAACAGAGATGCAAATGGCGCAATGCCCGTTCCAGTCGCAAAGAACCAGATCCTTTTGCCAGGCAGTAGTGCGTCATGAACCAATGTTCCTACTGGTTTTGGCCTGAGAATGATTTGATCACCTTCTTTAATATGCTGAAGCTTAGATGTCAGGGGACCGTCTTGAACTTTTATGGAGTAAAACTCCAATTCATCGTCCCATGCAGGAGAGGCTATTGAGTAGGCACGAAGTAAAGGTTTCCCATCTTCTTTAAGCAATCCAATCATAACAAACTCACCAGACCGAAAGCGTAGTGTTTTGGGGCGGGTAACTTTGAAAGAAAACAGTCGATCTGTGTAATGTTTTACTCCAAGTACAGTTTGTGCGTCTGGAAGTGTAGGCGTTATCTTTGGAGCATTCAATTTTCTAGGCCTGTTAATTTTTTACTATTCCTTACAGAAGATAGCAGACTTCGTTAGTTTAATGCACCTAAAAAATGTAAAAAAGTTTTGTTTTGAGAATGATTTTTCAATTTAAGGATTTTTATATCTTTAATTGATCTAGAAGGATAAATTCAAAGCTCATACGCTTTTTTACTATTTAAAAGATGAAAGAAACGCCAAAGCTAATCTTTCAACTTGATTAATAATTTTTCTAATCCGTGGAAATGGTAAACATCAGCATAACGAGGCTTTTCTGCTAACTCCATTTTAGGATATTTTGCGAATAACATTGGCAAAGCTATCTGCATTTCTAGACGAGCGAGAGCTGCACCAACACAAAAATGGATACCACCGCCAAATGACGTATTTTTTTTGATAACTCTGGAAGGATCAAAGTATTCAGGATTACTCCATAATGTTTTATCTCTTCCAGTTGCACCCAAAACCAGGGCAAATTCTTCACCTTTTTTCAAGGTATAGTCTCCGAGATCAATCTGATCGTATGCATATCGAGTAAAAATATGAAGTGGAGGATCAAACCTTAAAATCTCTTCGATAAGCTGGTTGATTTTTATTTCATTTTGCCAGTCAATCGTAATTCTTTTATTTTCCAATAGGACTTTTATGCCATTTCCTAAGGAGTGAACTGTTGCCTCATGCCCAGCATTCAATAAAAGGATACACGTGGTAATAAGTTCGTCTGTAGTTAACTTGTCCCCGTTTTCTTCGGCAGAAATTAAATGAGTAATTAAATCATCTTTGGGTTTACTTCGGCGTTCATCAACATAATTTCGCATAAATGCGGAAAACTCTTTGGAAGCTTTAATGGCACGTTCCTCATGTTTTACTGTACGCCGCGCTTGATACATCATAACCATATCATTAGACCATCTTAGTAACTGGTCACTCATTTCCTCAGGAACCCCTAAGAGCCTAGCGATAATGATGACAGGGATTTTATTGGCATACTCGTTAAGTATATTTACTTGATTACTGGAGAAATTTTGAATCAGTTGAGCGCATAAAGTTTCGATCTCTGCAGCCATTGAATTAACTTTTCGACTTGTAAAAGCTCGTAAGACTAAACCACGTAGGCGAGTATGTTTCGGTGGTTCCAGCTGAAGCATTGAATGGTCTTCCAGCTCGTAAAATGGCGCTAACTCCTTACGATAGCCTTGTTTTTTGTCTTCCGGACATTCGCGACCAAATCTTCTGTCTTTTAGAATACTGGAAACATCATCATACTTAAACAAAGAAACCATGTTATAATCTTCCCAAAAGACCTTACCTCCCTTGGCTAAACAGTTTTCATAGAAAGGGTAGGGATTTTGAACAAAATCATCATTTGTTGGAGATTGTACAACTTTTGGTAACATTTGCCCTCAATATAGTAAAAGAAGTCTTTTACATTGTTTACATTGAATTTGATGCAGCTGTAATTATTTCCATAAAATCAACGCTTTTAAGACTGGCCCCACCAACTAAAGCTCCATTTACATTTGATATCGAGAATATTTCTTTTGCGTTGGAACCCTTCACAGATCCGCCGTATAAAATTTTTACATTATGCGCTTCAGCTCCGTAAGTACTTGCTAAAAATCCTCTTATAAATGCATGTGCAGAGCGAATTTGATCAGTTTCTGGAACCAGTCCTGTACCTATTGCCCATACAGGCTCATAAGCAACGACGGTATTTATTGGGGTAATATTTTTAGGAAGCGATTTAAGCATTTGCTCTTGTAACACTGAGAGTGTTTTCTCTGCTGTTCTTTCTTCCAATGTTTCGCCAATACAAACGACTGCTGTTGCTCCTGCTCTATGAACAGCCTCTGATTTAAGTTTAACTATATCATTAGTTTCATAATTATCTTGGCGACGTTCCGAGTGCCCCACAAGTATAAGTTGAGCACCCACTTCGATGAGCATTTCTGCCGATACTTCACCCGTATGAGCTCCGTTTATATTAATGTGACAATTTTGTGCTCCAATTTTTATATTTTTGGTTTGTTCATGCGCAGCCGAAATTAGTGGAAAGGGAGGGCATATTGCAACTTCGCAAGTTTTTTCTTTGCAATATCGATCGATCTTTTTTAGGTCGGCAATCATTGTTTTATTGCCAAACATTTTCCAATTACCGGCAACCAATTTAGACATCCAAGCCTCTTTTCGTATTTTTGGAATAAATTTTATTTTTCAAATTCATATTATTATTTATTTTCCAAGATTTATGCTTGAAAGTTAATTTACATATTTTCGAATTTGATTGACTCTCCACAGCCGCACGCTTCGGTGACGTTTGGATTTTTAAATTTAAACCCTGATTCAAGTAATGAGGTTTCGTAATCAATTTCTGTCCCAAAAAGAAACATTTGAGCCATTGGTGCAATAAGTACTCGTACTCCGTCCTGCTCTATGATTTCGTCATTCTGATCGGGTTCTGTAACATACTCCATCGTATATTCCATACCTGCGCAGCCACCTTTTTTAACGCCAACTCTTAAGCCAAAGTATTTATTAGCCTCCATTAATTTATTTATTTGTGACACAGCGGTAGTGGTCAACTTAATTGCATTTTGTCCTGGAATAGCAAACATTTAATTTATCTACCTACATAAATCCTAGTTCAAGGCGAGCCTCGTCACTCATCATATCCATTCCCCACGGTGGTTCCCAAGTTAGGTCAACCGACACTTGTCTTACTCCGCCTGTTCCATTGATAGCATTTTCTACCCATCCGGGCATTTCGCCGGCCACTGGGCACCCTGGAGCTGTTAATGACATAATTATACTAACATCGTTATCTTCAGTGATTTCGATGGTATATATGAGGCCCAAATCATAAATATTTACAGGAATTTCTGGGTCAAATACTGTTCGGCAAGCATCGACAATTGAATTGTATAGTGGGTGATCCGTCGAAGATGGAGTAATCAACGGAGAGCCTTCCATTGGTGTGCTTAGATCATTCATTAGTGAACTCATTGTTATCTTGAGTGTTTATATAAGGTATCTGGCCCTCTGCGTCCAGAGCAACAATTAAGATATGATGCTATCTGGCAATGACAAAGAAGATACTTGCTCGGAAACAGGTGCTGTATTCAGTGGGTGCAATTCAAGAGTAGATTTTTCAACCTCAGAAAGGGGTTGCCAAGCGTTATTTTGGAAAATCTCTACACCTTTAAAATTGACTTTATAATCCATTTTAGAGCTACCTGGGACCCAATAACCTAAATAAAGATAAGGGACTCCTAGCTCTAAAGCTAATGCTATATGATCCAAAATCATGAAGGTTCCTAAAGATTTTTTGGATTTATCTGGATCAAAGAATGAGTAGACCATACTGAGACCATCGCTGAGAAAATCTGTTAAACATACACTCTCAAGTAAATTCTTATTATGGTACTCTATCACGCGTGTTTCTATTGATGACTCTTCAATCATCGCCGCAAATTCAAAAACGTCCATATCTGCCATTCCACCTTTGGCATGACGTTTATGCAGATACTTTTGAAATAGATCGTATTGTTCTTCTGTTGCCCAAGGACTGTTTGATCTACGGGTTAAAATTTCGTTTCGGCGAATTATTTTTTTCTGACTTTTAGAGGGAATAAACTTTTTAACGTCAATGCGCGCAGATAAACAAGCTGAACATTCATTGCATGAAGGTCTATAGAGTATATTTTGGGATCGCCGAAAGCCTTGTTGTGAAAGTGAATCGTTTAGCAATTGTGCATCATCGCCTTGAATCGACGTAAAAAGTTTCCGCTCAACTCTATTTGGCAGATATGGACATACCTGAGGTGCAGTTACGTAAAATTGAGGTGCTAGTGGTAAAGTGTGACGCATGCCAGTATTCTAAACATTTTTTTTGCTGTAGCAATAAAGTTTAGGATTTAAACAACAATATTCTGTTTTATCTATATAAATTTGTCCAAGATCTCATCTTTGACTGTTTTAAGCTCTAAAAATAGTTACAATACGTTCTTTGACGGATTGGCTAAATTTCTTCATACTGCGACTAAAGTGAGGTGAAAGATCAATTTAATGACATTTGAGTTGAAGCCTAAACAAGTTCCCAAGGTTTTTGATCAACGAATAGCCCAAGAGATTTATAACTTATTTCCTGAGAGCTCAGAAAAACTGAGAACTTTTTTTGCTTCGGTGGCATCTTGCAGTCCCTACTTATATTCTCAGATACTAAAAGAGAAAATTTGGTTGGTGGATACTGTACGTTGTAACGATTTTAACATTTTATCTCTGTTGGGGCCCTTAGATTCAGAAACTTATGACTCGCTATATTTAAAACTAAGGATAGCTAAAAGAAGAGCATCTCTCTGGGTCGCGCTGAACGATTTAGCTGATACTTGGTCTCTTGAAGTAGTTACAAAAAATCTTTCAGAATTTGCAGATAAAGCCATAAATTTATCCTGGCGTGCGAGCTTTTTAAAGGAATTGAAAAAAGGCAAATTTCCCAAACAATACGATGGAGATCCAGATAAAGTTGGCTTTTTTATATTAGCCATGGGCAAGTTAGGTGCTTTGGAGCTTAATTATTCGTCAGACATTGATTTAATTTGTTTTTTTGATGAGGAAGTATTCCGCCCTGAGGAATTTCAGGATGTGAGGCGCATTTTTATAAATGCAACGAAAAATATGTATCGGATTTTGAGTGAAAATGGAACAGATGGTTATGTTTTTAGAACAGATTTGCGCTTGCGGCCTGATCCATCAGTCACACCGGTCTGTATGGGGGTTGATGCTGCGGAAAGATACTACGCTAGCCTTGGCAGAACTTGGGAGAGAGCAGCTTTTATAAAAGCTAGAGTTTGTGCAGGTGACCATTCGGCTGGAATTAAATTTTTAAAAAATATGGAGCCATTTGTTTGGCGCAAATACCTTGATTACGCTGCAATTTCCGATGCGCATGACATTCGATTGCGGATCAGAGATCATTACAAAACCAAAAAAGGGGATATAACTTTACCTAAGCATAATATGAAGCTTGGACGGGGAGGAATTAGAGATATAGAATTCTTTACACAAACTCATCAAATTATTTTTGGTGGTCGAGATAAAAGTATTCGATCGAGAGCAACAATTACCTCTCTTCGGGCAGTTGCTGACAAAAAATGGTTACCAAAAGTTTTAGTAAAAGAATTGATTGAAAATTATCGGTTTCACCGAACAATTGAGCATCGTTTACAAATGGTAAATGACGCACAGACCCATGAACTCCCTAACTCTGATCAAGGATTCGTTCGACTTGCCTGTTTAATGGGAGCAGAAAAAGATGATTTGCAGAAAGAGTTAGTTGATAGATTAAGTAAAACTAATAGTGCAATTGAGGGTTTTTTTGAGCCGCAAAATACCGACCAGAATATTCAAAGTCCAAGCTTTTCAAAAGAATTAAAGGATCAATTAAAAAAGTGGGAAAGCTTTCAAGCCCTGCGAACAACGAGGGCGATTTCGATATTTGAACGAATAAAGCCTGTGATGTTAGAAAAGATAAATTCAACTGCAAGACCACAAGAAACTTTAAAGGCATTTGGTAATTTTCTCTCTAAGCTACCAGCGGGTATCCAAATATTCTCGCTATTTGAAAATAATAAGCAGATTTTAGATTTACTTATTGATATTTTGAGTACTTCCGGAGCTCTTTCAGAATATTTAGTGAAAAATACCGATGTTCTAGATTCTGTCATTGCATCAGAATTTTGGAAAATTTGGCCGAGCAGAAAATTCCTCTCAAGTGAACTGGAAGTAATGCTTGAAAGTGAAATGGATTATGAAGCCAAGTTGGATTTAATGCGTCGATGGTGCAAAGAATGGCAATTTAGGATTGGGGTGCATTATTTGCGATCTCAGATAAGTGCGAAAAGAGCAGGGGCTCAATACGCGGAATTAGCTGAAATTACTTTAAGTATTATTTGGAAAGAAGTTCTATTTGAATTTGCTAAAAAATTTGGTCCTGAGCCAGGGAATGGAGCTGCTGTGATAAGTATGGGCAGTTTAGGCTCTGGTGTGTTACACGCAAATTCAGACCTTGATTTAATAATAATTTATGATGCTGATGGTAATGATCAATCTGAAGGTGACAGGTCACTTTCCGCTCGCCAATACTATTCTCGCGTTACAAAAGCTTTTATTACGGCAATATCCGCACCAATGAGCGAAGGGCGTCTGTATGAAATTGACATGCGACTTAGACCTTCAGGTTTTCAAGGCCCAGTAGCAACTTCCTGGAATTCTTACCAGAATTATCAGAAAAATGAAGCTTGGGTTTGGGAACATCTAGCATTAACGAGGGCCCGTGCGGTGGCAGGACAAGCCTCCTTGTTGAAAGATTTTGAAAGTTTTAGGAGTTCTCTATTAAACTCTTATGACCGAAAGAACGTTTTTAAAGAACTAGTCAATATGAGGTCTAGAATAGCTCAAGGAAAGTCTTCGAATCCTTGGGATGCTAAGATTGGACCAGGGCGCTTGCAAGACATAGATTTACTTTCCCAAGCGGGATGTTTGGTTAATCGATCTATTTCTCGCTCCACGGTTGATGGCCTTGAGGCTCTTTTTTTTGGTAAATTGATAACTAAGAATGAATTTTTAGAGATAAAAGCTGCAGCTAATCAGTTTTGGTCCTGGCAAATTGGCCTAAATCTTTTGTTTAAAGGGCAAATTGAGCTTGAAAATTTGGATGCTTTAGACAATGAGGCCCAGGTTGAGATTTTTGAAAAACAAACCCTTAGTGAGGTCAAAAATAGTTTGCATCATCTTTCTGATAAAATAAACAAAGTCATAAATAAAATTTTGTCTGATAAGAAGGGCCAACTAAATTATGAAAGGTGATCAAGACGATCCAAAAGCCTTGATACAGGAGGCTTACAGAATAGATAATATTACGCGCTCAGAGTGCCGGAGTATATTTTTGGATTGGGCTCTCAGTCTGCCAATGGAGCAGGAGCCAAACATAAGTATTCAAAATTTGCTTGAAAGATATAAATCTGAAATTTCTGATCATCCAATGACGGAAACTTTGGAGGAGGGACTTCTGACAATGGTTAAGCCCAAAAGACGTGGAGGATGGAAAGCAAGGCAACGATCTAACTCTGATTGACTTTAAAAAGTTATTTTTGATGCCGTCCTTGCCAAATCGGTGATACTTTTCCAATCTTTATTTTCAATTAATTTTTGAGGTGCAACCCAACTTCCCCCAACACATAGAGTATTTTTCAATTCTAAGTACCCTTTGGTATTTTTAATAGTAATTCCTCCTGTTGGACAAAACTTTACATCTGGAAGTGGCCCTCCAATTGCTTTTAAGGCGGCTTGTCCTCCAATCGCTTCAGCAGGAAAAAATTTTTGCACAGAATACCCCAGATCAAATAAGCGCATTATCTCGGTTGATGTTGCAGCACCTGGTAAAATTGCGAGATTTTTCTGTTGACAGGCCTCCAAAATATCGTCCGTAGATCCTGGAGAAACAGCGAAATTGGCACCAGCGTTAATAGCGTCTTTTATATCAATAGATTTTGTAATAGTGCCAGCACCTACAACTCCCCCCGGTACTTTCGCCATTTCTGATATAACTTTTAATGCAGACTGCGTACGTAATGTGACCTCTAAAACGGGCAAACCTCCAGTTATAAGGGCTTCTGCCAAAGGTTTTGCTATATCAGGATCATCAACAACCAAAACGGGGATAACCGGTGCTAATCGGCATATTTTTTCGGTTTCTTTACTAGCTTGATAAGGGTTCATTTTTTTTACAAAACTGAATTTGCACCTTCTGAAGTTGGGCCAACATGTTCTCGAAAAATATTAAATAATTCTCGACCTAATCCATATTGATTATCAGAAAGGTCGATAGAAACCGATGATCTACTTTCAAAGTTCTCAGTTTGAACTTCAAGTATTCCATTGTCAGCATTTAGCAAAACAATATCGCCATCTCGAAGCTTTGAAATAGGCCCGCCAGTAGCAGCTTCGGGTGTAACATGTATGGCGGATAGCACTTTTCCTGATGCCCCGGACATTCTACCATCGGTAACCAATGCAACCTTTAAGCCTCGGTCTTGTAAGGTGGAAAGTACTGGAGTTAAACTGTGTAACTCGGGCATGCCATTTGCACGCGGTCCCTGAAAACGAACTACAAATATGGTATCTTCTTTGAATTCATTGTTTTTAAACGCTGTCTTGATCGATTCTTGATCGTGAAAAATTCGAACTGGGGCTTTAATAACCCTGAGATCTGGTTCAACAGCCGAAACCTTTGTTATAGCACTACCTAAATTACCATTAACTTGCTTTAACCCCCCAGTTCTTTGAAATGGATCCTTCAATGAGCGAAGAATTTTCTGGTTAGCAGAAGTCACGGCACCTGGTGTAAATTTTATCTCATTGTCTATTAGCCGAGCCTCATTTCGGTACTGGTTCATTCCATGCCCACTTACATTTTTCACATCATCGTGAAGTAAGCCTTCATTTAACAACTCATTGATCATAAACGAAAGCCCACCAGCGGCGTGAAAATGATTTACGTCAGCTAATCCATTTGGATAAATTTTAGCCATAAGGGGTACTAGTTTTGCTATATCTTCAAAATCTTCCATAGCCAAATTTATGCCTGCTGCCTTAGCCATTGCGGGAATGTGAAGTACCAAATTTGTTGAGCCTCCTGTTGCCATTAAACCAACTATCCCATTTACAAATGCTTTTTCATTTAAGATTTCATAAGATGGACAGAACTCACTACTAGAAAATGAAATATCTAGTGCTCTTTGAGTTCCATACTTAGTGAGAGCATCACGAAGCGGTGTCCCTGGGTTGACAAAAGATGAGCCGGGAAGTTGTAGCCCCATAAATTCCATAAGCATTTGATTTGAATTGGCTGTTCCGTAAAATGTACACGTCCCAGGGCCATGATAGCTTTTCATTTCTGCACTCATTAATTCGGCGCGACCAATCTCACCAGTTGCGAACTTTTGACGGATAAGAGACTTTTCATCATTGGGAAGGCCAGAGGTCATCGGCCCAGCGGGCAAAAAAATTGCAGGTAGAAAACCAAAGGTAGCAGCTGCCATGACCAAACCGGGAACGATTTTATCACAAACACCTAAATAAATGGTACTATCAAAAGTATTGTGGCTTAAAGCTATACCTGCAGACATGGCGATAACGTCACGCGAAAACAAGGATAACTCCATACCTGCTTCACCTTGCGTTATACCATCGCACATTGCAGGAACGCCTCCAGCAACCTGCGCTGTAGCGCCCTGATTTCTTGCCTCCTGTTTTATCAAATCAGGAAAATTATAAAAAGGTTGATGAGCTGATAACATATCGTTGTAGGCTGATACTATACCAATGTTTGGCATTCTTTTATTAGCTAATGTTTCTTTGTCTGCTCCCATAGCAGCGTAAGCATGTGCCTGATTTCCGCAAGAAAGATGCGCGCGTCTAGGACCTCTTTCTACAGCGGACCTCATTCTACCAACATATTTTTCCCGACTATCTTTTGAACGCTCTGTAATTCTATCGGTTACTTTTAAAAGTGTTTTATTTAATGACATAATTTTTGAGATCCAAAATATTTTTTTTATTTGGAATTGCTCTCCCCCAAAAGAAATTCAAAATGTTAGCGCTAACTTAAACCTTTGTATAGGATTAAAAAAATTTGTGCAAGTTAGACTTTTAAATATAGGAAGTCTTTTATCTTGCTTTAATTTGTGTAAAAATAATTTATGTCGGGAGAAGATAAGCACTCAATAATTCGTTTAAAACCAAAGGTTTCACCAGATAAAATTCTAGCTGGATTTCCTTGGGTATATGACAATGAGTTAGTTCTAGATCGAAGGACAAAACAACTTACATCTGGTAAAATTGTAGAATTGCAAGATAGTGCCAGGAATTTTTTGGCAACAGCAGTGGTCAATCCAAAATCAAAAATTTTTGCAAGAGTGATTACAAAAACCGCCAATAAAATCGGAGGTTCAGAACTTGTTTTTAAACGTATAAGTGCGGGCAAGGCCTTGAGGGAAGGTATTTTCACGGATCCTTACTACAGGCTCATAAATTCCGAAGCAGATCAAATGCCTGGAACCATAATAGACCGGTTTGGTGATTTTTTTGTCATCCAACCGAATTCTGTCTGGGCTGAAAATAATTTAGATAATATTACCGAAGCGCTGGTAGAACTTTTTAATCCAGAAGGAATTATTAAAAACGCAAATAGTCGCGCGAGAACTTTAGAGGGTTTAGATGATTGCTCACTTTTAATTCATGGATCTGTCCCAACCACTCCTTTGCAGGTACCGATGAATGGCGCCATTTACATGGCAGATCTTAACAATGGTCAAAAAACCGGCCTTTTTTATGATCAAAGGCTGAACCAAGCATTTTTATCTAGTATCTCCAAAAACAAAACTGTTTTAGATGTGTTCTCTCATGTGGGTGGCTTTGCACTGGCAGCTCTGGTCGGTGGAGCTGTTGAGGCAACGGCTGTCGATACATCTCAGGCAGCTTTGGAATTGGCAGAACAGGGGGCTGAAGTTAGTGGCTTCAAGTCTGCGCTTTCGATAATAAAAGACGACGGATTTAATGCATTAAAGTGTCTAAGAAATGAAGGAAAAAAGTTTGATATCGTTATTTGTGATCCGCCTGCGTTCGCTCCCTCAAGACAAACATTAAGCTCAGGTCTTCGCGCTTATGAGCGACTTGCTAGAATTTCTGCTGGTTTAGTCGAGGAGGGAGGTATTTTGGTGCTTTGTTCGTGCTCTCATGCAGCTTCACTATCTAAATTTCGAGAGTCCTGTATCAGAGGTATCAATTCCGTGGGAAGAAGATCTTCTATCATTTTTACTGGATTTGCAGGTCCGGACCACCCGGTGCATCCGATGTTATCTGAAAACGGATACCTGAAATCTCTTTTCTTTTCGTTATGAATTATTTGATCGACACCTGTGTTTTATTTCCTACAGTGATGCGAACAATCTTGTTGGACGCTGTTAAATCAAAACATGACAGCGCTTTTTGGTCAGAAAAAATATTGAGCGAATGGTCCGCCTCGGCAAAAAAAGTTGGTGAGCTTGGACAGTTGCAAGCAGACGCAGAAATATCCATTTTGAGAGCTAATTGGCCAAATAGTATAATTAGTTTTAGTTTAGAGCTTGAAGATAGTTTGTACTTACCAGACTTAAATGACCGACATGTTTTAGCGGCTGCTATTGCCGGAAAATGCGACGCGATCATAACGCTTAATAAAAAAGATTTTCCCAGGCAAATTTTAGATCAATATGGGTTAATACGATTAGATCCTGATCATGTAATATTAGAATATTTAAAAGATGATGCCCCTATCATTATTGAAATCGCTCAGGATTTATTAAGCGAAGCCAATAAAAAATTTAACCAAGTGTGGACAATCCGCCAATTACTTAGGAAAGCACGACTGCCAAGAACTGCAAAAGCTATTTCTATTCTAATTAATGGTTAATTTTCAATTTCGACTTTAAGATTGAATGCCCTGCATATACGGCGGTATCCCCTAATTCCTCTTCGATGCGGATAAGTTGGTTATACTTGGCTAGTCTGTCAGATCGTGCCAAAGAACCAGTTTTAATCTGACCACAATTAGTTGCGACTGCAAGATCAGCTATCGTCGCGTCTTCGGTCTCGCCAGATCTATGACTCATTATATTAGTAAAGTTTGCTCGGTGTGCCATTTCAACTGCACTCAAGGTTTCCGATAAGGTTCCAATTTGGTTAACCTTAACAAGCATGGAGTTGGCCGCTTTTTTATCAATGCCCATTTTTAATCTTAAAGGATTTGTCACAAAAAGATCATCTCCAACCAGTTGAACTTTATCACCAAGTGTTTCGGTTAGAGCTACCCATCCTTCCCAATCATCTTCAGCCATGCCATCTTCAATAGAAATTATTGGATAATCTTTAACTAAGCCTTCGAGATAGGCTATATTTTCAGAGCTGCTGAATTCTTGTCCCTCACCCTTAAAGACATATTTATTTTTATGATAATACTCTGTTGAAGCACAATCCAAGGCCAAAAAGATATCATTTCCGGCAGAATACCCAGCTTTTTCTACGGATTTTAAAATAAAATCAATAGCCTCTCTTGTTGACTTAATGTTTGGAGCAAAGCCACCCTCGTCGCCAATTCCAGTTGATAAGCTTGCGTCTTTTAATTCGTTTTTTAGAGTATGAAAAATTTCTGATCCTATTCGGACAGCATCTTTTATATTTTCCGCTGCCACGGGCATAATCATAAACTCTTGAATATCAATAGGATTATCAGCGTGCTCGCCGCCATTAATAATATTCATCATTGGAACAGGAAGAGTTTTTGCAGTGGGCCCACCTACATATCGATATAGAGATAAATTGCAAAAATCAGCAGCAGCTTTCGCGCAGGCAAGTGAAACGCCCAAAGTTGCATTGGCTCCTAAACGCGACTTATTTGGTGTCCCATCTATTTCAATCATTGAAGCGTCAATTGACGCTTGTTCACTGACATCATAACCGACCAATGCATCAGCTAATTCACCATTAACTGTAGCTACTGCGTTAAGCACACCTTTTCCCTTGTAACGTTTTTTATCAGCATCTCTCTTTTCTACTGCCTCGTGAGCACCTGTTGATGCGCCCGAGGGAACGGATGCTCGGCCCAGTGTTCCATCCTCTAAAGTTACATCGACTTCAACTGTGGGATTTCCCCGACTATCTAAAATTTCCCGCGCATGAATATCGATTATTGTACTCATTTAATAAGCCTCTCCTTTATTATGTGCTCCGAGTAACAAAATTTAAATTTAATGTATATAATTATTGTTAGCGATAACACTTAACCTTTTATATCTTTTGATTTACACTTTTTTGTATTTTAACTAATCTCCTCTCTCGCCCAAACGTGTAGATACCAGAACTCACTACTAACAAACCCCCTAATAAAATTGGTAACGTAAGTTTTTCTCCTAAGATTAAGCTTGCAAGGCCTAAAGAGAATAGAAGCCTTGAGTAGCGAAATGGCGCAATAACCGACACATCGCCTTTACGGGTAGCTAAAACAAGCAAGAAATAGCCAGTAAGGCCTATAATTGCAGCACATATCAAAATAATTGTTTCATATGTAGTGGGCATTATGGGAGGTCCAAAAAAAGGATAAGCAATAAACCCAGCACTTCCCATTGCTAAGCATGCATAAAAAGTAACAGTTAAAGTCGGAATTTCAGTTGCCATATCTCTAGTGATTACGTCTCTTAGGGCTAAGCATAAAACTGCTGCCAAACCTAAAAGTGACGCTAATTGGAAGCTCCCATAGCCGGGCTGAAGTATAATTATAACGCCCAAAAATCCAATATAAATTGCTGACCATCTGCGCCACCCAACTTTTTCGCCCAACAACATGGCCGCTCCTAAAGTTACAAATAATGGCGTTGCTTGCAAAATAGATGCTAGTAATGACATTGGTATCAAAACCATAGCAGAGGTAAAAGAGAGAGCTCCGAACAAGTCTGCAATCGTCCGTGATATTACATGCTTATTTAGTAGTATTTTATCAGCCAGGTTCACATTCAAAACAATGGCGAGTACTAGTGTGATTAATGCGCCGCCGAAGCCTATTGAAAAGAGAATTTGAGTGGCAGGTAGCCTGGCCGATAGTAATTTTACAAATGTGTCCTCAACAGCAAAACATGCCATTGACATCATCATAAATAATATACCGCGGAGATTTACCATTTGGACCCAAATAATAATCCAAACCTGTCGCTCAGAACGGTTTGGTTGTCAAGTTATGACTTTTTTAATGGAACGCCATAAAGCTCGAGTTTATGACCCATGAGTTTATACCCATGCTTTTGAGCAATTTTTTCTTGTAATTTTTCAATGTCAGAGTCCATGAACTCTATAACTCTCCCAGAATTCACATCAATCAAATGGTCATGGTGCTCACGTTCGGCGTCTTCATAGCGCGCTCGGCCATCACCAAACTCTAACTTATCTAAAATGCCTGCTTCATCAAAAAGCTTAACGGTTCTGTATACAGTTGCTATAGAAATGGTGATATCGATTTTTGATGCTCGTTTATACAATTCCTCTACGTCAGGATGATCAGCAGCGTATTCTAACACCTGAGCGATGATTTTACGTTGACTCGTCATACGCAAGCCTTTTAGCTCGCATCTTTGCAGAATTGTGTCTGTCATTTTAAATATATTTTTTAATAAACGCTTAATGTTATGGTCATGTTTAGCCGAAATGCAAGAACTAGGTACCACAGAATGTTTTTAAAACTTCTTCCTCTTCCGTTGGGATAGCTTCTAAATCTGAGTACTCTAGGGTTTTCTTATAAGGTGATTTTAAGGCCTTGTTTAATCGATGAAAAAGATCAAAATCAGAATTTAGCGCTGCTGATATTGCAAGTTCTATTTGATGATTTCGTGGTATTAAATTTGGATTTGCCTTAGCCATGATTGAATTTGGGTCAGGTTCGCCTGATATTCGATTTTTCCAAGTCTTAAACCAATCAGGGTCAACAGATTTGAAGTATTCGGGCTCCTCCTTAAGCTTTCTAAAGCTTATCGTGAAATCCTCATTTCTTGATGCTAAGCCATTTAAAAAGTTACTTATCAATTTATAATCACTGGGTTTGGTTTTGGAGATGCCAATTTTTTTTCCAAATTTTTTTAACCACAAACTTCTTATTTGACTTGGCATTTCCTGGACCAAATTTTTAAATTCATTCAATATATCTTCATCGTTGTTTACTATTGGCAAAAGTGCATTTGCCAATTGTGCCATATTCCAGACAATTACATCAGCTTGAGCTGAGTAAGCATATCGCCCGTGGGTATCTATCGAAGAAAAAACCTTTGAGGGGCTATAGTTATCCAAAAACGCACAGGGACCGTAATCGATTGTTTCACCTGATATTGAACAGTTATCGGTATTCATTACCCCGTGGATAAAACCAACACTAAGCCAATCGGTTACCAAATCGCTTTGTGCATTGATCACGCAACTCAAAAATTCTGAGATGGATTTTGTTTCGTTATAATGTCTGTCCCGGGTATACTTATATAAGGTTTCAAGACCTTCCGTATCTTTGTTATATGCAAAGTATTGAAACGTTCCGACGCGTATATGACTTTTCGCAATTCTTGTTAAAATAGCTCCTGGGAGAACGGTTTCTCTCAAAACTTTATCGCCAGTCTCAACCGCAGCTAAAGATCTAGTGGTCGGAATTCCTAAGTGATGCATAGCTTCTGACACTATGTATTCTCGTAGAACAGGGCCTAACCAAGATAATCCATCGCCACTGCGAGAATAAGGTGTTGTTCCAGAACCTTTCAATTGGATATCATATCGTCCTGATTTCGTATTTAGCTCACCTAGCAAAAGCGCTCTGCCATCACCTAGTTGTGGACTGTAATAGCCAAATTGATGCCCAGCATAGACTTGTGCTAAAGGATCTGCTCCGTTGGGTATCATTTGTCCTGAAAAAATCAATTCTAGTCCACTGCTAGGAAGTTTTATCTCTAATTCTTTTGCTAATTGAAAATTACAAGCTATTAGCTCAGCCTTAGTAACTGTTGCAGGTTTTTGTTTGTGAAAAAACTGACTTGGAAGAGTGGAATAGGTATTATCAAAAGGAAATTGTGCATTCATGTTTACTAGCAATCGATTTTTATTCCATACCTAGTAAATTTTTCACTTAAAAGCGAGCCAAACGCTCAGTCAATAAAGAGAAAAATCTGTCAGCATTCACATCGCCAATAAAATAGGCATTTTTTGGACGATTTGTGACTTTCCACCAGTCGGCTACTGTCATTCCTAAAGTAAGTTCAGACTGGGTTTCTATTTCAACATTAATGTGACGACCTGAAAATAAATCTGGTGATAGTAGGTAGGCAATAACGCAGGGGTCATGCAGTGGGGCGCCATCCGATCCATATTTTTCTTTATCGAACCGTTCAAAAAAATCAGTCATTTCAGCTACTGCTTTACCTACCGGTGAATTCAGTGCCCGAAAAGCATCATTCCTAGCCTTAGTGACAAGAGCTTTATGAGTAACATCAAGGGGTAATACAGTAATTTTAATGTTTGATTGAAACACAATTTCTGCTGCCTCAGGATCTACATAAATGTTAAATTCTGCCGTGGGCGTGATATTGCCAACTTCAAAATAAGCTCCGCCCATTAAAACGATCTCTTGGATTCTTTCCTTTATGTCCGGTGCCTTTTCAATTGCTGTCGCTATATTTGTGAGTGGTCCCAATGGACATAATGTTATTGTGCCAGCTTCGCTGGTTCGAACTGTTTCAATTATAAAATCAACAGCATGTTGCTTTTGGAGAGGCATTTCGGGATCTGGAAGGGTTGGGCCATCCAGGCCAGTCTTCCCATGAACATGCTCCGCTGTTACAAGTGGTCTTTGCATTGGGGCGTTACAGCCTGCAAAAACCTTTATCTCAGTTTTTTGTGCTAACTCGCAAACTATACATGCGTTTTTTTTTGTTAAATCAAGCGGAACGTTACCTGCTACTGCAGTAATACCAAGAACTTCAATTTCTTCGGGGCTGGCTAATGCTAACAGTATTGCAACAGCATCATCTTGGCCAGGATCTGTATCAATAATTATTTTACGCTTTTGCATGAACTTAACCCTAATTTTAATTCATTTAACTAAGTCGCATTACCGTATTAAAAAACCTGCGCAAAAGAAAGCGCAGGTTCAACATTACATGGAATTAAAATTTACCCGTCGAAGTTTACAATTTCTGTCAACTTCAGTGCAGTACTTCTTAACTTTGCCAAATCCATCAGATTAACATCATCTGGTGTAAAACTACCCCAGTTTTTAACTAGTTCGGCTGGCTCAGTATTAGGCGCTATCGGGTACTCAAAATTTGCGAGTGCGTAAATTTTCTGCGCATCAGGGGAACTTAAAAATTCCATCAGTTTTATTGCATTTTCTTTATTGGGCGAGTACTTTGCCAAAGCAATGCCAGATATATTCACGTGCGTCCCGCCATTTTCAAACTCAGGAAAAACTATTCTCACACTGTCTGCCCATGCTTTTTGCTCAGGATCTTTAAGCATCTTACCCATGTAGTATGTATTGCCGATTGATATATCACATTCGCCAGCCCAGATTGCTTTAACTTGTGCCCGATCGTTACCTTGTGGTTTGCGCGCTAGATTGTTTTTAACAGACCTTAACCACTCTTCTGCTTTTTCAGTCCCATGATGATGAATTATTGCTGACGTTAGTGCAACAGTATAAGCATTTGTTCCCGATCGAGTACAAATACGTCCCTTCCACTTTGGATCGGCCAAGCCCTCATAGGTCGTAACTTCACCATCGGCCACTTTGTCTTTACTTGCGTAAATAATCCTTGCTCGAGTTGTTAATCCAAACCAATGGTTCTCTGGATCTCGGTAGATGGAGGGAATATTTTTATTTAAAGTTTCATTTTTGACGGGTTGGGTGAGCCCCGCATCAACTACTGCTGCCAAACGTGAAATATCAACAGTAAGAACAACGTCTGCTGGGCTACGTTTTCCTTCAGCTGTCATTTTTTCAATCATACCTTTTCGCAGATATGCAACATTTACCTTGATACCTGTTTCTTCAGTAAAAGCGTCTGTCAGTGGCTGTATAAGAAACGGTTGACGATAAGAATAAATATTGATCTCGGCAGCTGCTAGTGGTGCAGCACTTAGAACCAATAGCAATAGATATTTGATTTTCTTTATCACGCTCAACCCCCAATTTTGCAATCAAGCTAAGGTTAATTATATTTGACAAATTTTGTCAACTAAATACCTGACAAAAATACTTGACATTAAAAATTTATTCTGACTAAAAAACTAGGAAATAGGATATTTTTACATTTTTAGAAGGAAACTGAGATGATTTCACACCGACTTACTGCTTCGGCACTTGCTATCTGCGTAAGCGCAACTGCGCTCACTGCCCATCATTTTTATGGTCCCTATCCAGTTACTTTAAAAGGTTACAGCGGAGATAAAACGAACTCTGTTTCCTATGGTGGCCAGATAGCCCGGCAGACAATGGAACAAAGCCTTAAAAAACTTGCATCAACTGGGAATGGCGGTGGAAACGCTGCTGATGTTGAAGCCCAAATGATGCAATATTTTTCAGGTCCGACAAAAGACTTGGCTATTTTGTCTCCAACTTCGAAAGATGGTTTCAAAATAAAACAAACCACAATTGGGGAACTATCGTCTTCCGCAAATTTAGAAGGTAAATTCTACAAAGGATTGATGCCAGCTTGGCCAGGTAATCATACCGGCGTTGATGTAATGAAGGATATGATTTCACGAGCCGCCAAATCAAATAAAGGATTTGATGCAGAAAACGGTTACGATTATGCCCAACTAATTTCTAAATTTACAATGGGCGCTGTTCAGTACAGTCAGGCGGTCGATAACTATCTTGATGAAAAAATGACTGCAGATGTTAAACCAAATGATGCGCCCTACAAAGAAGGCAAGCATTACACAGGGAAAGAGCATTCATGGGATGAGGGCTTTGGTTATTTTGGAGCTCCAGCGCATGCTCTAGCTTTAACTCCTGCTGCTGCTTATGACATTGCCAAAAGAAAAGATATGGCATCAGCTGATAGAAATGGTGACGGAGTTGTCGATTTGAAATCGGAAATGGTTTTTGGTCCGGCATACTATGCTGCAGCATTTGATAAGTCAGGTAATACAAATTACTTGGCGTCAATAATGCAAGCATACATTGATGGTCGGAAAGTAATTTCTGGCGCTCAAGGTGAAAAGCTAAGTGCAACAGAGCTGGCGGTTATCAAAGGCCACGCTGGAACAATTGAAGAAAATTGGGAAAAAGTTTTGGCCGAAGCAGTATTCAAGTATGCTGGCTCAGTTTACAAAGACATTGCCGCAATGAAAGAAAGTGGTGTTGACGATAAAAGCTATCGAAAATACGTAAAACATTGGGGTGAGTTAGCTGGGTTTTCTATGGCAATTCAGTCGGGAAGAAAGAACTTAGGTGCAGCAGCGGTCGAAATGAATAAACTGATTGGCTTCGGACCAGTTACCACTGACAATAGCTATGTCACAGGCGTTGATGGAAACGGTAATTTCGTTAGAGATCGCAAAATGACCTGGTCTGACTATCAATTAAACATGCTCAAGATTCAAAAGTTAGTATCAGATTCTTTTGGTGTTAAGTCCAGAGCTAACGATATGCTTGATGAATTAGCTAAAATGAGTGCTTCAGCTGATGCGGATACAAACGCAGAAACTGATTAAAAACTTGAAAACACGGCGCTAATAGTTTATTGCCGTGTTTTTTTTAGATAGGTGTTTTTCTTGGAAGATCTGATAAGAATTCTTGCCACATTTGGATCATACATTGAGACTTATTTAACTTCGCTTTCTGCGGATTTTTTGAATCATAAAAAACGAATATTTGTTGGTTATTTGGCCATTTCTGTTGTGATGGCCGTAGTCTTTCTGTGTGCCTGGCGAGGTTTGGGACTACACGGCGCTGTTGGTAAAGTTTTTGATAAAGATATTTTTTGGTCAAAATCAGCAAAGGCTGATTATTTTATTTATGCGATCAACCGAATAATATCCATATTGATTTCACCTTATCTTATCGCTCAAGGGGCAGTGACGACTTTCTTATTTTTTCAATTGAGTAAGCAAAATGTAGTTGGCTTCCTGTTTCTAGACCACTGGCCAAGTGTATTAATTATTACAATATACACTTTAACCTATTTTATCATGGATGATTTATCGAAGTATTTTGTTCATAGATGCATGCATCGGTGGCAATTTTTATGGGCTTTTCATAAAGTTCACCATTCAGCTGAAACAATGACACCAATCACAGTTTACCGTGTTCATCCGATAGAAAGCATAATCTATGGCTTGCGGGGTTCCATTGTCATTGGAGCAGTGATAGGAATTTTCGCTTATTGTTTTGGAATAGATAATTTTTCACTAGCTACTCTATTGGGAGTGAATTTATTTTCCTTTATTTTTAATATTGCTGGAGCTAATTTGCGACATTCTCACATTGAAATTGCATATTGGCCATGGCTGGAGAAAATATTTATTTCCCCTGCTCAGCATCAGTTGCACCATTCTATCGAAAATAAACATTTCAATAAAAATTATGGAGCAATGCTAGCCATCTGGGATTGGCTTTTCGGATCACTCCATTTTTCAGAAACTGGTGGATCAATAAGGTTTGGTCTTCGTCCACATGAGGCAAGTGCCACAAATATCATTAGTATCTACCTTAAGCCTTTTATCGAAATATCTAATATTTTAAAATACGTTTATACTACTTTATTAAAATTGCTAAAATTAGATTTTCCACGATAAGAAATATTCTCAATACATTTTGGATAAATTGTCAGAAGTTATTAAGTCTATTTTATTTTGTTGAGTAATTTAACTTAATAGTAGCGGATAAAGTTTATTTTAGTGAACTCGGTAACTTTGATAGCAACTTTCTTCTGCGTCTGGTGGATTACATTCACTTATCGTGACGGACGCTGCAAATTTTCTGGCGCTGGCTACTAAGTAAGACGCAAATTTAGGAGCGACTAAATTCGAGGCTAGAAGTAATGCATCTTCCAACTCTCCGTCTTGCGCAAAGCCAATAATATTGGCAAAACAACTTTCATCACCTCCAATGCATTTACACTCCAGGTCGTGTTTCCATTATTGGTCGACGGGAATATTTAACACATAGAGTAAAAATTTAATCAAAAGCATCAACAGCTTGTCGATTTTTTGTTATCCCTAAATCATAAGTAATATTGGACCAAAACTTATTTTGCAGGTCGTGATCCGCCTTGGCGCATTGTGACCAATATCTCAAAAATAAAATTGCGTTTTGTTCTAACTGGTTCAATTCTGAAAGATATCCTACTGGAACCCCTCCACGATAAATTTGGTTTTTAATTTCGGAATTATCCATTTTTTTTCCAATAAAATTGAGGGTTTTCGAATTTATGATCCGACTTAGAATTCTTTTCATAGTGAACCGTTAAAGTATACTCTTCTCTGTCTGCTAGAAGTTCAATAATGCCTTGATCTAACTCGCTGCTGGTTTCGCAGTAAGACGTCAATAAAGCGCCTTTATCAAAAGCTTGAATGTATTTCTTTGTAATCAAATCGCAGCTCTTATTTACTATCTATTCTTAAACAAACCCTACTAAAACTGTCAAGAATAAACTTGACAAAAAAAGTAAGATTTATATTAAGTTTAGTGGAGGGTGATGTAATGAAGCAGAATATTTTATGTGAAGACGTGAAGTTCGAACAGGTTAGTCTGTTAGACGAAACTTGTAAAATATATCCTAACCTTTCAGAGGTTCGAAAAAAAAGCCCAAATACTTACAAAGATTTTGAAAAAATGTATGAAGAAATGTGCAGAAAGCTTACTCCAGAATGCAGGAGTTTGAAACATGCCTGTAGTATAGTGAATTTAATGTTTCGGGTACACGGAAGTGGAATTAACTATAGCGATAATACTAGAGGGAACGTTTTTTTTCTCAAATTAAGTGAAACAACCGTTGATCGTTTATTGAACGAGGTGGAACAATTTAAACTTTGGGTTGATTGCATTCTGCGCACTCAACCGTAAACTACCGAAGTCTTTTTTATAGGGTATGTTTTCAAAGTGATTTAAGCTTATCTAATTAAGAATTTTTTGCCCGTTGCCAGAGGGTTTCCATTTCTTCCAAAGTTGTTTTTTCTATTTTGCTGCCTTGGGAGCGTATTGTGTCCTCAACGAACTTGAACCGGTTTATAAATTTTTTATTGGTTTGCTTAAGAGCTTCTTCTGAATCAACACCAAGGTGCCGGCCTAAGTTTACAATTGAAAACATTAGATCTCCAAATTCTTCATTAATCTTTTCTTGAGACTGGAGTTCTTTCGCTTCTACTAGCTCTTTTGTTTCTTCCTCTATTTTTTCCAAGACTTGTAAAATATTAGGCCAGTCAAACCCAACTCTGGCAGCCCTTTTTTGCAACTTGAGAGACCTTACTAAAGCGGGGAGGTTGAGAGCTACATCATCTAAAATTCCTGTCTGATTTTTTTTTGCTCTTTCTTCTGCTTTAATTGACTCCCAATCGTTTACCTGCTGGGATGCTGTTTTGTTTCTATTTTCGTTACCAAAAACATGAGGATGCCTTTGTATCATTTTTTCTGATATTTGGTTTACTACGTCATTAAAATTAAAGAGTTCCTCTTCTTCTGCGATTTGCGTGTGATATACTGTTTGAAGCAGTAAATCCCCTAATTCATTTTTTAGGTCCTCCCAGTTTTCACGCTCGATGGCATCAGCAACTTCATAAGCTTCTTCTACAGTATAAGGCGCAATCGTCTTGAAATTCTGTTCAATATCCCAGGGGCATCCGCTTTCAGGGTCTCTTAGCGCTCTCATTATTTCTAATAATCGAGGCATTCCTTTTGAGGGATTATTAATTAGATTTTCATCAAAAGACATTGCAACGTCCCTTTTTCTCAGATTGAATGATCAAACACCAAAATATACGAGCGAGTCATACTTATGGCAATATTGAATAGCATAGCCGGTTTTGAGAAAGATATGGCAAAGTGGCGCCAACATTTGCATCAAAATCCAGAGCTTGGCCGAGAATGTTATAAAACTGCTGAATATGTAAGTGAACGTTTAAAAGAATTTGGTATTACGGAAATTCATACGGGATACGCTTCTAGTGGACTTGTGGCGATAATAGAGGGTATGGCTCCCGGTCGGACTATTGGTTTAAGAGCTGATATGGATGCTCTGCCTATAACGGAGAATACTGGATTATCTTATTCTTCAGTAAATGAAGGTGTGATGCATGCTTGTGGACATGACGGCCATACTACCATGTTACTTGGAGCGGCACGTTATCTTTCCGAAACTAGAAATTTTAGTGGGCGCGTTGCGCTTATTTTTCAGCCTGATGAAGAAGCGACTGGTGGGGCTAAAGCAATGGTTGACGAGGGCATTATAGAGCAATTTCAGATAGAGGAAGTTTACGCTCTCCATAATATCCCTGGCCGTGATGTAGGAGTAATGTACACTCGTTCTGGACCGATAATGGCGGGTGCGGATAGCTTCACTGTTGAAATCAAAGGGAAAGGTGGTCACGCCGCTTATCCACATGAAGTGAAGGATCCAATAGTTGCAGCCTTATCTATTGCACAGGCTTTTCAGACTATCGTTAGTCGAAACAATATTCCTAGCGATGACTTAGTTATTTCTATAACACAAGTGCATACTGGAACTACTGATAATGTGATACCGGAAACAGCCTATTTAAATGGAACAGTACGGACATTCGATTTGTCTGTTCAGGAAATGGTCATAAAACGAATGGAAAAAATTATTTCAGGGCTCGCCATGAGTTTCGAAGTTGGGGCGAAACTTAATTATGAGAAAGGATACCCACCCACCATAAATCATGAGGAAGCAACAAATTTCGCAATCGAAGTTGCTAACGACGTCTGTGGGCCTGATCGGGTATCAACTTCGGTAAGTAAGGAAATGGGCGCGGAAGATTTCAGCTACATGTTAGAGAAAAGACCTGGTGCATACCTATTTTTGGGAACAGGTGATGGTCCTGGTCTACACAATCCAAATTATGACTTCAATGATGCTGCTGCACCTATCGGAGCATCTTTTTTTGCTCGGTTAATTGAGAAAGCACTTCCTTTAGGGTAGAGTACTTTAGGATTAAAAATTAAATTGTGTAAAGAAAATCAGAGATAAAAAATGGTATTAAGTAATGCAAAAACTGAGATAGATCTCGCTTTTACAAGAAAAGATTTAAAGGGTTTATCATACGAAAATGCTTTCGGTGGTTCGACTTCATTTTTGCGACGACGCTACACCAAAGACTTAAAAGATGTTGATATAGCGATAACTGGGGTGCCATTTGATCAAGCAGTAACAAATCGTCCGGGCGCCAGATTTGGTCCTAGAGCTATAAGAGAAGCATCAACTTTACAGACATTTGATCCGCCATATGGCTGGGACTTTGATCCTATGCAAGAGTTAAACATTATTGATTACGGTGACTTGGCTTTTGATTATGCTAAAGTGCAAGAGTTTCCTACATTATTGGAGCAGCATATATCCAAATTTCTGTCCAATAATGTTTCAACAATAGTTTTAGGGGGTGATCATTTTATAACATACCCAATCTTAAAAGCTTATTTTAACAAGCTAGGGTCACCTTTATCTTTACTACAATTTGATGCGCATTCAGATACTTGGCCGGATCATGATGAAGACCGAATTGATCATGGAACGATGTTTTACAAGGCAGTCAAAAGTGGAATAATAGCTCCTAAAACATCGGTTCAAGTTGGTATCCGTACAACAAATGAAGATACCTTGGGGGTAAATATTATTGATGCAAGGGAAGTACATGAAAACGGCCCAGTTGAGGTCGCAAAAAAAATAAAATCAATTTTGGGAAATCAACCCACATACCTGACATTCGATATTGATTGTCTTGACCCGGCTTTTGCTCCTGGTACTGGGACACCAGTTTGGGGCGGTTTATCTTCCGGTCAGGCTGCAATTCTTCTTAGGGATATCGCAGGGATTAATATGATAGGTGGAGATGTTGTTGAGGTTTCGCCTAGCTATGACACTTCTGGTGCTACGGCTATTGCTGGCGCCCATGCTGCTACGGAGCTTTTATGTATTTGGGGCTCTAATTCAAAAAATAAGAGGGCTTGACCCAAGCTTCTTAAAAATCCTATCACCGCGCCATGGTTCCTTTACAAAAATTAGAACAAATTCACCAAAGATATGAATTTCTTGAGGCTCAAATGAGTACGGGAATATCTGGTGAAGAAATAGCGAAACTTTCTAAAGAGTACTCTCAACTAAAACCAGTGGTTGAAAAGATCCAACAATATAAATTGTTGCTTGAAGATTTAAAGGAAGCTGAAGAAATGATGGCTGACCCTGATATGCGGCAACTTGCGGAAGAAGAATTGCCTCTTTTAAAAGCGCGTATGCCGGAAGTTGAAAAACTGCTGCAGTTGGCGCTGCTGCCGAAAGATGCTGCAGATGAAAGATCTGCAATGATCGAAATTAGACCTGGTACTGGTGGAGACGAGGCGGCTTTGTTCGCTGCTGATCTTTTAAAAATGTATCAAAGGTTTTCTGAGACGAGTGGTTGGACATTTAAGGTCATTGAAGAACAGTTATCGGAATTGGGAGGAATAAAAGAGGTTGTTGTTCACGTAAAAGGAGACGGAGTTTTCGCCAAACTTAAATATGAAAGTGGTGTTCATCGAGTTCAACGTGTTCCCGAAACTGAAAGTGGAGGTAGGGTACATACTTCCGCCGCAACCGTTGCTGTTCTTCCTGAAGCTGAAGATGTCGATATAAAAATTGAACAAAATGATCTTCGGATTGATACGATGCGAAGTTCAGGAGCAGGAGGGCAGCATGTAAATACTACTGACTCCGCTGTTAGGATAACTCACATACCTTCGGGAATTGTTGTAACAAGCTCTGAGAAATCTCAGCATAGAAATCGAGAAATTGCTATGCAAGTTTTAAAGACACGTCTGTATGATTTAGAGCGGCAGAGGGTTGATAATGAAAGGTCGGCTGATCGTAAATCCCAAGTAGGCTCGGGAGATAGGTCGGAAAGAATTAGAACTTACAACTTTCCGCAGGGTCGAGTTACCGATCATCGAATTAACCTGACTTTGTATAAACTAGATCAGGTTATGCAGGGAGATTTGGGTGAAATGGTTTCAGCGCTGATTGAATATGATCAAGCGGAAAAATTAGCTGAGATTGACGAGTGAAATTAAAAGAAGTTTTAGCTGATACTGCAATTAAGTTGTCCAGATCAGGAATAGAAGGTGCGGCAAGGGATGCTAGGATACTGAGCGCCTTTACCCTTGAAATTCCAATTTCTGAATTGTCTCTGAAGACAAATGAGCAAGTATCGGAAAAAATAATATCCAAACTTGAAAAACTCATACTCCGCAGAGTTAATAGAGAGCCTATTTCAAGAATTTTAGGGAGAAGAGAATTTTGGGGTCGGTCGTTCTTTATTAATGAAAATGTACTGGATCCAAGGGGTGATACAGAGACACTAATAGATTTTGTAATAGAAAAACCGGTTAAATCGGTATTAGAGCTTGGTACAGGTTCTGGTGCAATTGCAATCACCCTAGCTTGCGAATGGAAAGAGGTTCATATTACAGCGGTAGATATTTCGGAGAAAGCGCTATCGCTGGCTAAAATTAACGCGGAGAAGTTTAATGTTCAAAATAAAATTGATTTTTTAAATTCTGACTGGTTTGAAGCCGTAAAAGGATCATTTGATCTGATAATCTCTAACCCTCCTTATATTGGTTTGATAGAAAAAGATGAATTATCTGACGAAGTTATAAAATATGACCCCGAAATCGCTTTATTTTCTGGTCGTGATGGATTGGACGCTTTTAAAACGATAATTCCCAACTTAGCAAAATTTTTAAACCCGGATGGTTTTGTTGTCCTAGAAACAGGGGCATCTCAAAGTAATCAGGTTAAAATTATGATGAATACATTTGGTTTCATTGATACAAATATAATGAAAGACTTGTCAGGAAAAGACCGTTTAATAGCAGCAAAACTTGCTTGATCAATAATTTTTAGAGATTTTTTCTTTTTAGCCTTGTTTATTCATATAAGATTAGGTTACAACGGGCACGTAAAGTGCTAACAGCTTTTGCTGCTGCGCACAAAACAACAAGCCCACATCGCAAACAGTTACAAGATTAATAGTTCGCGATGAACAATATAGATTGAAACAAGGCTCGAAAATTTAATGAGATCTCCTAAATCGCGCTCTCGGAGCAAGCAGAATAGAAATAACAACCGTTCTGTCGGTAACGTCTTAAATAGAGTTTTTGATAGCTCTGGACCAGAAGGTAAAGTTCGTGGAACGCCCCAGCAGATTATTGACAAGTACAATCAGTTGGCGAGAGACTCACAGCTTTCAAATGACCGCGTTGCTACGGAAAACTTTCAGCAGCACGCGGAACACTATCTAAGGCTGCTTGCTCATGCTCAAAAAGAGCAAGAGGCAAGACGTGAGCAACAAGAGAAAGAGAATAGGGGACGAAACACTGATAGGGAAAGAAATAGAGTAGAAAATGGATCCGAGGCATCCGCAGGTATCGTTTCGGATGTCGAAAAAGACAGTAATGCTACTTCGGGCACCAACAACGACGGTAAAAGTCATTATGAAGCAACACAAGAAAATGGTCAGTCAGAGAAAGACAAATCAGGCTCTGATGAAAATGACAGGTCTTTTAAGGCGAATAGACGAAAAAGAAACAATAACATTCAACCTGATGCTATTGATAACGACAATAAGACCTCGAAAGAGGCTGCTGAGTAGTTACTCTACCTTTAAATGATTTGCTAATAAGCAAAACTGTTCGACTGTTAAGTTTTCCGCTCTTGCTGCAGGATCTATTTTTACATCTTTAAGTATATTTTCTATATTAGGTGTTAAGCCTTTAAGCGACGACCTCAACATTTTCCTGCGTTGATTAAAAGCCGTGGCTACAACTTTTTCAAGATTGCTTAAATTGGCATCAAAATTGGGTGATTTTAATGCTTCTATTTGAACGACTGCACTCGTCACTTTAGGGGAGGGATGAAAAACTTCGGGGTTTAGTTTCATCTTTATGGATGTTTTACATCGCCAATTTGAAAGTACCGATAGCCTGCCATATGACTTTTCGCCTGGTCTCGCCGCTATTCGTTCTGCAACTTCGTTTTGAAACATAAGTGTTAAGCTATGCCAAAAAGGTGGCCAATCTTTAGCAGTCAACCACTCAATTAAAAGTTTGGTCCCGATATTATAAGGAAGATTGGCAACAACTTTTACTGGTTTCGTGAAATACTTTTCTTGCTGTATCTCATTAGCATTGCCTTCTATTATTTGTAATCTGTCAGGGTAATGGTTTTGAATTTCTCTTAAAGCTGAAATGCACCTTCTGTCCTTTTCAATGGCTACAATTCGGTTAGCTCCTTCCGAAAGAAGTCCTCTTGTTAAGCCACCTGGACCGGGCCCAATTTCCAAAATTTCAAAATTTGTTAGATCCCCTGCCAACCTAGCTATTTTTGAAGTAAGATTTAAGTCGAAGATAAAATTTTGGCCTAAAGATTTTTTTGCTTTGAGATCATATTTTTCAATGACCTGTCTTATAGGCTGCAGTTTATTGATCCCTTTGCTCCCTTTTTGACAAATTCCAAGCCAATTTTATAGCTTCTATAGTCGAAGTAGGGTTGGCCAAATTTTTACCAGCTATATCGAAAGCTGTTCCATGATCAGGTGAAGTCCTTATGAAACTCAGCCCAATTGTTAAGTTAACACTAGTATGAAAATCTAGTGTTTTTATTGGTATTAACGCTTGATCGTGATACATACAGATGGCAGCGTCAAATTTACGTCTTTTTTTCCCGTAAAACATCGTATCAGCAGAAATTGGACCCATCAAATTATATCCCTCTGACCGAAGTTTTTCTATAATTGGTATTATAAATTTTTTCTCTTCATCTCCAATTGTTCCATCTTCTCCCGCATGAGGATTCAAACCTGAAACCCAAATGCTTGGATTAGGAATTGAAAATCTACTGATAAGTTCCCGGTGTGTCGTTGTAATTGTTTTCTCAATTAATTCTGCATTCAGATACTTGGTTATATCTTTAACCGGAATGTGAATAGTAGCGGGAACTACTCTTAAATATTTGTTGATTAGCATCATCCCATAGGAATCTGTTCCATCCAGGTGAGCTAAATATTCCGTATGTCCCGGAAAAGGAAAATTTGCTCCATTTTTGAGGATTGATTTACTTATCGGCATCGTGCAAATAGCAGAACATTCTCCATTTTTTACAAATTGAACTCCGCGTTCAATTACTTTAATTGTCGCTCCAGCGTTTTTTGGATTTGGCTCACCCGGGACCCGATGTTCAACAAAATTGTGCCGAATGACTGTGAGGGAATTTCTTTCAATGTCCGAAGCGCGCGGTGAGTGATCAAGAGTTTTGATATTAATATTTTGTGGGACAAAACTGGGATCAATAAGAATGCATAGGGGAATTTCGTCTCTTAAGGCTTTCCAAGCAGAAACGGCCACCTCGGGCCCGACTCCAGCAGGGTCGCCGCACGTAATTACTATCGGTTGATAATTGTCGTTCATTTGAAGACTATTCGAGCTTCTTGACGTAAATTTTCAAGGTAAGAATTTGCCAAGTCAAATAGTCGTTTATTTGCAAACATGCGATTAATATCACTAATATCGCTTTTTGACAAATTCTCTTTCTCGGTACGTCCACAAACCATAAGGACTTTTGATGAAAAACCATCATTATCTAGAATAATGAATTCATTTTCGTCTAATTCAGATAAGATATTTTCAAGCTCTTTTGAAAGTAAATTTTCTTTTACATTTTTGCGAATTATTTTGGTTTGCTGGACGCTATTTGAAAACGTGTACAAGTCTTCGCACATTAAAACATTACTGATCAAAGCATCATTTATTTTGTTGCTTTTTTTGAACAGAAATTCGATATAATTTATAAATTTTGAATTAGACTGATTATGTCCACTTTCCCTTATGTCCCGTAATTGAAAAATAGCAATACCTCCAGGAATAGGGAGAGGCTCAGAGACTTCTCCTTTAGAAAGTCCTGCGATCAAAGGTTTCACGACAGCGGGTAGGTTTGATAAATTTTGCCACTTTACTCTTCCACCAACATCTCTTGTTGGGGCAACAGAATATTTAGATGCAGCTTCAGAAAACTTTTTCAAAGATTTAGTCCTTCTTAGAGAATCTATTCTTTGATTTGCTTCTTCCTCAAAACCTACCTGGACTGGAATAATAATTTCAGTCAATAAAACTTGGATTGCTGACTTGGAAGTTGAATGATTTACGAGATCATTATTTGCAATGGTAGAAGCAATTTCTGAAGCAAATTTTCGGCTCACAGTTTCGAGCCATACAGTTGGAACCTGCATGAAATTTTCCCAGGTTATTCTATCTACACCTGCTTTTTTAAGGCGTTTGGCAAATTGATCTATAGTTAGATTTCCGCGCTGCGCAAACATTTCCATTTCGATTTTTACCGCAGCGGGATTTGCTTCTACGCCGAATTTTTCAGCAGCTCTTAATTTTAAACGATCATTAATGAGTGATTTTTCTGCTTCTTTTTTATGATTACCCGGAAATTTTAGTAGCTCAAAGAATAAAGCTCTTTGATCTATCTCATACTGCGTAATTAGCATGTCGTCCACTTGTATAGCAGGCCCAAAAGTATCTTTGGCATATAAAAAATTTGCAAAAAAGATAATTGCAACAAAGATTAGTGTCGCATTTCTAAATTTCATTTTATCCGTCTTCCATATGTAGGATTAAGGCTAGAGCTATCAAAATGCTGGAAATAGATGGTATCCAAGTCCCGGCAATAAGATTAAGTTGACCACTTTCTGCCAAAATTTGCGCGAAATTTCTTACGTAATATAAACTAAAGCCTAGCATGATCGAGGCAATTATTGCCAGGCTTTTTCTGTTTCCAATGAAATTTTTCATTGTAAAAGCACAGCCTACTAAAGTCATAGCGATCAAAAATAAAGGATGAGACAATTCTGAATGAAATCTTACCTCATATCTAAGTACGGAAAACCCTGCACCTTTTAATTGTGTTATATGAGATCTTAGATCCCAAATAGAAATATTGGATGGGTCACTTATGCGCTCTCTTATCTCCTCTTTTGTGAGGTTCGAAGAGATTATTAATTTGTCCTTGAAAAGAGCGTTCTTTTCCGAACTTAGACCTCTGATAAGCGGCCAAACCTTTACATTGTTTAGATGCCAACTATTATCGAGAATTATGGCTTGCTCGGCTTTTAATCGCCGAACAGCAGACCCATCTTCTGAAAATGAAATGATTGTCAAATTGTATAGAATAGATCCATCATAATTTGCTCCGCTAGCTCTAATAACAGACTGCTCTAAATCATCTCCCTGCCTGAGCCAGAGCCCTTCAGCTCCAATTGAGAACGCTGCTTTTTCACCCTTTATGTAGGTTTCTTTATTATTCAAGTATGATTTGCTAGTTGTTGCAACCAAAGGATTAAGTATGACCAAAAACAACACTCCAAAAATTCCACTTACAAGTATCGGTGAGAACATTGCTCCATAAACGGACCTGCCAGCACCTCTAACGATAATAAGTTCACTCGTTTTGCTCATTGATATAAAAAAGACGAGAGATGAAATTAACATTGTTAGATCAATTACTTCATAGATACTTTTGGGTAAATTTAAAAAAGTTAAATGGAGAATTCCGAAAAGATCAGTGTAATAAAAAAACCTTCTAGAATGTTCAATAAGATCAATTAAAATCAATAATAAAGATATTAAAGAAAATGTAGATAACATAACTTTAAAATATTTGAGAGCAAAATAGGTATGTAGTGTCATAACGATGCTCGATATTTTAAGCGGTAATCTGATGTGGAAATATTCAAAAACAATAGAGACGAAATAATACCGATTAAACTGGGAAAATAAATAATAGGCCAAAGTAAAAAATTTTGTAAGGAAAGTTTTGTTGTGTAGCTTTCGGTAATTTTTATCAAAACTATTACAGACAAGGCCAAAGCTATTTGTTTTCCGAAGCCAAACCTGCTGTGGTTTCCTATCAAAAGTGATGAAAACCCTAGTACTGCTGCTACAAAGCAAAACATTGCTCTATGGAGCCTATTATGCAGTTCAAATACTATTGAACTCCTTGAAGCTTTAGTTACTGTGGCTACCTCTTGCCAATTTTTAATTAATAACCAAGTTGAAACATGAGATAGGTAGGGAGTATTATTTTCGCTTTTTTTGATGGCATCTGATAAATCAATCGCGACACTTTTGAATTCAGTCGTTGATATTTCTTCACTTGACGTACCAAAGGTTTGTATCAAACCGTTTTCCATATATAAAACTGTTTTTGTTTCATCTTTAGCCAGAAAAGCACGGGTTGCAGTATAGGTAAGAAATTCATCTTCGTTTCTTCTGTCGTGAAGGAAAACGTTTAAAAGAGTTCCATCACTTTCAATTCCTTTAATATAAAAAGTTACACCTTGAAAAGGATGAATAAATTTGCCGTCTTTTAACAATCTCGCGGACACTGAAGTATCAAGTTCTATTTGCTTCTCATGGAGTATTTTAGCGGTATTAGGGACCACAAAAGTTGTGATAAATCCAAGTATTATCATACAAAAAAAACCGAAGATAAAATAAGGTTTATTTATTCTCCACGGGCTTAGACCTGCTGATTGAAGTACTGTTAGTTCAGAATCGTTTTTTAAGCGATTTGTTACAAAAATGACGGCGGCAAAGCATGCTAGAGGAAAAACAATTGTAGTTATGGACGGTAAACTAAGTAAGGCAAATTGTAAAAGTATGAATGAGGAATGACCATCAGAAATTAGTCGATCGAATAATCCTATCGCTCTATTTATCCAGAAAATCATCGTAAACACGAATAAAAAGAAAACAAAAATTAAAGATAATTGCTTTAATATATACTGGTCGAGCTTCTGCACGGTTAAGGTACCATCTATGAATATTTTTCAAAGATTTATATTATTTAATCAATTCTGAAAACTCATTAATTAATTTATAATATGTTCTTTGCATTGACACACTGGAATAATATTCGAATTGAGACTATCTGCATCTAAAGAATTGATTGGAGAAAATATGAGAACATCTGCAGATGTAAAACTGGAAAAGTATGACCTGGAGTTGCTTGAAAAGGATTATGATCGGATATCAATCTTTATTGAAGATACGAAAAAATTAGATCGCATTGGTAGTCGCGTCAACAAATTGACCAAAGGCGCAATTTTAAGAGCGGTAAGTTCGAAAGAATTCGAAAAAAAAACTTGTGGTGAAGTTTTAACGCTTTCTTTCCCTAGTGTGCTTCAAGTAAAATATTTAGATCTGGTGAAATGGTCTAAGTCAGTTAAGCCTAGTGATGCTAGAAAAGCTGGCGCAAATTTAGCTAAGAAATCAAAAAATAGCAAAATTTTGGTATGTGCAAGTGCGCAAAAGTTTTCGGAACAACTCATAAAAGGTTATCTTTTGCGCAGGTATGAATTTACAAATTACAAAACCATTGAAGATCAAGGCGCGACGTCAGTAACACTGATGCTGAAAAACCCAAAAGATTTTGAAAAACCATTATTAGAAACCAAGGCTGTAGTTGATGGAGTGTTTTTTACAAGAAATTTGGTAAATGAACCTGCCAATATTTTAAATACAGTCGAATTTTCAAATAGATTAAAAGATTTGTCTAGTCTGGGTCTTAAAGTCGAAATCTTAGAAGAAAAAAAATTGGCGGATTTAGGCATGAATGCACTTCTCGGAGTTGGGCAAGGATCAGCCAACCCAAGTAAAGTCGTTGTAATAACCTGGAAAGGCTCGTCTGAGGATATTAAACCGTTAGCTCTTGTAGGTAAGGGTGTTGTTTTTGACACTGGAGGTATTTCACTCAAACCAGCAAGTGGTATGGAAGATATGACAATGGATATGGGGGGCGCTGGAGTTGTTGCAGGAACAATGCTGGCTTTGGCTAAGCGAAAAGCTAAAGCAAATGTTGTAGGCTTGGTTGGTTTAGTAGAAAATATGCCGTCAAGCACCGCTCAAAGACCAGGCGATATTGTAAAATCGATGAAAGGTGACACTATTGAAGTCATAAATACAGACGCTGAAGGGCGATTGGTGCTCAGTGACCTTCTGTGGTACACTCAAGAAAGATTCAAACCTTCCAGTATCATTGACTTAGCAACATTAACAGGCGCGATTATAGTCGCATTGGGATACGAAAATGCTGGGGTTTTTTCTAATGACGACGAGTTTTGTAATTCTTTCTTAAAAGTTGCTAATCAAGAAAGCGAAGGTGCATGGCGTATGCCACTTGGTGCTAGTTACGATAAAAAACTTAAATCCCGCTTGGCTGATATTAAAAATGTTGGCGGTAGGGATGGTGGTGCAATAACGGCGGCGCAATTCATACAAAGATTTATCAAGAAAGATATGCCTTGGATACATATTGATATTGCTGGAGCGGCTCATACTAAATCCGAAAGCGCCTTTGCACCTGCAGGTGCGACTGGTTGGGGCGTAATGAGTTTGAATCGTTTAGTGAGTGAGAAGTTTGAAAATAATAAATGAGTGAAGTATATTTTTATCATTTAACCCAAACACGGCTCGAGGATGCTCTTCCCAAAATATTAGAACGTGCTTTGTCTGCTGACTGGTCGGTAGAGTTAAGAATTGGGATAAAAGCTGAAGAAGAACCCATTAGCGATGCAATTTGGAAAGGCCCAGACGAAAGTTTTTTGCCGCATTGTTCGGAGGATAATGATAAATTACATGATTATCCGATAGTTTTAAGTAAATCGCCTTTATCTGAGGTGAGAGATTGTCTTATAGTTGTTAATCAGGCTGAATTAAAAGAAAATGAAGTGGAGAAATTTAAAAGAGTATGTCTGCTTTTTGAATCAAAAAATGAGATTGAGTTAACAAATGCAAGAGAAACTTGGAAAGGTCTTTCAGATGCTGGTTTGAAGACGAGTTATTGGGCAGAAGATAATGGGAAATGGACCAAAAAAGATTAGTAACTAAATGTCAAATATTTATGATCATTATATTTCTACCGAGTTCTAGTTTTTTAAGTCTGCTTAAAAAACTCATGCCCAACAATGATTTTTCCATATCTGTCTGACTTATAAAAGCTTTTACATTTGAAAAGTTTTTAAATCCTAAGCTAACTTTATCGAATACAACTGGAGATATTAGAATTTCTCCATTTGCGGTTTGAGCTAATTGCGAAAAGTTAAGTTCGTCTACGTTAAATCCAAGTTTTTCACCGTCTTTTTTTGATAAAATCATAGCTGTTGCGCCAGTATCAATAAAAAAATTTATGGGCTTGCCGTTAATCCCAAGCGTTATAAAAAAATGACCATCTGAAGCTGTTTTTAAAGTAATCCTCTCCAGATCTTTATCAAAATTGTTCAGGT
This sequence comes from Paracoccaceae bacterium, assembly GCA_902606585.1. Classification (GTDB taxonomy): domain Bacteria; phylum Pseudomonadota; class Alphaproteobacteria; order Rhodobacterales; family Rhodobacteraceae; genus Salinivivens. Next base: position 13,441 of record CACLGX010000005.1, on the reverse strand, counting down.
TAGATTTTTCGCTACGATAGTTTTCCCAAACCAAAGCCACAACGATGAAAAATATGAAAATTATAAACCAAATAAGTCCAAACTTAACAAATTTCCTCAGTGAGTTTTTCCAACTGAAGAAGGAAAATATTAGAATTGCGCCTAAAATAGCGAGATAAATTAAGTTTCCGGTGTCGTCATTGCTCACTTTTGAGTTGTGCTTTCCATTCTTTCTTGAGCTTGGATCCAAAGATCTTCTGCTCGTTTAATTGCTTCATTAATTTCGGAAAGTTTTTTATTCCATTTTTCTAATTCTTTAAGTCTTTCATCTGAGTAAATATCTTGATTTGATAGGATATCAGCTACCTTTTTCTTCATATTTTGAAGCTTCTCTAATATATCTTCACATTTTTTGACTTCAGATTTGTAAGCAAGAACTTTCTTTTGAAATTCTCTCTTATCATCTAATTTTTTGGCAATTTTTGAATTTTTTCTGGGTTTTTTTATTAAAATATCAGAGCGGTAACTTTCTAGATCTTCCTCATATGGACATACAGTGCCGTTATTCACTAACCATAATTTATCAGAAACTAACGATAATAAGTGGAAATCATGGCTCACTAAAATAACAGCTCCGGAAAATTTTGTCAGAGCTTCAATAAGTGCCTCTCGGCTTTCTATATCAAGATGATTTGTTGGTTCGTCTAAAATTAATAGATGTGGGTTGTCTAACGTTGCCAATAAAAGTAACAAACGAGCCTTTTGCCCGCCCGACATCACTGAGACCTTCAATTCTGATTGATCAGAGCCAATTCCAAAACCACCCAGGATTTTTTTTCTTTCTGATACATTTTTACTTGGTTTAGCTCGTGATAAATGTTCGAAAGGTGTTTCATCTCTCCTTAATTCATCTGTTTGGTGTTGGGAAAAATATCCTATCCTTAATTGTGATGACTTAATAAGAGAACCACTCAATAGAGGAATTCGATTAGCCAATAACTTTGATAGTGTTGATTTCCCCTCACCATTTTTCCCAAGTAATGCTATCTTGTCATCGTAGTCTATGCGCAAGTTAAGTTTGGTAAGGACAGCTTTATTTTTATAGCCAGTTGAGCCGTCCTCAATTGAAACCAAGGGTGAAGTTAACTCTTCCGGAGCTGGAAATAGTATTTTCTTTAAAGCTCTTTCTTTTGGTAAAGAAATTGTCTTTAACTTGCTGAGAGCTTTTAATCTTGACTGAGCTTGCTTAGCTTTTTTGGCTTTATAACGAAATCTATCCACAAAAGATTGTAAGTGTTGTCGAGTTTTGTCTTGTTTTTTTATTTCTGAGAGTTTGCTTTCAAGTTGCGCCATTCTGGTTTCGGCAAATTTTTCATAATTTCCCGAATAATATGTCAAATTTTTATCTTCAAGGTGAAGAATAGAATTTACGCAATTATTCAAAAGGTTTCTATCATGACTAATAATAAGAACCGTATGTGGATATGTGGATAAGTAGTTTTCTAGCCAAATCGTGCCCTCCAAATCAAGATAATTAGTTGGCTCATCTAACAAAAGTAAATCCGGTTGATTAAATAAAACAGCTGCCAAAGACATTCTCATTCTCCATCCACCAGAAAACGACTTACACGGAAGATGATTATCCTCTTCGGTAAAACCAAGCCCTTTTAAAATTGTAGATGCTCTTGCTTCAGCAGACCATGCCCCTATGTCTTCAAGTCTGATTTGTATCTCAGCAATTCTATCTGGGTCTTTTTCGGTTTTACTATGTTTTATAAGTGTTTCGCGTTCCTCATCTGCCGCCAAAATTGTTTCTAGTACAGATAAATCATTTTCAGAAACTTCTTGTTTGACATCGTCAATTTTAGCATTTTTTGGTAAAATAATTTGTCCGCTCTCTAATTCCAGATCTCCTTTTATCAGTCCAAATAAAGTTGTCTTTCCAGTGCCATTTCTACCAACAACACCTATTTTATGACCGGATGGGATGGTGATATTTCCCGTGTCTAAGAGTTTTCGACCGCCTATGCTAAATGAAATCTTTTCTATTTTAATCATTGTGACTGAGTAACAGTGTAAAAATCTTTTTAAAAGAAAAACGCTTTAAAAATTGTTATTTTATGTATCCAAGATAATGCGTCTTTTAAATTTAGTTTACCCGTGCTAGAGGCTCCGAATAAAGAATTTAGATTGATGAAAACTTGTTGATGTAGAGGAATTTTAGATGGGTTTGGAACGAACATTCAGTATTATTAAACCTGATGCAACACGCCGCAATCTTACAGGAAAAATAAATGCAAAGTTTGAAGAGGCAGGTCTTAGGGTTGTTGCGCAAAAGCGTATTCATATGACAAAGGAGCAGGCTGGAAAATTTTATGAAGTCCATTCCGAACGTCCATTTTATGATGAGTTGTGTGTTTTTATGTCATCTGAACCCGTCATAGTGCAGGTACTAGAGGGCGAAAGCGCCATCTCTAAGAATAGAGAAGTTATGGGCGCAACGAACCCCGCAGATGCGGCCCCAGGCACTATTAGGGCAGATTTTGCGGAAAGTATGGGCGAAAACTCTGTGCATGGTTCGGATGCCCCGGAAACTGCTGCTATCGAAATCGCCTATTTCTTTTCTGGAATAGAATTAGTTGGGTAGTTCTAGTTACTACGGTATAGTATAAACCTGAATATTTTAATTTTATGATCGGGGTTAATTAGTTTTGACCCTGATTTTTTACATTTTCACAAAGAAAGATCACTTGCAAATTTACAAATGCTTCGAAATGTTTCAGCAAATTTGTTATCTTCTAAAGTTAAAGAAATTCTGACATGCCCTGATGCAGCTTCTCCAAAGCTTTCCCCCGGCATTACAGCGATCTTTTCAACGTCTAAAAGCTTGCCAGCGAAACTTAGACCGCTCATTCCTGTTGCGCGAATATTAAGCATTAAATACATGGTTCCTTGGGGTGGAATGTGACCCAAACAGGGGAAGTCTTTTAAAATATCTAGTGCAAGTTTGCTTCTGCGATTGAATGGTTCAGATATTTTTTCTTCAAATTTCTTACCTTGCTCTAAGGCAAAAATACCAGCTTGCTGGACAAAACCAGGAACACCGTAGGTCATATTTGTAGCTAAATCTATTGCCTTGGATATTATTATCTCTGGACCTATTAGCCATCCCAAACGAGAGCCGGTCATCGCATGGCTTTTGGAAAGAGACCCAATTACTAAAGTTCTTTCCACCATATTATCAATCTCACGCGGTGAAATATGTTTTCCGGCCCAGATTTGTGTATGGTAAACTTCATCGGAAATAACCCAAAGATTGTTTTTCTTTGCTACGTCACAAATATTTTTAATAGTAGCTTTATTGTACACCATGCTCGTTGGATTGTTAGGTGAGTTTATTAATAATGATTTTGTTTTTTGAGTTGCGCTATCTAATTGATCAAAAGTAGGTTGAAAATAATTTTCTGCACTTGTTATTATTCTTCTTTCGCGAGCTCCGATAGATCTAATAGTCGTCGGGTATGTAGCATAGTATGGATCTATATAGGCAGCTGTGTCACCCTCATCCAAGATGGCCATGTGAGCAGCGAATAGAGCGGATTGTCCTCCAGGTGTTACGATTACATTTTCTAGAGTTGTTTTAATTCCAGTTTTCTTTTCAGTTCGATATGCAATTAAGGCTCTTAATTCCTCAAGGCCAGGGACTGGAGCATATCCAGTCTGCCCATTTATGGCAGCCTTATGCATTGATTTGAGTATGGCTGGGTCAGTGCCTATGTCATGCTCTCCAATACTAAGCTCTATTACATTAATACCGGAGGCCATCATTTTTCTGGCTTTATAAAAAATTTCCCATCCGTCAGAACCGCCATTAGTTATATTTTCGATGCGATTGGAAGGTTTCATTATATTATTCCAAAAAGAAATTTTTAGCATTACGGTCGATTATCTCATGTGATGTCAAATCAGAAATGAATAATCTACGTAAATTTGTTAATTTTGCTGCATCTATTTTTTTGATACCAAAGTGATTTGTCATTTCCAAAGGCGCTTGTTCTTGCTATTGCGGTAACGTCATAATTCAATAAATGCAAATGAATGATAAAAATTAAACTGCATAATACGCTAACAAGAAAAAAGCAGACTTTTGTTCCTTTAGATGAAAATAATGTCAGGCTCTACCTTTGCGGCCCGACAGTATATGATCGCGCTCATCTTGGAAATGCCCGCAATGTAATAATGTTTGACGTTTTATACCGGCTTTTGATCGAAACTTACGGATTTGATAGCATAACTTACGTGAGGAATTTCACTGATATTGATGACAAAATTAACAATAAGTCTTTAGAGAGCGGTAGACCAATAGATGCTATAACTTCTGAAACCATTCAATGGTATTTGGAAGATATGGCAGCTTTAGGAAACTTAGAGCCCAACTTAATGCCTAGAGCAACAGATTATATCCCTCAGATGATTAGTTACATTGAGCTTTTAATAAAGGGAGGTTTTGCATACCCAGCTGAAGGCCATGTGCTTTTCTCGGTTTCAAATTACAAAAATTATGGAAGACTGTCGGGACGAAGTTTAGAGGATATGATTGCAGGTGTGCGAGTGGAGGTTGCTTCTTATAAGCAAAACCCCATGGATTTTGTATTATGGAAGCCCTCTGAAAAGGATTTGCCAGGCTGGGACAGCCCTTGGGGTAGGGGACGACCAGGTTGGCACATAGAGTGTTCGGCTATGGCCCACGATTTGCTTGGTGCTACTTTTGATATCCATGGCGGTGGTAACGATTTACAGTTTCCACATCATGAAAATGAGATAGCGCAAAGCTGCTGTGCATACCCTGAAAGTGAATTTGCACGTTATTGGTTACATAACGAAATGCTTCAAGTTGATGGAAAAAAAATGTCTAAATCTCTTGGCAACTTTTTTACAGTTCGCGATTTACTTGATCAGGGATATCCTGGTGAAGTGATCAGATTTGTGTTTCTCTCGACCCACTATAGCAAGCCGATGGATTGGAATAACTCAAAAGCCTTAGAAGCCAAAAATATTCTGAGAAAATGGCGGGGATTATTGAAAGATAATTTCGAAACTGTCTCAGTTCCGGAGGAAGCAATTAAGATTTTATCTGACGACTTGAATACTGCTGGCGTTATTTCATTACTTCATAATTACGCCAGTAATGGGGAAATGGGGAAGCTCAAAGCTGGTGCTAATTTTTTGGGAATTTTAACAGAGGAATTGAGTGACTGGTGCGCAGATGTCGATGTAAGCTCTTTAGAGGAACTCTTTACAGAGCTTAGGAAAAAGGCCATTGACAGTAAAAATTTTGAAAATATTGACGAGTTGAGGTCTAAGCTAACAAACGCAGGGGTAGATGTCCAAATTGGGAAATCTAATATTGCTCTAGTACCAAACGCGAGTTTTGATCTTGAAGCAGTAAATAAAATAATAAAATTTTATGGTTTGAATTAGGTCTAGAATGCATAAAGAACGATTATATATTTATGATACCACTCTGCGTGATGGACAACAAACTCAAGGTGTTCAGTTTTCCTTAGATGAAAAAATAGCCATTACCCGTTCACTAGACGGGTTGGGTGTTGACTATATAGAGGGTGGTTGGCCAGGTGCTAATCCTGTCGATAGCCAATTGTTTGAACGGAAAGAGGAAACGGAAGCAATTTTTACGGCCTTTGGAATGACAAAGAGATCGGGCCGATCAGCGGCAAATGATGAAATCCTTTCCGCTGTACTTAATTCAGGAACATCTGCTGTTTGCTTAGTAGGTAAATCTCATGATTTTCATGTTGAAAAAGCTTTGGGTACCTCTCTTGATGAAAATTTAACTAATATTTCTAGTTCAATTAGCCATATGGTTGATAACAAAAGAGAGGTTATTTTTGATGCAGAGCATTTTTTTGATGGATTTAAGGATAACCCTAATTATGCGGTCCAAACTTTAAAGTCAGCTTTGGATGCTGGAGCGAAATGGGTTGTTTTATGTGATACTAATGGTGGCTCTCTTCCAAACGAAATAGGAAAAATAGTTGAGGGTGTTATAAAATATGGGATAGCCGGTGATTGTTTGGGTATTCATGCCCACAACGATACTGACAATGCTGTAGCGAATACATTAGCAGCTATTGATGCTGGCGTACGTCAAATACAAGGCACATTAAATGGTTTAGGAGAAAGGTGCGGAAACGCAAATCTAACTTCTATCATCCCAACTTTATTGCTAAAGCAGCCTTATAAGGAAAGATTTGAGACAGGGATATCGATGAATTCGCTATCGACCCTTACCCGAATATCTCGCCAATTAGATGATATAATAAACCGAATTCCTTTAAGGCAAGCCCCTTATGTCGGAGCTTCTGCGTTTGCACACAAAGCGGGTCTCCATGCATCAGCTATTGTTAAACATCCTGCTACATATGAACACATAGAGCCTTCTTTGACGGGAAATAGCAGAATAATTCCTGTATCTAACCAAGCTGGGCAGTCTAACTTAGTTAGCCGACTAAAAGAAGCAGGTCTAAGTGTTAAAAAAAATGATCCGGCTATTGGTCGAATTCTTGAAATGGTAAAAGAGCGAGAGGCTGTTGGTTATTCATTTGATACTGCACAGGCAAGCTTTGAACTTTTAGCCCGTCGTGAGCTGGGAGAGTTACCCACTTTTTTCGAAGTAAAAAGATACAGAGTGACTGTAGAAAGACGAAAAAACAAGTACAATAAATTAGTAAGTTTGTCGGAGGCCGTTGTCGTCGTTAAGGTAGATGGCGAAAAAAAACTTTCTGCTAGTGAAAGTATGGATGAAGTTGGTTCGGACCGAGGTCCTGTTAATGCTTTGTCAAAAGCTCTAACTAAAGATCTTGGAAGCTATCAAAAATTAATTAATGATATAAAATTGGTTGATTTTAAGGTTCGGATAACCCAAGGAGGCACAGAGGCTGTCACGCGTGTTGTAATTGATAGTGAAGATAAAAACGGAGTGCGCTGGTCAACGGTTGGTGTTTCTCCTAATATTGTTGATGCTAGTTTTGAAGCGCTTTTGGATGCTATCAACTGGAAATTAGTTAGAGATATAAATATGCAAAGAAAATTTGTCACCACTCATTAGCGAATTTCTATACTGGAATAGGTTTTGGAATTATCGGAAGATATACTTCAGTGCGCGAACCTAGTGAAACAGGGTGATTATGAGCGCTACAGAGTCATAATGACGCTAGATCCAAAGTCGAGATCTGATTTATTTGTTTTAATGGCAGCAAACATAGAAATTTCTAGAGCTCCTTGGGTGAGTAGAGAAAGTTTAATTTCGGAAATTAGACTGCGATGGTGGCTTGATGCAATTGAAGAAATTGAGTCGGACAAAGCTGTCCGCAGACATTTTGTTACATCTCCCTTAGAAGCCATCTTGAGTCGGTCACAAACAAAACTAATCAAGGGAAACATAACAGCTCGTTCTTGGGATATAAATACTGACCCACATCTAAACGAGAAAGAATTATTTAATTATATTGACTGCACTTCGGGGAATATTTGGGCAGTGGCGGCCGAACTTCTGGGCGGATCGCAAAGAATTGGTAGGTTATTGGGTAATGCAATTGGTGTTGTTCAATATTGTAAAGCGAGCAATAAATTTATTCAAAGGGGTAGAGCTCCTTTTCCTAAACCTGAAGAGGAAATTATTCAAAATTTTTTGCAATGGGGAAAAATTCAACTAGAAGAAGGCTTATTTGAAATTGAAAAATTACCGCGGCCAAGGAATGCTATCCGCAGATTTGCATGGGATACAAATTTTTATCTAAAACAGTTTTTAAAGAAACCAGAATATATAAAAACCTCTACGAAGCCATACGATACAGTGAGATTTTTTCGTTTTTGGACTGCATGTTTAAGATTTTGAAATGTTCAAATCAATATCCATCATGAATTGATGTAATTAGCCTTTTTATTTTTCATAAGCCAAACCAGTGCTACTCCTGCGATCAAGAGCATCGGAAATATCGCTAGGTTCACAGCTGTCCAACCTGTCAAATGATCTCCGCCAGTGCAGTTCATAAGCCCTCCTGATGAGAATGAAGCTATGGTTACACCACCAAAAACGAATAGGTCATTCATACCTTGGATCCTGCCACGTTCGGCCTCAGAATGGCTATTTGTTAACATTGTAGTTGCGCCAATGAAACCAAAGTTCCAACCTAATCCAATAAAAATAAGCGCTATAAAAAAGTTTTCTATTTGAACTCCCGATAGTGCTACAATTCCTGCAAAAGCAAGAAAAAACAATCCAATACACACAATCAATTCTTCTCCGTATCGAGCAATTAGATGTCCTGTAAAAAATGAGGGTAAAAACATTGCAATAACATGTGCTGAAACAACGTTTGCTGCATCACTTGGAGAATATCCACATCCAACCACTGCTAAAGGTGTGGATGTCATGACTAAGTTCATCATTGCATAAGAAACCATGGCACAAATCATAGCTACAGCAATGCGGGGGGTGGTTACGAGTTGCTTATGAGTTCGCTTATCTAGATAATCCATATTTTTTTTTTCAAGTTTTGGTATTTTTAAAAATAAAAATAAAAATGAGCCCAAAACGTTTAAAATAACGATGGCGATGTATGTCCCAAGAAACGGTATTACCATAGCTTCTGCTGAGACTTTTACAATTTGCGGACCAATTATTGCAGAAGCTAATCCACCAGCCATAACGTATGAAATAGCCTTGGGTCTAAAACTTTTAGTTGCGGTATCGGCTGCTGCAAATCGGTAAAAACCCTGCGCAGACATGTAAATACCTGTTAAAAAGCTTCCAAGCAGAAAAATATAAAAAGAGCCAGTCGCCAGACCAACGGTTCCGATCATACCTCCAGTAAATCCACCTATTGCTCCAATAAAAAAACCAAATTTTCTTCCAAATTTTTGCATTAAGTTTGATAGAGGAGAGGCTGTAATCATAGAGCCCAAGACAATCATTGAAATAGGAAGGGTTGCAAAGCAAGCATTCGAGGCTAAGGACTGACCAGCTAATCCACCAACAGTAAATATCATTGGCATCTGAGAGCCTAATATGGCTTGCGCAAATATCAAAACGACCACGTTTCGTTTCGCTAATTGATTTTCACCTTGAACAGACATGAACCGGCGGTACGCGTTTACGGATTGATGTTCAAGGACTTATTAAAATAACAAACTGATTTATTAACTTGGTAAATTATTTTAAATTCAAATTTCAAAAGTTTTATGATAGTTTTTGGTTTGAGGTTTAAATGGATGAGCGCGTAATAATATCTCAACAATGTATTTCTGAGGGTTTGGCCGCTTTAACAAAACTTGAACCCAAATTTAACCAAGCAATAAATACTGTTGAGGAAATACCCCTCAGAAGGAGTTCTGAAGGTTTCGAGCGTCTTTTGTCAACTATAGTATCGCAGCAACTTAGTGTAGCTGCGGCAGATGCAATTTGGAACAAGATAGAATTGGCTGGGTTGAATAAAATCCAAAAAATCAGAAAAGTATCAGACCAGGAACTGCGAGATGTTGGATTGAGCAAACAGAAAATAAAGTATGTGAGATCATTAGCAAATTCAAATATCAATTACAGATCTCTAAGGACTATGCCGACTTTGCAAGTTGTAAATGAACTGACGCAAGTATCCGGCATAGGTAACTGGACAGCAGAAATTTATGCTATGTTTAGCTTAGGTAGAGCAGATGTTTTCGCTCCTGGAGATTTAGCTCTCCAAGAGGCAACACGTGTATTATTTAACCTTCCAAAACGCCCAAGTGAAAAGAACTTAAGATCTATGGCCAAAGATTGGTCGCCTTGGCAAGCCGTTGCCGCTCGATTACTCTGGTCGTACTACAATCAACAAAAAAAGCGGGAGGGAATTCGTTGACCCGAATACTTAATTCTGAACGAAAAGATGCACTTTCTGGATCGGCTCGGTCAGCAGTTGTTTTTCTTCATGGATATGGAGCCAATGGTGCTGACCTTTTGGGGCTTGCAGATCCACTTTCTGAGCATTTACCTGATACTTTATTCATCGCTCCTGATGCTCCGGAAAGCTGTGCAGGTTCGCCCTTTGGCTTTCAGTGGTTTCCCATTCCTTGGATTGATGGGTCTTCAGAGGAAGAAAGCATGCGAGGCATGGTAGCTGCAGCAAACGATCTAAATGCCTTTCTTGATGCGTTGATGATTGATGAAGATTTATTACCGGAACAAGTTGTTTTATTTGGTTTCTCTCAGGGCACAATGCTCGCTCTGCACATAGTTCCTCGTCGCGAAGATGAGATTGCTGGATTGGTTGCCTTTTCAGGCAGGCTTTTAGAACCTGAAGCACTAGTAGACGAAGTAAACTGTAAGCCGCCTATTTTATTAGTGCACGGGGATCAAGATGATGTAGTGCCTGTCCAATCTCTGCCATCGGCTGTTGAAGGATTGCAAAAAGCTGGTTTCAAAGATGTGTTTGCTCATATAATGAAAGATACTGGTCATGGCATTGCTCCCGATGGTTTATCAGTTGCTTTGGCCTTCATTCGAGATAAGCTTGGTTTTTTGTGATTTAGACTAAAACATTATCTTTAAGAATAGCTATATGGATAGGCTTGATACAATTTAAATACGATATATAGTGATCATGAGAGCAATTAAATTCTACAATAAAAATGATTGGGGGTCATTAAGTATGGGTGAGTTAACAGACGGTGAGTTATCGAAAAATCCGAGTACCTTAAAGCATCATCCGGCCTTAGTTTTAAACGCTGATTACAGACCTTTATCATACTATCCTTTGTCTCTTTGGTGTTGGCAGGATGCAGTTAAAGCAGCTTATATGGAGCGTGTCGATATTGTTGCTCAATACGATAAATTTGTTCACAGCCCTACGATAAAAATAAAAATACCCTCTGTTGTCGTTTTGAAAGATTACGTGAAGCCCCAAAAAAGCGTGGCATTCACGAGGTTTAACCTATTTTTACGTGATGGGTTCAGATGCCAGTACTGTGGAAATCGGGGAGAATTAACATTTGATCATGTTATTCCTCGTTCTTCCGGTGGTACAACAAGATGGGATAACGTTGTAGCAGCTTGCAGCCCATGTAATCTTCGAAAAGGCTCTAAGTCTTTGGGACGGGCAGGGCTGCACCTGAGGCGAAAGCCGAGACAACCTACTGCTCCTGAGTTGCAAAATTTAGGACGAAAATTTCCACCTAATTACCTTCACGACAGCTGGATGGATTTTCTATATTGGGATAGCGAACTAGAGGCATAAAAAAATCTAGCACACGACCCGTTTTGAGGTATTTTATTACCCCATTTTCAAACTATTGAATTATCTATAAAAATTATTTCTTTTCGTCATTGACTATAGGTAGTTGGCTCAGTATGAACCTCCAAACTTTTTGTTCACATGATACAAAGAAATAAAGAGGAAATTTTTTATGAAAACATTTTCTGCGACTCCTGCGGATATCGAAAAAAAATGGATACTAATCGATGCCCAGGGATTAGTTTTGGGAAGATTAGCTTCCATAATAGCAAACCGTTTAAGAGGGAAGCATAAGCCATCCTTCACCCCTCATATGGATTGCGGCGATAACGTAATTGTTATTAACGCAGATAAAGTTCAACTAACCGGTAATAAGCGTCAAGAAAATTACTATTGGCATACTGGGTATCCAGGCGGGATTAAATCACGCACCAAGGAAGATATATTAGGAGGTGAGCACCCAGAAAGGGTTTTAACTTTGGCAGTGAAGCGGATGCTGCCAAGTAATCGGTTAAGTCGAAAAATTATGACTAATTTGAGGGTCTATGCTGGCTCTGACCATCCTCACGAAGCACAAGCTCCAGAAATATTAGACGTAAAATCAATGAATTCTAAAAACACAAGGGTTGAATAAAATGGCAGAAGATATGAAAAGTTTAGGAGACTTGGAAACAGTTTCGACCTCTTCTGAAGTAATCGTTGAAACCACAATCGTTCGTGAACCAAAGCGTGATGACTTTGGCCGCTCTTATGCCACCGGTAAGAGAAAAGACGCAATTGCCAGAGTTTGGATAAAACCGGGTTCCGGTAAAGTAGTTGTCAACGGAAAAGAGATGAACTCTTATTTTGCACGCCCTGTGTTGCAAATGATCTTACGCCAGCCTTTTCAAGTAGCAGGGGTAGAAGACCAATTCGACGTGAATGCAACAGTAAAAGGTGGCGGTCTTTCGGGCCAGGCTGGAGCAGTAAAACATGGAATTTCAAAGGCGCTACAACTTTATGAACCCTCCCTACGAGGAGCGTTGAAATCTGCAGGGTTCCTCACACGTGATAGTCGAGTTGTTGAGCGTAAGAAGTATGGTAAGAGAAAAGCCAGACGCTCTTTTCAGTTTTCTAAGCGTTAATACTTCATTTCGAAATTATACAACCAAAAAGAGCGCCTTCTAAAGTCGGCGCTCTTTTTTAAAAATCCAATAAGTAAATTAATACTAAGTTACGTTTACTTCTTTAGCTCTTCGTTTTCTTTCATGTGGATCTAAAAATTTTTTTCGCAAGCGAATGCTGTCAGGTGTTACCTCAACCAACTCATCATTATCAATATATGCAATGGCTTCCTCTAGACTAAATTTTATGTGAGGGGTAAGGCGAACTGCTTCATCTGATCCAGAGGCCCGGACGTTCGTCAATTTTTTACCTTTTAGTGGGTTAACTTCAAGATCATTTTCTCTGCTATGCTCGCCGATGATCATTCCCTCATAAACTTTGGTTTGTGGCCCTAAAAACATCCGACCTCTTTCTTCTAAGTTCCAAAGCGCGTAGGCAACCGATTCACCATTTTCAATGGATATTAGAACTCCAGCTCTTCGACCCGGAATTATACCTTTATGTTCTGCCCAACTGTGAAAAACACGATTTAATATCCCTGTACCTCTAGTATCAGTCAAAAACTCACCGTGATAACCAATCAAACCTCTTGACGGAACATGAGCTATTATTCTTGTTTTATTGGATCCTGATGGACGCATGTCAACAAGAGCCCCTTTTCGAGATCCTGTCATTTTTTCAATAACCGCTCCAGAATACTCATCGTCAACATCTATAGTGACTTCTTCAATAGGTTCTAGGGTTTTTCCCATTTCATCTTTTTGAGTAAGTACTTGTGGTCGAGAAACTGATAGTTCAAAGCCCTCACGCCGCATATTTTCAATCAGTACTCCCATTTGCAACTCCCCACGTCCAGCAACTTCGAATGTATCACCGCTTGGAGTTTCGGAGATTTTTATTGCGACATTGCTTTCCGCCTCTTTTAGCAGTCTTTCTCTAATAACTCTGCTCTGTACTTTACTTCCTTCACGCCCAGCCAGAGGACTATCGTTTATTCCAAAGGTAACACTGATAGTTGGCGGGTCGATAGGAAGAGCTTCAATTGGTTCTTCCACAGCTAGCGCGCA
>CACLGX010000004.1 GCA_902606585.1 Paracoccaceae bacterium | reverse complement strand
CATCCTGAGGACTGTGGTCCACCACTTTGAATCTCCATGTCTTTAATCCTAAAGCCTAGAAGCACCGCTTTCTTTGCCCATTGATTAACTTGCCAAACATTATCTTTTGTTTTTTCGGCTACGCGAAGTTTTCCTTTATCTAGAGCTTCCAAAGTTTCTTCTATGGCGTCGCGAACTTTGCCTTTAGTTTTAGGGCTTATTGACTCTCTTACACTCCACGCCGCCTCTATTTCACCCTCTAGTATAGCATTAGACATCTTCTAGCTCCTCAAAATTTCCTGACGCTATAAACAGCGAAATAGAATGATACAATCCCAGATTAAAATTCTGGTATTATATTTGGATTTGCCCCACAAATTAAGACAGCAAGTTTTTCATCAGTCTTTGGCTTATATTTTCCAGAAATAATTGCGGCCAATGCCGCAGCTCCTGCCGGCTCTACAAAAATTCGATGGTTTTCCCACAGCAGTCTCCGAGCTGTTTCGATTTCATCATCTGATATAACCAAACTCTCTATCTGATTTTCTTTTGAAAGATTAAAGCAAATATTTCCAATTGACTTTGCCCCCAGTGCACTTGCTGCAACTCCAGATACTGAGACATTAGATGGCTTACCCTTTTTCAATGCTACGTTTAGAGTGGGGCAATTTTCAGGTTCGACTGCTACTATTTTCTTTCTTTTTTGAAACCAGGAAATAGCGCCAGAAATCAACCCACCACCGCCAACGGCTATAATAATAGTATCTGCTTCCAGCCCTTGGTCTTCCCACTCACAAAAAAGTGTCCCTTGTCCAATAATCGTTTCCTTTGAATCATAAGCGTGAACCGATACGGCGCCTGTTTCTTTTTGGTGCTTATTTGCTGCTTCTAGTGCGTCTGCATATGCCCCAGGTACTACTGTTAAATCAGAACCAGTTCTTTTAATTAAATCTATTTTTGTTTTACCAGATAGTTCTGGAACAAATATATGTGATTTTATGCCAAGTTTTTGGGCAGCATAAGCAACGGCAGCACCATGGTTTCCACCAGAAGCGGCAATCACTCCTTGTTTTGCTTTCTCATTATCTAAAAGTGAATTAAATGCCCCTCTACATTTAAAACTTCCAGTGTGCTGTAACTGTTCCAACTTTAAATCCATTATTTGACCAAAAGATAATGTCTTAAACGTTGGTGTTGTAACAATATAAGGTCTTATTTTAGCGAGACTATCTTTGATTTCTTTTATAGGGTTTGCCAACACTTTCTTTGCCCTTTTGATTTTTTAACTTTACGTAACTGAAACTCTTTAGTCAGAAAATGACTAATAGTTGAGATTTAAATTTTTAAATTGTATGGCTTATCTAACACAAAGTAAGGATAGCAGTATGGGCTTTGATCGTTCAATAAAAATAGCACCGTCTATTCTTTCAGCAGATTTTGCAAATTTTGGTCAAGAAATTCAGGCTGTAGAAAGCCAAGGTGCAGACTGGATACATGTTGACGTGATGGATGGGCATTTTGTACCCAATATAACTTTTGGTCCACCACTTTGCAGTGCTATTCGGTCCCATATAAAAACAATAATGGACGTACATTTGATGATTTCGAATGTTGATGATTATATCACAACTTTTGCTAAAACAGGCGCAGATATGATAACTGCACATATTGAAGCTGGAAAACATTCACACAAAACCATGCAAGCTATTAGAGCCTCTGGGTGTAAGGCAGGAATAGCACTAAACCCGTCCACTCCCGCAGAGAGTATAGAATACCTACTAGATGAAATTGATTTAGTTTGTGTTATGACAGTAAACCCTGGTTTTGGAGGTCAGAAGTTCATTCATTCACAGCTAACAAAGATAAAAACCCTAAGAGAAATGATAGCAGATCGACCAATCCACTTGGAAGTTGATGGAGGGATAACTACTGAGACCGCTCCTCTTTCTGCTCAGGCGGGCGCAAACATACTTGTTGCTGGATCTGCTGTATTTAAAAATGGATCAGTATTGAACCCTGATCCATATGGGGAAAACTTAAAATCTATTAGGGCCGCCTGTGAGGTTTGATTTGTTTCTTAAACCAACCTTTCTTTTCTTTTTCAGGTATAGCGGTCCCCTCAACTATAGCTTTGAAGTTTTCAAAAAATTGATCAGCCGTTTTTTTGGCAAAACCATCTATTATTCTACTTCCTAACTGAGCAAGTTTTCCACCAACCTTTGCATTTACTGAATAAGATAAGGTGGTGATGTTGTTATCTTCTGATAAATTAACGGTCGCTTCTCCCTTAGCAAAACCTGCTGCACCTCCTTTTCCCTCTCCGCTCAGTTTTAAACTTTCTTCTGATAGAATATCCGAAAGCGTAACCTTCCCCTTAAAGGTTGCCTTAACTGGGCCTACTTTCTGAACAACTGTCGCTTCAAAGCCATCTTGTAGGTTGCCTGTCATTTGTTGGCACCCTGGAATGCACTGTGAAAGTACCTCAGATGACATCAAAGCGCTCCAAACGATTTTTTTTTGCGATTTTATAATTTTGTTTTCTGTCAGTTCCATTAACGCATCCAAAAATTTGTTCTTATTATGTCTAGTGTTCTGATTTGCTTAGTTATACTCATCGTTTTTTTCTTAAATATACATAAAAAGCGCCACCACCACCATGCTTAACGTGAGCATTTGTAATCTGAAGAATCTTGCTTGATAGGGGCTCCATAGCAAGCCAATTAGGAACAGTGGCTTTTAAAACACCCTTGTTTTTGGGTATTACTCCGTAGTCTTCAGAGTTTCTTCCTTTTCCTGTTATTACAAGGATAAGTCTTAAACCCTTGCCATGAGCATCCAAAACAAATTTTGTTAAAACTGGCTGCGCCTGAGACAGGTTTAGTCCATGTAAGTCTAACTTTGCTTCTGGTCTTATTTTGCCCTGTCGCATTTTAGTATGAAGTTTAGAATCCATACTTAACATAGGTAAGGCTGGGGTCTTCTCAACATGCGCAGGGGTTTTTCGAACTCCCATGAAATATTTTTCTTGGTCTTTAAAATTTACAGAGTTTATTCGTTTCTTTTTCTCGGGTTTTGTCTCGTGAGTTTTCTTATTTTGGTGTGGTAAAGGCTTGGTAGACTTAGAAAATTCTTTCCATAAATCTTTTTCATCATCGCTTAGATCGCGCTTTTTCATATCTTTCCCACCCAATATCTGGGTAAAGCATTTAGTTACTATTTATGCGTTATTCACCGGTTGCAACTAATAGCCAATTTGGATTGGACGATTCAATATCCTTAGAAAACGTCCAAGTGTCTTTCTGTCTTTTAATTTGCTTTGAGTCACCCTCAACTATTTCTCCAGAAGAATTTTTCACAACTGAAGTCATTTCGCCAATAAAAGACACCGCTATCTCTGCTGTTTTTGTTTTCGAATTATAGCTAGCATCTACCAATTTCATTTCCCTAACACCTATAAATTCTGCTTCAATTGTCAAACCTTGCAAAATTCGCTGTTCTACTACTGAGTCAAAGGCTTCAGCAACTTCTTCACTCAAAAGCTCTCTTATATCGTCAATTTCATTTTTTTCGAATGACATAAGAATCCATTCATAAGCTGATCTAGCACCGGACAGGAATTCATTTACTGTAAAGGTTTCATCTTTTTCCTTTATAGTTTTTAAAGCCTTTGCAGAATTAGAATTTTTTTCCACGTTATCTGTAATGTCTTTATCTTCTCCACCATCTATCACCTTAAATTCTCGCTTGGGTGCATCATTTTTTGGCTGCATACGTGGTTTTTCAAACCCTTCCCGAGTTCCAAGAACGCTTCTAAGTCTCAAAAATAAAAAAACGGCTATTCCAGCCAAGATAATTAATTCTATTAGCGCAGGGTTCATTTTAGCCTCAATTAAAGAATGGGTAGAAATATACTAACTCATTACTTATGTAGGTGCAAAGGCCCAACAAGTCCACTACCCGATAAATTGGAGATAAAAAATGTGGTTGTTATTGCTATTTATCCTAATACCACTTTTGGAGATTTGGCTTTTCATACTACTGGGTGGTTTTATTGGTGTTTATCCCACTCTTTTAATTATTTTACTGACTGCTATCCTGGGTACATTCTTAGTTAAGACACAAGGTATAAACGTTTTAAAAGAAATCCAAAGTAAGTTTAACAAGTTAGAAAACCCCACAGAACCAATAGTACACGGTGCAATGATTTTGTTTGCGGGTGCTTTGCTTTTAACGCCAGGGTTTTTTACGGATACCGTTGGGTTTTTACTATTATTACCAAGGGTTAGAAAAGCTGCGTTTTTTTGGTTAAAAAACAAGATCAATCTGGTGAAATACTCCCCCTCTGAAAGGAATAGTTCTCATAAAAAAAAATATTCAGATATAGAAGTTACAGATTACAAAGAAGTAGAGCCAGAAGAAAAATCACCATGGACCAATGATAGTAAAATGCATAATAATGACTAAACTAAATTATTATATTGAAGAGTGTCTTGGAGTTATAAATGGCAAAGAGAAAACAGACAGTTCAACCGGATACGATAAAACAGACAGTTCAACCGAATACAAAAGTTCTGGCCCAATTTATCAGGGACATGTCGTTTGAAAATATTTTAGCTCAAAAAGGGCTTGATTCAAATACGCCCCCAGACATCAAAGTGGGAGTTAAACTTGATGCGAAAAAAAGAACACCTGAAAACCAATATGAAATATTGATAAAGTTATCTGTTGTCTCTTCAGCTAAGAAAGGAACTCCTGAAACTTCTGATGATAATGAAAATTCTAAACTTTTTATATTAGAAATAGAATATGGAGGTATATTTGAAGTGACCGGTGTTCCTGAGGACCAAATCCACCCCTATTTAATGATCGAATGTCCAAGAATTTTATTCCCATATCTAAGGCGTATAGTTGGAGATGTGACGCGCGATGGTGGTTTTCCACCTCTAAATCTTGAGCAAATTAATTTTTTAGCTTTATACCAAAACGAAATTGCTCGGCGTCAAGCAGAAGCAGAAAAAGCGACTAAAAATTAGTTTTTTGAAACTATTTTATTCCACATAGCATTTGCCCCGAGTTTTTTTACAAATTCTGCATGAACCTCTTCATCTTTAACGGTCAAACGATTTTTTAGTGGCTTAAGCCGCTTAAATACTTGTGTTTTTTCATCGACTTTTGTTTCACCAGTGTTATTCACGTCGGATAGACCAAAATCTGGTTGACGACCGCCGATAAGCTCCAAATAAACTTCTGCCAAGATCTCTGCGTCTAACAAAGCTCCATGCAATTTTCTTGCAGAGTTATCGATATTAAAACGCCGGCACAATGCATCTAATGAAGCAGGTGATCCTGGAAATTTTTTTCGTGCTATTCCCAGAGTATCTATAGCTATATTGACCGGTAGTCTGGTTTTTTCAACTAACGCCAATTCTGCGTTTATAAATTTCATATCAAAAGAAGCATTGTGGATGACCAGCTTTGAATCTTTTAAAAATGCCAAAAAATCGTCTGCTATTTGAGAAAATACAGGCTTATCCTTTAGAAACTCCTCCGTCAAACCATGAACAGCCTGCGCTTCTTCGGGCATGTTACGCTCTGGGTTCAGGTATTTATGAAATGTTTTACCTGTAGGAAGGTGGTTCCAAAGCTCAATGGCTCCTATTTCTACTATTCTATCACCAGTTGCAGGGTCGAGCCCTGTGGTCTCGGTATCTAAAACTATTTCACGCATCTAAATAGCTTTCTATCTGTTTAATTATACTTACAACTTGTTTTTCAGTATCTTTTTTATTGTTGGTTTCTATAACGAAATCTGACTGCCTACATTTCTCTTCTATTGGCATCTGTTGTTTATTTATTTTTTCTATTTGTTCTTCCGTCATAGATTTTCGTGACCGTATTCTCTCCATTTGAATGGAATTGGAGACATATACACACGCTACTTTATCCATTTCTTTATTTGAACCAGTCTCAAACAACAACGGTATGTCGAACACATTGATCTTATATTTTGTTTTTTCGATAAATTTTTCCCTATCTTCAGACACTAGGGGGTGAACAATTTTTTCTAATAGAGTTATCTTATCAAAATCTTCGCTCAGATATTTTTTTAGCTCTGTCCTATTTACCGAGCCCTCTATTATAGCTTTTGGAAAATACTTAGCTATTGGCTTTACAGCATCACCATCTTTTCCATAAAGTCTGTGAACTGCTTTATCAGCATGCCACACTCCGCAATTGTGTTTTTGGAACAAGATTGCTGTGCTTGTTTTACCCATCCCCATTGATCCTGTTAGACCAAGTTTGAATTTCATTTTATTAATATCTTTCTAAGTTCTTCAGTAACTAAAGGCTTTTGACCAAACCAAGCTTCAAAACCTGGTACGCCCTGATGAATTAACATGCCTAAGCCATCCACCGTTCTAGATCCTCTGTTTTTTGCCATTTTCAATAAGTTTGTTTCTAAAGGCGTATAAACCAAATCTGAGACAAGAGCCGTTTCAGGTATAGCGTTTGGGTTAATAGAAATAAGTGATTCATTATTCATACCCAGTGAGGTAGTATTAATTATATTGCTACTGGAGGCCGCTACTTCATTTATATTTTTCCAAGACTCAACGGTGATTTTATTGTCGTAATCTTTTTTAAGTGCTTCAGCTTTTTCAATAGTTCTGTTTAGAACTATTATTTTTTTAGAACCTTCTGATAATAACGCTGCTATAACAGCTCTACTTGCTCCTCCTGCTCCTAATACTACTGACGTTCCTTTTTTTGGATTCCAGTCTGGATATTTGCATTTTATATTGTTTATGAAACCGTAAGCGTCTGTATTATCGGCATATATTTTATTTTCTTGGGTGAACGTTAAAGTGTTCGCTGCACCAATATATTGGGCTGTGCTTGAACTTTCATCTGCTATCTTAAGAGCTGATAATTTATGTGGTATAGTAACATTAACTCCAGAAAATCCCATACTCACTAACACCCGAATAGTTTCCTCAAAATTTTCTAGTTCAACTTTTATTGGTATATAATACCCATTTAATTTGTTTTGCTTTAACCAATAGTTATGCATTCTAGGCGATTTTGAGTGCGATATCGGATTGCCTAAAACAGCTGCTAAGCGTGGCCTTGACTCATCCATCAATTACACCTCTGATACATAGGAAGTTTATAATTTCTAGTAATGGCATACCCAAAATAGAGAAATAATCACCATTAATCTTTGAAAACAAACGGCAACCTTCTTCTTCTATTTTATAACCACCCACACTGTGCTTAATACTATCCCAATTTCTACTTACATAGTCAGAAATATATTCCTCACTATTATTTTTTAAAAATAAATCCGCTTTACCAACGAAACGCCAAATAGGTTTAGAGTTTTCGAATATAACCGCTGCAGAATAAGCACTGTGTTTTTTTCCTGAAATTTTAATTAATTGCTGCACAGCTAAATTTTTAGATGGCGGCTTCTCCAATAAAATACCTTCGAATTCTAAAATCTGGTCGCATCCCAATACCAAACTATCTGGGGTTTTTAAGGAAATCTTACTAGCTTTCAGTTCTGCCAATGCGTCTGCTATGTCGCGAGGTGAATAATTTTCGACCAATAAAGTGGATTTTACAGCATCCTCGTCTATATTTGGTTCGACTGAAAAAAAAGATATATTCGACTTTTCTAATAGTTCTTTTCTCACTTCAGAAGAAGACGCTAGAATAAGTTCTCCGCTCATTAATAAATCCATGTATGGTTTTGTGGATAAAAAATGTTTTGTTTTACTGTATTTGTTAACATTATATTTTTTTCTTATGTTTTTAATTTATTCTGTTCTTTATAAAAAATAAATTACATTTTATCCTTTGTGAGTATGAACTTTAATAATAACCCACAAATTGTTAATTAAATTTTTTTTTCCTATTTTTTAATTACTTACAGTGAAATTTTATTTGATTAGAATGTGGATTAAATTTTATCCACACTTTTCTCGATACCTACAATATCTTCTATATCTTATATAAATATTATTTTTATATTTAACAGAAAGTTTTGATTTTCCTTCTAGCTAAATAGAAAAGCTGATAATTATAAATTTCTAAAGAAGTTGACACAATTTGATACACAGTGTACCGAAATTTCACAACGCTGTTCTGTGTTGTTTTTCAATAATTTATTATTAGCAGGTACCGGTATGTCTTCTACTCGCTTAAACCTATCTGATTTAAAAGTTAAGAGCCCTAAAGATCTTCTTTCTATGGCAGAAGAACTAGAAATAGAAAATGCATCAACTATGCGCAAAGGTGAAATAATGTTTCAGATTCTGCGTGAGAGGGCGGATGAAGGTTGGGAAATCGCAGGCGATGGTGTTCTTGAGGTTTTACAAGATGGATTTGGGTTTTTAAGGTCACCGGAAGCCAACTATTTACCAGGTCCAGACGATATTTATGTATCCCCAGAAATGATAAGAAAATACTCATTGAGAACAGGTGATACGATAGAGGGATTAATAAAAGCACCAGAAGACAACGAAAGGTATTTTGCTTTAATAGAAGCACATCAAATAAATTTTCAAGATCCTGATAAAGCAAAACATAAAATAGCTTTCGACAATCTTACACCTCTATATCCTGATGAGCGCCTTATTATGGAGATAGAAGATCCAACGGTTAAAGATAAATCAGCAAGAGTTATAGATTTAGTCGCACCTATTGGTAAGGGTCAACGGTCACTTATTGTTGCACCACCAAGAACCGGTAAGACAGTTATCTTGCAAAATATAGCCCATAGTATAGAGCAAAATCACCCAGAGTGTTATCTTATAGTTCTTCTTATAGATGAGAGACCAGAAGAAGTTACTGATATGCAGAGGTCAGTAAAGGGAGAAGTAATATCTTCTACTTTCGATGAACCTGCAGCTAGGCATGTAGCAGTATCAGAAATGGTGATAGAAAAAGCAAAGCGACTTGTTGAACATAAGCGTGATGTTGTTATTCTTTTAGATTCTATAACCCGGCTGGGTAGGGCTTTTAACACCGTAATACCATCATCAGGTAAAGTTTTAACAGGTGGAGTTGATGCAAACGCTCTTCAAAGACCAAAAAGGTTCTTTGGGGCGGCTCGAAATATAGAAGAAGGTGGCTCATTAACCATCATATCTACAGCGTTGATAGATACAGGAAGTAGAATGGATGAAGTTATTTTTGAAGAATTTAAAGGAACAGGTAACAGCGAAATCGTGTTAGACAGAAAAGTCGCTGATAAAAGGGTTTTCCCTGCAATAGATATATTGAAGTCCGGTACAAGAAAAGAAGATCTTCTTATAGATAAGATCGATTTACAGAAAACATTTGTTTTGAGACGTATTTTAAATCCAATGGGCACGACAGATGGGATAGAATTTCTTTTATCAAAATTAAAACAAACAAAGACAAATTCTGAGTTCTTCGATTCTATGAATACCTAATCTAGGGATTTTTTATGGTTGATACTATTTATGCGCTTGCCACACCTCAGGGACGCGCCGGAGTTGCAGTCGTTCGGATTTCAGGTCCAGATGCTTTCATGTCATTACACTCTTTGTGTAACGATATCATAATTAAACCAAGGAAAACAATACTTTGTGATTTATATACACAAGAGGGACTACACCTCGATAGGGCTTTAGTGCTTCCATTTAAAGGACCTCATAGTTTTACAGGTGAGGATGTGGTTGAATTACACCTTCATGGGAGTATAGCCGTAATTCAAAAAGCTTTAGAAGCGCTCTCAAGAATAGCTAATTTCCGACAAGCATTACCAGGGGAGTTTACAAGACGAGCTTTTTCAAATGAAAAGCTTAATTTGGCAGAAATAGAAGGTCTTGCAGATCTTATAGAGGCTGAAACAGAAGCTCAAAGAGTACAAGCTTTAAAAGTTCTTTCAGGTAAATTAGGGGAACGAGCCCAAGAATGGCGCTCAATGATAATTAAAGCAATGGCTTTAATTGAAGTAACTATAGACTTTGCCGATGAAGAAGTTCCCACAGATGTTTCTAAAGACGTATTATCAATTTTAACTAATATAATCAGAGACCTATATACAGAATCAACAGGTATAAATGTTGCAGAGCGAATAAGAGTTGGCTTTGAAGTAGCTATAGTTGGAAAACCAAATGTTGGTAAGTCTACACTTTTAAATGCACTAGCGGGTAGAGAGGCTGCCATAACATCAGAACAAGCTGGAACAACTAGAGACATAATAGAAGTAAGGATGGATTTGGATGGTCTACCTGTAACGATGCTAGATACAGCTGGATTGAGAGAGACAAGCAATTTGATCGAAAAAAAAGGTATTCATAGGGCTATTGAAAGAGCTAACTCTTCGGATTTGGTTATCGTGCTTACAGATGATGGTGAAGAACTACCAGAAATAAAGAACCCAAACATTTTAACTTTTATATCAAAGTGCGATGATGGTAATATGAAAAATGGTCTTTCAGCTGAAACAGGTTTCGGCATAAATAACATGATGGATCTTGTTAAAAATAAATTGGGAAATAACGTTCAAAATCAGGGTGTTGCAACAAGATTTCGGCATAAGGAGGCGATCGATAGATCTATAAATAAGTTAACAACAGCAAAAAAATTTATTGCTGATGGACCAGCCTTTTATGATCTGGCAGCAGAAGAATTAAGACAAGCTGCCTACACCTTAGATGAATTGTTTGGTAAAGTGGATGTAGAAAAAATTCTTGATGAGATTTTCTCGTCTTTTTGTTTAGGAAAGTAAGGAGTGTTTCATGTGAAACAATTTGACGTGATCGTGGTTGGTGGTGGACACGCAGGTAGTGAGGCCGCTGCGGCTTCATCAAGAATGGGTGCCAGTACAGTTCTCGTTACGCTGAAATCTTCTGATCTCGGCATAATGTCATGTAACCCTGCTATAGGTGGTCTTGGCAAGGGTCACTTGGTGCGTGAAATTGATGCGCTGGACGGTATTATGGCGCGTTCAGCGGATGAGGCGGGTATCCAGTTTAGATTACTTAACCGCAAAAAAGGGCCTGCAGTTCAGGGACCGCGGGTTCAGGCCGATCGATTACTGTATCAAAATTCAATAAAAAAAGCTTTAAAGTCAATTGAAAACCTCTCCATCGTCGAGGGAGAAGTTGTTGATCTTGTTGGGTCTCAGGATGAGGTAAGGGGTGTAATTTTAGCCGATGGCTCTGAAATTTTAGCAAAATCAACCATTATAACCACCGGAACATTTCTTCGAGGAAAGGTTTATATAGGAGATTTTTCATATTCGGCTGGCCGTATGGACGCAAATCCATCATTAAAACTTGCGGAAAAGATTGAGGGTTTTGGTTTAAAACTAGGGAGGTTAAAAACAGGAACACCCCCAAGATTAAATGGAAAATCTATAAATTGGGAAGAGCTAGAAAGGCAGCCCGGTGATGTTGAGCCTACAATGTTTTCCTTTTTATCAAAAAACCCAACAGCAGAGCAAATTTCCTGTGGAATAACTTTTACTAACGAGAAGACGCATGAGATTATAGAAAAAAACCTATCAAAATCAGCAATGTATGGAGGTCATATAGACGGTGCGGGTCCTCGATACTGTCCCTCTATAGAAGATAAAATAGTCAGATTTAGAGATAAAAGATCGCATCAGGTGTTTTTAGAGCCGGAAGGTCTTTCGGTTGACACCATATATCCTAATGGAATTTCCACATCACTCCCGGAAAAAACCCAAAAAGAATACGTGCGCTCAATAAAAGGATTAGAGAAGGTTGAGATTTTACAACCAGGCTATGCGATAGAATATGACTATGTTGATCCTAGGTCCTTATCACTAACTTTAAGCGTTAATGGTGTTAGTGGTCTCTATCTCGCAGGTCAAATCAATGGAACTACGGGCTATGAAGAGGCGGCGGCGCAGGGATTGGTTGCTGGATTAAACGCAGCAGCAGTGTCAAGTGAAGAAGAAGCAATTATTTTTTCGAGGTCAGATAGTTATATAGGCGTTATGATAGATGACTTAATTTCTAAAGGTGTAAGCGAACCTTATAGAATGTTTACGTCAAGAGCAGAATTTAGACTTTCACTTCGTGCAGACAATGCAGATCAACGGTTGACCCCAAAAGGCATAGAAATAGGCTGTATATCGACAAATCGAAAGGAGGTATTCTTAGAAAAAATCAATAAAATAGAGGAATGCAATACAATACTTTCTGAAAAAGAGTTTACTCCAAACCAACTGATAGATCAGGGTATTTCGGTGAGCCAAGATGGGAATAAAAGAAACCTGAAACAAGTATTGGCATTTCCAAACGTCACTTTTGATAGCATAACGGTATTTGATAGTAGGTTGTCACTCACAGAGAGTGAGATTCAACAGCAGGTCCATAGAGATGCGCTGTACTCAAATTATATTGATAGGCAGAAGAAAGATATTGAAGCTATCAAAAGAGATGAAGCGATAAAAATACCATCCAGTTTTGATTATCAGTCAATGTCTGGCCTATCAAACGAATTAAAAAATAAATTACTTACCCAAAAACCAAAAAATATAGCTCAAGCTTCCCGTATAGAAGGAATGACGCCGGCAGCTCTTTTTTTAATATTATCAAAAGTTAAACAGGGTCAAAATCAGATTAAGGCCGGATGAAAGATGATATTTTAATAGATGTTTCACGTGAAACATTAGTACTTTTACAGCGGCTTGGGTTGCTTGTTGAAAAGTGGAATAAGAGTATAAATCTAATCTCTGAAAAAACTGTACCTGAAATATGGAATCGTCATATTTTGGACTCAGCCCAGATTTTTTATGCTAACAACAAAAGTTTTAAAAAATGGTTGGATATGGGATCTGGGGCAGGATTTCCAGGACTGGTCGTGGCAATTCTTGCTCAGGACAAAAATATTGGTGGTGAGATAATCTTGGTTGAAAGTGATAAAAGAAAATGTGTTTTTCTTAGCACTGTAAAAAGAGAATTGAATCTAAATTTATCTATTATAAACAATAGGATAGAGGGCTGCGATAGACAGCAGGCTGATGTAATATCAGCTAGGGCTTTAGCTGATTTACCTAGTCTTCTTGATTTATCATTTAACCATTTGAGTGATGATACCACTCTTTTATTTTCAAAGGGAAAGTCTTGGAAAGAAGAATTGTTTGCTGCAGAGAAAACCTGGAACTTTAGTTGGGAAGCAGTTACCAGTATAACTGATGCAAAGTCAGTGGTTTTGAAAATAGGAGAGCTTTCGCGTGCCAACTAATAAGTCCAAAACTGCAAAAATAATTTCAGTGACAAATCAAAAAGGCGGGGTTGGTAAAACAACTACAACTATTAACTTAGCAGCGGCATTGTCAGAATTAAAAAAGAAAGTTCTAATTATCGACTTGGATCCCCAAGGAAATGCATCCACTGGTTTGGGCGTAGATGTAGAGGATCGAGAATTGTCGACATATGAGTTTTTGGTTGAGGGTGTTCCACTAGAAAAGATCGCAATGGAAACAAAAATATCAGGTTTGAGTATTGTTCCTGCAACGATAGATTTGAGCTCAGCAGACATAGACTTGATATCAAATGAAAAAAGAAGCTACTTATTGCATGAAGCACTTAGAAAAAAACAGGAAAACAAACAAAAATATGACTATATCCTTATAGATTGTCCACCTTCTCTAAATATTTTAACGGTTAACGCGATGGTGGCATCGCACTCTGTTTTAATACCATTACAGAGTGAGTTTTTTGCGCTTGAGGGTCTCTCACAACTTTTATTGACAGTTAAAGAAGTACGTCAAACTGCAAATGAGAATTTGCGTGTTGAAGGAATAGTTTTAACCATGTTTGATGGAAGAAACAATCTATCCAAACAGGTAGAAGCTGATGCTAGAAGTAATCTGCGCGAGTTAGTTTTTGAAACAATTATTCCGCGAAATGTACGGGTAAGTGAAGCGCCTTCGTATTCAATGCCTGTTTTAACTTATGATTCTTCTTCAAAGGGATCAAAGGCATATATGAGTTTGGCCAAAGAGTTACTAGCTAATAATTCTTGATAGGAGGTTTTTGATGGTAGAAAGAAAAAGTAAATCACGAGGTCTTGGACGAGGGTTGTCATCTTTGATGGGTGACTTCAATAACGAACCTTTAACCAGCAAAAAAAATTTAGAAAGCCAAACAATTGAGAAACTTGTACCGGTTGAAAAAATATATCCAAACCCAAATCAGCCTAGAAAATCTTTTCAAGAAGAAAAATTAATTGAATTAGCAAACTCGATTAAAACAAAAGGTATAGTCCAACCTTTAATAGTGAGAAAAAAGAAAGGAGCAAAAGAAAGTTTCGAGATAGTAGCAGGTGAGCGAAGGTGGCGCGCTGCTCAAAGAGCCCAGATTCATGAACTGCCAGTTATTATAAAAGAGTTCACCGATATAGAGGTTTTAGAAATAGCCATAATTGAAAATGTGCAAAGGGCCGATTTAAACCCAATAGAAGAAGCTCTTGGATACGAGAGTTTAATGAAAAACTTTGATCATACTCAAGACGGACTTTCAAAAGAAATTGGAAAAAGCAGAAGTCACATAGCCAACTTATTAAGACTACTTAATCTTCCATCAGCAGTTCAAGAACTATTGATTTCAGGGCAGCTGACAGCGGGGCATGCTCGGGCTTTGGTGACATGTGACAATCCATTAGCTATAGCAAAACAGATTATTTCACTTGGCCTTTCGGTAAGAGATGCAGAAAGGTTGGCTAAAAATGTTAGTGAGAAAAAAGTTTCTAATAAAACAAAAATAAAAGAGAAACCCGCCGATACAATTCTTTTGGAATCTGATCTATCTGCAGCACTTAGGATGAAAGTCTCCATTAACCACGAAGAAGGAAAAGAAAAAGGCGTAATTTCAATAACTTATAAATCTTTGGACGAATTAGATCGTATTTCTGAAGTGATATTAAATTGTAGCTGATATTGGTGCTTTTAATTTAATAGTTCAGCAAGTACAGAGTTTAAGACTTTTCTTCCAGAAAAAGTGGCAATTATGTTTCCCTTTTTTTGCTGGATGAGTTGAATGCTTTTTAAAAAAGATAATTTTTCTTCAGAAAAAGAGGAGCCTGACAAATTTTCAAACCGCTTAAAATTAACTCCTTCGTTTAATCTTAAACCCATCATAACCATCTCGGCCGCTTGCTGCTGTCGGGATAGCTCAGATAGACAAGATTCTCCAGAACCTTGATTTTCTACCTTTGTAAGCCACTCTTCAGGCGATAAAAAAGTTTCGGTAGCGTATCTTTTACCATCTATGGTGAGACGACCATGAGCGCCAGGCCCAATACCGATGTAGTCACCATATCGCCAGTAGACAAGATTGTGTACGCTTTCGGAGCCTTCTTGCGCATAATTAGAGACTTCATATGCTGAAAAGCCCCTTTCTTCGCATAAGTTTGAAGTAATATCATATAATTCTGCAGATATATCGTCACTGGGTAATCCCTTAAGTAACCCGCGATTATACCTATCACCAAAAGCTGTGCCCTGCTCAACGGTTAGCTGATATAACGATATATGACTGGCCCCTAAATCTAAGGCTTGATTTAATTCCATTTCCCATTGTGTCAGTTTTTGGTTTTGCCTTGCATATATTAAATCAAAACTTACAGCTGTGAAATTTTGCTGAGCAATTTCAAAAGCAGACAATGCTTCTTTTACCGTATGAGTTCGACCCAAAGCTTTTAGGTCTTTTTCATTAAGTGATTGAATACCCATAGATATTCTATTCACACCTGCAGATTTGTAAGCTTTAAAATTTTTTGCATCCACTGAGCCAGGGTTAGCTTCTAGTGTAACCTCAAAATTCTCTTTGGTTGTCCAATGTTTCTGGATCTCATTTAAAATATCGTTGATAACCCACGGCTCTATCAGGCTCGGTGTTCCACCACCGAAGAAAACAGAATCTAAAAACCGGCTTGAGGTATTTTTCGAAAATCGGTTTATTTCGCTTAAGTAAGATTTAAGCCATTGTTTTTGATCAATATTATTTCTTACATGGCTATTGAAGTCACAATATGGACATTTAGCAGCGCAAAAAGGCCAATGGAAATAAATCCCAAAGCCTCCATTTTTCCAGTCTTCACTCAAAACATGCCCTGGAAAGTTTTTTAAAAGCTATTGATCGATGGCTTATTTTATTCTTACTTTCAAAGCTCATCTCCCCAAAGGTAACGTCATATCCGTTAGGTTGAAATATTGGGTCGTACCCATGGCCGTCCAATCCCTTTGGGGGCCAAACTACTTGACCAGCCAGAACACCTTCGAAGATTTCGTCATGGCCGTCTGGCCATGCCAATACTAAAGTACAGCGGAATTGTGCTAATCGTGGGTGTGGTGCAGAAATTTTTGTTAAAGCTTCTTGAGTTTTTTTCATCGCCAAAGAAAAATCTCGTCCATTTGGTGTTTCGGCCCAATCTGCAGTGTATACCCCAGGCGCACCGTCTAACGCGTCAATAGTAATTCCACTATCGTCGGCAAGGGCAGGTAGGCTAGTAATTTTTGATGCAGAGTGTGCTTTTACACGAGCGTTTCCTATAAAATTATCTTCTGTTTCAATGGGTTCTGGAAGATCAAGCGATTTACTGGATAAAATTTCCACTGATTTGTTGGCAAATAGCGCACGAACCTCATCGAGCTTACCTTCATTATGTGTCGCAACAACCAATTTCTTACCTTGAAATTTTCGCATCAACTTCGGGAAGCTTTTTGAATGTCAAAGAGTTCAGAAGCACCTTTTTCTGCCAAATTGATTAGGCAATTGAGTTCATCCCTAGTATATGTTGCGCCCTCTGCGCTTATTTGGGTTTCAATCATATTCCCACTTTCAAGCATAATAAAGTTTCCGTCTACACCTGCTTCGCTATCTTCAGAATAATCTAGGTCTAAGATCGGTTGTCCTGCGTAAATACCGCAACTAATTGCAGAAACTGGAGAAATCAAAGGATCTGTAGATATTGTACCAGAATCTAATAGCTTATCTATTGCTAGACGTAGCGCTAACCAACCACCAGTAATAGAGGCGCAGCGCGTTCCACCATCTGCTTGTATTACGTCACAGTCGATTGTTATCTGTCTTTCACCTAGAGCGAGCCTATCAACACCGGCTCGTAAAGATCGTCCAATAAGCCTTTGTATCTCAACTGTTCGACCACCTTGCTTACCTGAAGCTGCTTCCCTTCGCATTCTGGAACCGGTTGACCTTGGTAACATACCATATTCAGCAGTGACCCACCCCATACCAGATCCCTTGATAAATGGTGGAACTCTGTCTTCTACTGTCGCGGTACATATAACATGAGTATCACCCATTTTAATTATGCAACTTCCCTCAGCATGCATAGTTATATTAGTTTCTATTGAAACGTTTCTCATTTCGTCAAGTTTTCGACCAGATGGGCGCATTTTAAATCCTTTCAAATTTAATTTGGAAATACATCTCGATTAAGTGAATTTGCAACCCTGTTTGAAGTTTTTCATTAGGCTAATTGAAATATTTAAGCTAAAAAACGTCCCGATGATTCAAAAAAAAGAAATTCTTGAGGAAATGAATAACCGCTCGCGAGAAGTATTTCGTAGGGTGGTAGAGGGCTATTTGGCAGATGGTGAGCCTGTTGGATCAAGAACCCTTTCGCGTGAATTTAGTGAAGATATTTCAGCCGCAACAATTAGAAATGTTATGCAAGACTTAGAGTTTTTAGGACTACTAGGAAGCCCACACACAAGCGCTGGAAGAATACCCACCCAGCAAGGCTTACGAATGTTTGTCGATGGTATTTTGGAGGTATCAGAGGTCGATAAAAATGATAGAAAAAAAATTGATAAGATAGTTTCAGATGAAACTAATCAAGTCGACGATATTCTAGATGACATTTCCACAACATTATCGGGTGTGACACAAGGAGCTTCGCTTGTCTTAACACCGAAACGCGAAGCTCCAATAAAGCATGTGGAGTTTTTACCTTTATCAACAAGCCAAGCCCTGGTTGTCTTAGTTTTTGCTGATGGTCATGTTGAAAATCGACTATTCAAGCCCCCACCGGGTCAAACGCCAAGCTCTATGAAAGAGGCCGCAAATTTTTTAAATGCTCTTATGGCGGGTAATACATTAAGCGAAGCTAAAAAATTAATTAAAAACGAAATTGATTACCGACGGCAAGAGCTCGATACTTTGGCTAGTGACTTGGTGCAGAGCGGTTTAGCACTTTGGGAAGATACTGAAGAACGACACGAACGATTAATTGTAAAAGGAAGAGCAAATCTTCTAAATGAATCTTCACAACAAGAAGACTTGGAAAGAATAAAAAATCTATTTGACGATTTGGAACGAAAACGCGATATAGCAGACTTCTTAGAGCTTACGGAAAAAGGTAAAGGGGTAAGAATTTTTATAGGGTCGGAAAACAAACTTTTTTCTTTGACGGGTTCATCTTTGGTTGTTTCTCCTTATATGAATTCGGATCGTAAGATTATTGGTGCTGTAGGAGTAATAGGTCCCACAAGATTAAACTATGGGCGAATAGTTCCGGTGGTGGATTATACCGCTCAACTGGTTGGAAAAATGGTTTCTGACCGAAATAAGAGGTGATGAATGGCTGAGCAAAAAAAAGAAGAATTCTTGGATGAATTGGAAGAACCCGAATTAGACCAAGATGAGTTAATAGATATTGATGCAGAAGCAGCTGAGATAGAAAAACTAGATGAAGTCACAGCAGAGCGAGATGACTATCGTGATAGGTTTATGAGAGCGCTGGCTGATGCAGAAAACGCCCGAAAAAGGGCAGATAAAGATCGAAAAGAAGCAGAGAATTACGGTGGATCTAAATTGGCGAGAGATCTTTTGCCGATCTATGATAACATGAAAAGAGCTGTTGACTCTATAACTGCAGATCAAAAAGAAATTGTAGGTTCCGTGATTGAAGGCGTTGAGCTTACGATGAGAGAATTATTGAATGTTTTTTCAAAACACGGGATAAAACCCATTTCTCCAGAAATTGGTGACAAATTTGATCCGCAGCTACACGAGGCAATGTTTGAGGCCCCTGTTCCAGGCACAAAAGCTGGCGATATTATAGAAGTTTCTTCTGAAGGCTTTATGTTACACGACCGCTTGTTGCGCCCCGCACATGTAGGAGTGTCATCGAGCAACTAATATTTCAATGTTTTAGGGTTTCTTTTAGCTTGTAGAGAAATTCCAAGGCCTCCCTGGGCGATGTGCTGTCTAAATTTATGTTTTTTATCTCTTCGTGAAGCGGGTCTGCTTTTTTTTCCATAGGGTCATGAGAATTTTGGTCGTTAGAAAATAAAGGAAGATCGCTTATTAGCCCCTTTAACTTTGATTGGCCCTGGTAGTGCTCCTTTTCAAGCTTTTCTAATATCAGTTTTGATCTTTTTATTACATTTTCTGGCAAGCCAGCAAGTTTGGCGACTTGAACGCCGTAGGACCGATCTGCAGCGCCTCTTCTAACTTCATGTAAAAATACAACCTCACTTTCCCATTCTTTGACCGCGACAGTAGAGTTTTCTAATCGATCCATTTCAACTGATAAATGCGTTAATTCATGATAATGGGTGGCAAATAGTGCTCGTGACTTATTTACATTATGCAAGTGCTCTAAAGTAGCCCAAGCGATGGATAGGCCATCATAGGTTGCTGTTCCTCTGCCAATTTCGTCCAGTATTACAAAGGAGTTTTCATCAGCCTGGTTAAGGATAGATGCGGTTTCCACCATTTCGACCATAAAGGTAGATCGACCCCTGGCCAAATCGTCTGATGCTCCTACACGACTAAAAAGTTGTGATACAATACCTATTTTGGCTGAAGTGGCAGGAACGAAACAACCAATTTGAGCCAATAAAACGATGATAGCATTTTGTCTCAGAAAAGTTGATTTTCCAGACATATTTGGCCCAGTAAGCAGGCAGATTTTTCCATCGTTTAAAATACATTCATTCGAAATAAAAGCCTTCCCCTCTTTTTTCAGAGCGTTTTCAACTACAGGATGGCGGCCACCAGAAATCTCAAAATTTTGTGACAAATCAACAGCGGGCTTAACCCATGACTCATTTTTAGCTAACACAGAAAAGGAAACTGCAAGGTCTACTTCTGATAAATAGTCGGCAACATCGGCGATACGTTGGCCATATTTTAATATACTATCGCATAATTCTTTGAAGGTTTGTTTTTCTATCTCCAAAGAATGACTAGCCGCATTTAAAATCTTAGTTTCAATCTCAGAAAGCTCAACAGTTGAAAAACGAACTTGATTTGCTGTTGTTTGTCTATGGATAAAGGTATCAGACAAAGGAGGCGATAACATGCGCTCTGCATGAGTGGCTGGTGTTTCGATAAAATATCCGAGAACATTGTTATGTTTTATTTTAAGAGACTGAATGCCAGCGGTTTTTATATAGCCCATTTGCATTTCAGCAATGATCTTTTTCCCTTCGTTTTTTAGTCTTCTGGCTTCATCTAATTTGGGATCAAAACCCTCTCTAATAAACCCGCCGTCTCTTGCCAATATAGGTGGCTCATCCACAAGGGCTTCAGAAAGTAAATCTAAAAATTTATCTTGTTTTGGAAAAATAGCCAACTTCTCTTCAATGAGTTTTGGCAAAGCAAAACTTGAAAGCATCTTTGATATAATGGAGGATTGCAGCAATCCATTTCTAATAGACACCAGGTCTCTTGGGCCAGCCCTTTCCAATGAAATTCGGGATAATGCTCTATCTAAATCAGGAACTTTTCTGAGTTCTGACCGAAGGCTAGATGATAAGTCTGCATAAGCTATCATAAAATCTAGACCGTTTAATCTTTTTTCAATTTCATCTAGATTAGTAGAAGGGGCGGACACTCTTTTTTCTAATAATCTTGCCCCCCCTGATGTTAAAGTATGATCAATTACCGAAAGAAGTGAACCAGATTTATTTCCAGAAGAAAGCCCCTTTGTTAATTCTAAGTTTTTTCTAGTTGCCGTATCTATAGTCATAAATGATGAGTTTAGTTCTCGCCTTGGTCTTGATAATAATGGAAGCTTGCCCTTTTGTGTTATTTGTAAATATTCTATGATGGCTCCCATAGATGATAGTTCAGCCCTAGTGAAGGTTCCCAAGCCATCGACGGTCTCAACGTTAAAGATTTTTTTTAAACGTTCTCGCGCGGAGCTGCTGTCAAAAGCGGAATTTGCAAGCTCCGTGACACTGATACCAAACTCCTCTGCTAGATCCCGATGCGCTTTTGCTAAGCTTTCAGAAAGCAGTATTTCACTAGGAGAAAGTCTGGTTAATTCCGAGGCTAATCTTTCTGGCTTTATGCTAGAAATATAAAAAGATCCCGTCGAAATATCTATCCAAGAAACTGATGCTTCTTCGTGTACCAAAGAATAAGCAGCCAGGTAGTTACTTTTCTTAGCGTCTAACAAGTTATCTTCTGTTATGGTTCCAGGGGTGACTAGCCTTACAACCTCTCTTCTAACTACAGCTTTGTAACCCCTTTTTTTTGCTTCTTCTGGGCTTTCCATTTGCTCACAAATTGCAACGCGAAAACCTTTGTGTATTAATGTGTAAATATAGTTTTCTGCAGAATGATGAGGAACCCCACACATAGGTATATCTTCTCCACTATGCTTTCCTCGTTTTGTTAAGGCGATATCTAATGCACTGGATGCAACTTTAGCATCTTCAAAAAATAACTCATAGAAATCACCCATTCTGTAGAACAATAAAGCCTCAGAATAGTCAGATTTGATTTCCATGTATTGCGACATCATTGGTGTCACGATGGTTCTCCCAAGCTCTAAAATAGTCTAACACTTGTTTCGCTGTGTAAAAGCTGAAAAACTTCGGCCATAAATGTTTGTCAATTCAAGAATGCATCTTTGCCCCAAACCTCTTTAAGGCGCTCATCTCTCCCGCAGGCGGAACGGTATCTTTTGTAAGCATTTTTTTGTTTGATTGGGCCAAATCTAGTCAATACCAGATTTTCGCCTTTGTAATAGTCTTGATGATATTTCTCGGCAGTAAAAAATTTGCTCACTTCTAAAATAGGGGTAACAATCTTTTCACCCAGAATTGCTTCCGCCTCTAGAAGGGCATTTTTTGCAATTAAAATTTGATTTGGTTTGGCAAAAATAGCTGACTTATAGCTATGACCCCGGTCACAGAACTGTCCACCAGCATCAGTAGGGTCGATAGAACGAAAAAATTTATATAATATATTTTTTGTTGTAATTATTTCGGGATCAAAGTGAATAATGACGGCTTCATAGTGTCCTGTGCCACCTTTTACGACCTGCTTGTAGGTTGGGTTTTCTAAAAACCCACCAGTGTAACCAGAAATGACCTCACTGACCCCGTTCACTTTTTCAAAATCAGCTTCCACACACCAAAAGCACCCACCTGCCAAGATTATAGAGTCTTTTGATTGCGCGCGTAGAGTAAGGTTGCCTAAAAAAGGACTAATTTGTGTTGTTAATGTTAAAAATAAAATAAAGACGGTTTTTAATATTTTATACATAAAGCTTTCCTGCGATTATTAATTATAGGCATAGGGTAAAAAAAGCTTTTGCCAACCTAGAAATTCTGAAAGACCAACAAGAAATACTTCTTGGCATAAATTAACTTACCTAATAGCAATATCGAAAAAGGGGTAAAAATGACAAATACCGTTTCCACACACCAATCTGAGGAAGATATCAGAAATGAAGATATTTTAATCTATTTAAACGGGAAAATATTACCAAAAAATGAGGCGGTTGTAAGCGTTTATGATAGTGGATTTATGTTGGGAGACGGCGTTTGGGAGGGATTACGGCTATATAATAATAAATGGGCCTTTTGCGCTGAACATATAGATAGGCTGTTTGAGGCAGCATTAGCGATAGATTTAGACATTGGTTTAAGTAAATCAGATGTTATTGACGCTCTTATCAAAACTCAAAACTCCAATGGTATGGTAAACAGTGCTCACGCTAGGCTTATGATAACTCGGGGACCTAAAAAAAGACCCTTTCAACATCCAGCATTATCACAAGACGGGCCCACATTTGTTATTATTATGGAGCACTCTGTTCCCAAAATACCAAGGCCCATATCTTTAGCGACAGTGCCTCATTTGAGGGGTTTACCAATGACGCAAGACCCAAAGTTAAACAGCCATTCAAAACTTAACTGCATATTAGCTTGCATCGCAGCAGAGAAGGCTGGTGCGGACGAGGCGCTAATGCTTGATATTAATGGCTTCGTGAATACGACGAACGCCTGCAATTTTTTTATAGTTAAAAAAGATGAAGTCTGGACCAGTACAGGTGACTACTGCATGAACGGAATTACTAGGCAAAAGGTGATAGATATCTGTAGATCAAACGGTATACCAGTGTACGAGAAAAATTTTTCTTTAGTCGATACATACAGTGCGGAAGAAGCGTTTCTTACGGGCACTTTTGGGGCGCAAACCCCAGTGGGATCTATTGATGGAAGAAGTATAGGTAAAGGCGAATTAGGTCCAATCACAGAACGCATTAGAAAGCTTTATAAGCTATTAATTAAAAAAGAGTGTGCATGATTAATTTAGCAGTGTGGTCTGGACCGAGAAATATTTCGACAGCTTTAATGTATTCATTTGGTAATCGAGATGATTTCGAAATAATCGATGAACCATTTTATGCAAATTATCTTATTGAAACAGGTTTAGATCACCCAATGCGAGAAGAAATTATATTATCGCAATCAGAAAATGTCACAGGCGTGATAGATAATTTAACAAAAGACAGATCAATTGTTGGCAAAAATTTATACCAAAAGCATATGACTCACCATATGGTCTTTTCAGTCCCACGAGGTTGGTTTGACCAAGTAAAACACGTTTTTTTACTTAGACATCCGGCAAGAGTAATTTCAAGCTTTGCAAAAAA
This sequence comes from Paracoccaceae bacterium, assembly GCA_902606585.1. Lineage (GTDB taxonomy): Bacteria > Pseudomonadota > Alphaproteobacteria > Rhodobacterales > Rhodobacteraceae > Salinivivens. Next base: position 88,419 of record CACLGX010000004.1, on the reverse strand, counting down.
ATACAATAAGATCAGTGAGCAAGATATCGGTTACAAAAAACAAGTAGAGTTGTTTTTGGAAATTAAAAAACGAGGCTTAGACCCTATTGTTGTTAACTCTGAAGACATCAGAAAGAAACCTGAGGAGACACTTACAAAACTATGCAACAGAGTTAATTTAGGCTTTCAAAAGTCTATGTTATCGTGGCCAAAGGGTGGGCATAGAAAAGACGGTGTTTGGGCTTCACATTGGTATGGGTCAGCACATAAATCGACCGGGTTTTCTGGTCCAGAAGATAACTTACCAAACTTGAAAGGAAGAAATGCAAATCTAGCTGAGGCTTCGATGCCTCTTTATAGCTCTTTATTAAAGTTTGCTATCTAACAAAAAATGAAATCCGTTTTTCCAGAATCTGAACCAACTCTGCTCAAAGTTACAGGAAGAAACTATGGTTATCCAGTACGAAGAATTTTCTGTGTTGGTAGAAATTATGTTGAACATGTTCTCGAGCTTGGGAATAAGGTGGAAAAAAAACAGCCGTTTTATTTTACTAAATCATTATTTTCATTATTGGATTCGGAAAAAAACCTTACCTACCCGCCCATGACAAATGATCTGCATCATGAGGTAGAATTGGTTGTTGCTATCGCAAAACCACTTCAAAAAGCAAATAGGGAAGACCTAAAGGGTTCTATATTTGGTTATGCTTGCGGACTAGACATGACTAGGCGTGATTTACAAAGCATAGCAAAGAAACAAGGTAAACCGTGGGATATGTCAAAAGACTTCGAAGGTTCTGCTTTAATAGGGGAAATCACAGAGTTTGAAAAAGTTCCTCAAATAAGAAAAGCGAACATAAAGTTGTTTTTGAATAATAAACTTCAGCAGCATGGACGAATAGCAGACATGATCTACTCCGTTGATGAAATACTTTTAGATTTATCAAAATACACGCAATTAATTCCTGGAGATGTAGTAATGACTGGCACACCAGCAGGCGTTAGTGCAGTTAAACCGGGTGATTTGCTGGTTGCGCAAATAGATGGCTTAACAGAATTAAAAGTAAAAATAACGGAATAATAATCTAACCTGAAAGGCCGAGTAAATTTCTGGCTTCTTGTGAGGTCGCAACTGGTCTATTGTACAGTTCACATAAATCGACAGCCCGTTTAACAAGCGCTGCATTAGATGGTGCCAGAGTTTCTTTATCAAGCCGAACATTATCCTCCAGGCCAACTCTTGTATGGCCACCGGCTTTAATAGACCATTCATTAACTAGGATTTGGTTTGCGCCTATTCCTGCTCCACACCATTCTGATTCAGGTGCACGTTTCTGCATTAATTCAACATAAAATTTGAATATAGTTTCATCTGCTGGCATAGCATTTTTTACACCCATCACGAATTGAACATACAAATCCCCATAAAGAAGTCCCTTAGAGTGCATATCGATAGCATTAATTATATGTGAAAGATCGAAAGCCTCTACTTCAGGCATAACTTTGTGAATACGCATTTGCTCCGCTAACCAAAGAATTAGTTCTGGCGAGTTTTCATAAACTCGTGTTGGGAAATTGTTAGAACCCACTGACAAAGATGCCATATCTGGTTTTAATGGTAGCATCCCTCCCCGCTCTTTTCCCGAACCAGATCTTCCCCCTGTTGAAAACTGAATAATCATATCTGGGCAGTGCTTTGAAATACCTTCCTTCAGTAAAGCAAATTTTTCTGGATTAGATGTTGGGGTTTCATCTTCATTTCTGACATGAGCGTGGCATATTGTTGCCCCAGCTTCGAAAGATTCATGTGTGCTTTCTATCTGCTCAGATATCGAAATTGGCACATTAGGGTTGTCTTTCTTTGTTGGAAGAGATCCAGTGATCGCAACACAAATAATACATGGTTTGCTCATTAAGCTTTTTCTACTTTCTATAATGATTTATTTTTATTGTTGGGCCACTAAACCATTTTACATAAATTCGAGCAAGGTCGGGAAGTATGTTAAATAAAAAGAACCTTTCAATTTTAACAGTGATTTTAGCGGCAACTTTGTGGGGTACAACGGGAACCGTTCAAGGGCTTATTCCTGATTATAAAGAGCCCTTGGTTGTGGGCGCTATACGTCTCTATTTGGCAGCAATTTATTTATTTTTAATATCGATTTTGTTTGATAAAAAACTACTTTCTGCCATTTTTAGGTCCCCTGTTTTAATAGCCTTTTCTGGCCTATTTGTGATGTTATATAACATGACTTTTTTTGCGGCTATTTTGATTTCTGGTGTGGGTGTAGGAACAGCGATTACTATTGGCAGTGCGCCTATTTGGGCAATTTTATTCGAGTTAATTGTACTAAAATCGACACATGGTTTGAATAAACTGATTGGCGCAATTCTGGCTGTTACTGGTATCTGCGTCTTGATGCTTTTTGGAGATAATACAGACTGGTCAAACTTAGGTGCTTTTTTGGCCCTACTTTCAGGTTTGTCTTATGCGCTCTATTCACTGTCTACATCTAGGATAGTTAAGGAGGTTTCACACCATAATACGGCTGCTTGGACGTTTCTAATAGCTGCGTTTCTATCTACCCCAGTATTTATTTTTTTTCCATCATCTTGGATGTTTTCGAACGATGCAATTTACTATCTAATTTTTCTTGGAACTTTTGCTACGGGTATTGCATACTCTTTTTTTACGTTTGGACTGAAATATTTGACCTCTTCAACTGCAGTGACATTGTCACTAGTAGAACCAATAACCGCTGTAATTTTGGCAATAATAATTTTGGGGGAGTTTTTTTCCATCAGCCAATATTTAGCAATCATGGTTATAATTCTAGGATTATATTTTACATCTAAAAGCGAGGCTGATTAGCCTATTTGGCCTCTGTTTTCACCTATTTGACCCCGGTGCAAAAGATAATGGTCAAGAAGAACGCACGCCATCATAGCCTCGCCAACTGGAACAGCCCGAATACCCACACAAGGATCATGCCGTCCCTTAGTTATAATTTCAGTCTCTTCGCCCTTTTGTGTTATTGTTTTTTTAGGTGATAGGATTGAGGAAGTTGGTTTAACTGCAAACCTTACAACAATGTCTTGTCCAGTGGAGATGCCGCCAAGTATACCGCCAGAATGGTTTGATGAATATCGAGGTCCGTTTTTTCCATCCATGAAAATTTCATCTGCATTTTGAGACCCTAAAAGTGATGCAGCATTCATACCTTCGCCAATCTCTACACCCTTAACGGCGTTTATTGACATCATCGCGGCTGCTAGGTCAGTATCAATCTTTCCATATATGGGAGCTCCTAAACCAGGAGAGATATTTTTAGCTATAATTTCGATTATGGCCCCAACAGAGTCCCGAGACTTTCTGACTTTTTCTAAATAATCTTTCCACTTGCTGACAACTTTCAAATCGGGACACCAAAAAGGATTATCGTCAATTTGATTTAAATCAATTCTAGATCTATCAATTTTTTGATCGCCCATTTGCGTCATATAACCATATATTTCTAAACTGGGCGCTAAATGTTTTAGTACAAGGCGAGCTACTCCACCTGCAGCCACTCGAGCAGCAGTTTCTCTGGCCGATGATCTACCGCCACCACGATAATCTCGGATGCCATATTTCTGCCAGTAGGTTATGTCTGCATGACCGGGTCGAAAAGTTTGAGCTATTTCGCTGTAATCTTTTGATCTTTGATCAGTGTTTTTAATTATTAATTGGATAGGTGTCCCTGTCGAAACCCCTTCAAAAACACCAGATAATATTTCAACACTATCTGCTTCATTTCTTTGGGTTGTATATTTGTTTTGACCCGGTTTTCTTTTATCCATCCAAACTTGCAATTTGTTTTGATTGATTTCTATGCCTGGAGGACAACCGTCTATAGTTGCACCAAGACTTGGGCCGTGGCTCTCGCCCCAGGTTGTCACTTTATACATATGTCCAAAAGAATTTAGGCTCATTATCAATAACTTTCTATTACAATCATTCTGATACTGTCTCTTATTGCGCTGGGCAAGTCTTACACAAAAGTAAATTTTATTATGTTTCTTGACCTCAATAAAATTTGTGATAATTCGTAAAGAACCTCGGGGAGCCAGAAATCGGCTGAGATGCGCAAGCGAACCCGTAGAACCTGAACCGGATAACGCCGGCGGAGGGAAGGATAAACTTCTTTAAGTTTGAACTTGCTCTCCCCGAAAAAGTGAGGAGATTGAATTGAGATTTTTGATATTTTTGACGGGTATTTTTTTGGCGACATTAGCTTCTGCTAATAAGCCAATACTAACAGTTTATGCGCCTGATTATTTTGTATCAGAATGGGGCCCTGGCCCCTCGATAGAAGAAGCCTTTGAGAGAATCTGTGAATGTGATCTTAAGTTTTCAGCAGGGGATTTAGTACCGCGATTGATTCTAGAAGGCTCCAGTACGGAAGCTGACATTGTTATAGGTTTGAATACAGACGTAACAAAAAAAGCTCGGGAAACGGGTTTGTTCGCTCCCCACCAGCAGAATAATGATTCTCTGTTTTTACCCATAAAATGGAGTGATGATACTTTTTTACCGTTCAATTGGTCGTATGTTTCATTTGTGTATGATCAAACAAAGATTTCTCAGCCACCAAAAAGCTTTGATGAATTAGCAAATATGAAAAACGCTAAAATAGTCATACAAGATCCACGAAGCTCAATATCTGGTTTGGCCCTCGTATTGTGGGTCAAAGAAATTTATGGTGACAAAGCAGAAGAATATTGGTCGAAACTAGCACCAAAAATTCTAACAGTTACCAAGGGCTGGTCCGAAGCTTATGGGCTTTTTACTTCTGGCGAGGCTGAAATAGTGTTGTCTTTTAACACGTCGCCCGCCTACCATATTTCTGTGGAAGAAGACCAGACTAAAAAAGCAGCTATTTTTGATGAGGGACATTATGCCTATTTTGAATTGGTTGGGAAATTGCGAAGCTCAAATCAACCTGAATTAGCAAATAAATTTATGCAATTCGTTCTTTCTGGTGAGTTTCAGTCTCTAATACCATTTACCAATTGGTCTTATCCCGCAGCACAAGATAGATCAAAGTGGCCAGAAGTGTTTTCACAACTTCCTTATCCAGAAAAAGCATATTTTCTGGACGAAGATAAGGCTGATAAGATGCGCAAAAAGGCTATAGAAGAATGGCGCGCAGCACTGTCGCAGTAATTAGCTCTATGTTTTTAGTGGGCCTATTATTGGGCCCACTCATCTTCCTAATAAATTTTAGTGGGTTATCTTTAAGCTTATCTATTTCGGATATAGCTGCGATAAAGTTTACATTTGTTCAGGCCGCCTACTCAGCAACGTTGTCAACAGTTCTTGCCATTCCTGTAGCCAAAGCGCTTCTAAGGCAAAAATTTTGGGGAAAAAGCTTCGTAGTTTTAATTCTAGGAGCACCTTTTATTTTACCAGTAATTGTTGCTGTTTTGGGACTAATTTTAGTTTTTGGTAATAATGGCATAGTGAATAATTTTCTTAATTTAATTGGCCTTGATTCTATTAAAATTTATGGTTTTTGGGGTGTAATTCTGGCACACGTATTTTTCAATCTTCCTCTAGCAATTAGGATTTTACTTCAGGCTTTTAATGATATGCCTGGTGAACAATATAGGCTCGTTTCGTCTTTAAAATTGTCGTCTGCTCAAAAATTCCTTGTCCTGGAGTGGCCAGTTTTGAAAAAGGTTTGTCCAGGTGTTTGGGCGGTTATATTTGCAATTTGTCTTTCTAGTTTTGCTGTAGCTTTAACTTTGGGTGGAGGCCCGAAGGCCACAACTGTTGAATTAGCTATCTATCAGGCATTTTTTTACGATTTAGACTTTTCAAAAGCTGCACAATTAGCATTAATCCAAATTGTTTTAGTATTTAGCGTGGTTTTCGCTAGTCAATTTATAGTTAAACCAAAAACAGTTTTTGGTCTTGATATTAAAATCTCAAATCAAAACCCCTCTAACTTTCAAAAAATCATGGATACCTCGGTTATAATTGTAACATTACTTTTTATTTTTATCCCAATACTGGTGATTTTTTTCTATGGTTTTGCCAACGTTTTCTTTCTGCCATTTTCTGTATTTAAAGCGGCAATCTTATCAATACAAATAGCCATACTGTCATCTTTTTTGTCTGTTTTCCTCGGTTTGTGCTTAACGACAAATATGGGAGAAATGTTTGGCTCGCTTGGTATAGCAATCTCTCCAATAGTAATGGGAGCAGGTACTTTTTTGATGCTAAAAAACTTTGGAAACCCTTACTTATTGGCAGTACCAGTTACAGCTATTGTGAATGCACTAGTATCTCTACCCTTTGTAATCCGCATATTAAAACCATCAGCTGTAGAGATAAGAACGGAGTTCGAAAATTTATCTCTTTCCATAGGTCTGACGGGTATTTTTTGGGTCTGGTGGGTTTATCTTCGGAGGCTTAAAAGACAAATAGGTTTTTCACTTGGCGTGGCCTCAGCGCTTTCTATGGGCGATTTGGGAGTGATAGTACTATTTGGTTCAGGTGAAATAGCTACTTTACCTTTGAAAATCTACCAACTCATGGGATCCTATAGAGTAGATGAAGCTCTAGCTTCTGCTCTCCTGTTGTCTTTGTTAGCATTTGGAAGCTTTGCATTTTTTGATAAATTGGGTCGTATTCTATGATCAGATTTGAAGATGTCATTATAAAGATAGTTGATTTTCAGTTAGCGGTGAATATGACTTTACCAAAAGGTTTTACATCAGTGGTTGGGCAATCAGGCGCTGGAAAGTCAACACTTTTATCGTCCTTGAGCGGACATAGAGCCTTAACTTCTGGAAAAATCTTTGTAGATGAAACTCGTATAGATTTACTGCCTTCAAATAAACGTCCGTGTTCAATCATATTTCAGGATTTCAATTTATTCCCTCACCTGTCTATAGTCCAAAATTTAAATTTAGTTTGTGGTAATAAATTTTTTGTTTCAGAATCTTCCAGAGAAAAAATAAAAAAAGTTTTAGAAAAAGTTGGCATAGTTGAATTAATTGATCGCCTGCCTTCTGAAATGTCTGGTGGACAACAAAGTCGCGCTGCGCTAGCTCGAGTGCTTTTACAGCGAAACCCTATTTTGCTCCTTGACGAACCATTCTCTGCACTTGGTCCCAATCAGAAATCAGAGTTAATTGACTTGGTCGATAGCTTATCAAAAGAGCAAGATATTTCGGTATTGCTGATTACTCACGACCCAAAAGATGTCCGACAAATTGCAGGCCATTGCATAGTAGTTAAAGATCAAACTGTACTCGGCCCATTTGAGACATCAGAAGCGTTAGATGAAGATGGGCCGTTGAAAGGTTACTTGTAGAAGTCAAAGAACATATCTGCTAAGATCTGTACTTTTGCTTAGCTCTCCAACATGCTGTTCAACGAAAGCAACGTCAACTTTTACTTTTGAACCCGACTTATCGGGTGCAGTAAACGAAAGCTCCTCGAAGACACGCTCCAGGACAGTATATAATCGTCTGGCACCAATATTTTCCACTGAATGATTAACTTCAGCTGCAATTTTTGCTAACGCTTGGATTCCATCATCTGAAAAAGAAACCTCTACACCTTCAGTTCCCATAAGTGCTGAATATTGCCGAGTCAAAGCGTTATCTGTTTCAGTTAGAATTCGGACAAAATCATCTTCTGTCAGAGCTCTTAATTCTACACGGATTGGAAGGCGCCCCTGTAACTCTGGCAATAAGTCGGAAGGTTTGGCCACATGGAACGCTCCCGACGCTATGAAAAGAATGTGATCTGTTTTAATTGGTCCATGCTTTGTGCTGACAGTTGTTCCCTCAATAAGTGGCAGAAGGTCGCGCTGGACACCTTCGCGGCTCACGTCAGCACCCCTTGAATCGCTTCGGGCACACACCTTGTCGATTTCATCTAGAAATACGATGCCATTTTCTTGAACAGCTTCCAATGCAGTGCGAGTGACAATCTCATCATCTAATATTTTGTCAGCCTCTTCGCTTAATAAAATATCATGGCTTTCCGAAACGGTCATTCTTCGGCGAGTTTTTCTTCCGCTCATAGCTTTACCGAATATATCTCCTATATTCATCATTCCCATCTGCGACCCCGGCTGTCCTGGTATATCAAACATTGACATCGGGTTGGAAGTATCGTTCACGTCTAATTCGATCTCGGTCTCGTCTAGTTCACCGTTCAGAAGTTTTTTTCGAAACATTTCGCGTGTTGAGTCACGAGCATCAGTGCCCGCTATAGCGTCTAAAACACGATCTTCGGCAGCTTTTTGAGCCTTAGCTTTTACGTCTTCCCTCATATATTCTCTGGTATCATTAATAGCTGCATCTACTAAATCCCGTACTATTTGTTCTACATCGCGGCCTACATATCCAACTTCAGTGAACTTTGTTGCCTCAACTTTTATAAATGGGGCACGTGCTAACTTTGCTAAACGTCTGCTAATTTCTGTTTTTCCTACACCAGTAGGCCCAATCATTAGAATATTTTTTGGATAAACTTCATCACGCAAGTCGGTGGATAATTGTTTCCTTCTCCAACGCGATCTTAACGCTACAGCCACAGCGCGCTTCGCATCATTTTGCCCAATAATAAAACGGTCTAGCTCCGAGACGATTTCACGTGGTGTAAGGTCTGTCATTTATTCCTCTGGATTAATTTTTTCTGGTAATTTTAGGCGGTTAATATATTTTTTTATAAACTATCTTTAAAGAGTTTCTACAGTTAGATTCCCATTAGTGTATACACAAATATCAGCTGCTATAGCCATTGCTTCGCGTGCAACAGCCTCTGCAGACTTTTTAGTATTCATCATTCCTCTAGCCGCTGCCAGAGCATAATTTCCACCTGATCCTATGGCCGCAACATTGTGTTCAGGCTCTAAAACGTCGCCGGCACCGGTTATTACTAATAGACTGTCACCGTCGGTGACAATAAGCATTGCTTCTAATTTTTGAAGATACTTGTCGGTCCTCCAATCTTTTGCAAGTTCGACCGATGCTCTGGAAAGCTGGCCTGGCATTGCTTCTAGTTTGGCCTCTAAGCGTTCCAAAAGAGTAAAGGCGTCTGCAGTTGATCCTGCAAATCCACAAACAACATCAAATCCACCAGGTGATATTTTGCGAACCTTTTTAGCGCTGCCCTTTATAACGGTTTGACCTAGGCTAACTTGTCCATCTCCAGCGACAACAACCTTACCTTCTTTTTTGACGCCAATGATTGTCGTTCCATGCCAGTTTGGAAAATCACTTGATGACATAATATGTCCTCAAAATTACAATTTTATTGCTAAATGCTATCGTCTATCCAGCTTTGAAGCGCTGCTTTAGGGGCGGCGCCTGCTCTATTAGATACAACTTCACCATCTTTAAAAATAAACAATGCGGGAATTCCTCTTACACCCATGGAAGCGGCAGCATTAGGGTTTGTATCCACATCAACCTTTGCAATTTTTACTTTACCTTCGTATTCGGCGGACAATTCTTCCAAAGCAGGTCCGATTTGCTTACATGGCCCGCACCACTCAGCCCAAAAATCTACAACAACTGGTATTGTTGAATTGCGGACTTCTGTTTCAAATGTATCGTCTGTTACTGCTACTGTACCCATTTATTTACTCCCGAATTTTTATATTTTTAACGTAAGAAGTGCAAAGCAAAACGTCAAGATGTGTAACTATCAAGATTGTCATAATCTAATAGATCTTTTTCCAGATGATCTATTTTTTTGATTGCAGTCCATAAAATGTAGCAGCTTACTTCTTTACCTGGATATATCTCCTCTATAGCTAATTTGTAAGCCCCCATTTGCCTTAAAATTCCAAGTGGAATTTTATTTGCTGTTTTTGGAACGGTCGAATTGGTTTTGAAATCTATAATTTGGACATTGTTGCTTCCAACTATAAGACGATCGATAATACCATAGATTTTCTGATTTTTTAAATTGGGCAACTGGGCTGAGAAAGGTACCTCGCTAAGGACATCTTTAGCAAAAATATATGAAAACTTTGGGTCGGTCAAAACTGATAGTGCTTCTTTAATAGCGCTTTCGACGTTTGGAGGTCCATCAAAAAGTCTGTTGGCCTTGAGCATTTTTAAAGAATATTCGGGCCAATCTTGAGAAGAATACCTTGGAAGTAAATCAAGTAATTTATGCACACGCGATCCATGAAGCGCAGCCTCTTCCTCGCTTAACCCGTTTCCTTTTGATAATGTTTTGGAGCCCCCCAAATCCGATGGAATAAGATAATTTGGTTGCATTTTGTTTTCAAAACTTACCTTTTTGATCCAATCGGGTAATTTATTTCTTGATTTTTTTGACTGATACTCTTTTTCTTCTGTTGCAGATGACCAGTTTCCTTCTTCAAGCCTTAGTCCTTCCCCAGTAGGGAAAATTTGCTTTTTTGCTTTAGACGATTGTAAACTACTTTTTATTTTCTCATACCAACATTTGTCGTCTAATTGACCTGCGGACATTGCAATGAACCAAGTTTCAGCTCTGGTGATTGCAACATAAAGAAGCCGGCTCCTTTCGGCTTCTAGCGCTTGTATTTTTTTTGATTTAATTTCTTCTTCGGTACGAGAAGCTTCGCCCTTTTTATTGTTCCACACCGCAATTTTTTCCCCTACTAGGATTTTATCGCGTAGCTCAACTTTCCTTTTTTGGGTCTCTGGTAGTATAACAATTGGAGACTCGAGACCTTTTGCGCCGTGTATAGTCATTACTCGTATTTGGTTTTCTTGTTTTGTCAGCTGTCTTTTTATCTCAAAACCAGAGGTTGAAACCCATGATAAAAAGCCTACAAGGCTCGGTGTTTCTTGCACTTCGTAATCAATTGATAAAGATAGCAAAGCATCTATAGCGTCTTCTGCTTCTGCTCCTAAGCGCGATATCAGATTAGCCCGTCCGTTATATTGGTTGAGTATTTTTTCAAGAAGTTCATAAGGCCTTAGATAATCAATACTGGCTAGTAGATTGCTCAAAACTAAATACTCATGTGTAAATATATCCGACCTTTTTTTAAGCTCTTCCCATAAAAATCTATTTTCTCGATCATGTGCTAAGTCAAAAAGCTCCTTCTCGCTCCAGCTAAATAGAGGTGATTTTAGTATAGTGGCTAACGACAAGTCATCTTGTGGAGAGGATAAAAATGAAAGCAAAGCAATGAGGTCTTTAACCGCAATCTCGTCCATAAGCTTTAAGCGATCAGCTCCTGAAATAGGCAGGCCTCTTTTTTTGCATGCTTTGATTATCTCATGAAATAAAACTGATCGGCGCTGGACCAGTATTAAAAAATCGCCAGCGCTAATTTTACGCATAACATAATCATTGCCAGTTCTTTCTGGAATTAAACTGTTAGAAGATATTAATGTGTTAATTTGGTCAGCTAATAGGCATGCCAATCTTACCCTCTCATCTTCTTTTCCTGGCATATCTACAGGGCTTTGCCACTCTGTATCTTTTGGTTGCTCGGCCTTTTCTATAGAGGGCCAAAGATCAACTCGGCCCGGTAATTTAGAATAAAATGATATATGATTTTCTGTGCTTTCTAGTTCACTTCCATTTTTACTTTCAGGTTTTTCTAGAATGCTATCAACAAACCTTAGAATTGTAGGAGATGATCTAAAAGAATATTGTAAACTTAATTCTTTTAAGGGTTTGGCCGCCTCGTCAAATCGTTTTTTAAATTTTTTTTGAATTCGATTGAGCTCAAAAGTGTCGGCGCCTTGGAAAGAATAAATTGATTGTTTTTTATCACCAACAACGAATAGGGTCCGGTTTATTTTGTCTCGAGAGCCTTCTCCGGCATAAAACTCTTGCGATAGTTTTTCTATAATTCGCCATTGTGTAGGGCTAGTATCTTGTGCCTCGTCAATGAGTATATGATCGATACCTCCATCTAAACGATATAATATCCAAGTTGCTATCGTAGGATCTATCAAAAGTTTTTGGGTTTTTAAAATAAGGTCATCAAAATCTAACCAACCACGAAGTAATTTTTCATTTGTATAATGATTAAGAAAAACTCGTGAGAAATCGTAAAGAGCACAGATTTTCTCTGACGTTTCATATGAAATTCTTGTTTGTCGAAAAACTTCTATTCTCGCTGCTAATTTATTTACTTGTTCTACAGAAGAATTTAAAAATTCGTTTAGGACAGTTTTAGAGGCAAAACTATTAGTTTTTGCACTAAATTCGGGTCTCTTTTCCGTACTGCCTTTGTACAATAAAATATCTTCTAAGGTTTTTATAAATTCTAAATTGATAGATTTTATATTTAAGAGTTTTTTGGCAGCTGCTCTGTCTCGGACACCACCATTTTGCATGCCCTCTCGTAAAATTTTTATCACTTTAAGGTCTTTACTGTCGAAGTGTTTATTTAAGCATTCTTCAAAAGGCACATTACTATTTAATCCAAACTCAGAATAGATTTCAGAATGACTTTTAAATTTGGACAAAACAGTACGATTCTTTAAAATATCTGTCAGCAGGTCTGTCAAATTAACATCACTCAGAAATTTTGAAACATTAGCCAAAGAGATTGAGACTATCTCATCATTTGATATTTTTTCCAAAATTTCTGTACAAAGTGCTTTGGCAGTCCATTCATCAATTTCTGTGAAATTCGGAGAAACACCTGCCTCAAGAGGAAAACGTCTGAGTAACGAAGAGCAAAAAGAGTGAATTGTTTGTATCTTTAAGCTTCCTGGCACCTCAATTGCTCGAGCGAACAGAGTTCTTGCTTGCTTAAATGTTTGTTTGTTTAGTCTCAGTTCTAGGCCTAGTTTAGTAAGGCTATTTCTGAGATTTCTGTCATCTTGCATAGCCCACTTACCCAAGCGCTCAAATAAGCGGTTTTGCATTTCTGACGCTGCGGCTTTTGTATAAGTTAAGCATAAAATATTTTCGGGTGACACGCCTTCCAGTAGTAATCTAGCAACCCTATCGGTTAAAACACGCGTCTTGCCAGAACCTGCGTTAGCAGAAAGCCAAGTAGAGCCATCTGGATTAGATGCACGGATTTGAGCGAGAGTTGCCATGTTATGGTTTTTCATTGGGTCTTATCCTGAATAGACCACTCCCCAAAACGGGATATCCCATCATAGTCAGAAATATCTTCAACCTGAAACATAGCTCGCCTTGCGGTAAAGCCCTGTTCTGGATTGAGATATCTCTCAATCAATAAGTGGAATTTGCCACGGTGTGTTTCTAAACATTCTTGATCAAATGGGGCAAAAACTGCCTTTTTATTATTAAGATCAATAAAAGAAGCATTAGAAACACTCAAAGGTGCAATATCCGAAAAACCACCATCTTCAACAATTAAAGCAAGTAAAAAAAGCTGCTTATCAAAATGTAATTGGACATTTCTATTTGGTACAGTGCCCGTTTTATAATCATAAATTATAGCTTTACCGTCCTGATTAATATCAACTCGGTCAACTTGCGCAGTGAGTTTAAAGCCCAGGTTTGGGATAATAATTTGCCCTTTCTTCTCTAATGCAATGGGCTTGCTCATAGTCCTCCTAATTGCTTCTTCCGAAACAAACCAGTCTGCTATTTTTTCAACCCTAGAAAACCAAAAGATCTGTGCAGTAGGTGAAGCAACTTTTTTTATTAGTTGCTCTTTTGTTAGATCTAACAAAAAGTTTTTTTGATCAAGCAATGAAGCGTCTTGTTGCCAATTCCTAACAAACTGCTCAAAAATTTTGTGTATTATAACCCCCCTTAATAGAGGATCAGCCGTTCGATGTAATGGCTTAAGAGGGGTTAATTTTAGGATATGTTTTGCATAGATAGCATAAGGGTCTCGAATAAGAGTTTTTATCTCTGTTACAGATAGTTTTTTGGGCCGTGTGTCTTTTGGTGGTTTGGGAGAAGGCCGTTTTGCTGTTTTCGTTGGGGTAAAGTTTTTTGTTTCATAAGCCCAGTCTAGCCACTTTGTGCCACGACCTTTCATTTTTTCAACTGCCTCGGGACCATTATTTCCGGAAAGCCCACTTAGTAGGTTCAAAAGTCTATTTAACCATCTGGATGGTATCGTTTCCGATTCGTTATCCTTGGTACTTCTAGTCATTAAAACACTAGAGCTACAGACTGACTGTTGATAATCGTGTGCTGATAGGCCTATTCGTCTCTCAGGAGAGAGCAATCCAGCCTCTTTTCGCATCTTTCTATTCAACCATGGATCTATTGCAGCAGGAGATGGCCAGGAGCCTTCATTCATACCGGCTAAAATCAAAACCTCAGCATTATGCGCTCTAGCTTCTAAAGTTCCCCAAATCATAATATTGGGATGAGTTGGGTTTATTTCTGGTACATGTTCCTCGGCCAGTATTGAATTAAAGACGTCTGCATATCTTGATGCTGATATAGAACTAGCCGTTGGAGAGGCCTCCTTTATTTTTTCAATAATTTTAAAACAATGGCGGCCATCATTTTGTTTCCATAATCCACCAGAACTGTTTGCCTCATTTTGGTCTGGACCAGAAGCCAAGCTGTTGGAAATCTCAATGTGTTTATCGAGAATTTCTTCAAAAACATAGGAATCCTGCAACTTAAACATTTCTAAAATATTGCAAACCCAAGACGTCCACTTTGAGGCATATGGATTCTTTACTTCCTGCAACCAAATAGAAATACTTTCTGCACAAAATATACTGACATCGGCGGTTCTGAAGAACAGTTCGAGGCTTTGAACAAATACTAAATGATCATTTCTAAATTCCCCGCCACTGTGAGTTAAAGGATGCTTCAATAAAGCAAAAATTTTTGTTGTCGTCACAGGTCCTGTAAAAAGAGAAACCACTAAGCGTAGAAATCTACCCGAGGGTGTTAGCTGTAAAGGAACCCCAGCACTGTCATCAGGAATAATATCCCAATTAGATAGGTAGGCGGAAACCATTCTTGTCAGCTTTCGGTTTGGTGATATCAAAATCAGATTTTGCTCTTCTTTCACGGCAGAAATTATTCTGAATGATATAGCCAAAGCCTCATCCCTAATGCTATCAGCTTCAACCAGACTTATTTTTTCTGTGATATCTGAAACATTGCCCAATTTTGGGCCTTCTTCTAACCAGCAATCCGTAACAGGTGCTGGCCTTAAAGATAGACCAATTAAATTTTGTAATGCTATATTAGATTTTTCTTTTAGGTACCATTTTTGTAGTTGTTCTTGCCGCAGCCCTAAGGTAAAAAATGTTTTCAAATTTCTAAACTGTGGATGGTCTTCTGGCACGCCTACTTGTTCTTTTTCACCCCATAATTCTTTAGGTAAAGTAAAATCGAAACCTGGTAAAACTACTGCCCCATTAGGCAACTTAATAATTTCCTGTATTAATTTTCTTGTCGTTGCTCGCGAGCCGGATGAGCCAGCAATAAGTATAGGGTTTTGGGGCGGGCTCTTTGACCAATAAATAGTAAGAGCACCTATAACTTGTCTTAACCAAGCCTCTTCATCTGGGTCAGTTTTTCGATTTTCAAGATATTTTTTTATGATATTCAAAAAAAGTTGGCTTCTTTTCCAATGGCCAGATAGATCTGAAATATCGAGGTTTAAAATTTTTTCAACAGGTACAGCTTCCCCTTGAATTTCGTCAATCAAATCAGAAAGACTTTTTGTAAGTGCGTAGATAGACGATTGAGCAGCAATATCTGGCTGTGCTTCGACCAGTTTTTGAACTAATGCCATAATTTCAAATTTATGAACTAAAGAATAAGGAGGATTTGGTTTATAACTATCGGGAATAAGTTCGGATACTTCAGGCAAAATTAAAATACGGGGATGGAGCATGGCCCCCAACTCAACTAATTCTTCTGTTAACCTGTGACGCATTCTTGTTGAATTAACTATTACTTGTAAATTTGCTAAAACCTCTGGCTCAGATGTTGCAAAACGGTTCAATATTCCATTTGCAAGCTCGCGTGGAAAGTTTGCTCCAGGGCTGATGCCAAATATCCCAGAAATATCAGGAAAAATCATCTGTAAGCCCTTTTACGTAAAGGTTTCTAAAAAATAAATTAATACAGATTTTATTTCTGTAAGGTCTTCTCAAGACGCGCCTCCCATACGCAAGAGCTAGTTGAAAAAATTACTTCTCTTTTATCATTTTCAAGAATAACTAATTCAATCGTAAGTGCATCTTGTGGTTCAAGATAACCAAGTCGATCTGGCCATTCTATTAGAACAATATCATTACCAAACGCATCAATTAAGCCTAATTCAAAAACCTCGCTCTGATCACTTAATCGGTACAGATCGGCATGCCAAATAGAGCCAGCTAAAGTGTCATAAGTTTGTACTAGGGTAAATGTTGGAGATGGAACGTCTTCTACTTTATCCATTGCGGCTTGTATAAGGGACCTTGCAAAGTGACTTTTACCTGCTCCAATTTCCCCTTTCAACAATACTATATCACCATTTTGCAACTTTTCTCTTATTCTTGAAGCAAGCGCTTTGGTTTCGAGGGGTCCATTTGATATAAGTGTTTTTTTCATAAAACTGTACTACAAAATAAAATAATTGTTTTGGTGATATTGCCGACAAAGCAATTGGCAAAAAGGTTCAAAAAAACTTATATAGAAAAATTTTGATTTTCACCAAAAAGGTTTGAAGTTATCTCGACTTTTTTTCTTGGCCAATATATGTGAACGATAGCCCCAGATGGTGCGCCTTGCGATTGGCTAGATGTTTGGTTTTTATGTCCGTTGGAAAAACTTATATTTGCGCCTGTTCTCTCAAGCAGTGTTTTGGCAATAAACAAGCCCAGCCCCATACCTTCATATCCTTGTCTGTTTTCTTTTCCTATTTTGGCTCCTAGGAAAGGATCACCCAGTCTTCCTAAAAGATTTGGAGGATAACCATAACCATCATCAGAAATAGTAATTTTAATTGACTCTTTGGTCCAAGAGCTTTCTACCCAAACTTTTGACGTTGCAAAGTCAACAGCGTTTTGAATCATATTTCTCAGCCCATGGATTATTTCTGGCCTTCGAATTATATACGGTTCATCTATTCCGCCCTTGTGGCCATCTGATATTTTTGTCTCAATTGCTACTCCTCGATTTGAATGCGGTTCTGCTGCTTCTCTAATTATTTCAGCAAGTAAAGCTTGATGCATTTGTAAGTCGTCTTTCCCAGCGCTACCCATATTATTTAGGATATTTCCGCAGCGATCAGCCTGATCGCGAATTAACAATGCATCATTAAGAAGTTCTGGAAAATTTTTAAGCTCCTCTATCAGTTCTGAGCTTGTTAATTTTATCGTTGCTAGTGGGGTTCCTAGCTCGTGGGCTGCCGCTGCTACAACTCCACCCAGATCAGTTAACTTTTGCTCTCTAGATAGTGCTGTTTGTGTAGCGAATAGAGCATCACTCATTGTGTTTAGTTCCGACGTAACTCGGGTTGAATAAAAAGCCAAAAATACAATTCCAGTACTTATTGCAATCCAATTTCCAAACAAGAAAATATCGGGAATATTTAAAGTTTCACCAGATAAACTTTCTAAAGGTACATAAAAATGTGACAGGAGAGTTACAATGAAAACGGCGGCTGAACCTATAATGAAAGTGGATCTTTTTTTTAGGGCTGCGGCAGAAACAACAACAGGGGCTATGAGTAGAAAAGAAAAAGGATTGTTTAATCCACCAGTTAAAAAAAGCAGAAAAGCTAATTGAAACAGGTCAAACAAAATCATGAATACATTTTCCAACTCGCTTAACCTTTTGCTTTCTGGGAACAAAAGGCTTGCTACGATATTTGCTAATGCAGATAGGCCCACAGCAAAAAAACAAAGACTAAGGTTTAAAGACAATTCGAAATATTGGAAAGCGGTAACAATCGCAGCTAATTGGCCACTAATTGCAACCCACCTGATAAAAATCATGGTGCGAAGTCTTATCCATTCTCCTCGTTTGCTTTCCGGGAAAAGGTCTTGATTTGACTCTATCATAATCGCCTTACCTTATTACATTTAATCATATTAAGGTATACTTAGTAAAACTAAATTAGTGCTTCACCGTACAAAGGGAATTTTAATGTCGCGATCACTGGGTTTGTTAATTAGCCTATTCGCTTTGATCCTGCTTTTGCTGAGCTTATTTATTTTTTGGATTTTTACATCCGGCCAAATCAATTTTGCAAAGGGTGTTGATCCATTTGCAGAGTGTAGAATGAGCAAGGCCTTGGGCAATACAAATATTGGCGGTGAATTTGAGCTTATAAATCAAGATGGTCAGATCGTTACAGAAAAAGATATTTTTAAAGAACCAACCATTTTATATTTTGGTTATACTTTTTGCCCAGACATATGCCCCTTGGATGTATATCGAAATGCTGAGGCAGTAGATCTGCTGGATAATAATAACATTTCAGTAACCCCTGTTTTTGTGAGCATTGATCCTGAACGAGACACACCAGAGGTGATTGGTGATTTTGTGAAGTATCATCACCCAAAAATGATAGGCTTAACGGGAAGCAAAGATCAAATCGACCACGTTTCAAAAGTATATAAAACATATTACAAAGCACAAAATTCTAACGATGATTGGTATTTAGTTGATCATTCGACTCTGACTTATCTAATTCTGCCTGAATATGGCTTTGTTGAGTTTTTTAGGCGAGATAAATCAGCTGATGAAATCGCGAATATTACTGCCTGCTTTATAAAGAATAGTTAAATACAAAATTTGACCCTAACTTGATGTCGTACTAAATAAACATAATTGAATGGAGTTGGTCGATTTGCTTGAAAGAAAAACGGAAGAAATTGGCGTAGATAAAACGTTGTTATTGGTTGACGACGATGAGCCCTTTTTGCGTAGATTGACGAAAGCTATGGAGAAACGAGGCTTTAAAGTTGAATCTGCGGGTTCAGTTGCGGCTGGCAGAGCAATAGCTACTGCTCGACCACCAGCTTATGCTGTCGTGGATTTGCGACTAACAGATGGTAACGGGTTAGATGTCGTGGAGGTTTTAAACGATAAGCGCCCAGATTGCCGTGTTGTTGTTTTGACAGGTTATGGAGCTATAGCGACTGCAGTTGCTGCGGTAAAAATTGGCGCGACTGACTATTTATCAAAGCCTGCGGATGCATCAGATATAATGAATGCTCTTCTTGCTTCTGGCGATGATCTACCGCCACCTCCAGAAAATCCAATGAGTGCCGATAGAGTAAGGTGGGAACATATTCAGCGAGTTTATGAACTATGCGATAGGAATGTAAGTGAGACTGCCCGACGTCTTAATATGCATCGAAGAACCCTTCAGAGAATTCTAGCAAAACGGAGCCCTAAATAATTAATTCGTTGAATCTTGAAATATAGTTTTCTCGAACCTCAATAGGTGGGCGCAGTCGAATAGAAAACCTGTCTATTTCTTTAGTATCTACACCCCCAAATAATTTGTCTGCCTCATTTTTTGAAAAGCCAGCGATTTGAATGGCTTCGATCCATGCGCTAATTTTATCTGCTTTTTTAATTTGCTTTTTAATTTTGTCCGGTATTTTTGTGGGAAGCCCAAACCTAAGGTTAATTGCAGAACTTAAACGATTTTCTAAAGACTGATAGCCACTACCAATAGCTGATTTTACTGGTGAAATCATATCCCCAATTACATATTCTGGCGCATCGTGAAGAAGTGCCGCCAAGCACCATTTTTTTTCAGGGTTTTTAAAAGATTTAGAATAAATCTGTTCCACTAAGAGCGAATGTTCCGCAACACTGTATGGAAAATTTCCATTCGTTTGCCCATTCCACCTGGCAACGAAAGATAAACCATGCGCTATATCCTCAACTTCAATATCGAGAGGGGTAGGGTCCAAAAGGTCAAGCCTGCGTCCTGAAAGCATTCTTTGCCAAGCGCGATTTTTCTTCATTAGTCAGTTAGCTCTGTGTTTAGTTTAAAATTTGAATTTGCGAACTATATTACCCATAGAGTTAGCAAAAGTCATATCTACATTTATCTGATTGAACCATTTTTTATTTACTGTTAGGCAACTATGAAATTTGATGAGGAAAAAACTATGAGCCAGCAATATATCGTAAAAGACATTTCTTTATCTGATTTTGGGCGCAAGGAATTAAGTATAGCTGAAACAGAAATGCCTGGATTGATGGCGCTGCGCTCGGAATATGGAGAAAGCAAACCTTTAAAAGGTGCGCGTATCGTCGGTTCACTTCACATGACTATTCAAACAGCAGTTTTAATTGAAACACTGGTGGCATTAGGCGCAGATGTGCGTTGGGCTTCCTGCAACATTTTCTCCACCCAAGACCATGCAGCCGCAGCAATTGCCGCAGCAAATATTCCTGTGTTTGCTATTAAGGGCCAGTCTTTAGAAGAGCATTGGGATTACTTAGATAAATCTTTTATGTTTCCTGATGGCCCAAATATGATTTTAGATGATGGGGGTGATGCAACTTTGTATGTGCTTCTTGGTGCGCGCGCTGAAGCAGGTGAAGACATCATTCCAGTTCCCCAATCAGAGGAAGAAGAGGTCATCAAGTTGCAAATTAAAAAGCGCATGGAACAATCACCTGGGTGGTTTATGAAAACGCGCGATGCCATCAAAGGTGTTTCTGAAGAAACAACAACTGGTGTTCACCGTCTTTACGAATTGGTTAAAAATGGTCAACTTCCTTTTCCAGCTATTAACGTTAATGACTCTGTGACTAAGTCAAAGTTTGACAACAAGTATGGTTGTAAAGAATCTTTAGTGGACGGTATTCGTCGTGCAACTGATACAATGATGGCAGGTAAGACGGCCGTCGTATGTGGATACGGCGACGTTGGAAAAGGGTCTGCTGCATCTCTTCGTGGCGCCGGCGCGCGCGTTAAGGTGACAGAGGTTGATCCAATTTGCGCTCTACAGGCTGCCATGGATGGTTTTGAAGTTGTAACTTTAGAGGACACTTTAGAAAGCGCTGATATTTTTATTACAACAACAGGTAATAAAGATGTCATTAGAATAGAACACATGCGTGAAATGAAAGACATGGCAATCGTTGGCAATATTGGTCACTTTGACAACGAAATTCAAGTTGCCCATCTTAAAAATCACAAGTGGACGAATATTAAAGACCAAGTAGATATGATTGAAATGCCATCTGGAAATCGATTGATATTACTTTCAGAGGGTCGTTTACTAAATCTTGGAAATGCAACGGGTCATCCATCTTTTGTGATGTCAGCTTCATTTACAAACCAAGTTCTTGCGCAGATTGAGCTTTGGAAAAAGGGCGGCGAGTATAAAAACGATGTTTATATTTTACCCAAGCATTTAGATGAAAAGGTTGCCCGACTGCATTTGGAGCGTATTGGTGTGAAATTGACAAAACTAGCTACTGATCAGGCAGAGTATATTGGCGTAACTCCCGAGGGGCCTTTTAAGCCAGAACACTATCGTTATTGACATTCTGAGGGCGCACTGCTGCAGGATTGAAAATGTAGTGGGCCCTAAAACTTTATTCTTCTTTGGTTGGCCTGCTTAACAGAGAGTTAATTACCTCTTCAGTGGAAGCCGAACCTTCAACTAAAGCGCTGACAGAAGAGGTTATGGGCATTTCTAGGCCTAGAGACCTTGCTTTTTGGTTTACGGCAAATGCTGTGGCAACGCCTTCTACGGTTGTGTTTTTATTGAAAGGTTTTTGGCAACCAAGCGATACGCCAAAAACAAAATTACGAGACTTTTCTGAATTACAAGTAAGACTTAAATCCCCTAAACCTGACAAACCTGCCAGTGTTTTTTCTTTAGCTCCATGCGCTTCTGCAAAAGCAACCATTTCTGAAAAACCACGTGTCATCAGTGCTGCTCTAGCACTATCACCTTGCTTGGCACCGATTGCTATACCACATGCTATAGCAATTATATTCTTTAGTGCGCCGCCAAGTTCTACACCTACAACATCTGATGTTCGGTAAAGTCTAAAGTTTTGCATTGAAATATCTGATTGTAATTTTTTCAAAAAGCCAGGCTCGGATGAAGCTAAAACTAAAGCGGTTGGCATGCCTTTGGAAATATCAATCGCAAAGCTTGGGCCAGACATTATGGCAACTTTTGAAGAGTGCTCACTTAAAATTTCTGACGGTCTCAGCCCGGTTGTTTGATCCATACCTTTACAACAAGCAATTAGCGGTCTGTCATTTAAAAAAGATTTATTCTCTTTGCAAAAAGATGCTAAATTTTGTGTTGGTACTGCTAGAAATAAATACTCGTTTTTTTCAGTTTTTTCTAACGATTTTATGATATCAACTTCTGCGGGTAATTTTATGTTACTGAGTTTCCTAGGAACTCTTGTGGCGCTTAATTCCTTAAAGTTAGTTGGTGAAAAAAGCTTGGTCGAATGCCCACCTTTAGCGAAAACTGATGCTATTGCGGAGCCAAACGCACCCGCGCCAGCAATAGATATTTTCATGCTTTTGATCCTTTTTTACCGCTACCTAAAATTGCAGGCTTTTTATTGTCTAGTGGCCATCTTGGCCGAGCTGATATTGTGGTGTCATCATAATCGCCATGCAAAAACCTTTCTGCTGCTGCATGAGCAATAATCGCTGCATTATCGGTGCATAATTCTAAAGGTGGCGCTAAAAAACCTATCTTTTTTGTTTTGCATACTTTCTGAAGCGAGTGTCGAATTTTTTCGTTTGCGGCTACTCCACCAGCAATAGCAAAAGTCTGGTTTTCGTTAGTAAATTTTGAATATAGGTCAATAGCTCGAATTGACTTTTCAATAATAACATCATGCATTGCTTGCTGGAAGCTTGCACTCAAATCGCTTACATCTTTTTTAAATAAGCCGCCCTGTTTATTCATAAGCCCAGCTTGTTTTCGCATTAAAGCTGTTTTGAGGCCAGAAAAAGAAAAATTACAGTCGTCCCTATTAAGCAAAGGACGTGGTAAATCAAAGCGGCCCGCATTACCTTTTTTGGCAGCTTCTTCAATTGCGGGTCCTCCAGGCTGTTGCAAACCTAAAAGACGCGCCGCCTTATCGAAGGCTTCGCCAGGCGCATCATCTATCGTTCCACCTAATCTTTCATATTTATTGTAATTATGAACTATGAGAAATTGACAATGCCCACCTGAAACCAACAGTACAAGATAAGGAAAGGCAACTTTATTGGTCAGTCTAGGGGTAAGCGCATGGCCTGCAAGATGATTTACGCCAATTAGCGGCTTATTAGTTGAGACCGATAGCCCTTTTGCAAACATTAGCCCTGAAAGCACACCACCGATAAGGCCTGGACCAGCAGTTACCCCAACAGCACTTATATCTGTCATGGCAACTTTTGCTGTTTTTAACGATTTCTCGACAACAACATCAATTAATTCAGCATGAGCCCGAGCTGCTATTTCTGGCACAACGCCCCCATATTCTTTGTGGAGATTAAATTGATTATATACGATAGAAGATTTAATTTTTGAGCCTTTAGGGTTTACTTCCAAAACTGAAGCAGCGGTATCATCACAGCTACTTTCAATTCCTAAAATAAGGGCTTTGTGTAAATCCATATTATGTTCCATTGTATCGCAGGCAGCATCGGAGTAGCATTTCAGCATATGACAAACAATCCCGACCAAGAAAATGTAATATTGCTTTTAACGCGGCCATTAGGTGGAAATGAACGGTTTTGTTTAAAAATAAAACATCTGTTGTATAGCTGCGAAATCATAGATAACCCAATACAAAAAATAGATTTTCTACCAAGCCTCAGTAAGGTCAATAAGAATTCGGTTTTAATCTTTACCTCAGCGAATGGGCTTCGAGCAGCAAAAAAACATAATTTGATAAATAAAAAATGTTTTGTAGTTGGAGCAAATACAAAAAAAATAGCGGTCAGTTTTGGATATGACGTTTTGGGGTTTTCGACAGATCAAGAAAATTTATTGAAGTTAATTAAATTAAAAAAAACTACCGAAAGCATGGTTCATATTAGAGGCAAGCATACTGTCGGAAATCTATGTGATGAATTGAAAAGAAACCAGTTCAGTTGCTTGGACATAATTGGATACAATCAAGAGCCACTGAAAATAAAAAAACAAAATTTGCAAAAGATTCACAGTGGTAGACCAGTGATTTTGCCAATTTTCTCATCAAGGTCTGCTGAATTGTTGCAAAGTAATCTAGATTTGACTGGGTTTAATGTTATTGCAATCAGCGAAGCTGTTGCAAAAATAGTTACAGGGGTCGAATTGGGGGAACTAGTGATTTCGAAAAAACCTGATTTAAACAGTATGCAAGAAGCTACGCTTGCTATTTTGAGACGATTGATCAAGTTTGATGATAGTACTAGTTAGCAATTGGCTGGAGAATTGAGGAAAAATGCCAAAGCCTAAGTCTCAAAAAAAAGAAAGTGACGGCACTGATTTAAAGGAAGCCGATTTATCATTAAATTATGAAAAAAATGAAACTAAAGGAGCAGGCTTGGAGATAGAAAAACCGGGCAACGTTAATCATATAAAAGAGCCAAAAAATAAACTTAATTCTTTTTTACTCATTGGCTTATCTGGCCTGGCAACAGCAAGTTTTGGTCTTTTGGGTGTTTTTCTAATAAATAATAATTATCCTAATTTTTTTAAAAATAAGTCACAAATCGTATTTGAGCAGAATATCCAGGTCAGACTAAAAGAGCTGTCAACTTCAATAAAAAAACTTGAAATTGATCTTACAAATGTAAGCAAAAAAACAGAAAACTTTATTAGTGAAAGAGAATTAGTTGCCAATTTAACCAAACTTGAAAGTAAAATCATAAGTAACAAAGAGGAATTTGATCTCAAATTTTTGGAACTTGGAAGTATTAAAAAACAATTAGAAACTAATTTTGCGAACATTGATAGTTTGGAAACAGAAATTCGATCCATGATGTTGACGCCTTTAGAGAAAAAACAGGAAAAAGATGTTCCGAAGGAAGAAATATTAGACAAGGCTAAAGACAATCCTGAAAAAAGCATACCAATTGACCAGTCAATACAAGAAAACTTTAGGGAAATTCAGAAATCAACACTCTATGGGACCCCTTATAAAGCGAGTTTAGATAATATTGAGCGCATTTTGGGTCTGAAAGCCCCAGACATCTTAAGAAATTTAGCAGAGACCGGTATTCCTACCATGAAAAATCTTACGGAATCTTTTCCGGAGTTCTCTCGTTTAGCTTTATCAGCTTATAGAAATGAAAAAGAAACAGAAAATTTTAAATTTTTAAGCTTTTTAAAATCACAATTTCAAGCCCGGTCTACTATACCTCGTCAAGGCTCTGACCCCGACGCGGTTTTGTCCAGGTCAGAAGCATTTTTAAAATCAAATGATCTTGAAAAATCTCTTTTTGAGTTGACGCAACTTGATGGCACTGCCTCGAAGGTTATGGAGCCGTGGCGCCTTTCCGCTGAAAGTAGAATTGAATCTCTTTTGGCCGTCAAGCAACTTTTAAAAAGTACTGAGAAATAGGAAGATCAAGGCATGTTGATATCGCTTTTTAGACTGTCTTTATTTTTAATGATTGTAATGGCTTTTGCTTGGGGCGCTAGTTATTTAGCTAGCGACCAAAATAAAATTTTAGGAAGTACAATTATTGAAATTTCAGGTTTTGAGTATTCAATTAGTCCAATACAATTGTTGATAATTTTGGGTTTGATTATACTAGCCGCTTGGCTTGTCCTTAAAATAGTTTCGCTTATTCTCGCTATTTTTAGATTTATAAACGGTGATGAAACAGCAGTTTCTAGATATTTTGATCGCAACAGAGAAAGAAAGGGATTTAGAGCTTTATCGGAAGGGATGATGGCTCTAGCTTCTGGCGAAGGGTCCACCGCTTTATCCAAGGCAAAAAAAGCTGAAAAGTATTTAAAGCAACCATCACTTACTAATTTATTAGCTGCCCAGGCGGCAGAAATAGCAGGTGAGGCTGAACATGCAGAAGAAATATATAAAGAGCTTATTTTAGATCCCACCACAAGGTTTGTTGGAGTAAGGGGCATTATGAAAAAGCGACTGTCGGAAGGCGACACTGATACTGCCCTAAAATTAGCTGAAAAAGCCTTTTCGTTAAAACCAAAACATGAAGAAACACAGGATGTTCTGATAGGCCTTCAGACTCGCGAATCTGATTGGCGTGGAGCTCGAAAAACTCTCAGCGCAAAATTGAAATATGGAAGTCTACCTAAAGATATCCATAAAAGAAGAGATGCTGTTTTAGCATTATCAGAGGCGGCCGAAATAATTGAAACTGATAAAAGAATTGATGCTCAAGTAACGGCAATAGAGGCAAATCGTATGTCTCCTGATTTAGTGCCAGCTGCTGTTCTAGTTGCTAAAGAATATTTGACAGACGACAAGAAAAAAAAAGCAATAAAAGTAATTAAAAAGGCATGGGAGTCTCAACCTCATCCCGATTTGGCTGCGATCTATTCAGAAATTTATGAAGGGGAAAATTCAGAGGATAGAGAAAAGGGGTTCAAGTTACTCGCTAAAATGAATCCCATGCATGTTGAAACGAAAATAATGATGGCAGAAATGTATCTGCAGGCTGAAGATTTTCCTAATGCGCGCAGATCATTTGGAGATACTTATGAGGCGGTGCCTAACGTCCGCACGTTAACAATTATTGCAGCCATCGAAAAAGGCGAAGGTGCAGATGATAGTGTAATTCGAAAATGGCTAACAAAAGCAGTTTCAGCACCGCGTGGCCCACAATGGGTTTGCGAAATTTGCTCTACAGTTCATTCTGTTTGGCGGCCAACATGTTTTAATTGTAATGCATTAGATACTTTAACATGGATGGATGTTCCTGAGACAAAAGCTGAGCTTGCTTCTGAAAGCGAGCGAGCTCCCATTGTATTAGAGGTATTAAATAGCAATGATACTGAAACTGCTCAATTTGACCTAGAAGTAGAAGAGAGCCTAGCGGAACCAGACAATGTCAAAATTGAAGATGATAGCTCAAAAAGTTGATTTTACTTTTCTTGTTAAATTGGTAAGCAAGATTTACTTTATCAGAATATTTAAGGAAAAGTTTTAATGTCAGCTATATACGGTCCTGTCTTTTTGATATTAGATGTCGCGTTTTTTATTATGATCGCTCATATAATTATGAGTTGGCTAATAAGTTTCCAGGTTTTAAATCTTTATCAGCCTCTTGTTGCCCAAATCTGGACGGGATTGAACCGGCTTTTGGAACCAATATACGGTCCAATTCGTAGAGTTTTACCAAATACCCAGCCTTTAGATTTATCGCCGCTAGTAGCGTTTATTATCTTAATTTCTTTGCGCGATTATATTCTTCCTGAATTATTTGGGCTCAGGTAGGCTAACGTAAAGAGTTAAATAAAGTTACTATCTATATTTAGGTAAAAATCGATAAACTATATTACTGGTTTGGTTATAATCTTGTTTGAATTTAAATTTGAATTATTTGTTGTAAGATGAAAGATAAAAGGAATTAATTAAATGCTTGTTGTTGTTTCTCCGGCTAAGAAATTAGACATGAGCCCTGAAGTTGAGAAAATAAAAACATCAAAACCACTATTTTCTGATGATACCGATAGGTTAGTCAAAGCCGCAAGTCAGCTATCGGAGGAAAACTTACAGTCCCTAATGAAAATTAGCCCTGCCTTGGCACGTCTGAACAAGGAACGATTTAACAGTTTTGGAAATCAAGAACGAAAGCCTGCAGCGTTTGCTTTCGCAGGTGATACCTATACTGGTTTTGATGCTAAATCACTAGATGAAGATGCCTTACGATGGGCTCAGGACCACATGAGGATCTTATCAGGTCTTTATGGGCTTTTAAGGCCTCTGGATGAAATTGAACCTTATCGCCTGGAAATGGGTAGTCGATTAAAAGTTGAAAACACCTCTGATTTGTATGCCTATTGGGGAAGTCGATTATCTAATGAAATAAACCTTCAAGCAAAAAGTACTGAGTCTACATTGCTTTTAAATTGTGCAAGCCAAGAATACTTTAAGGCAGTAGATAACAAGTCATTGGAATTAGAAGTTATCACGCCTCAATTTTTTGAGCTGACCTCAAAAGGCCCTAAGCAAATAAGTTTTTACGCAAAAAAAGCGAGAGGTGCGATGGCCAGGTATGTGGTGGAAAATAGAATTGCTACAATAGAAGATTTAATTCAGTTTAATCTTGCTGGCTATAGTTATAATTCGAAAGAGTCATCTCGATTTTCGCCGGTCTTCTTTAGAAAAAACGATTAGTCTTTCTTATGCGTGACAAGCATTTTAAAGATGCTTATAAGGCGGTCGATTAGTTTTTAAAAAGGTATAAAAATGGACTTGCAGGTTTTTGGACATCAGTCTCCTGACACTGACTCAACCGGGTCGCCAATAATATGGGCATGGTATTTAAAAGAAAAAAAAGGATTGTCTGCGGTCCCTAAATTGTTGGGTGAGCCAAATACAGAAGCTTTGTTTGTGCTAGATCACTGGGGTTTCGAGAAGCCATTGATAATAAACAATATTAATAAAGGCGAAAGTGTAATTATTGTAGATACTAATAACCCTGCCGAACTGCCAGAAAATATCAATGATGCAGATATTCAGGGAATAATTGATCATCATAAATTAGTTGGTGGATTAGAAACATCTGGTCCTATTGATATAACGATTAGGCCTGTAGCTTGTACGGCGACAATAATGTTTGATTTGATGGGTGACGATGTGTCAGACATGCCAGATCCCATAAAGGGCTTGGCTTTATCCTGTATAATATCGGATACTTTAGAATTCCGAAGTCCAACTACTACCAGTAGAGATCGTCAAGTTGCGGAGTGGCTAGCTAAAGAATTAAAAATTGATGTATCAAATTACGCGTCCGAATTATTTCGGGCAAAATCAGATATTTCCGATTTTTCAGATTCAGATCTGCTCAGAATGGACTCGAAAAAATACTCGATAGCCGATTTGACGTTTCGTGTATCAGTTCTGGAAACAACAGAGCCAGATATGATATTTAGAAGAAAAAAAAGTTTAATAGAGACAATGGAAACCGTATGTGCGGAAGACTCCGTCGACCATGTGTTATTTTTTGTTGTTGATATACTGAAAGAAGAATCTACCCTATTTGTACCTAACAAAAATGTTAAAAAAGTGGCTGAAAAATCCTTTGGTGTGAGTGTGTCTGATGATTCGGTGCTCCTGCCTGGTGTGGTAAGTCGTAAAAAGCAGATAATACCGAATTTAAAGATCTAGAACTTTTCAGGACGGTTCTTTGACAGTAGTGATAAAATCATTAGATGACGTTTCTGATAGGTACGATGCTTTGTTCGTCGATTTATGGGGGTGCGTACATAATGGCGTTAAAGCATATACGAGTGCCAACGACTCCTTAAAAAAATATAGGGCCAAAGGTGGTAAAGTCGTTTTGGTAACCAACTCTCCTCGGCCGCGGTCTGGCGTTGAAAAGCAGTTAATAAAATTTGGAGTTGATCCTGAGGCTTGGGATCTAATAGCTACATCTGGTGACAGTGCAAGAATGGCAATGTTTCAGGGTGTTGTTGGAAATAAAATTTATTTTATCGGAACGCCGTATGAAGAAAATTTTTTTGAGCCACTTAACGTCGTAAAAAATCCGGTCAATATTGAGCGCGTACCAATAGATGAAGCAGAGGGAATTGTTTGTACTGGACCTTTTAACAGTCTAGAAAATCTCGATGTTTATTTTTCCGACTTTGAGTTTGCCAAAAAGCGGGGTTTAAAGCTTCTTTGTGCAAATCCAGATATTATCGTTGATAGAGGAAGCGTTAGAGAATGGTGTGCTGGCGCTTTGGCTAAAATATATACTGATCTGGGGGGGGAGAGTTTATATTTTGGAAAACCATTTCAACCTATATACGACTTAGCTAGACAGCGACTTTCTTCTAGCGGGTTTCAAATAAACGATGACCGTATTCTGGCTATTGGGGATGGAATAACAACAGACATTCTAGGTGCTGTAAAAGAAGGCATTGATAGTTTATTTATTACTGGAGGTTTAGCTGCATTAGAAACTGGGACTAAAGACCAACCAGACCAAGGGCTACTAGAGCATTATCTAAAAGAGCAAAAACTTAACCCAGCCTATTCTATTGGGTATTTAAGATAACATTGAACAAAGCAAAATACTGCGGTTGCCAAGTAATTATATTTCATTTAAAAGCTCTTTTATTAACGAAAATTACTTATTGGTGAAGTTCTTATGCTAGATAATAATCCGCGAGGAACAATATGTATAGAAGATATCGAAATGGGTATGACTCGGTATATTCGGAAAATCATAACCGATAGAGATATTGAACAATTTGCAGAAATCTCAACAGATCATAACCCGGTTCATCTAGACGATGATTATGCAAGGGATACAATTTTTGAAGGAAGAATAGCTCATGGTATGTTAACTGCGGGATTAATTTCTGCAGTAATAGGAGAGCAGCTTCCTGGCCATGGCACTATATATATGAGCCAGAACTTAAAATTTTTAGCTCCTGTAAGACCTGGGGATCTAGTTCATGCCGAAGTTCGGGTCGTAGATATGGTAATTGATAAGCGCCGAGTTAAGTTGGATTGTCGTTGTGAAGTAAATGGGAAAAACGTATTGGTTGGGGAGGCGATGGTCCTAGCTCCAAGTAGAAAGTTTGACTGAATTCGAATGATTAAATAAATTCAAACTTGTTTTACAATGATTTGCGAGATACGTGAAAATCATGAGGATTATTCGTGATTATCAATTTGTTAAACCAAGTGACAAGGGAGCTAGCGTCGCTGTTGGGAACTTTGATGGCGTTCACATAGGGCACCAGCATGTTATAGAAATAGCGCGACTATGGGGCCTTAAAAATAAATCCCCGTTGGGCATTTTGACCTTTGAACCTCATCCAAGATCATACTTTTTTCCAGAGGGCCCGAATTTTCGTTTAATGAGCTCTGATGCAAAAGCAACGTATTTAAATAAATTGAATGTTGAAAAGCTGTATGAGCTGAATTTTAACAAAACGTTGTCCTCTCTAACTCCATTTGAGTTTGCTGACCAGGTTATAAGTAAAGGTCTAGGTTTGCGTCATCTTGTTGTTGGGGAAGATTTTTGCTTCGGTAAAGGTCGGTCAGGGACAGTTAAAGATTTAATTTCATTAGGCAGCTCTATGGGTTTTGAGGTAACAATAGCTAACCTAATGGAAACTGAAACAGGCCAAGTGTCTAGCACTTCAATAAGAACAGCTTTAGCCGAAGGGCGGCCAAAGGATGCTGCAAAACAATTAGGACATTGGCATAGGATAGAAGGTGTCGTGATAGGGGGTGAGCAACGGGGCCGGGAACTTGGATATCCTACAGCTAATATGTCTTTGGATGGGCTTCATTTACCAAATTTAGGGGTATATGCAGTCTTAGTAGATGTGTTGAACGGAGAGCATGTTGGTTGTTATAATGGCGTTGCAAGTCTGGGTGTGCGACCAATGTTTGGTGAAAATACTCCTAATTTGGAGACATTTATCTTTGACTTTTCCGGTGATCTATATGGCGCTACTCTTTCAGTTGCACTAGTAGATTTTATGCGTCCTGAAATAAAATTTGACTCGCTAGAAAACCTTATAGTCCAAATGGATCAGGATAGCCTAAAAGCAAAAGAATTACTGAAGAGCCTGAAATGAAAAACCGTTCACAAAAAGAAGGGATTCAGCAGGGATTCTGGAAAAATAAACAAATGTCTGAGATGTCCAAAGTAGAATGGGAAGCCCTTTGCGATGGGTGTGGAAAGTGTTGCCTCAATAAACTGGAAAACGATGAAACTGATGAGATCCACTACACAACGATAGCATGTAGGTTACTTGATAATGAAAGCTGCAAATGCAGCCAGTACTCAATCCGTCATCAATTTGTGCCTGAATGTATAGTGCTTACTCCAAAAAATATCAGTGAACATGCATATTGGTTGCCTAAAACTTGCGCTTATTATCTAGTCTGGAAAGGACAAGAGCTATATAATTGGCATCCACTCATTTCTGGAACGTCAAATTCTGTTCATGATGCAAATGTTTCAGTGCAAAATAAAACTATTGCAGAATTTGAAGTAAACGAGGATGAATGGGAAGATTATTTATGGGAAGAAGAGGTTTAGATGATTTTTTCATCTGATAACTACAGCCCAGTTCCTCAGCAGGTCCTGGATGCTCTAGCTGAAGCGAACAAAGGTTACCAGCCTAGCTATGGCGAAGATAGTCAAATGACAAAAGTTCGGCATATGATCCAAAAGGCATTTGAGGCTCCTGAGGCAGCAGTTTATTTGGTTGCAACTGGAACTGCAGCTAACTCACTTGCGCTTTCGACCTTATGCGAGCCTTGGCAAACGATTTTTTGTAGTCCTGTTTCACATATACACGAGGATGAATGTAATGCACCTGAGTTTTTTTCTGGAGCGAAACTAACTCTTGTTGGCAATAGCGATAAAATAAACCCAAAAGAATTAAGGGAATCAATACAAGCTGAAGAGTCCAGAGGTGTGCATGGCCCACAAAGAGGCCCGATATCAATCACCCAAATTACAGAAAAAGGACAAGTTTACACATTAAATGAAATTAAGGAACTTACTAAAATTGCTAAGGAATTTGATTTGCCAGTTCATATGGATGGTGCGCGGTTTGCAAATGCACTAGTCTCACTTGAATGTACCGCTGCAGAAATGACTTGGAAAGCTGGAGTTGATGTTGTGAGCTTCGGCGGTACAAAAAATGGCTTGATGGGCGCGGAGGGTGTCATATTTTTTGATCCCCAAAAAGCTTGGGAGTTTGAGTTACGAAGAAAAAGATCGGCCCACTTATTTTCTAAGCACCGTTATCTTTCTGCTCAAATGTTGGCCTATTTGCAAAATGATTTGTGGATAGAATTAGCAGGGAAAGCAAATAAAGCTGCTGCGCGACTTATAGCGGGATTAAGGGAAATTAAAAAAGTTGAGTTTTTAGTTGAACCAAAGGCAAATTTAATTTTTGTCAAAATGCCAGCATATATGCATAGAAAGGCATATGCTGAAGGTTTAGAGTATTATACTTGGTCTGAGATAGATGGGGTCAGTGATGATACACCAGTAGTGGCTCGTTTTGTAGTAGACTGGAGTCGCTCATTAAAAGACATAGACAAATTTTTAGAAATTATGAGAAACGCAGCTTAAAAAGAAATTCATACTTAAAAATCTAAATTAGCTACAGTTAAGGCGTTGCTTTGAATAAATTCCCTCCTGGGTTCTACAACATCGCCCATTAACTTTGTAAACAAATCGTCAGCCTCTGCTGCATCGGTTATCTTGACTTGCAATAGTGTTCGAGCGTCAGGATCAAGGGTTGTTTCCCAAAGTTGATCAGGGTTCATTTCACCAAGACCTTTATATCGTTGGAGTGTAAGTCCTTTTTCCCCTTCCTTTAGAATCGAGCTTAGTAATTCTAAAGGGCCGTAGATGGTTTGACTTTGATCTTTTCGAATAAGGGTAGCAGGGCTTTCATAGACTTCCTTTAGACTTTCAGTAAACGTACCAGTTTTTCTCGCCTCTCCTGATCTTAACATGGGTCCATCTAAAGTGCGTAGCTCTTCTACACCCCTCAATACTCTTGCTAAGCGAATACCCTGGTCCTGTGTAATCCTTCCAGACCAACCCTGTTCATATTCTAAAGCAATAAGGTTCAACCTCGTCGCGATACTATCAGCAGTACCTTGTAAGTCTTTATCTACTGCCCCTGGAACAAAAGCGCCGGCTATAGCTGCCTGTTCTAATATGTGTCGCGGGTATTGCGTTGGAAAGGCCTCCAAAACCTTATCAAGTTGACGGGCCTCATCCACTATTCTTGCTAGATCTTGTCCTGCAATATCAGCATTTGATCCAATTTTAAGCACTGCCCCTTCAATTCCTTGTTGGACAAGATAATCTTCAAGTGCTGATTGATCTTTAAGGTAAACCTCAGATTTCCCTCTGCTAACTTTGTATAGCGGAGGTTGAGCAATATAAAGGTAGCCACCTTCAACTAACTCTGGCATTTGCCTGTAAAAAAATGTCAACAAAAGCGTTCTAATATGAGCACCATCTACATCTGCATCCGTCATGATCACAATTTTATGATATCGTAATTTACTAATATCAAACTCATCTCTTCCAATCCCGGTACCAAGTGCCATAACCAAGTTTCCAATCTCCTGGCTGTTTAACATTCGGTCAAATCGAGCTCTTTCTACATTTAAAATTTTTCCTCTTAGGGGTAAAATAGCCTGCGTTCTACGATCGCGGCCGGTCTGGGCCGAACCTCCAGCAGAATCTCCTTCAACTAGAAAAACTTCAGTTTTTGAAGGATCCTTTTCCGCGCAGTCTTTTAGCTTTCCTGCAAGATAGTTTACATCTAAAGCTGTTTTCCTACGAGTTAGTTCTCGTGCTTTTCTTGCAGCTTCTCGAGCAAGAGCTGCTTCAATAATCTTTCCAACTATAAGTTTTGCTTCGTTGGGATTTTCTTCAAACCATTCACCTAATTTTTCATTCATCAAGCTTTCTACTGCTGGTCTTACCTCAGAACTTACTAACTTATCCTTAGTTTGGCTTGAAAACTTTGGGTCTGGAACTTTCACAGACAACACGCATGTTAAACCCTCCCGGGCGTCGTCACCAGTAAAGTTTACCTTTTCTTTTTTTGCAATACCGCTTGCTTGTGCATAACTATTGATTGTCCTAGTCAGTGCCCCACGGAAACCTGCAGTATGGGCTCCCCCATCTCTTTGAGGAATATTATTTGTAAAAGGAAGGACATTTTCGTGGTAACTATCATTCCACCACATTGCTACTTCGATACCTATTTCATCCTTTTCACCTGTAATAAATATAGGCTCCGGGATCAAAGACGTTTTTGATCGATCTAGATATTTTACAAATTCCTTTACGCCACCCTCGTAGACCAATTCTGAACGTAAGACTTGAGTGGGTCTTTCGTCCTCAAGAATAATTTTCACACCAGAGTTGAGGAAGGCTAACTCGCGAAGACGCTTTTCAAGAACTTCAAAAGAATAGTCCAGGTTAGAAAAAGTCTCAGTAGAAGCTAAAAACCTAACCTCAGTACCACGCTCCTCGGCAACATCTTTTATTTTTTTTAAGTGCTCAGTTGTTTCTCCATTTGCAAATCTAGCAAAATATTCGCTTCCATCGCGCCAAATTCGTAGTTCGAGCCAAACCGATAGCGCATTAACAACTGATACTCCAACTCCATGCAAACCTCCGGATACTTTATAGGAATTACTGTCAAATTTTCCACCTGCGTGGAGTTGGGTCATAATAACCTCGGCTGCGGAAACCCCCTCTTCTTCGTGAATATCCACTGGTATCCCTCGTCCATTATCTCGAACAGAAACACTGCTATCAGCATGAATTTTTACATGAACATAATCTGCATACTTAGCTAAAGCCTCATCTATACCGTTGTCTACGACCTCATAAACCATATGATGCAGTCCGCTTCCATCGTCAGTATCGCCGATGTACATTCCTGGTCGTTTTCTTACTGCTTCTAAACCCTTTAGAACCTTAATAGAATCAGCGCTATACTCTTCCTGCTCTTGCTCGAATTCGGACATTAACTCGACCCTTTAATTTTCTAATACTATACGATTTATGGTAGCATATGTCACGCATTTCACTACATTTAGTACCTACATTAGGCTAAAAATGTGTACTATTTGGATTTCTTTAGTTGTTCTGGGTTATTAATTAGAAATTGAGAGTTCGGAAATACCATCAATAGTTGAAACTTCTATAAACTGCGCTTTGTTTTTAAGTTCTGAAAACAATTCGGGCCCTGTTCCTGTCATCCAAGCCTGAACTCCAAGTCCACATATTTCATCGTACAAAGCTGCTTGTCTTTCTTTGTCGAGATGTGCGGAAACTTCATCAAGCAAGACAATTGGTGAAACTTTACTAATTTTTGCAAGGGACTTAGCATTTGCTAATATTATTGATATCAAAATGGCTTTTTGTTCTCCTGTTGAGCAATCTTTAGCTAAAGTTAACTTGTCTTCATAAATGGCTTGAAGATCTGACTTATGAGGACCAACGCTTGTGCGGCCCATTATCATATCACTTGGACGTGAATTTTTCAGAACTTGAATAGCTTCTTCTTCGTCGGTGATTATAGTTTGATCTGGATCGTCTAAAAGCAACTCAGCCTTAGGAAATTTTCCCGTCAAATTATTTTGTGCTTCGCTCAGGTATTTTATAGCCTCTAATCTTGCTTTTTGGATAGAAACTGCACTTTTAGCCATCTCAATTTCAAGAGCATTATACCAGTGATCGTTACATATTTTCTCTTTTAAGAGGCGGTTTCTTTCTCTCATTGCTTTTTCATATGAAAGACTAGTTTCTGCATGTTCTGGAAAATAACTTAAAGTAAGCCTGTCTAAAAATTGCCTTCTTCCGCTGGAGCCCTCTATCCATATTCTATCCATTGACGGCACAAGCCACACAATTCGTAAGATTTGGCTTAGCCTCATAACAGAAGTTCTTTTTCCATCTAAAAAAAGACGTCTGGATTCACCGTTCTCAGAGCTAATAACCACCTCATATTCTGAGACTCTATTTTTTACCGTACCTTCAATTTTCCAGCCTATCGCTTCAGGGTTGCGTGTAATATCTTCAGCGGTCGCACGCCTTAGTCCTCGACCTGGTGAAAATAACGAAACAGCTTCTAAAATATTAGTTTTACCTGTGCCATTTTTTCCAAAAACAACAACAGGTCTTCCATCAAGTGAAAGCTTAGAAATTTTATGAGACCGGAAATGCGAAAGGATCAGGTTTGATATATGTTCCACGACCTATTCAAACCCTTTATTTTAAAAATTAAAAAACTTTAATTTAAACACGCATTGGCATAACAACGTAAACAGCGCTGGTATCATTTCCTTCTCGCATTAAGGTAGGATCACCTGAGGAGTTGAACAAAAAGACAGCATTTTCTCGATCAACTTGGCTTGCAATCTCCAAAAGATATTTAGCATTAAAACCTATCTCTAAAGGCTCATCGCCATATGCAACGGCAAGCTCCTCTTCTGCTGCTCCACTATCTGGAGCATTTACTGATAGTACCAATCTATCTTCATTCAGTGATAACTTTACGGCTCGTGATCGCTCTGAAGAAACAGTTGCAACTCTATCTACTGCTTTAGCAAAGTCACTAGCATCGACTTCAAGCCGCTTTACATTTTCATTTGGTATAACTCTAGTATAGTCCGGAAAAGTTCCATCTATAACTTTCGACGTTAATGTTATTTCTGGAGTGGCAAATCTAATTTTTGTTTCTGATACAGAAACAGCAATTTTAAGTTCATCATCATCAAGTAACTTGCGTAATTCTCCGACGGTTTTTCTTGGCACTATCACGCCAGGCATATCTGAGGCGCCTTCAGGCAAGTCCGAGTCAATTCTTGCAAGTCTGTGACCGTCAGTAGCTACACATCGAAGGACCTCACCACCATCAGATGATGCAATGTGCATGTATACACCATTCAGGTAATATCTTGTTTCTTCTGTTGAGATAGCAAATTTTGACTTATCAAATAATCGTCTCAACAGAGAAGCCTTTGCAGTAAAATTCGATGAATATTCTGAGCTAGCCATTATTGGAAAGTCTTCCTTAGGCAATGTAGCTAGCGAAAAGTTTGATCTGCCAGCCTCAACAGTCAAACGACCTTTATCGGTATCACCCGTTAAAGTTACAAGGGCTCCGTCAGGTAACTTTCGAACAATCTCATGCAAAGTTATGGCAGAAACTGTTATTGAGCCTGGCTGTTCAATTTGAGCTGGAGCTTTGTCAACAACTTCAATATCTAGATCGGTAGCACGAAATTTGGCGGTATCGCCGTCTGCTTCAATTAACACATTTGACAAAATAGGGATTGTATTTCTGCGCTCAACAACTGACTGAGCCTGTGAAATTGCTTTTAATAAATAGCTTCGTTCTACGCTCAACTTCATTATGTTGCTCCTCTTACTGAAACGAAGGATAATGTACTAAAACATCCAGTCAACGCAAGTTTTCGTTAGAGATAAAATTTATGTTGTTAGGGTATCTTAATTTTTTTTAAAATAAATGTATTTATTTATTATGATTTATGCTTCTAGTGCTCTTCTAAGCATTTCTAAATCTTCAGCGATCTGTCCATCTTGTGCTCTTAGCTCTTCTATTCGCCTTACGCCATGCATTACTGTTGTATGATCTCTGCCACCAAACCGACGACCAATTTCTGGTAGGCTACGACTAGTTAGTTGCTTGCTTAGAAACATCGCTATTTGTCTAGGTCTAGCATAGGTTCGAAGACGTTTAGGGCCTATCATATCCGATAGCCTGATATTATAATGCTCTGATACTTTGCGTTGAATCTCTTCAACCGTTATCTTTCTTTCAGATGCTCGAAGTACATCAGCAAGACAATCCTGTGCCACCTCGAGGGTAATATGCCGCCCAATAAGTGAGGCAAATGCAAATAATCTCGTTAGAGCACCCTCTAAGACCCGGACATTTGTTGAAATCCGGAGAGCAAGAAATTCTAAAACGTTATTATCTATACTCAGCTCTGGGTATTGCTGTTTTTGACGTTCAACTTTTGATTGTAGAATGCCTAAGCGCAGCTCGTAGTCAGTTGGGTGCAAATCAACAACTAAACCCGACTGTAGTCTACTTTTAATTCTGTCTTCTAAATCTTTAATTTCACCGGGCGCACGATCGCCTGAGATGATTATTTGTTTGCTTTGATCAACCAATGCATTGAAAGTATGAAAAAACTCTTCTTGGGTGCTTCCTTTACCTGCAATAAACTGAACATCGTCAACCATTAAAATATCTACGGACCGAAACAGTTGTTTGAAATCCATCATTTTTCGCTCTCTTAGAGCTTGAACAAATCTATACATGAATTGTTCTGCGGACAAATACAGTACATTTATATCTGGCCGGCGGTTACTAAGCTCCCAAGCTATAGCATGCATTAAATGAGTCTTTCCTAAGCCAACGCCTCCATAAAGAAAAAGTGGATTAAAACTCACATCACCGGCTTCAGCAACGCGTCTAGCTGCTGCATGAGCCAATTCATTTGGTTTGCCAACAACAAAAGCATCAAATGTAAATCTCTTATCCAACTGTGCGCCAGCTAATTCATTATCTTTTTGAACATTAATGTGAGCAGGCGCAGAAGGTTGGGAATTTCCAAAGTTGTTCGATTTTGTATCTACTTCAAATTTTATGCGACTAATTTTATTATTTTTGGATGAAATTTGCTCTATTATCAAATCGCCCCAATTTTGTGATACGTAATTGCCTAAAAAATTTGTTGGCACAGTGAACACAGCCATGTCTTCATCAACATAGCTGAAGTTAATGGGTGATAACCAATTATTAAAGTTGTTTTCGCCGATTGATTTTTTTAGGGAAATTTTTAACTTGGTCCATATTTTTTCATCCATTTTTAAGTCCTAAATTCATAAAAACCATCAGTTCAATTTAATGACCTGAAATTTCCCTGACTCACATCTTCTGAGAAACATTTTAAGGGTCAAAAATATTTTCGCCCAATTCATGAAAGACAAAATTTCATGCTGTTGTTTCAAGCGTTAAAAATTATTGTCCCCCCAGACGCGGTGAATCGCTAATATACGGTAACAACTTGATACAAGAAGTTTCAACACAACTTATTACTTGACTCGAAAAAAAATTAAAAAGAATCTCTTTTAAAATAAAAAATGCCTCTGAAGAGAGGCATATTCAAATTTGTAATTTGGATTAAGCTATCTTTTTTATCCTGGCTGAGAGCCTAGACATTTTACGAGCAGCAGTGTTTTTGTGAAATATCCCTTTAGATACACCTCTCATTAGCTCAGGTTGCACAGCAGTAAGTGCAGCACTAGCGGCGCTTTTATCACCATTTGAGATTGCTTCTTCAACTCTTCGTAAAAACGTTCTAATACGCGACCGTCGCGATTTATTGACTGCGGCACGTCTCTCGTTTTGACGAGCTCTCTTTTTTGATTGAGCCGTATTTGCCATTTCTATCGACCTTTGCGGTTGCTTCCTAATAAAGACTGCTCTTTAAATCCGACTCGCATTGCTGTCAACATGTAAACGAGCCGCCATTAATCTGATATTCTATTTATCTCTAAATTGAGCTTCTCGTTTTTCCAGAAACGCTGCCATACCTTCTTTTTGGTCTTCAGTCGCGAACAATGAATGAAAGCCACGTCGCTCGAAAAGTAAACCCTCATCAAGAGATGTCTCATATGAGCGATTCACCATTTCTTTAACCATAGCAACGGCAACCATCGATTTTTCAGCAACCTTAGTTGCGGCTGTTATTGCTTCATCTCTTAATTTTTTTGCTGGAACAACTCTACTAACCAATCCGCAGCGTTCAGCTTCATCTGACTCCATAAAGCGACCTGTTAAGTTCATATCCATAGATTTAGATTTTCCTATAAACCTTGTTAGCCTTTGTGTTCCGCCAAGACCCGCTGAAACCCCAAGGTTTATTTCGGGCTGCCCAAACTTTGCAGTATCAGAACAAATGATAAAATCGCACATCATAGCCAATTCACAACCTCCACCAAGAGCATAACCTGAAACTGCGGCTATTATTGGCTTTCTAATCGCAAGAATTCTATTAGACGCTTCGGTAAACATATCCCCCATAAAAGCATCAACAAAATTTTTATTTGCCATCACTGAAATATCAGCGCCTGCAGCGAAAGCTTTTTCTGACCCGGTCAAAACTATACAACGGACTTTTTCGTTTTTCTGAGCATCTTCTAATGCATCGGCTAGTTCGCCTAAAAGTGCATCGTTTAATGCATTCAATGCATCAGGTCTATTGAGAGTGATAACACAGATATGATCTTCTACTTCAACGATTATTGTTTCGTAGGCCATTCAGCGCCCCATAGTAATTTCTACCATCAAACTACTTTAATCGTGAAATTCTCAGGGTTCAAGTCATCTTTGGCAGTAAGGACAATAGAAAGAAGACCTTCCAGACTGAGAAATTCTTTTTATTTTGCGGTCGCAATCTGTTGTTTTACAGTATTCGTTTTCCCGCCCATACACATAAAATTCAAATTGAAAATAACCTGAATTACCTTGTATATCAGTGAAATCTTTTAATGATGAACCTCCTGCCTCAATAGCTGATATCAAAATCGCGCGAATGTTTTGCACTAGCTCTTCACATTTATTTTTAGAAATCTTAGAGGCTATTTTCTTAGGCGAAATACCGCTCATGAATAAAGCCTCGCAGACGTATATATTCCCCAAACCTGCAACTACAGATTGATTTAACAGAACATTTTTGATTGGCGATTCTTTTTTTGATAGTTTAATTTTTAGGTAATCAGAGTTAAAATTATTTCCTAGTGGTTCAGGCCCCAATTTTTGAAGGAATTTATGATTTTTTAAATCATAGGTCTTGGCTAAATCCATAGCCCCAAATCGTCTTGGATCGTTATATTTTATTATTGTTCCATCATTCAATTCAAAGATCACGTGATCATGATTAACGAGCTTTGACGATTCATAAAAATAATTACCAATTTTTGAGTCAGAGACTAGAATTTTCCCAGACATTCCCAGATGTATTAATAGTGTTTCACCAGTACTTAAATCGATCAAAATATACTTTGAACGTCTTTTTAAATTCAGTACTTTCGCCTCTTTTACACGACTTGCGAAATTTTCAGGGAATGGCCAACGTAAATCAGCCCTATTGAGCTTAATTTTTTTTATCGTTGCA
Source organism: Paracoccaceae bacterium (assembly GCA_902606585.1). Taxonomy (GTDB): domain Bacteria; phylum Pseudomonadota; class Alphaproteobacteria; order Rhodobacterales; family Rhodobacteraceae; genus Salinivivens. The sequence goes on along the minus strand of CACLGX010000004.1, from coordinate 46,646 downwards.
CCCTCCAAAAAGGGTGAAATTCCGCGCATTATAGTTTCCACTTCAGGTAATTCTGGCATTGATTGCTCCGCGTCTCATTTCCCTTTTCTGGTCATTTTTTTGTTTTGTAGAATAGGATGCATTGTAACTCAGTGATGTATTACTATAAGTGTATTACTCGGTTTAGGAAGGCACACATGTCAAAAACTCTTAATAAAGAAACCCATTTTGGCTTTGAAACCATCAACGAAAAAGAAAAAGCCGGACGTGTCCAAGGAGTTTTTAATTCTGTATCATCAAAATATGATGTCATGAATGACGTGATGTCAGTTGGAGTCCATCGTATCTGGAAAGATTTGATGATGGATTGGCTTGCACCTCGTGCTGATCAAAAACTTTTAGATGTAGCGGGTGGAACAGGTGATATAGCATTCAAGTTTCTGGAGAGGTCAGGTTCTGGGCATGCGACTGTTTTAGATTTGACTGCATCGATGTTAACTCAGGGCCGAAATCGGGCTGAAGCACAACAGAAGACTAATCAAATCAATTGGGTTGTTGGAGATGCCATGAATTTGCCCTTTGAAGACAATCTATTTGACGTGTACACAATCAGTTTTGGTATTCGTAATGTTACACGGCCGCAAGAAGCTCTTAAAGAAGCATATAGAGTATTGAAACCAGGCGGACGTATTATGGTTTTAGAGTTTTCGCAAATTCCATTTCCTTTGGGCCAATGGTTTTATGATCGTTACTCATTTAATTTGATTCCAAAGATGGGAGAGATAATTACTAATGATCGCGCCAGCTACCAATACTTAGTTGAATCTATAAGAAAATTTCCTGACCAAGAGACTTTTTTAGGTATGCTAAAAAGTGCTGGATTTGAAAATGCAAAATATCGAAATCTAACACTCGGGATAGCCTGCTTACACTCAGGCTGGAAGATTTGAGCGATGCGCGGCCCACATAATATTTTTAGGTTAATTCGAACCGGAGCAACTTTAGAGAGAACTGGAGCCATGTCCATAGTTCTTGTGGCTTTAAGTGCACCGAGGCCACTCCGGATAATAGCTCGCGTATTATGTTGGCCAATAAAATGGCTGGGATTGCGAGGCGATGAATCTATGCCTGCTGTGACTAGAGCTTTATCTGCATTAGGTCCAGCCTACATAAAATTTGGTCAGATATTATCGACTCGACCTGACCTAGTTGGTGAGGAGCTGGCAACCCAGTTGTGCGTTCTTCAAGACCGATTGCCTCCATTTTCAATAGAAGAGGCAAAAGAAACATTTTTTAATGAAATAGGCTTATCAGCTGATGAAACTTTTGATCAATTTAGCGAGGCTATTGCGGCAGCTTCTATAGCTCAAGTTCATAAGGTACGCGTTCGTGAAACGCAGGAAGAGCTGGCTGTTAAGGTGCTTAGGCCGGGAATAGAAAAGGCCTTTCGAAAAGATGTAGACGCTTTTTATTTGCTTGCAGGTCTGGTAAATTTTTTTGCACCTTTCGCGAGGAGGTTGCGTCCGGTTGAGGTTATTGAGCACTTTGAGGGGATAGTTTTAAGCGAATTGGACCTTCGGCTTGAAAGCTCTTCTGCCTCAAAGTTTAAAGATACTACGAAAGCTGATAATGGTTTTAATGTTCCGTCAGTAAGCTGGAAATTGTCTGGTAAAAGGGTAATGACAATGTCCTGGGTTGAGGGCATCGCCCTTGGTGACACTAAGTCTCTTGAAAATTTTGGTCATGATAAGCTTGCCCTAGGAGAACGTGTCTTGCAGCTCTTTTTAAATCATGCTCTTCGAGATGGGTATTTTCACGCAGATATGCACCAAGGAAATCTAAAGGTGAGCTCAAAGGGAGAAATAATTGCCTATGATTTTGGTATAATGGGCTACATCGATGAATACACCAGGCGTGTTTATGCAGAAATTTTATACGGTTTCATTAAGAGGGATTACAAAAGGGTAGCCGAAGTACATTTCGAAGCTGGTTACGTTCCAATGGATCAAGATGTAGAAGATTTTGCTAATGCGTTGCGCGCTGTAGGTGAGCCAATTTTTGGAATGGATGCAGCTAATATTTCTATGGGAAAATTACTCACTTATCTTTTTGAAGTGACTGAAAGGTTTGGAATGGAAACGCGCACAGAATTAATTTTATTGCAGCGTACAATGGTTGTAGTTGAAGGTGTTGCTCGTTCTTTAAATCCTAACATTAATATTTGGAAAACAGCTCAACCGATTGTTGAGAATTATATACGGCAAAGTATTGGGCCAAAAGCCATTCTTAAAGATATAGCAGATACGATGAGAGTTGTTGCCCGGTTCGGGCCAAGGCTTCCAAACCTAGTTGAAAATATCTTACTTGACAATTCCGGAAAACAGGAAAAAAAAGCAGTTGGCTTCGCTAAGTTTGCATATGTTTCCACTGCAATAGTTTCGGTGCTTTTAGGTGCGCTAGCAGCAAATTTACTGTCTAATTTTTAATAGCTATATTCTTCAAATATTTTAGTTAAATCTCTGTTCCAAGAGCCATGATATTTTTCGAGCAACTCGTCTGCAGAGCTTTTTCTTTTTTCTATATTTTCTTTAAGTGGATCTAAAAAGATAGACTCATCGGAATGTAGCCCATTTGAACTAGCTTGGGCTCTGTTTTTCAAACCGTTTTCTGAAATTAGAATTGTCTCTTTGGCTAGATCAATTAATCTTATGCTTCCAACAGATGCATTTAATCCGTCTTCTGCAGCGGCCACCCTTAAATTTTCTCGGTCGTTTTCGTCCCAGTTTTTTACTATATCCCATGCTGCATCTAGGGAGCCTTGATCATAGCATATACCCACCCAAAAGGCTGGTAATGCACATAGGCGATGCCACTGACCTGCATCTGCACCCCTCATCTCTATAAACTTTTTCAGCCGGGCTTCTGGAAAGATTGTTGTCAAATGATCTGCCCAATCACTAAGTGTTGGTAATTCCCCTGGCAAAGCTGGAAGCTCGCCCTTAACAAAATCTCTGAATGATTGCCCAAGTGCATTGATGTAATTTCCGTCTCGATAAACGAAGTACATTGGGACATCTAAAGCATACTCCGTCCATGCTTCAAAACCAAAGCCGTCACTAAAAACAAAGGGTAGCAAACCCGTTCTTTGTGGGTCTAAACTTCTCCAAATTCTACTCCTCCAACTTTTGTGTCCCGTTGGGTTTCCCTCAAAAAATGGTGAGTTGGAAAAAAGCGCTGTCGCGATAGGCTGAAGCGCCAAAGCAACCCGCATCTTTTGAACCATATCGGACTCAGAGCAAAAGTCCAAGTTTACCTGGACAGTGCATGTTCTGAACATCATGGACTTGCCCATAGTGCCAACTTTGTCCATATATTCGCTCATTAATTTGTATCGTCCCTTTGGCATCATTGGCATTTCCTCGTGCTTCCAATGCGGAGCAGCGCCTAAACCTATGAAACCAATATTTAGTTTATCAGCAATAGATTTTACTTCTAACAAATGTTCATTAACTTCATCACAAGTTTGAAATACTGTTTGGAGTTGGGCGCCCGAAAGCTCCAGCGCTCCTCCTGGCTCTAATGAAACATTTGCTCCATTTTTAGAAAGGCCAATGATATTGTTATTTTCTTTTACTGGTATCCAATCATATTCTTTCTCTAATCCTTTTAGTATCGCAAGAATCGATCGATTTCCGCTATATGGAATAGGTAAAAGAGTTTCCTTGCAGTAACCAAATTTCTCGTGCTCTGTTCCGATGCGCCAATCTGAATTGGCCTTACAGCCAGAGGCTAAGTATTCAATTAGCTGATTATAGTTTTCTATTCGACCGCCACCTGATTGTGGGATAGACATTGAGATCTCCATTTTTCCACCTGAGTGAGCCTTGCTTTATTTTTTATTTAAGGTCAACGTAGCTGTTTATGCCATCTGCAAAATTTTTGATTTTATTTTAAACATAATCTTCATTCCAATCACCAAAATGTGATTGCCAAAGCGTTAAAGCTGAAATAGCGGCTGTATCTGCTCGTAAAATCCGTGGTCCTAGACTGATCGAGAAAGTTTTTGGATGCTTCATAAAAAGATTTTTTTCTTTTTTTGAAAAACCACCTTCAGGACCTACAAAAATAGCCCAGGCTCCCTTTGGAAGCTTGGATAATTTTCTTATTGGTTTTAAATTATCCTCATTACAAAAGAAAATGTTCCGGCTGTCTGGCCATTTTTCTAATGTGCTAGTTAATTTACAAATTTTGTGCACTTTAGGAACATATGTTCCGCCACACTGTTCCGTTGCTTCTATCGCATGAGCTTGCAAACGATCCTGATTAATTCTTTCAGAATTGGTAAATTCACTACTGGTTGGAAAAATCTCAGCTACTCCAAGTTCGGCGGCTTTTTCGACAATGAAATCGGTACGGGATTTTTTAATTGGTGAAAAAAATAACCAAACATTAGGTGGAACCCGAGAGGCTCTTATTTTATTTAAGCATTTCAATTTTACAAATCGTTTGTTTCCATTAATTATTTCTGCAAGCCATTCACCATCACAATTATTAAAAATTAGGATTTGGTTACCGACTGTTTGTCGCATCACGGCAAATAAGTAATTTGCTTGATTACGCTCTAAAGAAATGATTTGAGCTACGCAAAGATCATCTCTTACATATAGTCGTATTTTTGCATCCATAAAGGCACCATATGTCGCAAAACTCAACAAAGCTAGATAAACAAGGCCAAGTTGCTGACGCCATTCCAGGTAACTGGGTCGATAGTTTTGCTCCAATTAAACTGAGACCTTATTTACGATTGTCGCGGGCGGACCGTCCAATTGGAACATGGTTATTGTTGATACCATGTTGGTGGGGATTACTGATTGGAATTTTGGAAGACGAAAAGGTTCTTGCCAATGACCTCTGGCTTTTGTTTTCATGTTCTATAGGTGCCTTTTTAATGCGTGGTGCTGGATGCACATGGAATGATATTTTAGACAGAAAAATTGATGGCGCAGTTGAAAGAACAAGATCAAGACCAATTCCTTCTGGGCAGGTCAATTTAATCCAAGCAATTGTTTGGATGATCGTACAAATTGGTTTAGCGGGTATTATTTTGCTAAGCTATAATATTACCTCAATAATATTAGGTTTGAGTTCATTATTTTTGGTTGCGATTTATCCATTTGCAAAAAGATTCACTTGGTGGCCACAGGTGTTTTTAGGACTCGCATTCAATTGGGGAATGCTTCTGCTGTTCGTGGCTCATACTGGAAGTTTAAAGTGGCCAATCATTGCTTTGTATTTTTCAGGAATTTTTTGGACCTTATTTTATGATACAATTTACGCCTATCAGGACAGCCAAGATGACTTGCTTGTAGGTGTAAAATCGACAGCTATTTTGTTTGGTGAGCATGCAAAGAAATGGTTATTTAGTTTTATATTATTTTGCTCAATTTTTATGGCTATTTCTGTATTCGTTGTTACTCAGGACAGATCGATTTTTTCGAAATTTTTATCTTCTATTGGAGTGCTGAGTTTCTCGCTGCATCTGTTTTTGCAGTGGCAAAATTTTGATGCCAAAGAGTCCCAAGTTTTGTTACGTCTTTTTCGTTCTAATCGAAATGCAGGATTTATCTTTGCTATCTTTCTTTCTTTAGCCATTTGGGTTTGATTGCACAAATGATCACTTCAGCGTATTAAATAGTCGGACTAAATTATTTCGTGAGATATAATGCGCTTACCAAAGATATTTTGGAATTATTTTTCCTTTTTCTCTGCGGCTGTAATATCAGTAATAGTGGCAACTATAGCCGTAAATTCCATTGAAAAAATCTCTCGTGATCAAGTAAAAAAAGAACTGCTTACTGGCGGAGTTGACTGGGCTGTTGTTGAAACAATAGGTTTGCAAGTTTTTTTAATTGGCAATGCTCCTGACGAAGCTGGCAGATTTAGCGCTTTAAGCCTTGCAGGCAATGTAGTCGATGCAGAGCGTTTAATTGACCAAATGAACATTATTGATAATTCCAATATTGAACCTCCAACTTTGAAATTAGAAATTTTGAAAAATGGAAAAGACATTTCTGTCTATGGGGTTGTACCAGAGAACTTTAACAAACTTGCTCTAATAAACTCGCTGGAAAGGCAGAGTGGATCATCTGGAGTGGTAAGAGAATCTGTTGCATATTCGAGTAACAATGCAGATCAGAATTGGGCAAAGTCAATCCGTTTTGGCTTATCGGTTCTAGAGGAGGTGAACTTAGCTTGGCTGGAAATAAAATCTGGTATTATTCGGGGCGAGGTTGTCGTTGAAAATCTAGTGCAGAAAGATTTTTTAATGAAAAAGTGGAGGAAAGATATTCCCCAAGATTTAAGGCAGAAAATCACCATAAAATCTCCACGTCCGCTGGTTACACCATTTTCTTTTAGGGCCACAAAAGGGGAAGGTGTTTTCCGTTTGGATGCTTGTAGTGCCGACAATAAGCAAGCGGCATCTGAAATTTTAAAAGAAGTTGCCAAGCTGTCTGGCAAAGAGGGTTCAAAATGTGAAATAGGGCTTGGACAGCCCTCGGAGAGTTGGGTTGAGGTGGTTTTAAGCTCACTTAATGCATTATCGAAAATAGATGAAGGATCGGTTACAATTATAAACGAAGAAATTTCATTTGTTGTTCAGAAAATAGGTTCGGAACAAAAATTTCAAAAACTATTAGAAATGTTGGAAAATGTTTTGCCAAAAGATTATTTGGTGAATGCGAAGCTTATATCCAATACGGACGAAGATGGAGATCTTGGTGGAACAGTTGTCCTCACCCTTAGTCCAGAGGGTTTGTTTCAGATGAATGGCAAGGTTCGTTTTAAAACCACCAGAAATACACTTGCCAGTTTAGCAGAAGCTAAGTTTGGCAAGGATTTTGTAAACAACAAACTTAAAATTGACACTTCTATGCCTCAAGACTGGAGTGATTTAATAATGTTTGGCATAGAGTCGATGTCGTTGCTTAAAAATGGATTTATTTCGATAAATAATTCTGAGGTTTCCGTTTCTGGTGAAGCAAATCAACCGAATATAGCCGTTAAGATTGCGCAAACTTTTTATGGAAACCTGGCTTCAAATCAACCTTTGAAAACTAAGATTAGTTATGTTGAGCCTCCAAAGTTTGTTGAGCCTGAAAGTCCAACTGATGGAGAGTGTTTAGACGGTGTTTATAACCTTCTTGTTGAAAGAAAAATAACTTTTGAACCAAGCTCAGATCGCATAAATTTAGATGGCCAACAATTGTTGGATGAAATAGCGGATGTTCTTCGTGATTGTGATGAATTATCATTAGAAATAGCAGGCCATACAGATAGTCAGGGTGGAGAGGAGATGAACCTACAACTATCTCAGTCGCGCGCTACTGCAGTTTTAATAGAGCTGCAGAGACGAAAGGTTCTTACTACCAACTATGTAGCTAAAGGATATGGTGAGTTAGAACCTATTGCTGACAATGGCACTGAAGAGGGTCGCGAAACTAATAGGCGAATTGAATTTAAATTAGCGCCGTACAAAGAAGTGCATAAAAATGAGAGTGAATAGATGAATAGAGAAGAATTTATAATTAGTGCTGCAATTGTACTGTTTCTTACTTTTTTGTTGGGCTGGCTTTCACGTTGGTTAATACAACGGCTTAATATGGTCTCTGAAAAGGATTTGAAAGACCTAAATAAGATTTCTACGGCCTTACTTGAAGCTGAGGAAGATAATGAAAAAGCAAAAAATAGAGAGATAGACCTAAATAAAAAAATCTCGCAGTTAGAGGCTGAGTTGGAGGCAGCTATGGATGGTTTGCGCGCTTCACGTCTCGAGACTGAGGATTTGAAATCTTCTTTGATAGAAAAAAAATAGTAACATTCAGATTCTAAATTCAAAGTCATCACCAACGGCTTAAAGCAGCCTCATCTCCGCTTGCTGCCCCCACCCAATTTCCTTCACCGTTTAATACTTCTTTTTTCCAAAAAGGAGCTCTGCTCTTTAGGTAGTCCATTAGGTATTCGGCTGCCTCGAATGCTTCTTTACGGTGCTGGGCTGCTGTTGCGACCATCATAATTGGTTCACCTGGCTCCAGTTTCCCATAACGATGTATCACAAGCGCGTCACATATTTTCCAACGTTTGAAGGTTTCTTCAACGATCAATTTTATTTGAGTTTCAGTCATACCTGGGTAATGCTCGATTAGCATATAATCTAGATTTTTGGATTTTTGCCCTCTTACAATTCCTGTAAAGGTTACCAAAGCTCCAATGTTGTCCAATTTTGAACTGAAATTTTCTACCTCTTTAGAAAAATCAAAAAATTCACTTTGTACAGAAATATGCAACTGGGTTATCCTCCGGTCATAGGTGGAAAAAAAGCTATTTCCTTGGCTTCTATTATAGACGCATCAAAATTTGTTAATTCTTGGTTGATAGCAACTCGAAAAGAGCCTAAGTCAGAAAACACTTCGGAATAACGAACATCCTTTTTCTTAAGCTCTTCAATAAGCTCAATAATAGTTGTTGCTCTTGTTTCAATGCTCTCACTTGATTTTCCAATTCTTTCTCTGATCCAAGAAAAATAAATTAAGTCTATCATTTTTAACCTTTTAAATATGGCCAAGACTTTTTGAAATATTCGAAGCCTGATATTAATGTCAATGCAGCAGCAATCCAGAGGAACAAAAGACCAAAATTACTAGAATAAAACATAGCATCGGATAAAATATCCAGATTTTTTGCACTCGTGGTGGTTTTTGCTGAAAGAGTGATGTGATAATGTTCGAATACGCCATGTGAGAACAAAACAGCTATAGCCACCATTTGGGCTGAAGTTTTTAGCTTGGCAATTTTTGTTACCTTGAGAAGCTTTGTTTTGTCGCCCAAGTATTCTCTTAGTCCTGAAATAAATACTTCTCTGAACATTATAACTGTTGCTGGTAATACTAGCCAGGGTGACATGCTTGAGTAGCCGACGATGACCATCAAAGCTATTACAACCATTGCTTTGTCTGCTATTGGATCCAGCATTGACCCAAGTTTAGTTTCTTGAGCCCAAGCTCTTGCAAGAAATCCGTCAAACCAGTCCGTTATAGCTGCTCCAATAAATAGCAAAAGTGCAAACCAATCTGCATATGGCCTGTTAAAGTATAAAAACATTATAGCCACAGCTGGCGCTGCGATTAATCTCAGAACTGTTAATATGTTGGGTGTTGTCCACATTTTAAATTCTTATAATCAAGTGAGCTTATAATCTATGTATTGGTTCATATTAACCCGCTGGTTATTTACTTTTCAGGACTTCCAATATCTTCATAACAGCAAATTCGTAACCTTTTACCCCAAGGCCTGCTATTATGCCATCGGCTCTCAGGGAAACATAAGACTGATGACGAAATTCTTCCCGCTTATGTATGTTAGACACGTGAACTTCTATCACTGGTCCCTCAAACGCCATCAGCGCATCCATGATTGCTATAGATGTATGTGAGTAGGCGGCTGGGTTTATTACAATACCGGCGCCAACATTTCTTGCCTCATGAATCCAATCTATTAAATCTGCTTCGCTGTTTGATTGACGTAGATCAATTTTAAAAGCTTTTTCATTAGCTATTGCACTACATGATTTTTCCACATCATTTAAGGTTTTGGAGCCATAAAGCTCTGGCTGCCTTTTTCCTAATAAATTCATATTGGGGCCATTGAGGATATATATTGTGTCGGTCATTTGGTTATCCTTTTTAGTCCTTTGTTATTCAGGTTAGTTTCATAGTGGTGCAACATTACATAATAGCCCATATTATTAAAAAACTTCCGAGCAACATTCTGTATAAAACATAAGGAGTAAAATTAATAGTCGTTAATAATCGCATCATTAAACTTAGAGCTCCAAAAGCCGCCAGTGCGGAGATAATTATTGCTAAAACTATTTCGAGCCAATTTATTGAAATGTTTTCAAAACCTAAAGAATAAAATTCTAGAGTAGCGGCTGCAATTATTGTTGGTATCGACATAAGCATCGATATTTTTATCGCGCTTGACCTATTATAGTTTAAAAAGCGAGCACCTGTAATTGTTATTCCGGATCTTGACGTACCGGGAATTAACGCGAGCATCTGCCAAAATCCTAATATAAGGGCGTGTCTAATCGTCCAATCAGATATCTTCAAATTGACTTGCTCCTTTTTGTCGGAGACCCACAATAAAATACCAAACCCAATCATAGCTATGCCAATTATAAGGGTACTTTCTCTAATATAATCGTACAGCCCTGTGTATTTTAACGCAGCGCCCAAAACCACTGCAGGAGTAGTTGCGACAACTAAGCAGACTACCAAATTGCTAGTGGAATCATGTAAATTTCCAGAAAAGAATTTAACAGCGCTTGCTATGATGGCTCGTACATCAGTCCAGAAAAATGTTGTTACAGCAATCAGGCTTCCAAGGTGAACAGAAATATCAATTAAAAGTCCTTGGTCTTTATTTCCACTAAATGTTGGAAATAAAATAAGATGAGCACTCGAGGATATTGGTAAAAATTCTGTAATACCTTGAATCAACGATAAAAAAATGACGTTGAGCAATTCCATTTTAAAAAAACCCATTTTAAATATTTTGACCTATACACTAAAAATTTACAGATAGCATTTTTTAATTATAACCGAATCGGACCTAAATTTTATCATTTTTTTAACTGAAATTTGATTAAGGGAATTATTTTAATTTAATAGGTCATAAATACTGACTTTTCTTTTGAAATAAACTAGTATATGAGAGCAATTTAAGCAAAACGGAGACCAGCAGTGGCAAAGCAACCAATGTTGAAATTTGTAAATTTTGAAAGGCAGATGCCTGAAAAGCGTAGTGCTAGTACACGTAAGAAAGATTTTTTAGAAATCTACTCAGAATTTGCTGGTGCTAAAGCAGAAGAACAAGCAAGCCGCTGCAGTCAATGCGGTGTACCATACTGTCAATCCCACTGTCCCCTTCATAATAATATTCCCGACTGGCTTAAACTTACAGCAGAGGGACGACTGCAGGAAGCTTATGAAGCAAGTCAGGCAACAAACACCTTTCCAGAAATATGTGGAAGAATTTGTCCTCAAGATCGCTTGTGTGAGGGCAACTGTGTTATTGAGCAATCGGGTCATGAGACAGTGACAATAGGAGCTATAGAAAAATATATAACTGATACGGCTTGGGAAGAAGGTTGGGTGAAAGTCAATAAGCCCGTTAACAGTGTTGATAAAAGTGTTGGTATAATAGGTGCTGGTCCTGGAGGTCTGGCTGCAGCAGATAGGCTTAGGCAGGAAGGTCTAGATGTAACTATCTATGACCGCTACGATAGAGCAGGTGGACTTCTAACTTATGGAATACCAGGATTTAAACTGGAAAAAGACATTGTGATGCGGCGGAATGAACAACTTGAAAAGAGTGGTATAAAATTTGTTTTAAATACAAATGTTGGCGTAGATGTCACGTTTGATGAAATTAGGGAAAAGTATGATTTTGTTATATTGGCAACAGGAGTTTACAAAGCGCGTGGGCTGGATATTCCAAATGGTGAACTAAAAGGTAAAGTAGCCGCGTTGGACTATTTGACTGCTTCTAATAGATTAAGTTTTGGCGATAGTGTTAAAGAATTTGAGACTGGTATATTTAATGCCAATGGGAAAAAAGTTGTAGTAATAGGTGGTGGTGATACGGCCATGGATTGTGTTCGTACTGCGGTAAGACAGGGCGCTACTTCAGTTAGGTGTTTGTATAGACGAGATAGGGCAAATATGCCTGGTTCACAAAGAGAAGTTAAAAACGCTGAGGAGGAAGGTGTTATATTCGAATGGCTCACTTCGCCTAAAGCTTTGTCAAACGAGTTGAGAGACCCCGATCTATTAAATTTGGAAGCTCAAGAAGGTGACTTGAAGGGTATAATTGTTCAGAAAATGCGACTTGGGGACCCAGATGCAACTGGGCGCAGAACTCCGGAGGAAATAATTGGCTCTGAGTATTTGGAGGAAGCAGATTTAGTAATTGAGGCACTAGGTTTTGAGCCAGAAGATCTTCCTACACTTTGGGATCAGCCTGATCTCCCTGTTTCTCGTTGGGGCACTATAAAGGTTGAGTATGAGACAGGAAAAACAAAATTAGAAAAAGTTTATGCTGTCGGCGACATCGTTAGAGGTGCTTCTTTAGTTGTTTGGGCGATTAAAGATGGGCGAGAAACTGCAAATGCGATTTTGAGCGAAATAGAAGCGACCAAAGTAATAGCAGCCGAATGAGGCTATTGTTTTTGCAAAGATAAAAGAAAAACACTGGAATATTAAATCATGAAATCAGAAAAAAGTAATTTTGAAAGCTTTGAAAAAACAACATACGGCGAAAAATGGGTTAAAGCAGAAAATGAAAAACGAAACTGGATGTCAAAAAATAGTTTGTATCGAGAAGATATGGAGCATGCGTCTTGTGGTGTTGGTTTGGTCGTTTCATTAGATGGAAAGCCGAACAGGAAAGTAGTTGAAAACGGTATAGATGCATTGAAAGCTATTTGGCATAGAGGAGCAGTCGATGCAGATGGTAAAACTGGGGATGGGGCAGGTATTCACATCCAAATCCCAGTACCATTTTTTTACGACCAAATTAGGCGTACCGGACATGAACCACGACTTGATGAATTAATTGCCGTTGGTCAGGTTTTTTTACCTAGAACCGATTTTGGAGCACAGGAAACTTGTAGAATAATCGTCGAGTCCGAAGTTTTGCGAATGGGATATTACATTTATGGATGGCGGCACGTTCCTGTTGAAGTCGGATGTCTTGGTGAAAAAGCCAACGCTACAAGACCCGAGATTGAACAAATTCTTATCTCAAACTCAAAGGGTGTCGATGAAGTGACCTTTGAGCGAGAACTGTATGTTCTTCGACGTAGGATAGAAAAATCGGCAGCTGAAGCAGGTATTACGGATTTATACCTAGCTTCGTTATCATGTAGGTCTATCATATACAAAGGAATGATGTTAGCCGAACAAGTGGCAGTATTTTATCCTGATTTGATGGATGAAAGATTTGAAAGCGCATTCGCTATCTATCATCAGCGTTATTCTACAAATACATTTCCACAATGGTGGTTGGCTCAACCTTTCAGAATGCTTGCCCATAACGGAGAAATAAATACGTTAAAGGGGAATACAAACTGGATGAAAAGTCATGAAATCCGCATGGCTTCGAATGCCTTTGGACCATTAGCTGATGATATAAAGCCAATCGTTCCTGGAGGTGCTTCCGATTCTGCAGCTCTGGATGCAGTTTTTGAAGTCCTTGTGCGTGCTGGTCGTGATGCGCCAATGGCTAAGACCATGTTAGTGCCTGAAAGTTGGTCAAATCAAGCAAAAGAGTTGCCAAAAAAATGGCGTGATATGTATTCCTATTGTAATTCTATTATGGAACCTTGGGATGGCCCAGCCGCTTTAGCAATGACTGATGGTCGCTGGGTTTGTGCTGGATTAGACCGAAACGGTCTACGACCAATGCGTTATGTTGTGACTGGCGATGGTCTTTTAATTGCCGGTTCTGAAGTTGGTATGGTGCCCACTGATGAGGCAACAATTAGAGAAAAAGGAGCTCTTGGTCCTGGGCAACTTTTGGCGGTTGATATGGAAGAGGGTCGCCTATTTCACGATAAAGAGATAAAAAACAAACTAGCAGAAAGTCAGCCCTTTGGAGATTGGGTTAGCAAGATCACTGATCTTGATAAAGTGCTATCAAAAGTTACAGAAAAGGCCGTCTTTTCAGGAAAGCAGCTTAGAAAGAGACAGATAGCAGCAGGCTATTCAATTGAAGAAATTGAACAAATTTTAGCCCCAATGGTTGAAGATGCAAAAGAAACGCTGGCGTCAATGGGGGATGATACACCAAGTGCGGTTTTATCAAAAAAATATAGGCCGCTAAGTCATTACTTTCGGCAAAACTTTTCACAAGTTACTAATCCACCAATTGATAGTTTGCGCGAATATCGTGTGATGTCACTAAAGACACGTTTTGGTAACTTAAAAAATGTTTTGGACGAGAGTAGCACTCAAACAGAAATATTAGTTTTGGATAGTCCTTTTGTTGGAAATTCACAATGGCAAGCACTGAAGAAGCAATTTAAAGCCGATTTAGTCGAAATCGACTGCACATTTGATTTAAATGCAGAGCAAGGGGCATTACAGGTTGAGTTGGAGCGCATAAGATCGGAGGCAGAAGATGCTGTTAGATCGGGTGCAGGTCATTTGGTTTTGTCAGATCAGCATTCTACTGAAACAAAAGTTGCCGTACCTATGATACTTGCAACCTCAGCAGTTCATAGCCATTTGACCAGAAAAGGCTTGCGAACATTTTGTTCGTTGAATGTTAGATCTGCTGAATGCATTGACCCACACTATTTTGCCGTTTTAATCGGTGCAGGTGCAACTGTCGTAAATGCATATTTGGCGGAAGATACGATCGCGGATCGAATTGAGCGTGGATTGTTAAAAGGTCCTTTAACGGAAGCTACCCAACGTTATAAAGAGGCTATTGATCAGGGATTACTCAAAATAATGTCGAAAATGGGTATTTCTGTTGTTTCATCATATAGGGGAGGCTTGAATTTTGAAGCTGTCGGCTTGTCTCGCGCAATGTGTGCTGAATACTTCCCTGGGCTAATGAGCAGGATATCAGGTATCGGTGTAAATGGTATTCAACAAAAAGCAATTGAAATTCATAAGCATGGTTGGTTTGGACAAGATATTTTACCGATTGGTGGATTTTACAAATCAAGAAAAACAGGTGAGTCGCATGCCTGGGAAGCACAAACCATGCATATGATGCAAACAGCATGCAACAGAGCAAGTTATGATTTGTGGAAGCAGTATTCAAATCGAATGCAATCTAACCCACCTATTCATTTGCGAGATCTCTTAGCTATAAAGCCGATAGGTGAGCCAATACCATTAGAGGACGTTGAAAGTATAACATCCATCCGAAAGCGGTTCGTGACACCTGGTATGTCTTTGGGAGCACTTAGCCCTGAAGCTCACAAAACGCTTAATGTCGCCATGAACAGAATTGGCGCAAAATCGGATAGTGGAGAGGGTGGTGAAGATCCTGCACACTTCCATCCAGAGCCAAATGGTGACAACCCATCGGCAAAAATTAAACAAGTTGCTTCTGGTCGTTTTGGTGTTACAGCAGAATACCTTAATCAGTGTGAAGAATTGGAAATAAAAGTAGCACAAGGAGCCAAACCAGGTGAAGGTGGCCAACTTCCAGGAATGAAGGTCACAGATTTGATAGCTCGATTAAGACACTCGACTAAAGGAGTGACTTTGATCTCGCCGCCACCGCATCATGACATTTATTCTATAGAAGATCTTGCGCAGCTGATTTATGATCTGAAGCAAATTAATCCAAGATGCAAAGTAACGGTAAAATTGGTCGCTGCTTCTGGTGTTGGAACAATAGCCGCTGGTGTGGCTAAAGCTGAAGCTGACGTCATTTTAATTTCAGGTCATAATGGAGGAACCGGAGCTTCCCCGGCAACATCAATAAAATTTGCCGGTTTGCCTTGGGAAATGGGACTAACGGAAGCTCACCAAGTATTAGCTATGAACAACCTAAGAGAAAGGATCACGCTAAGAACTGATGGTGGCTTGCGAACGGGGCGTGACATAGTAATGGCTGCCATGATGGGTGCTGAAGAATTTGGGATAGGTACTGCTGCTTTAATAGCTATGGGGTGTATTATGGTTCGTCAGTGCCAGTCAAATACTTGCCCAGTAGGAGTTTGCACTCAAGATGAAAGTTTGCGCGAAAAATTTACTGGTAATGCGGACAAAGTTGTTAACCTTATTACTTTCTATGCTCAGGAAGTTAGAGAAATTCTAGCAGAAATAGGTGCGCGCAGTGTGGATGAAATTATTGGCCGTGCTGATTTGCTTGGCCAAGTAAGTAGAGGCTCCGATCATCTTGATGATCTTGACTTGAACCCTTTATTAATAACCGTAGATGGGGCTCATAGCATTTCATATGATAGGTCTCGGGCAAGAAATGAAGTTCCCGAAACATTGGATAAAAAAATTGTACGTGATGCAGAGAGATTTTTGAAAGATGGTGAAAAAATGCAGCTTTCTTATGTTATTCAAAATACGCATAGAACGGTTGGGACTCGGACATCAAGTGAAATCGTACAAAGATTTGGAATGCGAAATTCGCTGCAAGAAGACCATTTAACTGTTAAGTTGACAGGGTCCGCTGGTCAAGCATTAGGAGCTTTTGCCGCTCCAGGTTTGAAGTTAGAAGTTTCAGGCGATGCAAATGACTACGTAGGCAAGGGGTTATCTGGTGGTACAATAGTCATTAGACCGCCAATGATAAGTCCATTAATAGCGGCGGACAATACTATTATCGGTAACACAGTTTTGTACGGAGCAACGGATGGATTTTTGTTTGCTTCCGGGCGTGCAGGAGAGCGTTTTGCAGTAAGAAACTCGGGCGCAAAGGTTGTTGTAGAGGGTTGTGGGTCGAACGGGTGTGAGTATATGACTGGAGGAGTGGCGGTTATTCTTGGAAGTATTGGTGCTAATTTTGGTGCGGGTATGACCGGTGGAATGGCT
Organism: Paracoccaceae bacterium; assembly: GCA_902606585.1. GTDB lineage: Bacteria > Pseudomonadota > Alphaproteobacteria > Rhodobacterales > Rhodobacteraceae > Salinivivens. The sequence goes on along the minus strand of CACLGX010000004.1, from coordinate 30,036 downwards.
TATATTTATGACCCAGAAAACCAAGCAGAAGAAGTTATGAACATGGAATCGATTGTCACAGCAAGAGTTCAAGTTGATTACTGGAAAAAAGAGTTGAGAATTTTAGTGGAAAAACACGCTCTTGAAACAGAAAGTCGAAGAGCCCAGGAAATTTTACGTAACTGGGATATTGAGGTAAATAACTTTATCCAGATTTGCCCAAAAGAAATGCTTAACAAAATTTCGCATCCAATTTCTTTTGATAAGGGAGCAATTCCGGCTGAATAACATTCAAAACCAGAGCTTATGCTGGAATTGTTTTGCCAAGCAAATGATGTTTTAATCCAAAGGTTTGCTATAGATAGAAAGCACTGTCTGTGCATATAGAAACATTGGGCAAATTTTTAATGCGTCAAAAAATCAAAAAAATTTTCATGACAGGTTTGATCCTGTTTTTCATATTAGTATTTGCCATCGTTCTACTTTTTAGATTTATTCCTATTCCTACCACGCCTTACATGATTTCAGAGACTTCAAATCATGGGGCAATATCTTATTCTTGGGTCAGTTTAAAAGATATATCAGCGAGTGTACCCTTAAGTATTGTGGCTGCGGAGGATGTGAATTTTTGCAATCATTGGGGTTTTGATTTGGCAGCAATTCGGTCAGCTATTGATCAAGGATCCAAGAGAGGCGCATCCACATTAAGTCAGCAAGTTGTAAAAAACTTGTTTCTCTGGCACCAAAGAAGTTGGATCAGAAAAGCCTTTGAAGCTGTTTTGACCCCAGTCGTAGAGATTTCTTGGCCAAAAAAGCGAATTCTTGAGGTTTATTTGAATATTGCTGAATTTGATCAGGGTATTTTTGGAATTGAAGAGGCCAGTCAGAAACTCTTTGGAATATCTTCCAGTAAATTGAGCTTACAGCAAGCGGCTTTGCTAGCAGCTGTTTTACCCGATCCCAAACAGCGCTCAGTAATAGATCCCAGTAAATTTATTCAGAAACGCGCGCTATCAATTGCTGATGGAGCTGCCACGATACTGAAAGATGACCGTTCAGATTGTTTTACTGATTGAAAATCGTTTGAATTCGGTGCATGTGTCTTTGAGAAGAATATTTAATTTTTGAAATGCTTAGACTTTATCATCTTCCTCTTTCACCATTTTGTAGAAAAGTTCGCCTTGTATTGGCTGAAAAAAAAGTTGAAGTGGAACTCATTGAGGAGAGGTATTGGGAGAAGTCTCCTGAGTTTTTGAAAAAAAGTCCAAGTGGTAAAATACCTATTTTACAATTGGATGGAATGCTTCTTACCGAAAGTACTCCTATCTGTGAGTTTTTGGAAGATTTGTACCCACAGCCCAAATTAATGCCAGATAGCCCTGAGGATCGCTACGAAGTGAGAAGATTGGTAAATTGGTTCGATGATAAGTTCCATTTTGAAGTAACATCCAAACTCTTACACGAGAGAATAAATAAGAAAATTATGAAACAGGGCGCTCCTGATAGTAAAAATGTTATGAATGGAAAACGCAAAATTAAATATCATTTAGACTACATGACTTTTTTATTAGAACGCCGCAGGTGGCTGGCTGGAAATTCCATGACTTTAGCCGATTTTACCGCTGCTGCTCATTTTTCAACATTGGATTATACAAAAGATGTTGATTGGGTTGAGTCAAACACAGTAAAAGACTGGTATGCAAAAATAAAATCGCGCCCAGCTTTTCGTGGTATTTTAGCAGATCAAATCTCCGGGTTTCCACCTTCTGATCATTATAATGATTTAGATTTTTAAAATTTTTCTAATTTCTACTATCTTTTTGCCTCGAAACTATATTTGTTGAGATATATTTTTAATCTTTTGAAACGTTTAGATGATGAATGATGACATTAAACATAAGCTAAAGGAACGAGCCCAATTTGAGGGCTTTAGCCTTATGAGGATATGCCGACCTTGGAGTTTGAAAGAGCATTCACAGAGGCTTCGAGAGTTTTTGAATAAAAATAGGCATGGTGAAATGTCGTGGATGAATCAAAAGGTAGAGTGGAGATCTGACCCAAGCAGTCTATGGCCAAATGCCCAGTCGTGTGTGATGCTAGGCGAAAGCTATTCTCCAAAGCATGACCCGCTAGAAATTTTAAAAAAACCTGAAAAAGGTGCGATTTCTGTCTATGCGCAAAACAAAGATTATCATGATGTAGTCAAAAAGCGATTAAAACGCTTAGCCCGATGGCTAGTGAAAGAGTTTGAATGTGAAGTGAAGGTCTTTGTTGATACAGCTCCTGTTCCTGAAAAGGCTTTAGGTCAGGCAGCGGGACTGGGTTGGCAGGGTAAGCATACAAACTTGGTCAGTAGAGATTTAGGAAGTTGGTTCTTTATTGGATCGATATTCACTACTCTTAATATCGAAGAAGATAGCATGGAAATAAGCAATTGTGGGACATGCACTTCTTGCCTAGACGTGTGTCCAACAAATGCATTTCCGAAACCATACAAGCTAGATGCACGCCTTTGCATTTCCTATCTGACTATAGAAAGTAGTAGCCCTGTTCCCGAGCATTTAAGACCAAAAATTGGAAACCGTATATATGGCTGTGATGATTGTCTTGCTGTATGCCCTTGGAATAAGTTTGCAAAAGAGGCCGCTGATAACAAATACCATGCACGCGAAGATTTATTAGAACCAGAGTTAGATGAGCTCGTAATTTTAGATGACCTTTCTTTCCGAAAAAAATTTTCAGGGAGTCCGATAAAGAGGATAGGTCGTGATAGGTTTATTAGAAATGTATTATATGCTATCGGTAATTCGCATAACAAAAAATATCTGGATAAAATTGAGCACCTCGTAAAAGATCCTAACCCCGTTGTTGCAGATGCTGCGCAATGGGCAAAAAGGGAACTAAACGGATAAAACCTGCCGCAAATGAACAGACCGTTCGCAAATAATAAATTAAATGATTTTAAAATAGCTTAAGGAATAAAAATGTCATTTATTTTAGGCGTTGACACTGGTGGTACTTATACTGACGCGGTTATTTTAGAAGATGAGGAACGTGTTATTGCTTTTTCTAAAGCCCTTACAACTCACAGCGATTTATCGTTAGGGATTGGATCAGCAATACAAAAAGCGGTAAAACAGAGAAATACAGCATCAGAGAAAATTTCTCTAGTTTCTCTATCAACTACCTTAGCAACTAATGCTTTAGTTGAGGGACAAGGAGATAGAGTTGCATTAGTCATGATTGGTTTTCAGGATAGCGATCTTGAGAAACACTCAATTTTTGATGCACTGAAAGGGGATCCTTTTTTAGTTATTGAGGGCGGTCATAATTATGCAGGCTTCGAAAAAAGTCCGCTTGAAAAAAACAAATTGTCGAGGTGGGCATCTGAAATTAAAGGCGTTTCCGCTTATGCAGTTTGTTCACAATTTGCAGTGAGGAACCCAGAGCATGAATTAGAAGCTGCAGAAATTATTCGCAAATTGACAGATAAACCTGTGAGCTTATCTCATCAAATTTCGGCTAAACTCAATGGCCCAAAGAGAGCTCTGACAGCAGTTTTAAATGCGCGATTAATCGCTCTAATTGATTTGCTCATTATAAAAGCTGAACATGTCATAAAGAGCCTTGGAATCTTAGCACCACTGATGGTTGTAAGAGGGGATGGCGCTTTAATCAGCGCAGCGCAAGCGCGCGAAAAACCAATTGAAACCATTTTGAGTGGGCCCGCTGCTTCAATTGTAGGGGCACAATGGTTAACAGGCGAAACAGAAGCAATTATCTCGGATATTGGGGGCACAACAACTGACATAGCTGTCTTGATGGGAGGAAAGCCTGCTATTGACCCAAGAGGGGCAAGTGTTGGCCCTTACAGAACTATGGTAGAAGCTGTAGCTATGTATACGTTTGGATTAGGTGGTGATAGTGAGGTTAAATTGAGGGTGGAGGGTTTAGGCGGGGATATTTCCTTGGGCCCTAAAAGAGTAATACCAGTTGCTTTGGCCGCATCAATTGATCCAGACTTGATTCATCAAACCTTGGATAACCAACTTAAAAATGAAACACCGAATGATTTTGATGCGCGATTTATAAGAAGAACTAGGACCTCAACAGATCCAGTACTATCCGAGCGCGATGATAAAGTTTATGGGAGAATTGGTGAACAATTCTATCCCATGAGTGAGGTGATTAAATCTCGCCTAGATTTGCAGTCTGTAATTAAATTAGTTTCCTTGGGTGTTGCTCAAATTTCAGCTGTTACACCTTCCGACGCTAGTCATGTACTTGGTAAATCAAACGCCTGGGATAAAGAAGCAGCGATTAAGGCTATCGATCTTTTTGCCCGACGCCGTAGTGGATCAGGAGAGCTTTTGGCTTCCTCAACTGCACAGATGGCTGAAAGGATAGTTTGCCGGCTTACAAAGCAGACAAGTAGCGCTATATTAGAAATGGCCTTTTCGGAAGAAAAGGTTGATTTTGGAGATAAGCCAGATGTCTTAGCTAAACACCCTCTGACCCAGTTTGGCCTTGTGGGGTATAGTGATTTAATAAAAGTTAATGTTGGGATTAGTAAAAAAATTATAGGCCTAGGAGCTTCGGCACCAACCTATTATCCCGCTGTTGGTGATAAATTAAATTGTGAGGTTATTTTACCTGAATATGCCGGCGTGGCAAATGCTATCGGTGCTGTTGTTGGGAAGATTGTTATGAGGGAGTCAGGGGTGATTTCTTCTCCTTCTGAGGGGAAATATCTTGTTCATCTCGATGGAAAGCCTGTCAATTTTACTAGTGAGGCGAAAGCCTTGAAGGTATTAGAAGAAAAATTAACGGAGAAGAGTATTCAGAAGGCAAAAGAAGCTGGTGCAGAAAATGTCACTGTGAATATTGATAAAGAGATAAAAACGGCCAATATAGAGAACCGTGTAGTTTTCGTAGAGGCAAATGTTTTAGTGGAAGCATCTGGGCGTCCAAGAATCGCCATAAGTTAATTTTCGTCATAGCCGGCCATGTGCTTTTGTCCGCGTTTTCGAGATAATTGGATTTGTTTTTGCCTTTCCCGGAACCGGCTTTTGTCAGCTTCAGTAGTTTTGCTTTCGCACTTGTGACACGAAACACCATGTTCATATTCGGAACGTTCTTTATCTTCGGGCAGTATGGGTTGCCTGCAGGCATAACATAATTTGTGGGGGCCCTCTTTTAGTTGATGCCCAACGGATACTCGTGCATCAAATACAAAGCAGTCGCCCTCCCATTCACTTTGCTCTTTGGACGTTTCTTCTAAATATTTTAATATTCCACCTTTTAAATGAGAGACATTCTTAACACCTTGTCCAATAAGATAGTTCGTTGATTTCTCGCAGCGAATTCCTCCCGTACAAAACATCGCGATAGTTTTGTTTTTAAATTTTGCTTTATTTTTTTCCCACCAAGCGGGGAACTCTCTAAACGAACTAGTTTGAGGGTTTATAGCACCTTTAAATGTACCTATATCAACCTCATACTCATTACGCGTATCGATCACAATAACATCGGGATCATTTAAAACTGAATTCCAATCAGATGGATCGACATAATGTCCAACCCTAGCTTTGGGATCAATATTTGGTTGACCCATCGTGACTATTTCTTTTTTTAATTTCACTTTCATTCTAGGAAACGGTGGAAGTTTTGAAACACTTGTCTTGTATTCTAAATCGGCACAGCCTGGCATCTTTTTTATATAGACAAGTATTTTTTCTATACTTTCATCTGTACCAGCAATCGTGCCGTTTATCCCTTCTGAAGCAAGTAACAGAGACCCACTTATGCCTAAATCTTCGCACTTTTTTTGCAGTGGTTCACGCAATTCTAAATGATTTTTAAAACGCGTAAAATGGTAAAGAGCAGCAATTGTAAACATTGATAGGTTTTAGAACAAATTTATGAAAAAATGCAAGATGGCCAATACTAATTGATAAATTTTCATATGAACTAAAAAAGCTAAAAGGTCGAACCCAGATTGAATTTTAATTTTATTTATAAAAGTTACGCCGCTTCGAAGTCGCTAACTGTTTGGGTTTTCAACTGGAAAATTTAATGCTTTCGCTTGTCCAAAAACACCGGTGGCTTTTAAAGCTCCAATAACTGTATCCGAGATTGGATTATCTACATACAACAAAGCAATCGCTTGGCCACCTGCTTGGGATCTGCCAAGAGTAAAGTTTGCAATATTAACATCGTTATCACCAAGTGTTTTTCCTAGAACACCAATTATGCCAGGAACGTCCTTATTTGTTGTGTACAGCATGTGAGGACCAACTTCAGCATCGATGTTGATGCCTTTAATTTGAATAAAACGAGGTTTGCCATCGCTAAAGACAGTGCCAGCCACTGAGCGTTCTCTTTTTTCTGTAACGACTGTCACTTTAATGTAGCCCTCGAAAGCGCCAGCTTTGTCTTGATTTGTAGTGCTTATTTTAATCCCACGCTCTTTTGCGATTATTGGTGCGGAGACCATGTTTACGTCTGGGTTGGCTTTTGTCATAATTCCAGAAATCACACTGCTGTTCAGCGCCGGTAAATTCATTTTAGAAACAAGGCCGTCATATAATATATTGATAGCTTTGACAGGCTCATCAGTCATCTGGCCAGCGAAACTTCCCAAATATTGTGATAATTTAACCCAAGGCCCCATAACCTTTGCTTCTTCTGCACTCATAGAGGGCATGTTGAGGGCATTTTCTACAGCACCCTCAAGAAGATAATTAGACATTTGTTCGGCAATTTGAAGAGCTACGTTTTCCTGGGCCTCAATTGTTGCTGCGCCTAAGTGGGGAGTGCAAACGACATTAGGTATATTAAAAAGAGGATTACTGTTTGCTGGTTCTTCCTCAAAAACGTCTAAAGCGGCCCCCGCCACGTGGCCGCTTTTTAAAAGCTCTGCTAAGGCACTTTCGTCTACTAGTCCCCCTCTTGCACAATTAATAATCCGAACACCTTTTTTAGTCTTTTTTAAATTCTCGCGGCTTAAAATATTTTTGGTCATATCTGTTAGAGGGACATGTAAGGTTATGAAGTCTGCTTTTGGCAGTAAATCTTTTAGCCCTTCTATTTTTTCAACACCCATTTCAAGCGCCTTTTCATTGGACAAAAAAGGATCATATACCAATACTTTCATTTTTAAATTGCGGGCGCGCTCGCAAACAATTCCCCCGATGTTACCTGCGCCAATTACGCCCAAGATTTTTCCCGTTAGTTCGACACCCATAAATTTTGATTTTTCCCATTTGCCTGCACGAGTTGATGCACTTGCTTGCGGAATCTGCCTGGCAACAGCGAACATCATAGCTATCGCGTGTTCAGCAGTAGTTATCATGTTTCCAAATGGTGTATTCATAACAACTATACCCTGTTTGGAGGCCGCTTCTTTATTTATGTTATCGGTTCCTATGCCAGCTCGACCTATTACTTTCAGTTTATGGGCATTTTTTAAAATAGTTGGAGTTACCTTGGTTGCAGACCGGATTGCCAAACCGTCGTAGTTTCCAATTGCTTTAGCCAAAGCTTCTTTGTCTTTTCCCAAGTCTGGCATAAAATCCACTTCGATACCGCGATCGATAAATATTTGAACTGCTGTTTCGCTTAACTTGTCTGATACTAATACTTTAGGTGCCATTTAATGGATCTTCCTTACTAAATTATGAAATTAAATTCGTGAATACTCATGATTTGGGGGGGGTTAACAGCTGGCCTGAATTTCTTCATGAAAAGCCCAATCTATCCAGGGCAACATTTTTTCTATATCAGAAGTTTCCACTGTACTTCCGCACCAAATTCTAAGACCTGGTGGGGCATCTCTGTAGGCTCCAACATCAAAAGCCACTTTCTCATTTTCTAGCCGCTTGGCTATTCTATTTGCAAAGGAATGACCGTCAGTAATTCGGTTGTCTTTGAATTTCAGGCAAACGGAAGTCGTAGATCGTGTGGAAGGATTAACGGCTAGATTTTCTATCCAATCCCGACTGTCACAAAAATCCCAAATGGCTTTGGCATTTCTTTTTGCTCTATTGATGAGCTCATTTTTTCCACCAACTCTTTTTGCCCATTCAAGTGAAAGTAGATAGTCCTCTACGGCCAGCATTGATGGTGTATTAATTGTTGCACCTTCAAAAATACTTTCAATAAGTTTTCCATTTTTTGTAAGTCGAAATATCTTTGGAACGGGCCAGGAAGGAGTATAGTTCTCCAATCTTTGCGCTGCTCTTGGAGAAAGGATAAGCATGCCATGTGCCGCTTCTCCACCTAGAACTTTTTGCCAACTAAAGGTTGTCACGTCCAATTTTGCCCAAGGTAAATCCATAGCAAATGCAGCCGAGGTTGCATCACAAATTGTGAGACCTAACCTATCATGTGGTATTGCGTTTCCATCCTTGAGGCAGACACCTGAGGTGGTGCCATTCCAGGTAAATACAATGTCAGTATCATAATCCAGGTTTTCCATATCTACGATTTCACCATAGTCGGCATTAAAGATTTTAGCATCTAGCTTAAGTTGTTTAACGGCATCGTTGACCCACCCATCCCCAAAACTTTCCCAGGCTACCATGGTTACAGCTCTGGCTCCTAGCATAGACCACATTGCCATCTCGACAGCACCTGTATCCGAAGCGGGTACTATAGCAATTCTATAATCACTCGGAATTTCGAGAATCTTTCTTGTTTCTTCGATTGCTAGTTTCAGCCTTGCTTTACCAGCTTCAGCACGATGGGATCTTCCAAGTGGAGCATCAGCGAGCTTAGTTAATTCAAAAGAGGGATTTTTGGCACAGGGGCCTGAAGAAAAATAAGCGCTGTCCGGCCGCGTAACCGGTCTTTTAATATCCATGTCTGTTACCCTTCCAGATATTCGCCTCTCGTTGGGGAGAGGTGTCCCAAATATCGAATTAATTGATATTCTTGCCTTTAACAACAATAAAAATCTAGTTATAGGCAGAGAGATTAAAGGGTTTTGGTCCTTGGCTCTATGAAAGTTTAATTATGTATGCAGTTACACTAATTGCACCTCCTAATTCCCGCCTATTGAAATCAAAACTCGTTAAAAATCTGTGTGAGGCTTGGGAAGCTAAAGACTATTTTTATCTTTCAAGTGAAGAAGCTGCTGAATTTATCATACCCAAAATTCCTACTGACCGTTGGTCTATGTGGTCAAAATTTCAAGAACTAAAAATCGATTTGGTGATTCAGGAAGACAAAATGCGTAAAAAATCTATTCTGCTTGCAGATATGGATAGCACTATAATCCAGCAGGAATGCATAGACGAGCTTGCCAGTGAAATTGGAATTGGAGAACGGGTGAAATTTATTACAGCCGAAGCGATGAAGGGTAAATTAGACTTTGAAGAAGCCTTAACTGAGAGAGTCGCATTGTTGAAGGGCTTGTCCACGCAGATTATTGATAAAGTTCTCAAAGAACGAATAACTTACACGCCTGGTGCATCAACTCTCTTATCAACGATGAAAGCAAATGGTTCCTATTGTGCTCTTGTTTCAGGGGGATTTACTACGTTTACAGATAAAGTTTCTGCCTACCTAGGCTTTGATGAAAATCACGCGAATGTTTTGCTAACAAGCGAAAATAAGTTAACTGGAAAAGTAAAAAAACCAATTCTGGGCAAAAAGGCTAAAGTTGAGCAATTAGACCGTATAGCGAGTAAATTTAATTTATCTGCCAGACAGGTGATCGCGGTTGGTGATGGAGCCAACGATTTAGATATGTTGAGTAAAGCTGGGACAGGTGTCGCTCTTCACGCCAAACCATCTGTTGCAGAGCAATGCGATATCCGTATTAATTTCGGTGATTTAACATCGCTGTTATTTATTCAAGGCTATTCAAAAGACAATTTTGTATTTTAATCTTCCATTGGCCCGCCAGCTTCAGCCCAACCACTTACTCCACCAAGGTTAACGACATTTTCAAAACCCATATCTTTCATTGTTTTAGCTGTAAGAGCGGCTTGACCTCCTACGGCACAGATAATTCCAATTTGGGCATCTTTTTTCAGCGCGCTGTTATGCATGGGGTGGGTATCATCTGCGAAGAACTCTATTAGACCTCGAGGAATTCTTAGAGCGCCTTGAACAGTGCCTGTTGCTGGGAACTCAGAAGAGTCTCTTACATCTACAACTACCAAATTACCAGATTTGTGCTGCTCTATCCCTTCAGCTGGTGATATTTTTTCAACAACAGAATTTGCTTCTTTTAGATAGTCTTTAGCTGTTTTCATATCTATTCCTTTCAAGAAAATATTACTCGTTTTGGGGTATAATAGGCCTAAGATTTAAATACAATTTTTATCAAATTTAAATATACTTTCTTTCATAGATTGAAATTAATAAAATTTACCCCAAGTTTTAGGATAATAAGTGGAGAGTTTACAATGAACTATCATAAGAATTCAGAGGCAATCGCACTTTTAAGCCCAGAGGAATATTGGGTCACTCAGGAAAACGGTACTGAAAGACCTGGGACTGGGAAACTTTTGTATAATAAAGAGCCAGGCATTTATGTCGACATCGTTTCTGGTGAGCCACTTTTTATATCGGACGATAAGTATGAAAGCGGCTGTGGTTGGCCCAGTTTTACAAAACCTGTTGAAGCATCTTATGTAACTGAGATTTCGGATACTTCTCATGGGATGATCAGAACCGAAGTACGTTCCACAAATGGGGACAGCCACTTAGGCCATGTTTTTCCAGATGGACCCAAAGATCGAGGAGGCCTCCGATACTGTATAAATTCGGCAAGCCTAAGATTTATACATTTAAATGACATGGAGGCTGAGGGCTATGGCAAGTTTGTGGAGCTAGTAGGAGAATAAAATGGAAATAGCAATTTTAGCTGGTGGTTGTTTTTGGGGTATGGAGGATTTGATGAGGAAGATTCCTGGTGTACACAAAACGCGTGTTGGTTACACGGGTGGACACTTAAAAAACCCAACTTACAAAGATGTCTGCACAGAAACTACCGGCCATGCCGAGGCAATTGAAATTCTTTTTGACCCATCGAGAGTATCATATCGCCGCTTGTTAAAATTTTTTTTTCAAATCCATGACCCCACAACTATTGATAGGCAGGGAAACGATATTGGGGATAGTTATCGATCACATATTTTTACCACGTCGTCAGAACAACGGGAAGAAGCTTTTAAAATGATTTCTGATATCGAAAGTTCAAAAAAATGGCCAGGCAAGGTTGTTACGAAAGTAACTTCTGCGGAAGAGTTTTGGGAAGCTGAGTCTTATCACCAAGATTACTTAGTTAAAAATCCAAATGGCTATACTTGCCATTTTCCAAGAGCTGATTGGACTATTTAAAAGCCTAAATACAGCAGTTTTTATGTCGGTTAAATCCGTTTGAAATCATTACTGAGTAAATTTGTTGTTAAGTTATTTGGCTCTATATAAATACTTCTTGTTCGTCAAAAAAGTAATAAAACAGGTATCTAACTATAGTTTTCTTGAACCTCTACTATCGCTTCCTCAAGGATATCAAACATATCATCTATTTCGCTTTGGGTAATGATAAGTGGCGGCGAAAATACACACATGTTAATTATTGGCCGAACAAGCAGCCCACGTTTCTCGCAAGCTTTATCCATCATTTGACCAAATTCGGTGTCAATTTTAAGGCGCGCTTCTTCCGATGAGTCTTTAGAGCCCAAACCTTCCAGGCATCCAAGAAGCCCTACTCCCCGAGCGTCCCCTATTATATCATATTTTTTGCCTAAATCGCGTAGTCTGTTTTGAAAATGGGGTGATACCTTTCGCACATGTTCTAAGATTCTGTCTTTTGACATTATATCTATATTGGTGAGAGCCGCCTTGGCGGCAACTGGGTGGCACGAATATGTGTAACCATTCGTAAAGGGTTGAGATCCGTCTGTATTTTTTATGCCATCAATAAGACTTTCGGAGATTATAGCAGCGCCCATGGGAAGGTAGCCTGACGTCAATCCCTTTGCGCATGTGATAATATCTGGTTGAATTCCAAAAACTTCTTTTGATGCAAACCAATGACCCAAGCGGCCAAAACCAGTGACTGTTTCATCCGAAATATAAACAATATCGTGTTTTTTACATAGCTCAAGCGAGCGTTGGTGGTAACCAGGAGGTGGTACGATTACCCCTCCTGAAGCCAGGATAGGTTCGGCGATAAAGCATCCAATTAGGTCAGGTCCAATTGATAAAATTGTTTCCTCCATTTCTGATATTTTCTCATCGCACCATTCCTCTAGAGATGTTCCACTTGGACGTATGTAAGGATTTATATTAGGTAGCATAATTGCAAGATCGTGTTGGGTATCCATATATCGCCGATCATGCTCTCGACTGGTTCCGGACACTGTCGCTGCCAGATAAGACGATCCATGGTAACCTCTTTCCCTGCATAATATTTTCTTTTTATCAGGTTGGCCTATAACGTTATTTCGATATTGAACAAATCTTAAAGCTGTATCGACAGCGTCAGAGCCCCCATTCGAAAAAAAGACACGGTTCAGGTCACCAGGCGTTTTTTCAGTTATAACTTTGGCTAACATTGCAGCGGGTTCGTTGGTAGTAAACCATGGACTTGAATATGTCATATTCATAATCTGTTCAGAAATAGCATCTGCCATTTCTTTTCGCCCATATCCTATATTAACGCACCACATACCACCTGGACCGTCAATTAACTTATTTCCGTGCGCGTCATAAAGATATATACCATCGGCTCTTGAGACCTGCGTCATGTCAAAGCCATCTTCTGAGAATTCACTCCACGGATGGATCAGATGTTTATGATCCCAGTATTGTACTTGCTCTGGAGTAATGGTGTCATTTTTTCCATCAAAATTTTGTAAGGTCATATGCCACTTCTTTATTGTTTTATGAATTTTTACAATTACAGTCGGTAAAAGCTCTGTCAATGCTAGTTAAAAGAAGTTTCTTTACAAAAATTAAATTAAAAGCTTATGAGGCAACCCTATGAATTTACTATCAAATAAGTTTCCAACTAAAGCACTTCAAATGCGTGATGCTGCTCATCATATGCACCCGTTCACGGCACAAGCAGAATTGGGTGAAAAAGGCGCGCGTGTAATAACGCGTGCTAATGGTGTTTTTGTATATGACTCAGAAGGAGAAGAAATATTAGATGCCATGTCTGGTCTATGGTGTGTTAATATAGGTTATGGGCGTCATGAACTTGCGGAAGTCGCTGCGCGTCAAATGAAAGAGCTATCGTATTACAATACATTTTTTCAAACGACACATCTTCCAGCTATAGAGTTGGCCGAAAAGTTGGCTGAATTGGCTCCATTTGATTTAAACCATTTGTTTTTTGCCAGTTCAGGGTCTGAGGCCAATGATACGAATATAAGATTGGTTCGGCATTACTGGGCATTAAAAGGCAAGCCAAATAAATCAATTATCATTAGTCGAAAAAATGCATATCACGGCTCAAGTGTTGGCTCTGGATCATTAGGTGGTATGTCAGCAATGCATGATCAAGGTGGCATGCCAATACCTGACATACATCATATCAATCAACCTAATTGGTGGTCTGAAGGTGGTGAATTGTCACCCGAAGATTTTGGTTTAGCTCGCGCCCGAGAACTGGAAGAAAAAATTAAATCTTTGGGAGTAGACCGCGTGGCAGCTTTCATAGCTGAACCTGTTCAAGGTGCTGGAGGTGTAATTGTTGCTCCGGATTCATATTGGCCGGAAGTTCAACGCATTTGCAATCATTATGGAATACTTTTAATTGCAGATGAAGTAATCTGTGGCTTTGGTCGAACGGGTAATTGGTTTGGAAGCCAGACCCTAGATATAAAACCTGATATAATGACAATCGCGAAGGGTTTAAGCAGCGGGTATCAACCCATTGGCGGTTCAATAGTTTCTGATGAAATTGAAAGTGTCATTTCCAGGGATGAATTTAATCATGGCTATACTTATTCAAGCCATCCTGTGGCAGCAGCTGTAGCGCTTGAAAATCTACGTATTATTGAGGACGAAAATATAATTGGGCATGTAAAAAATGATGTTGCACCATATTTGAAAAAAGAGTGGGAGGGCTTATGCACGCACCCACTTGTTGGCGAAGCAAAAATAGTAGGTATGATGGGCTCCATAGCATTAACCCCAAATAAAGAAAATCGTTCCCCATTTACATCAGATGCCGGTAAAGTTGGATATATTTGCAGAGAAAGATGTTTCGCAAACAATCTTATAATGCGGCACGTTGGCGACCGAATGATTATTTCACCTCCACTAATAATCACAAAATCGGAAATTGATTTACTGATCAAGCGAGCGAAAAAAGCTTTAGATGAGACATTTGAAAAATTAATGAACGAAGGCTTAATTTCTTGATGAAGAAAACAGCACTTGTAACGCACGAAGAGTGTCTGCAACATGTGACGCCGCCAAGGCATCCAGAACAAGTAGCCAGGCTGGAATATATTTTAGAAGCATTAAAAGACATTAACTTATCGCGGTTTAGTGCACCTATGGCAGCAGAAGATGACATTCTTAGAATTCATCCTCTTGAGTATATTAATTACTTGCAAGATGAAGTGCCTGAAACTGGTTTTAAATCTTTAGATGGCGATACCCATATTTCTTCTGGCTCTCTGACTGCTGCCTACCGGGCTGCCGGGGGTGTTTTACGTGCTGTAGATTTAGTTTTGTCTGGCGAAGCCAAAAATGCGTTTGTTGCTGTCAGGCCTCCGGGTCACCATGCTGAAACACAAACGGCTATGGGTTTTTGTTTGTTTGGAAACATTGCTCTTGGAGTAAAGCATGCACTTGATTTTCATGGTTTAAAAAGAGTTGCAGTTATTGATTTTGATGTCCATCATGGGAACGGAACTCAGGAGATACTTTGGGATGAAAGCCGTTGCTTAACTTTTACTTCTCAGCAAATACCCCTTTGGCCAGGAACTGGAACCGAGGAAGAGCAAGGCAATTACAAAAATATTGTTAATATACCGTTACCCCCAAAAAGTAATGGTTCACTTATGCGTCAAAAATACGAAGCACTAGTTTTTCCAGTATTACAAAAATTTGAGCCTGAGCTGATATTAATATCGGCGGGTTTTGACGCGCATGAAGCAGATCCTCTAGCAGAACTAAATTGGTCAACGGCAGATTTTTCTTGGTTGACGGAAAGGCTCTGTAAAATTGCAGAAGAATGCTGCGAGGGACGGCTGGTATCTACATTAGAGGGCGGTTATGATTTAAGAGCTTTGGCAGATTCTGTTAAAGCCCATGTTACGAAATTATGTGAGGCCTGATATGAATGACACACCTATCTCCGAAATGACTTTTGAACAGGCAATGAGTGAGCTTGAAAGAATTGTAACACAGCTAGAAAGAGGCGACGTTCCTCTTGAAGATAGTATATCTCTCTATGAAAAAGGTGCAGAATTAAAAAAACGATGTGAGACTAAGTTAAAAGAGGCTGAGCAAAAGGTTGCAGCTATAACTTTAGATGAAGATGGATCAGTAACGGGAACGAAACCGTTCAAGGACTTTGATGTTTAGAGATCGTCTGGGTTTTTCTGCAGAAATTGTAGAAAAAACAATAATAAATTATCTGAAAGACTTTGGTGAAATTGAAATAGTTGATGCGATGCGATACTCGCTTCAAGGGGGTAAAAAACTTAGAGCATTTTTTGTGCTAGAAAGTTCTTCCCTATTTGAAATAGATCCAGGTTTAGCTAAATGGCCAGCATCGGGCATCGAGGCTATGCATACATACTCTTTAGTCCACGATGATTTGCCAGATATGGATAACGATGACTTGCGGCGTGGACGTCCAACCGTTCATAAAAAATGGGATGTAGCGACAGCAATTTTAGTTGGAGACGCCTTACAAGCTCTATCTTTTGAGCTGACACTAAACAGTGTAGTGCCTAATTCGAGTAAGCTTGCCTACAATTTAGCCAAAGCAGCAGGTGCGAAAGGTATGGTAATGGGGCAAGCTTTAGATATTTCTGCTGAACAATCTACTGCTGCATTAAGTTTAGATGATATTATAAAGTTGCAACAAGGTAAAACGGGTGCGCTTATTCTATGGGCCATAACTGCAGGCGCGCATATGGCTGATGAAGACGTAAGACCGTTAGAAAAATATGCAAAAGCTGTAGGTTTAGCTTTTCAAATAGCTGATGACTTGTTGGATGCTACTGGAAACCAAATCAAAGCAGGCAAAAAACTGATGAAAGATGCATCAGCCAACAAAGCGACTTTTGTATCATTATTAGGTGTTGATGGTGCTCAGAAAAAGGCTCGAGATTTAATCGATGAAGCGTGTGATTCAGTCGCAATTTACGGACAGCGATCACAGATCTTGAAACAAGCAGCCGAATTCGTTATTTCGCGAGATTATTAGTTTGAAAGAGAAACATGTCTAATAATTCTTCCACACCACTTCTTGATAAGATTAGCTCGCCTTATGATTTAAAGTTATTTTCCGATGAACAACTTTTTCAAGTAGCTAGCGAGCTGAGGCAAGAAACCATTTCGGCTGTTTCAGAAACTGGGGGGCATTTAGGTGCCGGTCTTGGAGTTGTTGAGCTGACGATAGCATTGCATGCTGTATTCGATGCGCCAAAAGATAAGATAATATGGGATGTTTCACATCAAAGTTATCCACACAAAATTTTAACTGGAAGACGAAATCGCATTCGAACCCTTCGACAAAAAGATGGATTGAGCGGTTTTACAAAAAGATCGGAAAGTGAATATGATCCTTTTGGTGCTGCACATTCTTCAACTTCAATTTCTGCTGCCTTGGGTTTTGCAACTGCTAGAGACTTAGGCGGCTCATGTGAAGCCGGTTTAGGTGAAACGATTGCAGTGATTGGTGATGGATCTATGAGTGCAGGAATGGCCTATGAGGCTATGAATAATGCTGGTCATTTGAAAAAACGGCTAATAGTAATTTTGAATGATAACGAAATGTCCATTGCACCCCCAGTTGGGGCTTTGTCTTCATACTTGTCTCAGCTTTATGCAGAAGAACCGTTCCAAGATTTTCGACAAATAGCAAAAGGAGCTATAGGTTTTCTACCCGAACCCTTTAAAGAAGGGGCTAAGAGAGCAAAACGGTTGTTGAAGTCAATGGCTGTAGGAAATACTATTTTCGAAGCTTTGGGATTTTCATATCTTGGGCCAATCGATGGTCATGATTTAAATCAGTTATTACCTATTTTTAGGACTATCCAAAAAAGATTAGATGGCCCGATCTTATTACACGTTGTTACCAAAAAAGGAAAAGGCTATATGCCTGCCGAAAAGGCTAGGGATAAAGGCCATGCTACTGGAAAATTTGATATTCTGACTGGAAAGCAGCAATCTAGCAAGTCAAATGCACCCAGTTATACTAAGGTATTTGCTGATAGTTTGTTAAACTATGCGGCACAAGATACCAAAATATGCGCTGTGACAGCGGCAATGCCAGATGGCACGGGACTGAACTTATTTGCAGATAGGTATCCAAGTAGATGTTTTGATGTTGGGATAGCTGAACAACATGCTGTTACATTTTCCGCAGCTTTGGCTGCAGGTGGAATGAAGCCGTTCTGTGCAATATACTCAACTTTTCTGCAAAGAGGCTATGATCAAATCGTTCATGATGTTGCTTTGCAAAACCTACCAGTTAGGTTTGCAATAGATCGTGCAGGATTAGTTGGTGCCGATGGTCCAACACATGCTGGTAGTTTTGACATAGCCTTCATGGCTAATCTGCCAAATATGGTCGTTATGGCAGCAGCTGATGAGGCTGAGTTAGTCCATATGGTTGCCACTGCAGTAGATTACAGCGATGGACCGATCGCTTTTCGTTATCCGCGTGGAAATGGTGTGGGATGTGACCTACCATTGACTGGAAAGCCGATTAAAATTGGCAAAGGTAGAATTGTTATCAAGGGAAATAGGGTAGCTTTGCTTTCTTTTGGAACTAGGCTCTCTGAAGTTTTAAAAGCGTCAGAGATTTTAAAGTTAAAGGGAATCGAGCCAACAATAGTTGATGCTAGGTTTGCAAAACCTTTAGACGAGCAACTGATTATCAGTTTAGTAGAAAATCACGAAGCGATTCTTACTATTGAAGAAGGTTCTGTAGGCGGGTTTGGGAGTCATGTTCAGCAGTTTTTGTTAGAAAATGGTGTTTTTGATAAAGGTTTTAAATTCAGATCTATGGTTTTCCCTGATTTTTTCATCGATCAGTCGAGCCCAGAGGACATGTATAAACAAGCGGGTCTAAATGCTAATAATATAGAAGATTTAGTACTTTCATTGCTTGGACTTGAAGCTTTCAAGCGGGCAAATTTGTAAGAATTTCAATAACCTTGATCTAAGAGATTTTCTAGGCCGACTTTGTAATCCGGGTAAATCAAATTAACGCCAAGTTCAGACTTAATCAATTTATTAGATACACGTTTATTTTCAGCGTAAAAACTCCTAGCCATTTCCGAAAGATTGGCGTCTTCAAAGCTAACAGTTGGTGGCTGCTTAACACTTAAAAGCTTAGCTGCATATGAAAGTACGTCTTGTGGAGGCGCTGGATTATCATCGCAGAGATTATAGATCGAATATGGTTTAGGTTGGGAAATTGAAGCTAGAAGTGTTTGCACAATATCATGAATATGTATCCTGCTGAAGACTTGTCCTGGCTTGATGATCTTAACGGCTTTTCCCTGTAAAACTTTTTGGAATGGACCTCGATTTGGCCCATAAATTCCACCCAATCTGAATATGTGAGTAGGAAAATTATATTTAAGCCATTTTTTCTCAGCGTTTACTCTGGCAATTCCGCGGTTTGTTGAAGGTTTGAGTGGTGAGCTTTCGTCGACCCATTCACCTTTGGTGTCGCCATAAACACCGATTGTCGATAAATAACCGGCCCATTTAATTTGATTAAAATTATCTTTGAGATCTTCTCCATACGTTTTAATAACAGGGTCACTTCCGTTTGCGGGTGATACAGAACTAAGTACTAATTCAGTCTCCCTGATTACAGATCTTAATTCATTGCTTCCCCACAAAATTGGAATAGCTCCTGACTTTTCAATATCAGAAAAATTATCTTTGGATCTTGATGTTCCAAATACTCTCCAACCTTTATCATTGAGATATGGCGTTAGAGCCTGTGCCGTATATCCGTGACCAAAAGATAAAAACGTTAGGTTCATTCTTGTTTCTTTCTCAATTAACAATGGTGACATATTGAATGCTTTATTAATACAATATAAAATTAAAAGAACAGGTATAATTCAATCTGCAAGGCGATCAGGGGCAATAACAGATTTAACAATCAAGTCTGTAACTGATTATTATGCTGTCAAATAAGTTAACAAACTTAATCAAAAAAGGACCAAAGATGCGAGATATTGTCATTCTAGACGGAGCCAGGACGCCAATTGGGACATTTGGAGGCTCTTTGGCTAATACTACGCCGATAGATTTAGCTTCTTCTGTAACAAAAGTTGCTATGGAGCGTTCAGGTGTGGAGGGGCAACAGATTGGGCATGTTGCGTTTGGTCACGTTATAAATACAGAACCTCGGGATATGTATCTCAGTCGCGTGGCTGCATTGGATGCAGGGATATCTGAAGAAACTCCTGCTATGAATGTCAATCGTTTATGTGGTTCAGGCGTTCAAGCTATTGTTTCTGTCATACAGTCTATAGCACTGGGCGATGCGGATTTTGGAGTTGCTGGCGGTTCTGAGAATATGAGCCGTTCCCCTTATTCGGTGCAAGGTCAGAGATGGGGAGCAAAAATGGGAGATGTTAAGACACTAGACATGATGCTTGGGGCATTGAATTGTCCTTTTGGTACTGGGCATATGGGTGTAACAGCCGAAAATGTTGCGCGCGAACAAAATGTTTCTCGGCATGAACAGGATGAGTTTGCTTTAGAAAGTCAAAAAAGAGCTGCATCGGCCGCATCAAATAACTTGTTTCATAGTCAAATCAATCCAATAGAAATAAAAGTAAAAAGGGACATGGTCCCATTCGACAAGGATGAGCATCCCAAAGCTACAACCTTGGAAGATTTAGCTTCCTTGCGCCCAGTTTTTGAGAAGGACGGTACAGTAACTGCTGGAAATGCATCTGGAATAAATGATGGTGCTGCTGCAATCGTTTTGTCATCTGTAGAAGCTGTTGAAAAATATGGTTTAAAACCCAAGGCTAAGATTATAGGTTATGGACATGCTGGAGTTAGACCTGAGGTGATGGGTGTTGGTCCAATTCCTGCGGTCCAAAACTTATTGAAAAAAACTGGTCTGGTTGTATCGGATTTTGATGTTATTGAAAGTAATGAAGCTTTTGCGGCGCAAGCAATTGCGGTTAATAGGGGGCTCAATTTAGATCCTACTATTGTGAACCCGAACGGTGGAGCTATCGCATTGGGTCACCCAGTTGGTGCTACAGGAGCAATAATTACACTGAAGGCTTTATATCAGCTTGAAAATATAAATGGAAAACGAGCTTTGATTACGATGTGCATTGGAGGTGGGCAGGGAATCGCTCTAGCCATCGAAAGAATTTGACTTCAAGACTTTATTTTTAACCCTTCATCTGGTCCCAAAATGACTTAACCGAAGAAAAAAAGTTGTTTGTCTCTGGGTTGTTATCTTCGGAAAGATCTTCAAACTCTTTGATCAGTTCCTTTTGGCGCGATGTCAAATTTACGGGAGTCTCCACTGCGAGCTCAATAAACATATCTCCGTATTTAGTTGATTTAATTGCGGGCATGCCTTTTGATCGCAATCTCATTTGTCTTCCAGATTGGCTACCCGATGGTACTTTAACTCTACTTCTGCCGCCGTCTATAGTAGGTACCTCTATATCTCCCCCAAGTGCTGCACGCGCCATTGAAACTGGTACCCGACAAAACAAGTTATGACCATCGCGTTCAAAAATTTTATGTTGTGAAACGTCGATAAAAATGTACAGATCTCCTTGAGTTCCTCCACGTGCGCCGACTTCGCCTTCACCAGAAAGTCTGATTCTGGTTCCTGTTTCTACGCCTGCAGGAATATTTACAGATAATGCTCGATCTTTCTTGGTCCGGCCTTGCCCGCCGCAAGATCTGCATGGGTTTTTTATCACCTGCCCCAGACCAGAGCAAGACGGACAAGAGCGTTCAACAGTGAAAAACCCTTGAGACGCCCGCACTTTTCCCATACCGGAACAAGTAGGACAAGTAGTAGGTTCTGTACCACTTTCTGCTCCTGACCCATTGCACGATGTGCACTGAACCGTTGAAGGAACGTTTATGGTTTTTTCTAAGCCTGAATAGGCTTCTTCAAGTGTTACTCTTAGATTATATCTGAGATCAGAACCTCGCGCTGAACTACGTCGGCTGTTTCTGCCTCCCATCATGTCTCCAAAGAGATCATCAAAAACATCAGAAAAGGCACTAGAAAAGTCTCCACCGCCGAAGCCACTTCCGCCGCCGCCCATGCCGCCTTCAAAAGCAGCGTGGCCGTATCTATCGTATGCCGCTTTTTTCTCGCTATCTTTTAAAATATCGTATGCTTCGTTAGCCTCCTTGAACTGAGCTTCCGCGTTTGGATTGTCTGAATTACGATCTGGATGGAGCTGTTTTGCTTTAGTTCGAAACGCTTTTTTAATTTCTTCTGACGATGCACCCTTACTTATGCCTAACACTTCATAGTAATCGCGTTTTGACATAGTAATTGCCCCTTTTATAAAATACTGACCAACCTAAATTGCGCAGGTTGGTTAATTCGTTTAAAAAACTGATTAATTTTTTTCGTCGCCAAGATCTTCAAAATCAGCGTCAAGAATATCATCGTCAGCATTTGCTGCTGCGTTATCGCTGGCATCAAACGGCGCGGCATCTTCATCGTTTTCTTGGTTCGACTTATAGATAGCTTCGCCTAATTTCATAGCAGCATCTGTAACATTCTGAATACCAGATTTAATTTTTCCTGTATTTTCAGTTTCAAGGTCATCTTTAAGAGCAGAAATTGCCAGTTCAATTGCCTCGATTGTTGTTGGATCCACCTTATCAGAGTGGTCTTCCATCGATTTTTCAGTTGAGTGTATCAAGCTTTCTGCCTGGTTCTTGGCTTCTATGAGTTCACGACGCTCTTTATCTGATTCTGCATTATCTTCAGCATCTTTTACCATTTGCTCAATATCTTCATCAGATAGACCACCTGAGGCTTGAATTGTAATTTTCTGCTCTTTACCAGTTCCTTTATCCTTTGCAGAAACTGAAACAATTCCGTTTGCATCTATATCAAAGGTAACTTCGATTTGTGGCATACCACGCGGCGCTGGAGCAATCTCTTCTAAGTTAAACTGTCCAAGTATTTTATTGTCAGCGGCAAGTTCTCGCTCGCCTTGGAATACGCGAATTGTGACTGCATTTTGATTATCTTCAGCAGTTGAAAACACTTGTGATTTTTTAGTAGGGATAGTTGTGTTTCTATCGATTAGTCTTGTGAAAACACCCCCCAATGTTTCAATTCCAAGAGATAGTGGGGTCACGTCAAGTAATACGACGTCTTTTACATCACCTTGAAGAACACCAGCTTGAATAGCGGCACCCATTGCAACCACTTCGTCTGGGTTTACGCCTTTATGTGGCTCTTTACCAAAGAATTTAGTGACTTCTTCAATTACTTTTGGCATTCTTGTCATTCCGCCAACTAAAACGATTTCATCAATATCATCGGTAGAAAGGCCTGCATCCTTAAGTGCTGATTGGCATGGCTTAATAGAAGCTTTTATTAGGTCACTCACAAGTGATTCAAGTTTAGCACGGGTCAATTTCATTACCATATGCAGAGGTTGACCTGTTTTGCCATCCATAGAAATAAAAGGCTGATTTATCTCTGTTTGGTTAGCTGATGACAACTCTATTTTTGCTTTTTCAGCCGCTTCTTTCAAACGTTGCAGCGCCATTTTATCCGCAGTCAAATCAACGCTGTTTTCTTTTTTAAATTCGTCAGCCAGATAATTTACGATTCGCATGTCAAAATCTTCGCCACCCAAAAAGGTATCACCATTAGTAGATTTAACCTCGAACAGCCCATCATCTATTTCCAAAATAGTCACGTCAAACGTCCCACCGCCCAAGTCATACACAGCGATAGTTTTAGTTTCTTTTTTATCTAAGCCATATGCTAATGCGGCAGCGGTCGGTTCGTTTATAATTCTAAGAACGTCTAAACCTGCAATTTTTCCTGCATCTTTTGTTGCTTGTCTTTGAGCATCATTAAAATAGGCGGGTACAGTTATTACTGCCTCGGTCACATCCTCTCCGAGGTAGCCCTCAGCGGTTTCCTTCATTTTTTGTAATGTGAAAGCGGATATTTGCGATGGACTATATTTTTCATCTTTTGCTTCGACCCAGGCATCACCATTTCCGCCGTCAATAACGGAGAACGGTAGATTTTTTTTGTCTTTTGCTAAGTCAGGGTCATCTATCCTACGTCCAATCAAACGTTTTGCACCGAATACAGTATTGCTAGGATTTGTTACTGCTTGCCTTTTGGCAGGTTGACCAACGAGACGCTCGTCATCGGTGAAACCAACAATCGAAGGAGTGGTTCTAGCCCCTTCCGCGTTTTCAATCACTCTTGGTTGGGATCCGTCCATTATAGCTACGCAGCTATTTGTGGTGCCTAAATCGATACCGATAACCTTACCCATTTTCGTATTCCTTTTGCTTACATGCTCATTAATATTATAGTATGTACCCAAATATCGTCTCAATTGATAAAAAGTGGGATAAACCATAAACTCCGACAGGCGGTATATAGGGAGGCTTAAAGCGACCTTCAAGCTTACTTAAGAAAATTTTTATAAAATGTTATAAAAACTGTTTAAGTTTGAACAAATAGAGATTTAATTATCCAGTTAAAAAAGAAAATTACTATATATGTTAAAATTATCAAAAAAATTAGAGTGGCCGGCTTTATCTTATGAATTATACTAAAGTTTCCGAAATTTTTAGGTCTTTAGTGCTCACAAGTGGCGACTTAATTATGGATGTATATAACAATAATAAGTTCGAGGTATTACTGAAATCTGATGACAGTCCAGTTACTATAGCTGATAAAAAAGCCGATAGAGTTATATCAAAGGGCCTTAAAAAGCATTTTCCGGAAATACCAGTCATTACTGAAGAACAAGTCAAATCTCATGACTTGAATGCCTCAACTTTTTTTATAGTAGATCCTCTAGATGGAACTAAAGAATTTATTAAGCGCAGAGGGGACTTTACTGTAAACATAGCTTTAGTGGCCAATGGAGAGCCAATAAGAGGTATTGTTTACGCGCCAGCACGTCAAAGATTATTTTATACAGATGAAAATGGTGAAGCGGTTGAGGAAATGGCGTATTTTAGTGTTTCTAAATTGGGCTTAATAAAAAAGATTAAAACTGCATCTTCTGATAATACAGCACTAAAAGTTGTGGCCTCCAAGTCTCACCGTGATAAAAAAACTGATGAATATATATCCAAATATCAGTGTAAAGAGTTAGTTAGTGCGGGATCTTCTCTAAAGTTTTGCTTAATTGCTTCGGGTGAAGCAGATCTTTATCCGCGTTTTGGGCCAACTATGGAATGGGATACAGCAGCAGGGCATGCGGTTTTATCTGCGGCTGGCGGGATTGTTTTGCAGGCGAAAGATAATCGACCCTTGAAGTATGGAAAACAAAATTATAAAAATCCCTTTTTTATAGCAGCATCAAAAAACGTAGTGTTGAAATAGGCTATATAAAAAAAATTTATTAAATTTTAAGCGGCTTGCACGTTAGCTGGTTCGGTCAAAATTGTATAAAGAGTTGTTGGGTCAGGATTGGAACGTAATTTGGCGACAATGGATTGTTCGCGAAGCGTACGCGATACTAACGCTAAAGCTTTTAAATGCTCTACACCCGCAGATTTTGGAGCAAAAAGGCTGAAAACAATGTCTACAGGTTGCCTATCAATAGCCTCAAAATCAACAGGACTTTCCAAAAGTATAAAAGCCCCTACCACGTGGTCTAAATTTTCCAAACGTGCATGAGGTAATGCAACTCCACCCCCAACGCCGGTGGGTCCAAGGGATTCTCTTTCAATCAATGCTTCAACGGTATTTGAATAATCGGTATGATAACAATTTTCGGCAATTCCTGCCAAGTCGTGTAGCAACCTTTTTTTACTCGAAACAGACGAAAAAATACGAATTGCTTCTGGTTTTAACAGATTTGAAAATTCCATTTAAAATAGCTCTTTTAGACACCCTTTAAAGCGCTTATTTCAACTTGGCTGGACCCAGCCAATATTACCGTCCTTACGCCGAAATAATATATTTACGCCTTTGTTTTCTTCATTTTTAAACAAAATGAAGGATAGATTAGATTTTTCTAACTCTTCAGCGGCCTCTTTTGCAGAAAAAATTGGGAACTTTTTGTTCGTTTCTGCAATTATTATTGGCTCTGAAAAAGTAGTCGAATCTTTTTGCCCCTCTTTTGTTGAGCCCGTATACGATGCTGGATCAATAAATTCAACTGATTGATTTCGATCTCTGTGATGCCCTTTAAGTTTTCTTTTATATCGACGTAGTTGTTTTTCTACTTTTTCAGCACATGCGTCAAAAGCTGCATAGATTTCCGCCTTTGAAGCTTTTGCTTGTGCAGTCAGTCCAGTCGATAAGTGAACTATTGCATCGCAAACAAACTCGTGACCACTTTTTGAAAAAATAATCTGTGCGTCTGTTGGGCGCTCAGCATATTTAGTGATAGCGTCATTTAGCTCTCCCTTAACATGCGTTTGAAGAGCATCGCCAACATCGATATGAATTCCTGAGATTTGGTATTGCATATAAGTATCCTTGCATCGGCCATCTAAGGCGAAATTTATTTAAACAGCAATTAAAGGCATATATTTCTAAGCGTTTGAGGTTTATATCTTTAATTTTTTACTTAGGTAAAAAATTTTTCTACCTTAATTGCCCTATAATTTTATTGAAGAACTTTGCAGCAATTATGTCAATCAAAATGAACTAAAAAGTTTATATTTCCTATTGGATATTAAAGTCTTTTCCTAGATAGACTCGACGTACATTGTCGTTATTTACAACATCATCAGGTATTCCAGAAACAATAACACGGCCATCATGTAAAATATATGCTCTATCTACAATTTTAAGAGTATCTCGCACATTATGATCAGTTATAAGAACGCCGATACCTTGACTTTTCAATTCTGCAACAAGAATACGCACATCATTTATGGATATAGGATCAACCCCGGCGAAAGGCTCGTCTAGAAGTATATATTTGGGGTCTGTAGCTAAGGCTCGTGCAATTTCCACTCTACGACGTTCGCCGCCTGATAAGGCAAGGGCAGGCGTTCGTCTTAAGTGTCCGATGCGAAAATCTGACAATAGTTTTTCTAATTTTGCTTGCCGCTCTGATTTTACAGGTATTGAAATATCAAGTATTGATTTAATGTTGTCCTCAACATTCAAACCTCTAAAAATAGATGTTTCTTGCGGCAAATAAGCCAAACCCATCCTGGCTCGGCGATACATTGGCATAGTTGTAATGTCTAAACCGTCTATTTTTACTTGACCCCCATCTGATGAAGTTAATCCGGCTATGGAATAAAATGTGGTTGTTTTCCCAGAACCATTTGGTCCTAGTAATGCCACCACCTCACCTCTCCTCAGCTCAAGGGATATATCATGTATAACTGTCCGCTTTTTATAGCTTTTTCTCAGTCCTGTAACAAATAATCCTGTTTCTGATTCTAATACTTTGAAGGAAGACATTTAATTAGCACTTGGAGATATGATTGTTTTAACGCTGCCCAACATTTGAATTAGACCTGTTTTCGTATTTATTAAGATTTGATCTGCGAGAATACTGTTGGAGCCTTGAAATAACTTAGCATTTCCGCTTAAAGAAATAGTATCTTCTAACAATGAATAAATAGCATTTTCTGCTTTAGCTATATCGTTGCCGCTTTTAAACACCACATTAATTCCAGCAAAAATTTTTTCTAATTTGTTATCAGTTTTTGAGTAAATAACTTTGACATGTTCTGCATTTAGTATCGATTCCCCTTGAATTATTTCTACTTTATCAAATAATTCAGCAATATTTTTCTTTTGATTGAAAATCAAACTATCGGAAGTGAACTGGATGGGTTTGTTTCGATCTGTAGCTATTGAACCAAAACCTGCATTCTGTGAAAATGCTGCGCTAACCAAAAACGTGGTTAGCAAAAAGATCTTTACAAATATTGACACAATTGAATTCCTTAAAAATCAGTTGTTGTCGTATATCATCTTAACACCTTTAGTAAAACTTATAACTAAGTCAGAGGAAACACTTTCTCTAAAAATATCAAGTTGCCCTGAATCAATTTTGGTGTTTGACAAGGAACCAGTTACTGGACCTGTTGCCTGTATTAAAGTCCTGTCAAGCGCAGTATATATTTCTTTTGAATTGAGACGTAATTTGTCGGCTGCTTTTAAGACTACATTCTCTCTAAACGTTAAACTTTTATTATCTTTGCTAAATATAGCTTTTTCTGCAGATAATAATATTTCAGACCCCTCATCAGTGGAAACTTTAAAGCTAACAGATTTTATTAGTGCGGTACCTTTTTTGTCCGTTGATATTATTTGTTCGGCAGCGATTTGTAAAACATCACCAGAATTGGTTATTGATGAATGCAAAGGTTTGGTTAAGCCATCGTTTAATGACGTTACATTTATATCTTTGGCAAATGGAACTTCCTTGCTAAGTTCGATTTTTTTTGCTGACAAGAAGATTAAAACGATGGCAAATAGGCCTGCAAAAAATAAGACTAGCTTCAAGTAAAAAATCGTATTTGAGTAACTGATTTGTATTGAAGGCATTTACAGGTTTGCCTCAATGCGCAAAAATATCGATATCATCCCACCCCTTTATGTCTAAGGCTGCGCGAAATGGTAGGAATTTAAAACATTCCTTAGCCAAATTAGTTCTTTTTTCACGTTCTAGTATTTCGTTTAGTTTTTCTCTCAAGTCGTGCAAATGCAACACGTCAGTTGCCGCATATTCTATTTGAGCTTTACTTAGAGTCTTGGCACCCCAGTCACTTGATTGCTGCTGTTTGGAAATATCAATTTCTAAAAGCTCTGCGAGAAGATTTTTTAATCCATGTCGATCAGTATAGGTTCGCGCGATTTTACTTGCTATTTTTGTACAATAAACAGGTGAAGCAAGAAGCCCAAAAGTAGAATATAAAATGGCAATATCGAAGCGTCCAAAATGAAATAATTTCAGTATATTTTTATTTTGTAATAACTTTGTCAGGTTCTGTGCTTTAGTTTGATCTTTTTCTATTTGGACAATATGGGTATGCCCATCACCAGACGAAAATTGCACTACACAAAGTCTATCTCGACCAGGATTTAATCCCATAGTTTCGCAATCAATTGCAACTACTTTGCCAAGGTCAAGGTTATCAGGTAAATCTTTGCTATAGGTAAAATTGGTCACTAGTTTTCCCTTTTCACGATCGTGTTACTTTCAAATAACTATTAGCTTGCGATCAAGCAACTATAGAAAGTTTTTATTTAATTATAAATAATTTAAGAATAAACTCAAAAGTGAACATTAAAATTGATAACCGATGATTTCTAATAATTTGTTTTCCCTTAAAGGAAAGACGGCACTTGTTACTGGCGGGTCTACTGGTATTGGACTTATGGCAACAGCGGGTTTAGTTTCAGCGGGTGCAAAAGTTTTTATTGTTTCTAGAAAATTGAAAAATTGTCAAAACGCAGCCACAGAATTAAATAATTATGGATTTGAGGGGGAGGTTATACCTTTTAGAGGTGACTTGAGTAGTGAAATTGGCATTAATGATATAACTGACGAAATTTATGCTAAAAATTCAGAATTACATATTTTAATTAACAATGCTGGCAGAACATGGGGCTCTGATCTTAGTAGTTTTCCGTATAATGCTTGGGCAAAAGTTCTTAATCTCAATGTCTCTGCTATTTTTTATTTAACTCAAAAACTGGTCCCATTGTTAACGGCGTCCTCAAAGTCAGATTTTCCAGCGCGTGTTGTGAATATAGGTAGTGTTATGGGTGAAGTTCCGATGGGTGATGGTGCTTACTCGTACGCTGCATCTAAATCTGCGGTTCATCACATTACAAGGATTTTAGCCAAAGAGCTGGCTGAAAGGAATATAACAGTTAACGCGCTTTCCCCTGGTCCATTTCAATCCAACATGACCAATTTTGCGATAGGACACCCAAAAGGCACAATGCGTGTTTCAAAAAAAGTTCCACTAAAGCGTATAGGTCAAACCGACGATATTGCTGCATCCATTCAATTTTTATGTGGAAAAGGTGGCTCTTATGTCACTGGCGCGATACTACCAATATCGGGTGGGATAAATGTTTCAACGGGACCAAGTATATTTGGTGAGGACTGATTTGCTTAGCTTTGAGGATCTAAAAGAAAAATTAGGCGTAGAGGTGGGTGTTTCGAGGTGGTTCGCCATTGACCAAGAAAGGATAGATAAATTTGCTGACTTAACAGAGGATTGGCAATACATTCATGTTAATCCAATTGATGCCAAAAAAACACCTTTTAATGGAACTATAGCGCATGGATTTTTAACAGTTTCACTACTTTCTGCTATGTATTATGACGCAATTCCTACGTTAGAGGGATCTAAGTTAGGAGTAAACTATGGCTTTGATAAGCTAAGGTTTTTATCACCAGTTAAAGTTGGATCAAAGGTTCGGGGCCGCTTCGAGCTTTCTGATATTCGAGAAGTTAGGCCTTTTGAAATTTCGACGACATGGCGTGTTGAAGTTGAGATACAGGACTTTGACAAGCCAGCTTTGGTTGCCCACTGGATCGGGAGGCAATATTTTTCAGAAGGTCTTAGTCAAGATGGCTAGAACGAAATTAGATTTGAAAGCTGCATCAGATTGGGCCGAAACTAATGTTGAAAATTTTTATAGACCAGCAAAGTACACAAAGTTTA
>CACLGX010000003.1 GCA_902606585.1 Paracoccaceae bacterium | reverse complement strand
GAGCGGTACACCCCAATGGTTATTATAGCTTGCAAAAGAAGAATGGGTCTGACCCTGCTCTGTCAGTATTGTATTTAACATCTCCTTCGTTGAAGTTTTACCAACAGAACCAGTAACAGCAATTACTTTGCCCCTTAAACGGTTGCGTGCAAAACGCGCCATTGCTCGAAATGCCTCCATTACGTCTGGCACCACAAGTAGTGGACATGATCTGTTGAAATCCTTAGGAATGTGATCCACAAGCGCTGCCACCGCACCTTTATAAAAAGCATTATTTACAAATTCATGGCCGTCTCGGTCTGCTTTTAAAGCAACAAATAAGTCACCTGGTTGAATGGTTCTTGAATCTATTGAGACGCCAGTAGCACTCCAAGAGACAGTATTTTTACCGCCAGTTGCTTGAGCTGCATCTTGAGATTCCCATAGGCTCATTGTTCTACTCCATCTAAAGAAGCAACTGAAAGACTGGCTTGCTCAAAATCGTCAAACGGAAAATTATTTTCACCTATAACTTGTTCAGTTTCATGGCCCTTACCTGCTATTAGCAGACCATCACCCACATCCAACAAGTCGACCGCAGTAAGTATTGCTTGAGCTCTATCAGCTATAATCTCAACTTTATTAGTGTTTTGGATACCCTTTTTAATCATTTGATGGATTACTGATGGATCCTCATTTCTTGGGTTATCGTCCGTTATAATTACAAAATCGGAGTTTTGCTCGGCTGCTGCCCCCATGAAAGGACGCTTTCCTTCATCTCTTTCACCACCTGCCCCGATGACAACTATTAGTTTTCCTAGAATATGAGGTTTTAGAGATTTTAATGCAACTTCAATAGCATCAGGAGTGTGAGCATAGTCTACGTAAACAGTAGCACCATTTTTTTTGGTCGCAGCTAATTCCATACGCCCTCGAACTGGCTTAATATCCTCTAAAATATCAAAAATGCTGCTTTTGTCTTGACCAGAAGCAATTGCTAAAAGAGCCGCCATCAAGAGATTTTCGGCTTGGAAAGCTCCTATTAAATTAATTGATTTTTGATAGATTTTATCACGAAATGAAAACCTAATATTTTGGCTTTTTGGGTGAAATTTTTGACTCAAAATCACAAGGTCAGCTGTTTTATCGTACCCGATTGTTATAACATGATTATTCAAGGCATACCAATCAGCTAGATCCTTAATTTCTTGATTATCAATATTGAACACGCCAACTTTTTCTTTTGGGCATAAACGCTCAAATAATCCCTTTTTAGCGTTAAAATAGTTTTCATATGAAACATGATAATCCAAATGATCACGCGAGAAATTTGTAAAAGCAGTGATTTTTATTTCAACTCCATCCAAACGCCTTTGATCTAGCCCGTGACTTGAAGCTTCCATCGCAACGTGCGTGACCCCTTCTGATGCAGCTTTATGTAACACTTGATGGAGCTTTACTGGATCTGGGGTTGTATAATTATTTAAAGGGGTAGACCAGCTCCCCTCTACGCCGGTCGTTCCAATATTAATAGCTTCAATACCAACTTCATTCCAAAGTTGTCTGCAAAATGTAGCCACAGAAGTTTTCCCATTAGTCCCAGTAACTGCAACTATTGTCTCTGGTTGCTTTTCCATGAAAAGAGAGACCGCTTTTGCTAAAGCTCTGCGAGCATCTTTTTTTACAACCAAAGCGTCTATTTTTAAATCTTTTAAAATTAACTCGCCTTCCTCATCAGTTAGAATTGCTGAAGCACCAGCATCGAGAACGGTTTCTACGAATTCAGCACCATGAACAGAACCGCCTTTCAAGGCAGCAAATAAGCATCCAGGTACGGCCTGCCTGCTATCAAATACAATTTTTTTTATGACTGGATCACTGCCATTAACGGTATGAAGGCCGAGGCTGCTGAGGCTTTTATTTTTAGGCATTTAATTTACCTTTGTTTTTGGAATTACTCCTGCCAATTAGACAATGTCACACCTACCGTGGATTGATTATCAAATTTTGGCATTAACCCCAATAGTGGAGCAACTCTTGCTATAATTTCTGCACTAACAGGAACAGCCGTCCAACCTGCCGTTCGCTTTGGCTCTGGACCAGACGTATCTTGGGCTTCATCTAAAGTCACTACTAATACATACTTTGGCTCATGTACGGGAAAAATTGATGCAAAATTGGTGATATTCTTTTCCCTGTCATAGCCCCCTTGCGGACTTGGTTTATCAGCCGTTCCTGTTTTTCCAGCAACGAAATATCCATTAACATCAGCCAGAGAAGCTGTTCCTTCAGTAACAACACCCCTGAGCATGGCTAGGCTGTTTTCTGCCACTTCTTTTGAGATAACTTGCGGGCCTAGTTCAAATTTGTCTCTCTCTAGAAGTGTCGGCTTTACCAACCGACCTCCATTAGCCAATGCTGCATATCCCGTTGCTAAGTGAAGAGGAGTGGCTGACAGTCCATGCCCGTATGAAATAGTCATTGTTTCTAATTCATTCCAACGCTTTGGTAGAAGTGGTTTTCCTCCACTTGCTTCAATCATTTCAATAGATGTAGGATTTGTGAAACCGAGGCTAGACAGAAATTCTCTTTGTTTTTCAGGCCCTATCAATTTAGCTATTCTCGCCGTTCCTAAATTAGAAGATTCAGTGATTATTTGCCAAACAGGTAACTCAGGGCCGTTATCTCTGTAATCATTGATTTTATGTCCACCCATTCTGATCGGACCTTTTGTGTTGACCTTAGTTTTTGGATCCACCAGATCCAGTTCTAGTGCCTGTGCAACAGTGAAAATTTTAAAAGTAGAGCCAAGTTCATAGACACCTTGTATAGCCTTATTGAAAAGCGGGCTTTCTTCTGCTGAACCACGAGCTGGAAGATTAGGTCGATGGTTTGGATCAAAATCAGGTAAAGAAGCTAGTGATATTACCCGTCCAGTATCTACCTCCATCAAAATAGCTGCCGCACCTTTAGCATTCAAAAGCCGCATTCCCCCTTCTAAAACATGTTCAACAGCAGCTTGGATTGATAAATCAATAGTCAATTTGAGTGGTCTTTTTGCATAAGTGGGATCACGCAACTGGTTATCAAATGTTTTTTCTATTCCAGCTACGCCTATAATTTCAGCTGATTTCACTCCTTCTTTTCCAAAACTTGCACCACCAAGTATGTGGGATGCTAAAGCACCATTAGGATAAAGCCTTGTTTCCCTGGGTCCAAAACGCAAACCTGGCTCACCAATATCGTGTACAGCCTGCATTTGCTCTGGGCTGAGCTTCTTTTTTATCCATAGAAATTTTCGCTTACTGGTAAATTGGGAATATAAATCATCAGCGTTTAGGTCATCAAAAAGATCAGCCAGTTTATTAGAAGTGTTTAGTGGATCAACTAAATGACGAGTCTCAACGTAAAGGGAATAAGTTTCTAAATTAGTAGCCAGTATCCTACCTTTTCTATCAACGATATCGGCTCTTTGAGCAAAAATTAAAGAATTGTTTGACTGAGCAAACGGCTCAGCTGGTTGGCTGGATGCTAGTATCGCGAGCCGTGCTCCAATAGCGGTATAAATGCATGCAAACATTACTATAATGATTAGTAAACGGATATTTGATCTTACTCTTTCAACGTCACGCATTTTGTCATGGCGTATTTTTAAATTTTCCTTCTCTATTTTATCTGGGTCCTCTCCTTTCAAGCGAGCTGGTATTATCCGGCTTAAAGGACGAATGGCTATTCTATTCATTGTCTCAGTCATTGAAACTAGCTCTTAATGTAAAACTAAGGGGCAAAGACACCACCTCAGGTAAATCAGGATCAATAAAGAAATTAATTTCTTCAACCTCCGAAAAATTTGATGCTCTTAATGGTACCAGCTGAAGTCGATCAAAATTTAAATCTACTAATTCCGTCAATCTGTCAGGGCGATTGAGGTAAGCCCACTCAGCCCTTAGAATTGACAGGCTAGCCCGAGCAATTCCAATTTCTTTTTGCAATTTCGCAGTATTTGCTATTGCGTGTTTAGTTTTTATATTTTCCTGATAGGCCCAAAAAGCTAACCCAACTAGGCAAGCAAATGTTAATGTATAAATAAAACTACGCATTTTAATACTCTCCAACTATTGGAACACTAAGTTCATCAAATGTTAAATTTTTTCCTGGCTTAAAATCAGTTCGTTTTGCGATTCTAAGTTTTGCTGACCGTGCTCTTGAATTTGTTGATATTTCGCTTGCTGCAGGCTTTATGGCTTTTCGCGTTATTTTAGTAAATTGGATTGGAAGAATATTGGGCTCAGGTAAATATCTATTTGTTGTATATAGCTTCCCAGTACGAGCTTGAATAAAACGCTTTACTATCCGATCCTCTATTGAATGAAATGTCACAACAACTAAGTAACCACCCGATGACAGTACCTTTTCTGCTGAAAATAAACCATTGAAAAGTTCCTCATATTCCTTGTTGACTGCAATCCGTAAAGCTTGAAAACTGCGCGTTGCGGGGTGCGACTGTCCTGGTTTTGATCGCGGCAAAACGCTCTCAACAAGTTTAGCTAAATCAGTCGTTGTTTCGAAGAGCCTTTGTTTTCGTCGATCGATTATAGCTTTTGCTATTTTACGACTTGCCCTCTCTTCCCCAAAGAAATAAAAGACATTGCTTAGCATTTTTTCAGAGGCGGAATTAACTAAGTCAGCAGCCGTTGGGCCAATTTGAGACATACGCATATCCAAAGGGCCATCTTGCATAAATGAAAACCCTCTGGTTGCCTGATCAAGCTGCATGGATGAAACGCCCAGGTCAAAAACTACTCCATCAACACTGTCAGCATATTTTTCAAGATTAGAGAAAACATCGTTTATCAATTCAATCCTTCCCGTATACTGATCTACCCAATTTTCTGCTAAAGAAAAAACATTTGGATCACGGTCAATCGCAAAAACGAACTCAGCGCCACCATCCAGCAAGGCTCGCGTGTATCCACCAGCACCAAAGGTAGCATCAACCCAAGCACCTCTAACTGGCGAGATATTTTCTAACATTGGTTTTAGTAAGACCGGTATATGATCTGCTTGAGAAATCAAATCCGGGTCCATCATTATTGGTCAGTCCCCATATCTAAGAAACCAAGGGGATCAAAATCCTTTGGCTGCTCACTGAGCCATTGATTTGTTTCCTCTTTGTCTTTTTCAAATACCTCTGGGCTCCAAATTTGAAAGGTATCGCCGGCTGCAATAAAATATGCTTCATTCTCAATAAAAAATCGTTCTCTCAATTTAGGAGACAGGACCAAGCGTCCTGTTTCATCGATAGACGTGGGAATACTTTGCCCATGAAAGAAGCGCTCGAGAGTCTTTCTTTCAAGAGAACCTCGAGGAAGCCTGTCAATTTTGCTATCCACTTCCTCAATAGCTTCTATAGTATAGCATTCAATAAATTTTCTTCTCTCATCGCCATAAACAACAACTAACTCGGGGGGCAGGCCCTCTGTCCAGTTTGGATCACAAGACTCAATAACCCGACGAAAGAGCGCAGGTATCGAAACCCGTCCTTTACTGTCTACCTTGTATAGACCTTCTCCTCTAAAACGTCGTCCCAAACTTTGCTCCGCCTCTTTATAACCTTCTTTAAATGACGAAGCGGATTGAGCTGCTGCTGTTGCTCAATCCGCTGTCACTTTCCCGCGCTGCGGGGATAACCGACTGCGCGCGCTCCTGGGGGGGGATACTGCTCGCTCGCGCGCCGGATTTCAAAATCTGATGAAAGCGGGGCCTGTATGAAACCTGACTTTAGGAGATGGATCTTTACGTCCATTAATTTTTCCCATCCTCATCACAACTATGAATTTACACCGAAAAACTTTTAAATCAAGAAAAAAATGGGAATTTATGGGAATTTATGGAAAAACATTCTGCTTACCAGTTAATAAATTTAAGATATTTTCTTAAATAACACTACATGTAGTAACCAAATTAAATATAATACATATATATGGAGATTTATTTGGGCAACCTATAAAAAAAAAATAATTATTTTTTTTAAATTTAAAGAAGTAATTTTCAAAAGATTGCAAAAATATTGCTAAAAATTTTGAAATTTACAAATGTTAATTTCTCAAAATATAAGTTTTCCCATGATTTCCCAAATCTTATTTAAACACACAGTTAAATTATACCGCTCGCGATAAAACCATCAGCTATTTTATTGTAAGCTGTAGCACCTGGACCTTTCGTTAGTGCAACTGGCTTGCCATTATCGCCAGCTAGACGGGTATCCAGATCTATTGGTAATGTACCAAGCAGAGGGACCTGCAAATCTTGAGCTTCCATTAAAACGCCACCATTTCCAAAGATAGGCGTTTCATGACTACAATTTGGGCAGACGAAATTTGACATATTTTCTATCATACCAAAGATGGGGGTTTTGAGCGTTTTAAACATATCAATTGCTTTTCTCGCATCTAAAAGTGCAACGTCCTGCGGTGTTGAAACTATGATTGCGCCAGATAATTCTGCCTTTTGACATAAAGTTAATTGAACATCACCAGTGCCCGGAGGCAGATCAACTATTAAAGCATCCAATTCTCCCCACTCTACTTGAGAAAGCATTTGCTGTAGTGCTCCCATCAGCATAGGTCCCCTCCAAACGACAGCCTTGTTAGGGTCTACCATTAATCCAATTGACATCATAGTTACACCATGGGCGTGTAGCGGAATAATTCTTTTTCCATCAGGGCTGCGAGGACGTTCGGATACACCCATCATACGCGGCTGTGATGGCCCATAAATATCAGCATCCAGTAAACCAATTTTTTTACCTTTACTTGCCAAAGCTACCGCTAAATTCGACGAAACTGTTGATTTTCCTACTCCTCCTTTACCAGACGCAATAGCGATTATTTTAGAAACACTTTGAGGCTTTATTGTAGTTTCTTGAGGTTCCGGATGTCTTCCAATTTTTAGATTTGGGGGCTCCTTGGAATGCGCAGTCACAATAATACTCACTTCATCCAGCCCATCAATTTGCAATAATTTATCCTGTATTTTCAACCTTTGGGCGTCCAGACTTTTTGCAATATCAGGCGAAGGGGCCTCAAGCACAAAGGATGCTTTTGAACCATCTATATCAAGTGCTCTCATCAAATCATGGGAAATAATATTACCCCCACCTTCTAATTCAAAATTTTCAAGAAAAGCTAATATTTTTTCACGCATAATTTGTTCTGCTCACTAATAACTTTACGGTCTCTAATTACATAAACTCCCAGAACCAAACTTAAAAGCTGATTTAGCTAAATTTTGCACTTCAGCAAGGGTTCGATAAAATTTCGAAACTTAACGTCAATTGACTTTACTTAACGTAATTTTAACCAAAAATTTGCCTACAATTAAACATCCTCAGCCAAAACGATAAACTTCGAAACTACTTTTTTGTTTCCTGCTTTATCAAACTCAATTTGAAGTTTATCGCCCTCTATGTCTTGAATACTTCCATAACCAAACTTTTGATGGAATACCCTATCTCCAACTTCAAAAATTGAACTTGCTGTTGCATTAATTATAAGATTTTTAATATCTTTCGGCTGTCCAAGCATCGACCGCTTACTGTTATTTTGTAATCGCTTCCAGCCCGGAGAGTCATAGCCGTCGGCCGCCACAGCCTCTTCCTCCAAGGAGGAATTCATCCCAACAGCACCATATCCACCACCGTAAAGACCTGGCGGCGTTAATACTTCTACGTGGTCAGCAGGCATTTCATCTATAAACCGCGAAGGTAGAGCAGATTGCCATTGCCCAAATATCCTTCTGTTACCTGCAAAGGAAATAGTACACAGGCTTTCTGCTCGCGTAATACCTACGTAAGCCAATCTTCTTTCTTCCTCTAACCCTTTGAGTCCGCTTTCATCCATAGACCGTTGTGAAGGGAAAAGACCATCCTCCCATCCCGGCAAAAACACTACTGGAAATTCAAGGCCCTTCGCGGCGTGCAAGGTCATTATGGAAACTTTTTGCTCACCCTCATCAGCATCATTGTCCATAACAAGGCTAACATGTTCCAAAAATCCTTGAATATTTTCAAAATTTTCTAGTGCTTTTACTAGTTCTTTTAAATTTTCTAAACGACCTGGAGCATCTGGCGTTTTATCATTTTGCCACATTCCAGTATAGCCACTCTCATCTAAAATCAGCTCTGCTAGTTCTATATGATTAACAGCCTGACCTTTTAATTGATTTTCCCACCTTTGTATATTCGAAAGCAATATACCCAGCTCGATAGCACCCTTTCCACCCAAACCTTTCTCGGAAAGAAGGATCTTAGCGCCTTCAACTAAAGAAGTTGAATACTGTCTTGCCTTGAGTTGTATTTTTTGCTGAGCTTTATCCCCTAATCCTCGCTTAGGCGTATTTATAATGCGTTCAAAAGCAAGATCATCCTCCGAACTAGTTACAATGCGCAAATAAGCCATCGCATCGCGGATTTCCATTCTTTCGTAAAAGCGAGGCCCTCCAATAACTCGGTAGGGCAACCCAATTGTTAAAAATCTATCTTCGAACATGCGCATTTGGTGACTAGCACGCACCAATATTGCTAAGTTTTCTAAGCTTTTTGGTGGCTGACCACGAGTGCCTTGCTGAATGGCTTCTATTTCCTCTCCAATCCAGCGAGCCTCCTCTTCACCGTCCCAGTGGCCAATCAGTCGTACTTTTTCTCCGGTCTCCAAGCTAGTCCAAAGATTTTTGCCTAACCGACCTTCGTTTGATGCAATAACACCCGCTGCAGCTGCTAAAATATGAGGTGTGGATCTATAGTTCTGCTCTAAACGTATGACTATTGCGCCTGGAAAATCTTTTTCAAAACGCAAAATATTTCCAACTTCAGCACCCCGCCATCCATAAATTGACTGGTCATCATCACCCACACAACAAATATTTTTTTGATCACCAGCAAGCAATCTTAGCCATAGGTATTGTGCAACATTCGTATCCTGGTATTCATCAACAAGAATATAACGAAAAAAAGATTGATATTTTTTAAGAATGTCCTGATTTTTTTTGAATATTTCAACACAATACAAAAGCAAATCTCCAAAATCGACTGCATTTAATTGCTTTAATCTTTTCTGGTATTGCTCATATAACTCTGTTCCCTGATTGTTATAAACTGTGCTTTCCGAAGACGGAACTTCAGCTGGGAGCCAAGAACGATTTTTCCAACGATCAATTAAACCCGCCAACAACCTCGCTGGCCAACGTTTATCATCTATGTTTTCAGCTTGAATTAACTGTTTGAGTAACCGCAATTGGTCATCTGTATCCAATATAGTGAAATTTGACTTTAAACCCACTAGCTCTGCATTTCTTCTTAGGATCTTTACAGAAATTGAGTGAAATGTGCCCATCCAAGGCATACCTTCAGCAATCTGCCCTAGCATATTGCCAACTCTATTTTTCATTTCGCGAGCAGCTTTGTTGGTAAAAGTGACTGCTAAAATCTGATTTGGTTTAGCGCGTCTCATGTTAAGCAAATGTACTACACGCGCTGTAAGAGCTTTTGTTTTACCTGTACCTGCTCCAGCTAACATTAGAACGGGCCCATCTAGAGCCTCAACAGCTTTTCTTTGCTCTTTATTCAATTCATCTAAGTAAGGA
This sequence comes from Paracoccaceae bacterium, assembly GCA_902606585.1. Lineage (GTDB taxonomy): Bacteria > Pseudomonadota > Alphaproteobacteria > Rhodobacterales > Rhodobacteraceae > Salinivivens. Next base: position 108,042 of record CACLGX010000003.1, on the reverse strand, counting down.
AAAGATCGAGCAGCCATAGCCTGGCTACTTAAAGTTTCTACACTATCAGTTTTTATACTTTCATTTCTGCTCATAATTACTGGTTACTTTAAAAATTTTAAAAATGGAAGATATGTTCCTGCTCTGTTCCTATCAGCACTTATTATTTAGAAGTATTGCAAATCATCGAAACACCAGGATTGGAAATTAAATCAAGGCCTAGCAAAGACCATTTTATCAAAAATTTAACAAAAGCTTGCAAATAGCAATAGTGTAAATAAATCAACAAATATTTACATAATTCATTGACTTTAGGGCTCGCCGCGGTGCAGCTTGCGCCCAAAATTTATACTTCAGCTTAAATATGGTGAAAAATGGAGACTTTTAAGAAAATTCTAATAGCAAACCGTGGTGAAATAGCAATTAGGATCATGCGAGCAGCCAATGAAATGGGGAAAAAAACTGTCGCCGTTTTCGCTGAAGAAGATAAATTGGGTCTTCATAGATTTAAGGCAGATGAAGCATACCGTATCGGCGAAGGTCTTGGGCCGGTGGCAGCCTACTTGTCTATTGATGAAATTATAAGAGTTGCAAAGCTGAGCGGCGCTGATGCAATTCACCCTGGTTACGGATTGCTTAGTGAAAATCCAGAATTCGTAGATGCATGCGATACCAATGGAATTACATTTATAGGCCCAAAAGCTAAAACCATGCGGGCTTTAGGTGATAAAGCTTCGGCCAGAAAAGTGGCAATTGAAGCCAACGTACCCGTTATCCCTGCCACAAATATTCTCGGAGATGACATGAGCGTCATTCGAAAAGAAGCAAAAAATATAGGTTATCCTTTAATGCTTAAGGCCTCGTGGGGAGGTGGGGGTCGTGGGATGCGACCTATTAATGACGAGAGTGAGCTTGAAGATAAAATTCTCGAAGGACGTCGCGAGGCGGAGGCTGCGTTTGGCAACGGTGAAGGTTATTTAGAAAAAATGATCACGAGGGCTAGGCACGTCGAAGTACAAATTTTAGGCGACCAAAATGGAGATATCTACCATCTGTGGGAACGGGATTGCTCTGTACAAAGAAGAAATCAAAAGGTTGTTGAACGCGCTCCTGCCCCTTACCTCACAGAACCTCAAAGAGAGGAATTATGTGAACTAGGTCGCAGAATTTGCCAGCACGTAAATTACGAATGTGCTGGGACTGTAGAATTCCTAATGGATATGGATAGTGACAAATTTTATTTTATCGAGGTTAATCCTCGGGTCCAAGTTGAGCACACCGTTACAGAAGAAGTAACTGGAATAGATATTGTACAAGCTCAAATTTTAATTTCAGAAGGCTACAGATTGGCTGAAGCCACAGGAAAGCCTTCACAAGAAGATATCAAATTAAATGGTCATGCTCTTCAAACTCGGATAACCACTGAAGATCCACAAAATAATTTTATACCTGACTATGGACGTATAACTGCATTCAGAGAAGCTACAGGAATGGGTATTCGTCTTGACGGAGGCACAGCTTATTCAGGCGGAGTTATTACACGGTACTATGATAGTTTACTGGTCAAGGTAACGGCGTGGGCCCCTACCCCTCAAAAAGCAATTTCCAGAATGGACCGAGCGCTAAGAGAATTTAGAATTAGGGGGGTTTCTACAAACATTGCATTCGTTGAGAATTTGTTAAAACATCCTACATTTTTAAATTATGAGTACACAACAAAATTTATCGATACATCTACCGATTTATTTGAATTTAGTAAAAGACGTGATCGAGGTACAAAAGTATTAAATTATATTGCTGATATTACAGTTAATGGGCACCCAGAGACTGTTAACCGACCTAAACCACCTAGTGAACTTAAATCGGCAAAAGCTCCAGCTGTTAACTTAGAACAAGGTTATGGGACCCGAAATCTTTTAGATGAGAAAGGACCAAAAGCAGTCGCGAATTGGATGTTAGAACAAAATAGATTGCTTCTAACGGATACAACAATGCGAGACGGCCATCAGTCACTTCTTGCCACTCGCATGCGATCATTAGATATGATTAATGCTGCCCCTTTTTATTCCTCTAAACTTCCAAAACTATTTTCAGTCGAGTGCTGGGGCGGTGCAACATTCGATGTTGCATATCGATTTTTACAGGAATGTCCTTGGCAAAGATTGAGAGATATCCGCGCTACAATGCCGAATATCATGACACAAATGTTGTTGCGAGCCTCAAATGGCGTGGGATACACAAATTATCCCGACAATGTTGTCGAAGCATTCGTGAAAGAAGCCGCGAAAGGGATTGATGTTTTTCGCGTTTTTGACAGTCTCAATTGGGTCGAAAATATGCGAGTTGCCATGGACGCGGTTTTGGATAGTAACAAAATTTGCGAAGCTAGTATTTGCTACACAGGAGATATATTGAACCCAGAACGGGCTAAATATGATTTACAATATTATGTTTCGATGGCTAAAGAATTAGAGGCAGCAGGCGCTCATATTTTAGGCTTAAAAGACATGGCTGGTTTATTGAAGCCTGCGGCCGCTACTACGTTAATTAAAAAGTTGAAAAGCGAGATTGGTATACCGATACATTTCCATACACACGACACTAGTGGCATAGCTGCATCTACTATTTTAGCTGCCTCTGAAGCTGGTGTTGACGCGGTAGATACTGCCATGGATGCTTTTTCAGGTGGAACGTCGCAACCTTGTCTTGGGTCAATTGTAGAAGCCCTAAGGCATACTGACCGTGACACTGAGCTTGATATCGACGATGTAAGGCAAATTAACAACTATTGGGAGCACGTTCGTGACCAGTATGTTGCATTTGAGAGTGGATCTTCAGCGCCCGCATCAGAAGTATACCTGCACGAAATGCCAGGCGGTCAGTTTACAAATTTAAAAGCCCAAGCTCGCTCTCTAGGTTTAGAAGAACAATGGCCAGAAATTGCTAGGACATACGCAGATGTAAATCAAATGTTTGGCGATATTGTAAAAGTAACACCCTCCTCTAAAGTAGTCGGCGATATGGCTCTAATGATGGTTTCCCAAGGCCTCACTCGCGAGGACGTAGAAAATCCGGATATTGACCTGTCTTTCCCCGAAAGCGTGGTGGATATGATGCGTGGCAACCTTGGCCAACCACCAGGCGGATTTCCAAAATCAATTGTTGGGAAAATACTTAAAGGTGAAAAACCCAATTTAGAAAGGCCGGGAAAGCATCTAAAAGATGTTGATCTTGAAAAAGTACGAACAGAATTGTCCGAGGACCTTGACGGACTAGATGTAGATGACGAGGACTTAAACGGCTATTTGATGTATCCAAAAGTTTTTCTACATTATATGGAGCGACATCAGATGTATGGCCCCGTTAGAGCTTTACCAACAAAAACTTTCTTTTATGGTATGGAACCCGGCGAAGAAATTACAGCAGAAATTGACCCTGGAAAAACGCTGGAAATTCGTTTGCAAGCTGTTGGTGAAACAGATGAAAAAGGTGACGTCAGAGTCTTTTTCGAATTAAATGGCCAACCACGCATTATCCGTGTCCCTAATCGGCTTATTAAATCACAAAAAGCATCTAAACCAAAAGCAGAGGAAGGTAATAATGCACATGTTGGAGCTCCTATGCCTGGCGTTGTTGCTGGCGTGACTGTCTCTCAAGGTCAGTCAGTCAATGAAGGAGATTTACTTCTCACAATTGAAGCTATGAAAATGGAGACAGGGCTTCATGCGGAACGTGATGCTATTGTAAAAATGGTTCATGTTAGTGCTGGATCGCAAATAGATGCTAAAGATCTTTTAATCGAATTTGAATAATCTGCTATTTTTCACTTGCAGAGCCAAAAGAGTATTTGTAGAAGCGGCATACCCAGGGACGCGGGCGTAGCTCAGGGGTAGAGCGTTACCTTGCCAAGGTAAATGTCGTGAGTTCGAATCTCATCGCCCGCTCCAACTAACCTTCATAAATCGTGTAACCCTATGATTTGTAAGCATGTTTTGTTTATAAGTAGTATGGAGTATACGATATAGTAAACAAAAATGCCTACTAGTAAGTAATTTAAATCGTGTTAAATGGTATGCTCTTGTAGCAAAAAGATGTTATCCAAGGCTTTTTAAATAAAATTACAAGGAGCACTAGGCTGGTTAATTCTTCAAGCTGAGCCTAGCTGAAAAAATTTATTTCACTTGTATTTGCAACAAATAATGATCCAAAAAACTTTCTTTGACGTAATGAAATTAAAAAATTTGGAGAGATTTATGAGTTGCACATGTGGTCGCTCGCCTACGGGTAGATGTATAGGTTGGCATAATCTAAGCGAAAAAGATTATGAAAACAAAAAGATCGAATGGGAAGCCAATCAAAAAAGCGCCGAGGATGCGGCCTGATTATGATACCACAGCACGTATATCGTGGTTTCGTAAGTGTTCAAAATGACCAGCGATGTGTTTGCGGAATGTGCATTCCAGTCGGGTCAGATTGGAGTAAATTATCCAATACTGAAAAACTTGCCAAAATGATTATATTAAAGGCCCAAATAGCTGCTGAAGCTAACGCAAGCAAGACAGAGTCACAATATTATCTGAACCTGTGACTAGATCACTGGGCACATCCCCCCATCCAAATTGACTGAAGTACCTGTGATAAATTGTGCTCTTTTAGAACAAAGAAAAGCAACTAAATCCGCATATTCTTCTGCCTCTCCAACTCGACCCAAAGGAATTCTCTTAGCCATATCGTCGTAAAGGTCTTGTGGATTTTTGTTACCAGCGCGCCTGACCCATTGCATAGATTTTATTAATCCAATGCAAATAGCATTTACCCTGATTTGCTCAGCTGCAAACTCGTTGGCCAAAGATTTTGTCAGGTTAAGACCTGCAGACCGCATAACGGACGTAGGAAGAGATCTAGCAGCTGGCGCTTTACCGCCGCCTATGCTTGCATTGATAATGCAACCACCGCCCCTCATTCTCATAGAGGGAACCACTAATTTACTTAATCTCACAGCAGACATAACCTTGAGATGAAAATCTGCAAGCCATTCAGCCTCATTTAATTTTTCTAGCCCTGCTGCTGACGAAACTCCTGCATTATTAATTAAAAAATCAATTCCACCAAGTTTTGATGTTATGTTTGATATAAGATTTATACAATCCTCTGGATTAGTAACATCAGCAGAATATCCAAAAACCTCTTTTTCTGGATCCTTATCCAAATGTTGCACTGATTGCTTTCGAATTTCATCTACAGCCTGCAACAGACGCTCTGAACGCCGAGCACAAATAACAACTTTAGCTCCTTCTAACGCAAATCTTTCAGCCGTTGCACGACCCAGCCCATCGCTTCCGCCCGTAATCAGGACAACTTTATCATCCAAACCTAAGTCAAACATCCAAAATATCCTTCCTTTTTAATTGCCTTAGCAATGAAAACTATTCTGCTTAAAACGATTATAAAAGAATTTAATTTCAAACAAAAAAAACAACTGTAAACTTTATCCTTTTAATCATAACTATGAGAATTATTTGTTTGTTCTTTTAGGAAGCTTTGCTTAAATTGCTCCAAACCCAAAAATGAGGAAAAAGAATGGAAGACGGTCCAACTTACGGTTTTGATACATTACAAATTCATGCTGGGTCTCGCCCGGATCCGGTGACTGGGGCGCGACAAACTCCAATTTATCAGTCAACAGCCTATGTTTTTCGCGATGCCGAACATGCGGCTGCATTATTCAATCTACAGGAAGTAGGCTATATATACTCTAGATTAACAAACCCTACCGTATCAGTGTTACAAGAACGCATAGCAACCTTAGAAGGTGGCGTTGGGGCCGTTTGTTGTTCATCGGGTCACGCTGCCCAAATTATGGCTCTGTTCCCCCTCATGTCACCTGGATGCAACGTAATTGCATCAACACGTTTATATGGCGGAACAGTTACTCAATTTAGCCAAACCATTAAGCGCTTTGGTTGGTCAGCAAAGTTTGTAGATTTCGATGATCTAGATGCATTGAAAAATGCGATTGATGAGAATACTCGCGCTGTTTTCTGCGAAGCTATAGCAAACCCGGGTGGATATATCACAGACCTTCAAGCCATATCATCGGTTTCTGATAAAGCTGGCCTACCCCTAATCGTAGACAATACTACTGCCACGCCTTATTTGTGTCGGCCTATAGAGTACGGCGCAACGATAGTTGTCCACTCGACAACAAAATATATGACCGGAAATGGAACCGTTACAGGTGGGTGCGTCGTAGACAGCGGCAAATTTGACTGGTCTGCAAATCAAAAGTTTCCATCACTATCCGAACCTGAGCCCGCCTATCACGGTTTACGCTTTCATGAAACTTTTGGCGCTTTGGCATTTACTTTCCATGGGATAGCTGTTGGCCTGCGCGATTTAGGAATGACCATGAACCCGCAAGCCGCTCATTATACCCTAATGGGCTTGGAAACTTTATCACTGCGTATGCAACGTCACTCTGACAATGCTTTTAAAATAGCTAGTTGGCTGGAAGAACAAGAAACTGTTGAAGCCGTAACCTATGCAGGATTAAAATCTTCTCCGTATTTTGATCGCGTTAAAAAAGTATGCCCAAAGGGCGCTGGAGGTTTATTCACGGTCGCCCTGAAGGGCGGATATGACAGTTGCATAAAATTTGTGAATGCACTAGAAATTTTTAGCCACGTATCAAATTTGGGTGATAGTCGCTCACTGGTCATACACACAGCATCAACTACGCACAGACAATTAACAGTCGAGCAACAAATCGCTGCTGGTTCCGCGCCAAATGTAGTACGAATTTCTATTGGAATTGAGGACCCTGATGATTTAATCGCAGATCTTAAACAGGCATTATCAGCAGCAAGATAAAATTGCCAATAAACCAAGTTTTTGCATTTATCAGTTAATCCAGCTTGTTTGTCTTTTCCAAAGTATCTAAATCGTGTAATTTAACTATAAGGATACTTTGGAGGGCCATTTGAAAGGTTCGCGCCTAAATCTAGTTATTCGAGCAAACAGCGTGGAATTGCATGATAATGTCGCCTCGGCTGATAGTATTGTAAAATCTGTAAAAATCCAAAAAGGCGACGTTGAAACAGCGCTAAAAGCATGTTATATTTTCTTAAATAAAAACAAAAGTTTACGAACCGATATCAACCTCTCAATCCCAAATGAACACATAAGATTTTTTATAAAACACATAGATGAGAAAGGCGACGAAGAGCACATCAATTTAGTAGCCGAAAATTTTCTAAAAAATGAAAAAAATATCGATATTTCTACAATACTGTACAATATTGTAAGGACAGGGGATTTACTTGAAATTAGCGTTATTAACAGAGAACAACTGTTAGAGGCTATTACTTTCATTGAAAACATTGGTTTTAAAGTTGTAAATGCAGTTGGTAATTTTGAGGATCACAAAAGATCTTTTGTTTTCGACAAAAAATTAGAGTTTGAAGGAAAATTCAAATTTGGCGAAGTGGCTCTTTCTGAGATAGTTCGTGCAATAATAAAGTTTGCAAGTTCGATAACAGCTAAAATGTTTAGCACTAACTCTTGGATTAACTTTAGAGCTAATCGTGTTTTTTCCATTTTTGGAATTGGCTTAATAGCGTCAATTACACTTGCTTTAGCGTATTTTGATCGTTCTTCCAAAAAGGAAACTTTAGTCAACTCCGAAACACAAATTGAAAAAACTGTAATTACTAAAAAAGAAATTATAACGCCTTATCATGTCTTTTTATTGTCGCAGAAGATGAATTTTCTGGCTAACCAAGATATCTCTGGTATTGAATTAGCTATAGGACCTGCTGAACCTAGGTCAAAGATCCTGACAGCTAAATTAGCCGACAAATCTTTGGGTAGTAAACCAATCCACTTGCAGTCAGTAGATTTAATTTATGCAGACCAATCCGAAATAAAGATAAAAAATCCCAAATTACAAATTGTTGACCTTAACGACACCAGTTTTTTAACAGAAAGCCCACAAGATAAATTATTAATTTCAAATAGTGAGACAAGGCTTAGAAATGACCCTTCAATAAATCTCTCAAGTAATTTTGGTCTAACTTTAGATAACGAAGCAACTTATTCCAGACCAGACCTAAACCTCAGGTCGCCTGTAAATGAGATTAAAATTAAAAAATTGTCTAAAGCAGAATTTGACACTTCAAAGGAAGCCTCCCTGAAGAACAATAAAAGAATACAAAAAACTCCATCTAGCATACCAATGGCTACAGGTGCTCTAGAAAAGAAAAAATTTGATCGGATGATGGCCAATTTTCAGGTAAGTTTTAACAATAAACTACCTGCTCGTCCAAAAATACGGCCCAACAAGTATCCTTTCGAAATTAAAGAAATTCCCACAGAATACGCGCGACCTAGAGTCCGGCCTCATGTTATTGAGGAGCTCGCTGCGAAGAGCCCTATCTTTTCAGAAGGTCAACTTGGACAATCTATAAAACCCAAAGTCAGACCAAAAATTAGAAAAAGGATAGTAATTTCCGATTATTCAGAAGAGGGTGATGAGGCGTCTGTGACGGGAACAATTTCAAGTGCAGCAACAAAAAAATCCATAGTAAAACTTGCAACCCAAAAAAATGCTATCGACAAACATAAATTAAATGTTCTAAGCATTTATTCCCGAGGATCCGAGAAACGTGCAATTGTTTTATTTCCAACGGGACAGACTAAATTGGTTAAAGTTGGTGATACTCTTGATGGAGGCCAGGTCGCCGCGATTGGAACGACTGAAATTCGTTATGTAAAAGGTGGCAATAATTTAGTCCTTAAAATCCCACAAGGGTAAGAAACTTAAATTAAAATTATGAATTCTCACGTGAGATTTAATTTATGCAGCCCTTGATACCAATACAGAGCCAACTTTTCGGGCAGCAGCAACTTCGTCCCCATCATCAACGGCTGCTACTTCTCTTGTCAAACGGTCTAAAGCTGCTTCGTAAAGTTGACGTTCCGAATAGCTTTGCTCTCTTTGTTCATCATTTCGGTGTAAATCACGAACCACTTCAGCGATTGCGATTAAGTCCCCTGAATTTATTTTTTGTTCATACTCCTGAGCTCTTCTTGACCACATTGCCCGCTTTACTTTGGGCTTGCCTTTTAAAGTTGCAAGAGCCTGGGTGACCACATCTGGTGAACTCAGAGAGCGCATACCAATTTCTTCCGCTTTGTTCGTGGGAACTCGAAGGGTCATCTTGTCTTTTTCAAAAGCAACTACATACAATTCAAGAGAAGCGCCTGCAATCTCTTGTTCTTCGATTGAAACAACTTTACCCACACCATGGGCTGGGTATACAATATATTCATTTGAACTGAAGTGAAGTTTCTTGCTCATTATTGTTTCCTTTAATTCTAAAATTGAAACTGGAACAAATTTGAGCACCAGTTGTTAAGCGTTTCACCTAACATAGCTTTGAGGAATTTGCCAGCCGGAGGTTTCTAACCGCCTTCACCAGGGTTTTCTGAAAAATACTTTTCAAGCTTACCCGTTTCGCCTTCGCGTTGTTCAGCATCAGGCAATGGATCTTTTTGAGTAATAATAACCGGCCAAATTTCCGAATACTTGCGGTTAAACTCTACCCACTTTTCCATATCAGGCTCGGTATCTGGCCGAATTGCATCAGCAGGGCACTCTGGTTCACAAACGCCGCAGTCAATACATTCATCTGGGTGAATAACAAGCATGTTTTCACCTTCGTAGAAGCAATCTACGGGACAAACTTCAACACAATCAGTATATTTACAAGCTATGCATGAATCATTGACAATGTAAGTCATAAAATACGTCCAAACGAAAACATCGAACGCATTGCTAGACTGGTTCAACTAATCATTCAAGTGTTTTGGTAACTATTTTATCCAGTATCCTTCGGTCTTTTTTAGTTGGCCTTTTATTTGTATCTTTTTTGGGCTCTTCAGATACGTATTTTATGTTGGAAGCGCCTGTTGCATCTTCCAAAAGATCTTTATAAAGCTTTTGTGCTTCACTAGCAGGTCCTCGTCTGGCACCCAGGCTTTGAACTTCAATAATTCTCACCAATTTTACGTGGTTTATCGTAAGAACATCTTTTATTTTAACTTTTGAAGCTGGCTTAATAATCTTAATTGAGTTCACTCTCACTTTTCCAGTTAAGATCGCCTTTGAAGACAGACTTCTGCTCTTATAAAAACGAGCATACCACAGCCAAGTATCTAGCCTTATCTTTTCGGTCATACGATCCTTCTTAGTGCCTTCAATTTTTTTTCGATAAACCCATTAAAGCGGCTGCAAATGGGTTATCAGGGTCAATTTTTTTCAGTTTTTCCGGACGTGCTTCAAAACTTTTTGGCTTATCAGATTTTACTCTTTGCTTCACACTTGCTTTTCTTTTGTATTTTGTTTTTCCAGTTTCGCCATCTTTATGCTTTATCTGTTTATCTTTGTTGGCTCGCCTATTGTTGATTTGCTTACTGATCCATTTAAAGGTGTAGAAAATCTCAATATCTTTTTCTTCTATCAACTCTACCTGACCTTCAACTTTATCAGACTGTATCTTAAGATTGATTTTTTGTGGGTCTAAAGACGATTTTTCTTGATCATTAGCATCGGCGCTATCAGAAATTTCAGCTACTTTTACTTTCTCTCGTTCAGCTTTTTTAGCTGTATACCCCAAACCCTCCATCAAGTTAGCAAATTGTTCTAGGGTCATCCCAGTTATTGATAACATATCTGCGTTAGCTTCGAAGCCATTACGACTGTCTTCAACTCTTAACAGGTCTGCCAAACGTTCCAGCATATCAATTCTTATGGCTCGGTCCCCTGCGTTTCGGTAGCCCGACATATCATCATACTGTTCTGGTGCTTCTGTGGTCACCGGCACTGTTACTAAGCCAGGTGGTGGCGCTTCTGGAAATTCATCTAAATTTTTTGAAAGAGCCCACAATACAAGTCTCAAACGAGTTGGAGCTGGTTTCAATAAAAACGGCATAAATACCGTGAATTGTCCAAACCTAACACCATGTTTTCGAAGTAGAGCTCTTGCATCCTGATCGAGCGACTTAACCTCTGCCAAAACATTTTGTCTTCTTAAAATACCAAGACTTTCGAATAGTTGGAAACCAAATCCTTTTGCCGGGCCTGTCAGTTCTCCATCTTTTTGCAAGTTCATTAGAGGCTCAAAAAGTACAGATATTTTCCGGTCCACAAAATGCTGGAGCCGGCGCTCCACTTTATTCATTACTTCCGTTCCCGCCTCACTATCCACGAAAGCAGCAACTTTTGGGTGCATAACATCATCACCAGCAATCAACTTACCTACAGCTTGGTCTCCCCACATCAAGCCACCCTGCTCTGTGAAGTCAATTTCAGTATCTGGAGCATTGTAAAATCTATCTGCTCTTAGATTGAAGTGCGGTAAAAGGGCCTGCAAGGATGCTGACTTAATCGTTTTAGCTTCTTGAGCTGTTGTCTCTTTATCCTGCTGAAATCTAAAGCCCTCCAGCTTTCCAACGAATTCGCCCTCAACGGTCACTTCACCATTTTCATTTACTTCAGCCAAGAGGGCCTCCTTTTGTTTAAGCCGGCGCAGCAAAACTGATGTGCGCCGATCTACAAATCTTTGCGTAAGACGCTCATGAAGAGCGTCAGACAACCGGTCTTCCAAGGCCCGAGTCACTCCGCGCCAATGAAGGCTATCATGAAGCCAACCTTGTCTTTGTGCAACATAGGTCCATGTCCTAATAAATGCTAGTCGTTTTGACAAAACATCTATGTCCCCATCTGTCCTATCAAGACGTTTTATCTGCTGCCCAAACCAATCGTCAGGTATAGCAGAGAACTCACAAATAAATTTGAATATTTCCTCTAGTAAATTAGCATGCTCAACACTACTGATACCTCTAAAATCTGGAATTCTACAAACATCCCATAAGAGTTTCACTGACGATTTATCATTAATCCTGATCTTTAAATTAGGACTTTGCGACAATGTTTTCAGTGCGGTAAAGTCGTCTGCCTCTCTGGCTTTAACAAGTACGACATTTTCTGTTTTTTTATCCAGAGATTGAATTAGTGTTTCGATACTAGTAAAAGATAATTCTGAATTACGCCACATAAGTTTGTTCAAAGGTTTGAACCGGTGCTCCACGATTGCTTTAACTACATCCTCGTCCAAAGCAGCCACTTCACCCGTCTCACCAAAACTACCGTCACTCATTCCACGACCAGCTCTTCCTGCTATCTGTGCAAGCTCATTTGGAGCAAGAAAGCGCATAGTTCTACCATCAAATTTCGAGATTGAAGAAAAGGCCACGTGATTAACGTCTAGGTTAAGCCCCATGCCAATAGCATCCGTTGCAACAAGATAATCTACATCCCCATTTTGATATAACTCAACCTGTGCATTTCTAGTTCGAGGACTGAGGGCTCCCATGACCACAGCAGCGCCACCTTTTTGCCGCCGAATTAATTCTGCAATCCCGTAAACGTTATCAACGGAAAAACTAACTATGGCGCTTCTTGGGGGCATGCGGCTTATCTTTTTTGAACCGGCATACGTCAGATTACTCATTCGCTTCCGGCTTTGTATGAAAACATCAGGTATAAGACTTTTAACCGAACCTCTCATTGTCTCTGCGCCAAGAAAAATTGTCTCCAGTTTTCCTCTGGATTTTAGGAGCCGATCAGTAAAGATGTGACCCCGCTCGGGATCTGCACTAAGTTGAATTTCGTCAACAATTAAGCACTCTACGGATAAATTTTCGGGCATAGCTTCAACCGTGCAGACCCAATATTTTGCTCCAGCTGGCACGATCCGCTCTTCGCCAGTCACGAGAGCCACGCACGAAGACCCGCGAACATGAGCAATTTTATCATAAACTTCTCTAGCTAATAATCTTAAAGGTAGCCCTATTATTCCTGACTTGTAACCCAACATCCGTTCTATCGCATAATACGTTTTCCCAGTGTTGGTGGGCCCTAAAACAGCTACTATTTTGCTTTCAAATTTCATAGAGACCTCAAAACAAATTTAAAATTTTTGTTTGTGCAGTTGTATTTCATTACCTGCTTTGATTAACTAGGAAATTGTTTAGTGTACAGCAAACTTAACAACACCATTGCTGTGGATGATCAACCATTCCATTCGAATAAGAATTGTTATGGGGAGGTATTATAAAGAGGACAATTAAAATGACTGATATTATGGCCGAAGCGGTTGAAGCGATTGAAAAGAAACTTGAAGGGTCCGTTTTTGACGGTTCTGCAAAATTTGTAATTCAAGATGAGGGTTCGATTATCATTGATTCTTCAGGTGCTCGTGTTTCTGACGATGAGACAGAAGTTACTTTGTCAGCAAGCTTAGAAACATTTCAAGAAATTTTAGAAGGTGATTTAGACTCAGCTTCTGCATTTATGACGGGCCGTTTACAACTAGACGGGGATATGAGTGTGGCAATGCGGCTTGCGTCAGTGCTAAGTTGATAGAGTTCAAGCCAAGTCCACTTTTCAACGATGTTTCACTTGGGCCACCGGATTGCTCAGCTTATTGGTTAGTTACGCAAGATGGGATTAGAATTAGGGTAGGACTTTGGAAAGCAAAAATACCAAATGGAACAATTTTTATTTGTCCTGGTTACTCTGAATATATCGAAAAATATGGTAAAACTGCAAAACTCTTTTTGGATCATGGATACACATCTGTTTCATTGGATTGGAGAGGACACGGTCTAGCTGATCGATTAACATCAAATCCACTACTAGGGCATGTAGAAATATTTTCTGATTACTTAAAAGATTTCGATGCAGTTATCGCTTGGGCGCAAACTTTCGATCTCCCCAGGCCTTGGTTTGTCTTAGGCCACTCTATGGGTGGAACCATCTTACTAAGAAACCTTCATGAAAATAATCATTTTAACGCAGCTGCATTTTCATGTCCTATGTGGGGTATAAAGTTAAGCCCTGCACTTCGTATATTTGCATATTTTTATGGAAACTTAGCGAGATTTCTAAAATTAGATAAAAATTTTGCCCCAACCAGAAGTGAAAAAGGATATTTTGATGAGAGTTTTGAAAAAAATGCTCTGACTAACGATCCAGACATGTGGTTCTATTTAATTGAACAAATTACCAAGCACCCCTCTCTCAAATTAGGTGGGCCAAGCGTAAGGTGGGTCAACTCTGCGTTGAAAGAAACATTTAAATTATCAAAACTACCAAGTCCCAAAATTCCCTGTATTACTTTCTTGGCTGAAGACGAGCGAATAGTTGACCCAGCCCGGGTATATAACCGAATGGAGATTTGGCCTAATGGCATTTTACATTTTATAAAATCTGCAAGACATGAAGTATTGATGGAAGATATTGCAACTCAAAAATACGTTATTCAAAAAATTGTTTCCTTTTTCGAGTCTAAAGCAAAGTCAAATAGTGCTTAAAATTTTATTTGATCTCATGTACTTTATCTGCAACGGCATTAGCAGTGTCCCTGAGCCAATTATGTTCGGAAGAAATGAAAAACATAGTTATACCAAAATCTTGGCTCCATTCACGGGCTTTTTCTGGATTAGAAACAAAAGAAACAAATGTTTTATTAGCTTTGCGCGTTGCTTCTCCAACAGAGATTAACGCCGCTTTTAGTTCATCAGAGTTTTGATGATCATATCCATATCCCACTGACAAATCAGCAGGTCCAACGAAAAGCCCATCGATACCAGGTATGGCTGCTATTTCTGAAGCCTTTTCTACGCCAGCAGGCTCTTCTATTTGTGCCAACACCACTGTTTCTTCGTAAGATCGCTTAATTATAGAAGGCATATGTTCTGTTGCATATCCCGCCCAGCGTGTTGAACCAGCAAAACCCCGTCCTCCTAAACCATATCGGGCAGATTTCGAGGCAAATTTAGCTTTCTCAGGCGTATCAACATGAGGAATTACCAAACCAACAGCTCCACAATCCAAAGCCCATAAAATTTCTTTGGCAGAGCCTTCACCTACTCTTACTAAAACAGGAAAATCCAAAGCTCTTGAAATTGACAAACATTGATCAAGCGCCGCGCGATCAAATGGGGAATGCTCAGCATCCAAGCATATAAAATCAAGTTTGCTTTGAGCAAGCACCTCAACGAGTATGTAGTTAGGTGTCTTTAAAAATGTTCCAGCCAGATTTTCACCAGATAACATTTTTTGTTTGAACCCACTTAAATTGGACATATCACACCTCAAATAATGACCATCCCAGATTACAATAGGAATTTTGAATGGCAAGCCAAAGCTCAAACGCTATATTCAATACATGTCTGTATTAGAATTTAGGCCACAAGGTATATACTGTCGTCAGGGTGACTTTTACATTGATCCCTGGCGTCCCGTAGAAAGGGCGCTCATTACCCACGGCCATTCAGATCATGCAAGATACGGCAGTAAAAAATACTTATGCACTGAAATTGCTGCGCCTGTTATCCGTCATAGGCTTGGTGATGTTAAAATTGAGACGATACCTTATGAAAAAGAAATAAATTTAAATGGCGTAAATATTAGTTTTCACCCGGCTGGACATGTTCCCGGATCTGCACAAATTTTAGCTGAAATAAAAGGGGAAAGATGGGTGGTATCGGGTGATTATAAGGTTGTAGACGATGGACTATCCACACCTTTTAAACCCATAAAATGTCACAGTTTTATCAGTGAGTGTACTTTTGGATTACCTGCGTTTAATTGGCTGCCTCAAGAAGAAATATTTAGAGAAATCAATACTTGGTGGCGGCAGTGCAATAAGGAAGGTCTTACACCTGTTTTGGCAGCTTATGGCCTAGGGAAGGCCCAACGTTTAATATCAGGAATAGATAACAATATTGGGCCGATACTCACACATGGCGCAATAGAAAAAACGAACCAAATAATGCGTGAGCAAAAAATAGCTATTCCGGAAACAACTCTTATCTCTTCTAAACTAAAATTAAATGATTTTAAAAATGCTCTCATATTGGCACCGCCCTCTGCTCTATCAACTCCTTGGATAAAAAAATTTGGAAAAATATCTGCAGGATATGCGAGTGGCTGGATGGCAATAAGAGGAATAAAAAGAAGGCGAGCGGTCGATAAAGGATTTGTTATTTCCGATCACGCGGATTGGGCTGGGCTAAACTGGGCAATTAGAGAAACGGGAGCTGAAAAAATTTTTGTTACTCATGGATATACGGAAAGTTTTTCAAAATGGCTTAGGTTTAAAGGCCTGAATGCCTCAGTTGTAAAGACAGAATTTGCGACGGCGGAAGAAGATATTTAAGTTTTATTGAAATTATGAAAAATTTTGCAAGCCTTGTTTACAGTCTAGATCAAACGACAAAAACCAATAAAAAAATAGAATTATTGGCAAGTTTTTTTGAAAATGCCAGCAACTCCGATAAACTTTGGTGCTTAGCGTTGTTTTCAGGCCGACGACCAAAAAGACTAATAAGTACTGGCTATTTAAGGGAGTGGGCTTGTGAAGTAACAAATTTGCCAACTTGGTTACTTGACGAAACTTACTCGGTTGTAGGTGACTTGGCTGAAACCATATCCCTTTTGACCCCTGAAAAAAATCAATTTTCAGAAAAAAGCCTCACTGCATGGATCTCCAAACTCAGACAGCTAGAAAAACAAAACATAGAGGAAAAGCGTCGATTTGTCGTGGATGCATGGTCAACGCTAAACAGGAAAGAGTGTTTTGTTTTTAACAAATTGATTACAGGTGGTTTTCGGTTGGGTGTGAGCCAAAAATTAACCTTAAAAGCGCTTGCAAAAATCACCAATATTGATGAATTTGAAATTTCACTGCGCCTGATGGGAGATTGGCACCCCGATACAATAAGTTGGAATAACCTTATTATCAATGATGAGCGCAAGTCGGATATTAGCCGACCTTACCCGTTCTGTTTAGCATACGGATTAGACAAAGATCCTTTCGACCTAGGAAAAAGATCTGACTGGATCGCAGAGTGGAAATGGGATGGAATTAGAGGCCAAATTATAAAGAGAGCAAAGGAACTGTTTATTTGGTCCAGAGGCGAAGAAAATTTGACAGAAAGATTTCCCGAATTGGAAGCCTTAATAAAATTTATACCTGATGGTTCCGTTTTAGACGGAGAAATAGTGGCTTGGAATGGAAAACAACCATTGGATTTTAATATCTTACAGAAGCGTATTGGGAGAAAAAAAATATCAAAACCTCTTATGGAGGCTGCTCCAGTTATCTTAATTGCCTATGATCTTTTAGAAGTTGAAGGTGTGGATATTAGAAACCAAAATCTGGAATTACGGCGATCGAAATTGGCAAAACTTGTAAATCTAATACCAGATAAATTACCGATCAAATTATCAGCTGAGATCGAAAGTAAGACGTGGACTGACCTGACCCGCATGAGAGAAACATCCAGATCTCAAAAGGCAGAAGGTATAATGCTTAAAAATAAAGATAGTAAATATTATATTGGAAGGAAGAAAGGCGATTGGTGGAAATGGAAATTGGACCCACTTACCATCGACGGGGTGTTAATTTATGCACAAGCAGGTCACGGCCGAAGAGCAAATCTTTATACTGATTATACTTTTGCTATCTGGGACGATGATCAATTGGTACCGTTCACAAAAGCATACTCGGGGTTGAAAGACGAAGAGTTTCGACAAATTACATCATGGGTTAAAAAGAACACAATTCAAAAGTTTGGACCCGTTCGGCAAGTGCCACCAGAATTGGTATTTGAAATTGCTTTTGAAGGCATCCACGAGAGCACGAGGCATAAATCGGGGGTGGCATTACGTTTTCCAAGAATGTTGAGATGGCGCCATGAGAAATTGCCAAAGGATGCAAATAAATTAAAAGATCTCAAAGCTTTTTTATCTTAATCTCTTGTAGTACTTCTTTTTACAGTTAAATAACCCTGAATAAATAAATTTAGAGGTAAAATATGTTTCATCTTCCAATGCCAACTTTTGATTCTGAGCATTCCAAAGGATCTTCTGAATTAGGTCAACTTCCCGATTGGAACTTGAATGATCTTTACACTTCAACTGACGCAAAAGAATTAGTAAGTGATTTAAACTGGCTAGAAAAAGAATGTGATAAATTTGCCAAGGACTATGAGGGCAAGCTAAAGAGTCTTTCCGCTGATCAAATGTTGAATTGTGTTGTCCGAAATGAGAAGATTAGCTCGGTTTCAGGCCGTATAATTTCTTATGCTGGCCTTCGTTATTATCAAAAAACAACCGATGCTGGCCGCGCTAAATTTTTATCCGACATGCAAGAAAAAGTTACTATCTACACCACAAAGATAGTATTTTTTTCACTTGAAATCAATAGTTTAGAAAATTCCTTTCTAAAAAATCTACTAAAAGAAAATATTGATCTTTTACGTTACAAACCAATTTTTGAAAAAATAAGAGCTCTTAAACCTTACCAACTATCGGATGAAATTGAAAAGTTTCTTCACGACCTTGGAATTGTAGGAGATGCTTGGGAAAAACTTTTTGATGAAACTATCGCTGGTTTAAAATTTAAGGTCGGTGAAGAAACATTAAATATAGAAGCTACGCTCAACCTTTTAACTGATCAAAAACGGGAAAATCGTGAAAAAGCTACCCGCGAATTAGCCAGAGTTTTCATGGAAAATATAAAAATTTTTACACGGGTTCATAATACTCAGGCCAAAGAAAAAGAAATAGTTGACCGCTGGAGGGGAATGCCAACCGCCCAAATGGGTCGACACTTAGCAAATCAGGTCGAACCAGAGGTAGTGGAAGCCTTGAGGAATTCTGTTGTGAAAGCATACCCAAAAATTAGCCATCGGTATTATGAATTGAAAAGGAAATGGCTTGGCCTCGAAGTCATGCAGGTTTGGGATAGGAATGCCCCATTGCCCATGGAAAGTGATAAGTTGGTTACATGGGGTGAAGCACAAACGATAGTGACAGATGCATACACCAAGTTTGACAATCGTATGTCAAATTTGATTACTCCGTTTTTTAATAAAGGTTGGATTGATGCAGGCGTAAAACCCGGAAAAGCGCCTGGAGCATTTGCTCATCCTACTGTGACAGATGTGCATCCTTACATAATGTTAAATTATCTTGGAAAACCGCGGGATGTTATGACACTCGCGCACGAACTTGGCCATGGTGTTCATCAAGTTTTGGCATCTTCGCAGGGACAGATGTTGTCTTCGACACCCCTTACACTGGCCGAAACTGCTTCTGTTTTTGGAGAGATGCTTACGTTTCAACAAATGCTTGATCAAGCAACAGATAAGTCCGAACGAAAGGTTCTTTTGGCGAATAAAATAGAAGATATGATCAATACTGTAGTCAGGCAAATTGCTTTTTACGATTTTGAATGTAAGCTTCATGATGCCCGAAAGAAAGGAGAGCTTACGCCATCAGACATCAATTCTTTGTGGATGTCAGTTCAATCCGAAAGTCTTGGTCCAGCATTTGAATTCGTAGACGGCTATGAAACGTTTTGGAGCTACATACCCCATTTTGTGCATTCCCCTTTTTATGTTTATGCTTATGCGTTTGGAGATGGTTTGGTAAATGCGCTTTACGCAACATACAAAGAAAATCCTAAAGGTTTCGAAGATAAGTACTTTAACATGCTGTCCGCTGGGGGATCAAAGCATCATAAAGAACTACTTAAACCGTTTGGCTTAGACGCTAGCGATCCTGGATTTTGGTCCAAAGGCTTATCAATGATATCTGAAATGATCGATGAGTTAGAAACATTTGATTGATAGAAAACATTTATTGACACTTTGAAAATCGGGCTAACTTTTTTTTATGTTTATAGATTTTTTGAAAATTTTTGGATTAAATATGATGTTAATGATGAGTCCAGTTCATGCCGCAAGTGATTTCGAGTTCGAAAATATCGACGGAGGAGTGCTTAACCTTAAAGAATTTAGAGGTAGTCCAATTTTAATTGTAAATACAGCCAGTCGCTGTGGCTTTACCTATCAATACGAAGGGTTACAGAAATTATATGACAAGTATTCTGAACGAGGACTGGTTGTAATAACTGTACCCTCAAACGATTTCAATCAAGAGCTTAAAACAGAAGCCGCTGTTCAGGATTTTTGTGAAATTAATTATAACCTTAGTCTGCCAATGACAACTATCACATCTGTAAAAGGTGGTCGGGCTCATCCATTTTTCCAGTGGATGCAAAAAGAATACGGTTTCACGCCAAGATGGAATTTTTACAAAGTACTATTGGATCCTAAGGGTAATCTAGTTGAGACTTATAACTCTATCACAAAACCAACTTCTCCCAAAATTACTTCAAAAATTGAACAGTATTTAAACAAAGATAGCTAAAAGGACTTTATCGGTTTTTACTTTTAGAATTTGGACCGTTGGGCATTTAACCGGCTGTCCAACCACCGTCTATCAGTATGGATGAACCGGTAACCATAGCTGAAACATCGGAAGCTAAAAATTTAACAGCGCCCATAATATCCTCCACTTCACCGACCCTTCCAACCTTAATTTTTGCTTCTATCCACTTAACTTTTTCTGGATCTTGAAACGTAGATTCGGTAAAAGGTGTTCTAACAAAAGTTGGACAAATAGAATTTACTCTAATTTTATGTGGCCCAAACTCCATCGCCATTGATTTATTTATGCCTTCAATTGCATGCTTTGTGCCACAATAAACTGCTCTATCAATCCCACCTACATGAGCCATTTGGCTACTAATTTGAATTATTGAGCCACCCACGCCCTTAGCGATCATTTTCTTCGCAGCTGACTGAGCTAAAAAATATGCGGATCTCACATTCACGGCCATTACGTCATCAAAATCAACTACTGTTGTATCAACTGTAGGGGTGTGTCGTGCAATCCCGGCCGAATTTACTAAAATATCAATATCATAGAATTCATTCATTAAATTTTTTACACTATCAATATTAGTTACATCCATTGGCGCTCCTGACACAGAGAAGCCCTCAGACTTCATTTTTTTTACTGTTTCGGAAACTTGATCTTTAGACCTTGCAACAATTATTACATTTGCCCCCTCCTCCGCCAGAGCAACTGCGCACCCTAGACCAATGCCACGGGATCCTCCAGTCACTACTGCGCATTTTCCATCTAACCGAAAGGATGGGGTTCGAGGTAACATATTTCATACCTAGTTAAATTCGAGAATTTTATTACATCACAAAGATTTGATCCAGGCAAGCGACGTCTTAACAAGCTTATCAGTCTGCGTTGGTGACTTAATATCGCCCGCAAGAACATGTGAATTTGGATCATCATAAGGGCCGCATTTTACGAGATTAACAGATGATTTTCCTCCCCATTGCTCAGCAATTTTGAGAGTTTTCTTAGCATCTACAACTTTATCTTCCTCTGAAACAATAAATAGGGCAGGACAATTTTTTTTATTAAAATTCTGACTTACAACTTTTTTAACAAGTGTAGCCATGGTTATAACAGCAACTATTGGATAACGGGTTGTCCAATATATCGCATGCTCTTTTGATATTGGTTGAAATTCACGGTATTTTCCAAAGATAAGAGGGATCCAAAATCGAGCAAAACCAAGTGTGAAGATTTGAAAAAATCGATACCGGACTTTAAAATTTGGTGATACAAAAATAATTCCGGAGACGTTTTTTTCAGACGCCGCCACGGTTGCTAAAGTACCTCCCGTCGATGAACCAATTATGATGATTTTCTCACCAATTTTTCTGCCTATTTCTAACGCTTCAGATAAGTCGAAAACCCAATCTTTAACTTGTACTTTGCCAAGAGCCTCGCCCCCACATCCATGCCCCGATAGACGAGCATTGTAGATATTGGCCTTAAGCCCAAGAGCGATAGCGTTAGGAAATGGAGATAACTCGAACTTTGAGGCCGTAAATCCATGCAAAAAAATAATGGAAAATTTTGTCTTTTTTTCTCTTCTCTCAGCCCAAACTACTTCCTTACCAACCCCAGGCTGTAGACCTAAAACTTCTTTTTCTTGCTTTTCTAAATAATGATCCACACTTGTATCAATCGATACTTCTGGCAAAGCTAAGTCAGCAGGCTCGCGCTTTCCTAAGAGCAAAATTGCGAGCAGCCATCCTAGAAAAGTAAGAAAAATCAACATCCTTGCAATAGATCTTCCAAATTTTTTTCAAGGATTTCCAAACAGCCTTGATCAGAAAAGGAATGGTCGGCCCCACGTTTAAAAAAAAGTGATAGGTCATCTGCGTTAATATGATCAAATAAATTTAATGCAGTTTCTCGTGTTACTGCCGTATCTTCAGTTCCTTGCATGAGCCTGACTGGGCAATGTAATTCCAGTGGCTCACGCAATACAAGATTTTGCCTTCCGTTTTCGATGAGATAACGTGTTATTGGATAAGGCTCGCCATAGTCTGATGGCAAGTAAAGGACGCCTTTATTTAAAACTTCTTTTTTTTGATCCTCAGTAAAATTTTTCCACATACTTTCTTCGGTAAAATCTGGAGCAGCGGCAATTGTGATTAAACCTTTCAGCCTACTACCAAGTTCCTGGCTCAATAATAATGCAATCCAACCACCCATAGAGGAACCAACCAAAATTATTCCATTATTTTTTGTTAATCCAATAATTTGTTTAGCATCATTACACCAATCTCCAATCCCAAGATTGAGAAAGTTACCGCTAGACTGCCCATGACCAGAGTAATCAAATCGCAAAAATGCCCTATTTCTTTTTTTAGCCCATTTTTCTAAGAAAATCGCCTTTGAACCTTCCATGTCAGACTTAAAACCGCCCAAAAAAATCACAGTAGGACCCGTTCCCCCAATAAATGAATAAGCTAATTGCTGACCAGTAGGAGTTACTAGGAATTTTGTCATTTTTTACCTTTAACTTTGTAAAGTAGAGCAATTCATAAGATTTTTTAAAAAATTTTTCTACTTATGACTTAAAGGGAAAAAAGCCAGTACTCAACAGTTCAAAGTATTTAAGGGTTGACGAAAAAGCCTCGGCCCTTCACAACCAGATTAAAGCTAAACCCACAACCGGGCGTTCCGTAGGCGCCAAAATGATGAGGATGATAATAATGAGCCAAGTAACTCTGACCTTTCCTGACGGCAATCAAAAGAATTTTGATAAAGGTATAACTTCACAAGAAGTTGCGAGTTCTATTGCCCCTTCTCTTTTAAAAAAAGCTATAAGCTCAACCGTAAATGGACAACACTTTGATCTTTCTTGGCCCATCAACGAAGACGCGAGCATCTCTATCAATACAATCAAAGACGCAGAACCCGCTTTAGAACTTGTCAGGCACGACCTTGCTCACATCATGGCTCGCGCAGTACAAGAAATTTGGAGTGACGTTAAAGTTACTATTGGTCCCGTTATCCGAGATGGGTGGTACTATGATTTTGACAGAAAAGATCCTTTCACGACAGATGACTTAATTCTCATCGAAAGGAAAATGAAGGAAATAATAAACGCTAGAGACCTGATTAAAACCGAAGTATGGAGCCGTCAGAAAGCGATCGATTACTATAAAGAGAATAAAGAGCCATTTAAAGTTGAGCTGATTGAATCAATCCCAGGTAACGAACCAATAAGAATGTATTGGCATGGAAATTGGCAAGACCTTTGCCGTGGCCCTCACTTGCAACACACGGGTCAAGTGCCAGCAGATGGTTTTAAATTAATGCATGTTGCCGGTGCATATTGGAGGGGTGACAGCAATAGAGAGCAACTTCAGAGAATCTATGGCTGCGCTTTTTTAAATAAAGAACAACTAAAAGCTCATCTAAATATGCTTGAAGAAGCCGCAAAAAGAGACCACCGAAAACTTGGTCGAGAAATGAAATTATTCCATATGCAAGAGGAAGCACCAGGACAAATATTTTGGCATCCTAATGGGTGGAAGATTTACACAACATTACAAGACTATATGCGCCGCAAACAGGAACTAGATGGTTACGTTGAGGTAAACACTCCACAGCTAGTTGATCGAAAATTATGGGAAGCATCCGGTCATTGGGAAAAGTATCAAGAAAACATGTTTATAGTTGAAGTCGATGAAGAACATGCGCGAGAAAAAGCAGTCAATGCACTCAAGCCAATGAATTGCCCATGTCATGTACAAGTTTATAATCAAGGTCTTAAGTCATATCGTGATTTACCGCTTAGAATGGCTGAATTTGGCAGTTGTAATCGATATGAACCTTCAGGTGCGCTACATGGCGTAATGCGTGTCCGCGGATTTACTCAAGATGATGCCCATATTTTTTGCCGCGAGGATCAAATTGAATCTGAAACAAAAAAATTTATAAAATTCTTATCTGACGTCTACAGAGATTTAGGTTTTGAAAAATTCTCCATCAAATTTTCCGATAGACCAGAAAAACGTTCAGGCAGCGATAAGGTCTGGGATAAGGCTGAAGATGCTTTAAAATCAGCAACAATAGCTGCTGGTTATGATTTTGAAATAAACCCGGGCGAAGGTGCTTTTTACGGTCCAAAACTTGAATTTGTCTTAACAGACGCAATTGGTAGAGACTGGCAATGTGGCACTCTCCAAGTAGATTTTGTTTTACCCGATCGATTAGATGCCAATTATGTAGGAGAGGATGGGAATAAACATCGCCCAGTCATGCTCCATAGAGCGTGTTTGGGCTCTTTTGAACGCTTCATCGGGATACTAATCGAAAGTTTTGCAGGTCGGTTACCATTTTGGCTCGCACCTAGACAAGTCGTCGTTGCAGCCATTGTCTCTGACGCAAATGATTATTGTGAAAATGTAGTAAAAGCTCTGAGAGCCAAGGGCATACGGGCAGAGGCCGACTTACGAAACGAGAAGATTAATTACAAAGTTCGCGAGCATTCCGTAAGTAAAGTTCCAGTGATCTTAGCTTGCGGCATGAAAGAAATTGCTGAGCAAACTGTTTCGGTAAGAAGGTTGGGTGAAAAGCATACAAAGGTTGAACAGCTAAATGAATTAATAAAGCAACTAACAAAAGAAGCTAAATCTCCAGATCAATTAGCCATCAGTTGAAAAAATTTAATCTTTTGATACTTGAGAACCTAATAAAAGTTCTCCTGACTTGAGCTTAACTAAAGGCCGCTTCATAACTTTTGGATTAAGTCTTATAATTTCTTGTGGTTGCTTCTCTCTGGTTTCGGTATCTAGCTTTCGCCAAGTTGTTGACTGTTTGTTTATAAGTTTTTCACCAAAATTTTGTATAGCTTCTTTCAATATATTTTCTGGTACTGGCGTAATACTTACATCAATTAATTCAAAGTCTGGTTGTGACTTTAGAAAGGCTTTACATGCATCACAATTTTTTAATCCATAAATAATCATTGTTCTAAAACTCTTTTTATTGCTTTAAGTGAAATTATTGACTTGAATTTTTAAATTTTAAACCATCTTATTAAGATGTTACCGAAGGAATTGGGTCAATAGCGCAAAAGTTATACCTCAACTACTAAAGTGACAACCCCAAAAAGTGGGGAAATTTTAATATAAGGAGACGCGGAAATGCCCAATGGCACCGTGAAATGGTTTAACACCAAAAAAGGATTTGGCTTTATTGAGCCTGAAGATGGCGGCAAAGATGTTTTTGTTCATATATCTGCTGTAGAAGCTTCTGGTTTAGCTGGTTTAGAAGATAACCAAAAGGTTACTTATGAGTTAGAAGAAGGCCGTGACGGTCGTCAGATGGCTGGTGATTTGAAGGCTGTCTAAACTTTTTGTAGTCTGCCAGCTTCTTGGCCCGCAAGATCAATCAGATTACGGATAAAAGGTTTTTCTAAACATTTCGTTCGCGTGGCCGCAAAAAGGCCGCGTCGCAATGCGTTTTTGTTTATCGACAGTACTGTGTAGCCTGAATTATTTCTAGCCTCAGCAACCACCTAATCAGGCAAAACAGTTACACATCGATCCGAGGCAACTCATAACAAAATTATAGAAATTAGTTCAACTTCTCTTATGCGTGCTGGCTCAACTTTATTCGAAATAAGTAATTGCGAAAAAACATCAAGACGACCTCTTTCCACCGGATAGGCTTTTAACGTTTCCTTCTCAAAATCTGAAGCTTCGATCCATTTCTTTTTTGAAAGTGGATGCTTTGCGAACGCTACATAAACTGGCCTATAGTCAAATAAGTGCGTAAAAGTTACTCCTGGTAATTTCTCCGGGTCCGAAGAGATGACCGGATCCACATTTTCTTTTTATAATGCCGGTAGTTCTTCAAACGCCAAACCAGGCTTAATGTCGATATCAACATCTGGCCATTTTTGCCTAAACTTTTCCAAAACAGGAAATAACCACTCAAAACACGCATGACATTCAATTGCCATATACAGCCTGCCTGTTTTTCCTGTCCGCAGATCTTCGAATTCAGATTGTAGAGCATCTATTTCAGGAAGAATTTTATTGGCAAAGAAAAGTAATCGTTGACCGGCAGCAGATAAACGAAGGGGTTTAGATTTTCTTATAAAGAGTTCTACACCAGTTTACTCTTCTAATCCCTTAAATTGATGACTCAATGCAGATTGAGTAGTATTCAATAAATCTACAGCACAAGCGAAACCTCCAGCCTCATGGATTGCACTTATCGTTCTTAAATGGCGAAACTCAATGTCCATTTTGATAAAAAATTAATAAACTTTTTTAGAAATATGAATTTTTTTCATGTTTGAAAATTGTACCTATAAGATCAATTTGAAGACTAAGATCATTTTAAAGTCAAACACATAAATTTTTGACATAGAAATTGTGTGGTTAAACAATTTATAGACCTTGCAATGCAGAAATAACCCACTAGCCTAATCTCGATAGTCTAGGGTAAGGATACTCTTACCCTAAGGCATTTAGAGTAAGGAGATTCTATTGTACTTTATCGGGATTGACCTAGGCACTTCTGGTCTCAGAGCTATTTTAGTAGATCAATTTAGTAATTTTATAGCAAGCTACGAAAGTAAATACGAGGTCTCCAATCCAAACCCTGGTTGGAGCGAACAAGATCCAGAAGATTGGATTAAGGCCTGCAAACTTGTTTTCAAAGAATTGCAAACAAATTTTCCCAATGAAATATCAAAATTACAAAGTATTGGTGTTGCAGGTCACATGCACGGAGCGGTTTTACTGGATAAATTACAAAAACCTATTCGACCCTGCATACTTTGGAATGACACTCGATCTCACATAGAGGCTGAGAACTTAGATAGCCAAGAGAAAGTCCGAGAATTATCAGGAAATATTGTTTTCCCAGGATTCACAGCTCCTAAGCTTTTATGGGTAAAAAATAATGAACCGGAATTATTTAAAAGAATTGAAACTGTCGTTTTGCCAGCGGGTTTTTTAAATACTTGGTTAATCGGAGCCCCTTTTGCAGACATGTCGGATAGCGCGGGGACTAGTTGGCTAGACATAAAAACAAGAAAATGGTCAAAATATTTGATTTCAGTCAGTGATATGAAAATAGAGCAAATGCCAAAGTTAGTTGAGGGTAATCAAGTTGCGGGACAAATGCGAGCTGATCTAACCTCTGAATTTGGCTTCCCCAAAGATGTTAAAATCGTGGGAGGCGCCGGTGATAATGCTGCGGCTGCTTGCGGCGTAGGTGCCATTAATGAAGGAGAAGGCTTTGTGTCTTTAGGTACATCTGGTGTTTTGTTATTAAGTAGAGACCAGTGTAATCCGTTTACAGATGCCGCAGTTCATACATTCTGCCACGCTATTCCCCAAAAATGGTATCAAATGGGAGTTATTTTATCTGCAACGGACAGTATAAACTGGCTTTCCAGGATATCAGGTAAGTCAGCTGCAGAACTAGATCAATTACTCCCAGATCAACCATCAGGACCTACAATTGAAAGATTTTTCCCATATTTGTCAGGTGAACGTACGCCTTTAAATGATCCTCACATACGCGCAGGTTTTTCAGGCTTAGGGCAAACATCCGATCTGGCAAAATTAACTCAGGCTGTAATGGAGGGTGTATGTTTTGCTCTCAGGGGTTGCCTAGAGGCTATAAGAGAAACCGGAGCATCACCGACCTCTTTATTAGTGATCGGTGGGGGAAGCGCTTCTCAATTTTGGCTTCAGACACTCTCAAATACTCTCAATATAGAATTAGAGAAACCAAAGAGCGGAGAATTTGGAGCAGCTTTGGGAGCAGCCAGATTAGCTATCTCATACATGATAAAAGAACCCATTGAAAACATTATGTCTAAGCCTGAAATTGAAAAAAAGATAATTCCTGAT
The DNA here is from genome assembly GCA_902606585.1 of Paracoccaceae bacterium. Classification (GTDB taxonomy): domain Bacteria; phylum Pseudomonadota; class Alphaproteobacteria; order Rhodobacterales; family Rhodobacteraceae; genus Salinivivens. The sequence continues at coordinate 79,818 of CACLGX010000003.1, read as the reverse complement.
CAAAGATACATCAATCTCTATCAGACTGCTTATGAAAGCTTTAAACAAGGCCATTCAAACTTGAAAGGACTTCAATGACCCAATCTTTTTTCAAAAACATAGAGCCCATTAAATATGAGGGAACCGAAACTGATTCAAATCTAGCTTTCAGACACTATAATCCTGATGAAATCGTTTTGGGGAAACGTTTAGAAGAACATTTGCGCTTCGCTGTTGCGTATTGGCATAGCTTTGCATGGGAAGGTGGCGATCCTTTTGGTGGGCTTACATTTGAAAGGCCATGGCACCCGCAAGATAATATGAAAAACGCTTACTTAAAAGCTGATGTGGCCTTTGACATGTTTTCAATTCTTGGACAGCCCTACTTTTGTTTCCACGATGCTGATGTCCGTCCAGATCAAGGTAATTTCCCAGATAATTTAACGACGCTTAATGAAATTACCGATTACTTTCTTGATAAAATGAAAAACCAAAATACAAAATTACTTTGGGGAACGGCAAATATGTTCAGCCATCGTAGATGGATGGCTGGTGCATCTACGAACCCAGATCCAGACGTTTTTGCTTTTGCAGCAGCGACGGTAAAGAGTTGCATAGATGTGACCCATAAGCTAGGCGGTGAAAACTATGTGTTATGGGGCGGAAGAGAAGGTTATGAAACATTACTCAACACAGATTTAGGAAAAGAACTGGATAAAATGGGTAGGTTTCTATCAATGGTCGTTGATTATAAACATAAAATTGGATTTCCGGGAATGATACTTGTTGAACCAAAACCTCAGGAACCCTCAAAACACCAGTATGATTTTGACGTAGCAACCTGTATCGGATTTCTGAGAAAATATAATTTAGAAAATGATGTTAAAATAAATATTGAACAAGGGCATGCTATTTTAGCCGGCCACTCTTTTGAACATGAAATTGCTTTGGCTGTTTCAGAAGGTATGCTTGGTTCAATCGATATGAATAGAAATGATTACCAATCGGGCTGGGATACTGATCAATTTCCAAACAATACTCCAGAGGTTGCACTAGCTTACTACCAAATCATAAAAGGAGGTGGTTTTCAGACTGGCGGAACAAATTTTGATGCCAAACTCAGAAGGCAATCAATTGATGCTGAAGATCTTATTGCTGCTCACGTTGGAGCTATGGATATTTGTGCGAGAGGTTTCAAAGCTGCTGCCGCAATGGTTGAAGACGGATATTTGGAACAGACCCTTAAAGAAAGGTATGGAGGTTGGGAACATCAGGAAGCACAGGATATGCTAAATAGCGATTTGGCTACTATCACAACAAAAGTTATAGAGAATTCTATTAATCCAAGACCTAAATCAGGAAAGCAGGAAGTATTGGAGAACTATGTAAATCGTTTTGTCTAATGCAATTAAGTTTTAACAAAACTTTTCTATTCCAACCCATTGAACATCTGAGTATCGTTCTCCATGAGCCCAACCAATGGGAAGAAAACGGTCAATTTGATCGGAAATCTCTTTAGTGAGCTTGAATTGGCTGCCTAAAGCTAATTCCATCAAATGCTCTCGGGAACGAGTTCCGGGGATTGGAAGCATATGCTCACCTTGGTTTAATGTCCAAGCAATAGCCATCGTTGAAGGTGAAACATTTAAATCGGCACAAAGTTGTTTAAAAGGCTCAAGCAAATTCAAGTTTTGATTAAAATTTGGCTGTAAGAACCGAGGATTATTTTTTCGAAAATCAAGCTCACCAAAAGTAGAGGGATCTGGTGGTGTTGTTGAAAAAATTCCACGCCCTAAAGGTGAAAACGGAATAAAACTTACGCCTAGCTCATGGCAGGTTTGAATTAATCCTAATTCAGCCGATCGCGTCCACAGAGAATATTCACTCTGTACGGCGTCCACTAGTCCAACTTCTGAAGCTCGACGCAAACTGCTGGGAGAAATCTCTGAAAACCCTATTCCACCAATTTTTCCTTCTTTTTTAAATTTTAGGAGTGTTTCCATAACGTCTTCGATAGGAATTGTTGGATCACGACGGTGGATATAAAATAAGTCAACGTAATCAACACCCAAACGTTCTAGTGACTTATTCAGTTCTTTCTCTAAATGCTGCGACGAATTATCAAAAGTACGCTCTTGTGTTTCAGGATTACGAGAAATAGAGGCCTTTGTAGCAATAACAAATGGGTTCCCATTACTTTTAATGTAATTACCAATCATCGTTTCAGATACGCCCATGCCATATACGTTGGCAGTATCCAAAAAATCTATCCCGCAGTCCAAAGCTGTATTTAACGTGTCATGAGCTTCCTTTTCATCTGTAGGACCGTAAAATCCAGCAAAGCTCATACAGCCTAACCCAATTTCAGATACGAGTTTTCCTGATTGCAACAACCTTCTTTTTTTCATTTTGCACCACTTATAAAAATATTGACATTCTTCTTATCAATGAAATTTTTTCTTAAAAATACCAAAAAAAACATGCCGGTAAGCACGATTATAATAGTTGGAGCCGGAGCACTATCAATATAAAAACTTAAATATAAACCAATTATCATCGCACAAATATTGACAAAAACAGAAATAATTAGCATCGAACTAAGTCTTTTAGACAACAAAAACGCAATTGCTCCTGGAATAATGAATAACCCAATCGCTAATATTAAACCCACAGCCTTTAAAGTTGCTATTATAACCAATGATAATGCAGCTAATAATCCATAATGCAGGAAACCAGTTGGAAGAGCTAGCGCTTTGGCTTGAATTAGATCGAAGCTGAACAACATTAAATCACGCCAAAAAATAGTAAAAAATGAGACTATTATGAAAGTTATTATTAGCGCAGTTAAAATATCTGATTTATCAATACCTAAAATATTACCAAAAAGGATATGTTCTAAATGGGCTGTTGTATCAAATGCAACAAACAAGACGATACCAAGACCAAACATACCTGAGAAAATTATGCCCATAACAGTATCTTTTTTAATTCTACTGTTGTCAGAAAAGAAACCCGTTCCCCAAGCACACAACATACCCGCTATGAAAGCCCCTATAAGTAAAGGAATTCCCACAATATAGGCGATAACAATACCAGGTAAAACAGCATGTGATATAGCATCGCCCATTAAGGCCCAGCCCTTAATAACTAAAAAACATGATAAAATTGCTGTCGGAAAAGATAAAATAATCGCAATCAAAAAGGCTTTTCGCATGAACAAAAACTGGAAAGGCATAAAAAATTCTTCAAAAGCCATTTTCAATCCTTTTATTTGCTTGCCTTATTTTCAAACGTGCGGAGATGTAGCCATATTTGGGAGCTGTTAGAAAAACAACCAGAAAAACGATAGTCTGCAGAACTACAATTATTCCACCGGTTGCACCATCAATAAAAAAACTCAAATAGGCTCCGGTAAAACACGTAACTGATCCAATTAAGACTGATAACAGTAACAACTTTGGAAACCGGTCACTGATTAAATAAGCCGTTGCCCCAGGCGTAACGACCATCGCAATTACTAAAAAAGCACCGACGGTTTGCAATGCAGCGACTATGGATGCTGATAACAAAGTAAAGAAAACAAGTTTTAATCTAGAAGGATTTAAGCCAACTGTTCGAGCATGAGATTCATCAAAGAAAACGACCATTAAATCTCGCCATTTAAGGAACAAAATCACAAGTGAGATGGAACCAATAATTAATAATTGAAGCATATCGGAATATGATATTGCCAAAATATTGCCCATTATGATTGTTTCTATAGAGATAGACATTGGATAAAGTGACACGACGAACAGCCCCACTCCAAAAAATGCTGTGAAAATTATGCCAATCACGACATCAGTCTTTAATCCGGATCGCTCACTTAGAAATAGCATCAAAGAGGCAGCAAGCCCTCCGGAAATAAATGCCCCAATAGCGAAAGGTAAGCCTAACAAATATGCTCCTGCAACACCTGGAACAACGGAATGTGCTAAAGCATCACCAATTAAAGACCACCCTTTAAGCATGAGATAAGCAGAAAGAAATGCACACAAACCTCCAACTATAGTAGACACCAAAATCGCGGAAGTCATGTAGCCGTATGAAAAAGGTTCGAGCAAAGTATCAATCATCTATTTTATTTCTTTTGGTCACTGATTTCTTTGGCTCTCCATATTGGACAAATGGTCGTTCATCATCTGTAAGAATTGTTACTTCCCTTTGGTCGCTATCATCATGCAGATCTGAACCACCCAGAGTAAAACGACGCAAAACACCGCCAAATGCCTTTTCTAAATTTAAATTTGTAAATACATTTTCCGTTAATCCGTGTGATATAACGGTTCCTTTTATGAGGATAGTTCGGTCACAAAACTCTGGAACTGAGCCTAAATTATGTGTTGAAACAAGCATAATGTGGCCTTCCTTTTTTAAATCTTTAAGCAAACTTATAATTTGTTCTTCTGTTTTCACATCTACGCCTGTAAAAGGTTCATCTAAAAGAATGATTTTTCCTTCTTGTGCTAATGCCCTTGCTAGAAATACACGTTTACGTTGCCCACCAGACAATTCACCTATCTGTCTGTCTTCAAAGTCAAGCATTCCTACGCGTTCCAAGGATTTATTAACGATTGCAAGGTCCTCTGCCCTAGCACTGCGCATCAAACCCATTTTGCCATAACGGCCCATTAAAACAACATCTTTAACCAAAACGGGAAAATCCCAATCTACTTCTTCTGATTGAGGTACGTATGCAATGAGATTATTCTTGAGGGCATCTTTTACGGAGTAACCAAGTAAAGATATTTTTCCTCTAGCACTTGGAATAAAACCCATCAGAGCCTTAAATAAGGTAGACTTACCGGCACCATTCACTCCGACCAAGGCCGCAATACTCCCCCGAGGTATTTTAAAACTTGCTGATCTCAATGCGGTGTGGCCATTACGGTATGTGACTGTTAAATCTTCAACAATAATGTTATTCTGTGAATTTAAATTTTGATCTTTTTCCATCAATAAAATACTACAGGTTATTCACTATTCCATTTATTACTGTTGTCGATGTAACTCTAAGAAGATCTATAAAAGTCGGAACTTTTCCATCACTTTCACTTAGACTGTCGACATAAAGTTCGCCTCCGTAAGCCACTCCAGTATCCTGCGCTACCCTCTTAGCAGGCCTTGTGTTCACTGTGCTTTCACAGAAGATGACTGGTATATTATTTTCAAGAACTCCATCTACTACTTTTTGGATTTGCTTTGGCGTTCCGACTTGTTCAGAGTTCATCGGCCAAAGGTACAACTCTTTCAAACCAAAATCTTTTGCAAAATAACTGAATGCTCCTTCACATGTTACCAACCATCTTTTATCCAAAGGAACTTTATCCAATTGTGAAATAAGCGGTTGAACAACTTCGTTTATTTTCTTTTTATACAGGCTTGCATTAAGTTTATATATTTCAGCATTTTCTGGGTCTTCTTTTGCAAGAGCTCTTTGTATATTATCTATATATACAAAAGCAGAATTTACTCCCATCCAGGCATGCGGATTTGGAAGCCCGAGATATGCCCCTTCGACTATTTCTAAAGGTTCAATCCCCTCTGATACAGTATAATAACGTACATTGCCAAGTTGAGAAATAAACTTCTCAAACCAAAGCTCAAGGTTGAGGCCATTCCACAGAATTAAATCTGCATCATAGGCTCTTACCAAATCTTTAGGTGTTGGTTGATAACCATGTATCTCAGCACCAGGTTTAGTGATAGAAAGCACTTCTGCTGCATCTCCAGCCACATTTTGAGCAATATCAGCGATAACTGTAAAAGTTGTTACTACTTTTAATTTTTCATCTGCAAAAGCTAATTCAGAATTTAAGAAAACGAAAAAAATTAGTAAAAAGCGCTTCATCAATACCCTCTTGCAATTAAGAACTATTCGCAACTACGCAAATATGTAGCCATATTTTTTAAATTTGAAAGCCTTTTCATTAAAATTTTATTATTATTTTCATATTCTGAAACAAACCGCTAAAGCTCCAAAATTCGAGCTGTAAAATAAATGGTGCATAATATGGAAGAAAACTGGCGTGAATTTTGGAAAGGCATTTTAGCACAATTACCAGTACAACTTGGCGTCATTTCATTTGGTTTAGTCTTTGGATTGCTTGGTGCCGCTAGTGGCTTGATAGCACCCCAAACTATTCTCATGTCTTCAATTATATTTGGTGGGGCAAGCCAAGTTATATTTGCTCAACTTTGGTCTTACGGAACCTCTCCGATCATCACGTAGGATCCGTAGCGATTATTAATTCGCGGTACATAATTTATGGTGCTAAAATTTCCAAGTGTATCAGCGTATTATCATTAAGATGGCAACTTACTCTTGGATATTTATTAACTGATGAAGCATCCGCAATATCATTTTGAGAATTTGAAAATGGGAATAGATTTGCACATTACCACTTACTAGGCCGAGGTCTCACTCTCTGGGTTTTTGGCAAATATCTACAGTAGCTGGGGTCTTTCTTGGATCAAATATTCCACCATCTTTAAATTTAGAATTTGCAATACCTTTAACTTTTATTGCCATTATTTTACCTAAAATAAAATCTTTAGCGCAAATTGGTACCGCAATCACAGCAAGCATAATTGCGATTTTTAGCTAAGATTTACCTTATGGCCTATGGATAATTGTTGCGTCTATTTCCGGAATATTTGTTGGTGGACTAATCAATCAGATAAAATTCAAATGATTTGGCTTTTATGACATTATCAGGATTGGCTAATTTGGAGCTAAGTTCTCTATGTTTTCTGGCCTGAATTTTCTAAAAGTACCCACATGGCTTGAAGAGTAGGTAAATTTGCTCCAGCAGCAGCCCTTTCTGCTATCGTGGCGGCTTCACTATTTGTTGATGAAACCGGCGTACCTTTTGAAGGATCACCATCAAAAATATATGCTGCCCTAATTGCTTGCTGTATTGCTTTGCTAACTCGATCAGTTTTGTTTACGATATTAGTGGGTTTGACCGGACTGTGGGCCTTAAGTTAGTCTAGTTTTGTAAAAAAATTTTTAATATAAGTATCAAATTCAGAATGGTGTTAACAAAAATGCTAGAAGACGTTATAAATTTTTATGAAGCCCCAATAGATGAAGCTAAGTTTAAAGAGGAATGCCGAAAGGAATTAGAACAAAAAGGGGTAGTTACTCTACATAATTTTCTTACATCAAAAGCTGTAAAAGAACTGGTTCATGAAGCTAAGTCCCATTCAGGCTTAGCGTACTTTACCAACTCTACTCATAATGTTTATCTAACACCACGGAATGAAACCTTATCTCCCGAGCATGTTTTCAACCGACAATTAACATCTTCAAAAGGGTGTATCACGACAGACCAGATCCCGGCTTCCTCTAAATTAAAAGAATTATACTGCTCTGATATTTTTAAAAAATTTATTTGTAAGGTCGTTAACGAAACAGCGCTTTATGAATACGCCGATCCGCTTTCGTCAATTAACGTTCACTACGCTGGCGAGGGACAAGAGCTAAACTGGCACTTCGATAATTCTAAGTTTGCCATTACTCTTCTTTTGCAAGCTCCAAAGAGTGGAGGACATTTCGAATATGTTTCAAATTTGCGAAATGCAGAAAAAAATGAAATGAACTTTGAAGGTGTTGAGGCCGTGTTAAATGGAAAAACAAAGATAAACCGCCTAGATACGCGGCCTGGAACATTAATTTTATTTCGGGGACAAAATTCAATTCACAGAGTGACACCTACCGAAGGTTCCCAAGAAAGAATTTTAGTTGTTTTAGCCTATAATTCAAAACCCGGTATTTCTTTATCAGAGGAAGCACGAATGACATTTTTTGGTCGACTCCAATAAAAACTTATTTAATACAATCTACTGGGCTTTGATAAAATTGCGATTAAAAATTTTCGTTTTAAGAACTTCGAAACAAGGTATATTTTTTCATGAATGAAATTTTGCAAGGTCTAATACAGGCTTTTTGGCTAGTCCTTAGTTTTGATAGTGAACTGATTACTATTTCTTTTCGTTCTCTTTATGTAACGCTTACTGCTTTAACAATTTCTACGTTAATAGCTTTCCCCTTGGCGGCATTCCTTGTCGTAACTCGTTTCCAGTTTCGGCAAGCAATAATAGCTATTTTAAACGCATTAATGGGTTTGCCACCCGTAGTGGTAGGGTTGATTGTATATATTCTATTTTCGCGCTCTGGGCCTTTGGGCGTGCTTGGCTTACTGTACACAACCTCCGCCATGATCATCGCACAAGCTATAATTATTACACCTTTGATAACATCCATAGCACATCAATCTATGCAAGAGCTTTGGGCGGAGTATCGCAATCTTCTTACTTCCATCAATGTATCAAAAATACAGCGTGTGGGAACATTGATGTGGGATAGCAAGAAGACTTTAATTACCGCATGTTTAGCAGGGTTTGGGCGCGGAATTGGCGAGGTTGGAGCTATAATGATAGTAGGCGGTAATATTGATAATGCTACACGTGTACTGACAACTGCTATATCTTTAGAAACATCTAAAGGTGACTTTGCTTTAGCTCTAGCACTTGGTTTTGTACTGATTTCTTTAGCAATGTCAGTAAGCTTCGCAACGCATTGGTTTGGAAAAAATGAGCACGGAGGTTTACGGTAATGTTCCCGTTGCGTGTTACAGATGTTAAGATAAATATAAAAAGCAAAAGATTAATAGGCCCAATTAATCTCGAGATTGAACAAAATGGTATTTCAATTCTAATTGGCGCAAACGGGTCAGGAAAGACGACTTTATTAGAGGCCCTACATGGTTTAAGAAAATTGTCTGCGGGAAAAATTGAATGGACCATTTCACGCAACCTAGCAGCTGCAGAGCAAGCTTTCGTTTTTCAATCACCCATCATGTTGCGAAGAACAGTAGCCGAAAATTTGGCCTTCCCGCTGAAAGTAAGACGACTCTCAAAGTCGAACGTTACCGCAGAAGTTAAGATTTGGGCCAAAAAAATTGGGCTCGAAGAAAAAATCAAACACCAAGCTGTGATTCTTTCAGGCGGCGAAATGCAAGCTATAGCTGTGGCGCGAGCTCTAATTACTAAACCAAAAATGTTATTTTTAGATGAACCAACAGCTTCACTTGATGGAGCAAACAAAAAAGCTATCGAAGATATTTTAATTTCAGCATCAAGCAACGGCACAAAAATATTAATGTCTACTCATGATCTAGGTCAGGCAAAAAGGCTGGCAAAGGACATAATATTTCTTCACAATGGAATTGTAGAAGCACACTGCTCTAAAGAAGAATTTTTGAGTGAGCCACCTAGCAAAGCAGCAAAACAGTTCTTGGCGGGCGACATTGTTCTATGATGCGCTTACTACTAATATGCTTTATGTTAATATTGCTTCAAGCAACCTCAGCGGTGGCCGAAAAAGTTAGGTTAGCGGTTACATCCTCATTCCATAATTCTGGGTTAAGTGACCATCTCATTCCCCAGGCTGAGGCCGATTTGGCTCTGGACATCCAACTTTTAGTCGTGGGTACTGGTCAAGCCATCAAACTTGGGGAAAATGGTGATGTAGACGCAATATTAGTACATTCAAGGCCGGACGAAGAAGAATTTGTCAAATCAGGTTTTGCAAAATATAGACGTGAAATAATGTTTAATGAGTATGTAGTAGTTGGCCCTAAAAGCGATCCTGCGCAAATTGCATCAGCTCAAAACTTATTGGAAGTTTTTAAAAGACTTTCAGAAGCGAAAGTCACTTTTATCAGTAGAGGTGATTTCAGTGGTACTCACAAAAAAGAGATAGAGATATGGAATAAGATAATTTTTAACCCTAAGGATATAGGTCCCCAATATATCTCAGTTGGCTCTAGCATGGGAAAAGCTATAAATATTGCAGTGGCTTTTGATGCCTATATTTTATCAGACAAGGCCACTTGGCTTAATCATAAAAATAAAGGTAATCTAGCTATTCAATTTGAAGGTGATCAATTGCTACATAATCAATATTCATTTTTGCCAATCAACAAAAACATGCATTCTCATGTTGAAAGTAAGCTGGTTGAAAAAATAGAAGAGTGGCTAATTTCTGAAAAAGCAAAAAATCTTATTAACTCATATATAATTGAAAATACGCAAGTTTTTACCTTTAACGCAAATTAATTTGAAATAAAATTCTAGTGTATTTTACGGGGTTATCGTGGAAGTCTTTTTATATGAAAGTACTTGGTCTACACCTTCTGATGTAACTTCACCATATTCGTCAATCCAATTGCGCATACGGCATATTGTCCAAGCCTTTAGAAGGTCGTCTACACCTAACGACCGAACAAAATCCAATAATATTTGGCGATAGTCGGTGAAATTTGCATCGTCAATCATGACAACCCCGCAAAACAATCACCCTGAATTTGATGTATCCTTACAGTAATAAGCGAAAGAAGTAAAGGAAACCTGAGTTATAATTAATTATTTAATAACCAAATTTTTAGTCAAATAAGACATTAGATTGATTCTGTTAGGAAATTTGGTTTTCAAGCTAAGTAAATTAATTGTATAAGTCAGTTTTTACAAAGAGCTACAAATTTCATTGCATCTGCCACCAAATTTTTACAAAACTTACTTTCTAAAACTTGCTTACTGGATAACTTTGCATGAACAAGATAAGCACCATCGAAAGTCACATTTTTCATAGATGCATTTGAAAAATTAGCTAATTCCAACTCTGTACCTCTGAATGAAACATTGTCGAGTTGAGCATCGATAAAAATAGTGCCATTCGCATACGCCCCATCGAAATTCGCACCTTGAAGATTTGCTCCGGAAAAGTCAGCATTTACTAAATAAGCTCCTTGAAAGGAAGCGTTAGATAAATTCTGATCTGCAAATACGAAGTGGGCCAGGTTTTTATTATCAAAGTTACAGCCATTGCAATCCGCAAAGGCACTTGTGATTAGAAAAAATGGGAAAGATAATAAAACTAAAATGATATATTTCATTGGAGCTCTTGTATTTAATAAAGACTTTAGGGAGACTTTTTCAACCGCTCCCGATGTAACGAATATAAACCAGTCGCGATAATGACCCCTGCTCCAAGAAATGTCCAGACATCAGGAAGTATACCCCAAATAAAAAATCCAAAAATGGTAACCCAAATCAAAAGAGTATATTGGAGAGGTGAAACGACAACCGCATGCGCTATTTGTAAGGATTTTATGACTAAAAATTCAGCAATACCTGCAAAAGAAGCAAAAACAAAGAAAAGAAAAACATGGTTTTTATCTGTAATAGGCGTCCAAACCCAAGGTTGGAATAAAACAAAAATGAAAACACTGGTATATGCGGTAAAAAAAGCTGTCGTTAAAGGGTCATCGGTAGAAGCAATTAACCTTGATATTATTTGGCGTAATGCAAAAAGTAATGCCGCGATAATTATAAATACATGGCCTAGATTAATAATTTCAAATCCAGGTCTAATTATTATCAGGGTACCAGAAAACCCAATGATTACAGCGAGCCAACGCCTGATACCAATCGGCTCTTTTAGAATAAAATAGCTTAAAATAATCACAAATAGGGGAGCTACGAAAGCAATTGATGTCGCATCTGCAATCGCTATGGTTCTTAAACCAATTAAGAAACTTACAGCCGATCCAGCTTGCGCGAGCCCTCTCAGTAATTGTTTAGACAAATTATGTGTTTTCCCAACCCACTTTAAGTTGTAAAGCATTATTAAATTCACGCCCCAAAATAAGCCTAACATCCTAATAAAAACAACTTGAACAGGTGGGTAGTATTCTAGCAGAACTTTTGCAATTGTGTCTGCAACTGCAAACAGAGCAAATCCTAATGCCATCAATAGAATACCACGGGGGTTATTGATTTCCATAATCACTCATTCTGAGATAGTTATAAGCCGACGTTGCTCTCAAATGTGAGATTAAGCAAGAACTTTAAAATATATAAGAACTAAAAAACCTGCTCGTTGATTTTGAATATTGGGTTTTTAAAACAGAAATCAATTAAAGCAACATCTTAGTATCACAATCAATTGAAATAGCTTGCCCTGAAATATGCTTTCCAGCGTCTGATGTCAGATACATTATTTGATCAGCAATATCTTTGGCGTCGACATATTCTTTAATGGAAGTAAAAGAAAAAGCCTCCTCTTCAACCTCGTTAAACGATTTACCCAGCATTTGTGCTTTATTTCGCAGAACATTTTTTTGACGGTCTCCGGCAACCAACCCTGGTAAAACCGCATTTACTCTAATTTTGTCTTTACCTAATTCAATTGATAATGACTTCGTCAACCCAATGATTCCCCATTTAGCTGAAGCATATGGCGTTCTGAAAGCAAAACCATATTGTCCAGCTGCAGATGAGAGATTTATAATAGAGGCGGAAGAACTTTTGCGAAGCTGCTTTAAGCAAGACTTGACAAAATAAAACTGACTACTGAGACATACATTTAAGCAATGTGACCAATCCTCCGCATCAATTTCTTCAATAGACAAGGTTGGACCAGCCACACCAGCATTATTTACCAGACAATCCAACCCACCTAAAAACTCAATACTTTTTATGCAAAATTCTTTGACAGCCCGTTCATCGCCCACGTCGATAACCTCTGCATATATTTGAGGATATTTATTACGCAATTCGTGAATACGGTTTTCATCAATATCACATGTGGAGATTGAAACACCTTGCTTAATAAATTCTTCAACAATGGTGTACCCAATACCTGAACCACCCGCACTCACAATGGCTTTTTTGCCCTTTAATTCGAAATCCATAACCAAGTACTTCCCACATTTTAAGGTGTTTTTAAAATCCAGCCATTAATCATCAAAAGTTTTTTGATAATTAAAAAAATCTAAAACCGTCCTTAGAATAACCAAAACACATAATATTCCGGAGCTGACAAACATACCCAAAGCAAACCAAAGTACAACCCACAGTGGCACTGCCCATAGCCAAAACAAAGCCGTGCTGAAAATTGAAAAAGTATTGAAAGAAATTTTTCTTTTTTCTTTGTAAATACCCAACGGATTTTCAAGTGAGCAGCCAGGGCAAAATGCCGCATCTTCAATCAATTCTCTCTCACAATTACGACATATTGGCATTATTCAACTCAAAAACTCATGATTTTTCAGAAATTTAATATATCTATTTTTATTTTACATTTCCAAAGCTTTTATTCAGCTAAGAAACCAACAATTAACATAAATCCAATGATAGAAGCTATCAAAACATAGGCAATCGGGTAGCGGCGTCCTGTTCTTTCAGCAAAGAAAAGAAACAAAAGGATAATCAGTATTGCGATTGCGCCGAGTCGATAAACCATAGATTTAGAATAAATCCATCAGAAATAATTACAATATTGTTAAAAAAAACAATTTAACCAAGTTCAAATAGTAATTGCTTAATAAGATATGGCTACGTATTATCTTTCACTAATTTACCAAATTTGAAGTGTAGGAAAAGAAATGCGCATCAACACATTGGAGTATTTAGCTTTAGTCTTAATTCTCATTTTATTGACAAGTTTTGTTTGGCCTATGTTGATTATTTTTATATTATTTTTCATTTTACTAATTCCCATCCCAATTATTACTTTGACTTAAACAGCAAAGACCAATTTGATGGAAAAAGCTTTAATTGTTTTACTAAATAGTAATTTCAAGTTGGCTATCTGAGTATTAATAAGCCAAGTATTTTAACGCCTGACTTTATACTTTATTTTTATAAATTTGAAAAATAGTCTTCCATTGAACTATCGCGGAAAACATCCGCTGTACAGCAGTGCAATCCACCTCCGAAAGCATAAGCATCTCGAAGCTCAACTTCAACTACCTCCATGCCTAATTTATCCATCTGCTCCGCCTGATACACTTCTGATTTTTCAACACACACTGTTTTTGGGTCAAGAACTAAGACGTTCATACTTAACCATACAGAGGAATAGCAAAGTGGCGGTGGTGTATTATGGGCTGGCTGAGCAGCATCGATAATCTCCCAATCGTTCTTTAAAAACATCTGTCTTTGTTCGTCAGGAAGTCGTCGTTGGGGGTTATTTAGGATCAAACCTGGTCGAAGCGGGGTAAAAGTAGCATCAATATGTATGGGGTAGGGGTCACCCGGGAAATTCACTGCATGAACACGATGTTCAGGGAAATGCCTGCGAAGCCATTCAATACCCCGCTGATTTGTTGTAAAACCATGCTGCACTACCAAATCTTTACCAAACCTAAGAACGTCTGCAGCGTCAAACAAAGGCTCTTCTTCTGTTGTGACAAAAAACTTCTCTGCCGTCCACTTCAGACGTTTTTCAATTCCAATTTTTTCAGATAAATAATCCGGTCGATAATCTCGGTCAGTTAGCCTCGGTTTTGGGGCGGCTTCATGGCGAAAGTTGGGGTCTTCCTCCCAGTATTTTTCCATTAAGGGTCGATAGCAAAGATACTCAAACCAGCGACAGCGGTAAGACATTGTTGCCTCAAGAATTTCAGATCCTACAGTAAGAAGTACATCACGCGGTGGCATACATCCAAACTGGCTTTCTGTACTAAAATCTGGAGTTATTGCAGGTAAGGAAAAATCAATCGGTGTAGGACGATCCACCCGTATCCCCCTCTTTTCAAGCATCAATGCAAAAGTATCCAATAATTCATTAGCCCTATCAATAGTTTCTTGAGGCCTCCTGCCCCATTGCCCTCGCATGTCACTATCTTCTGGAACTTTAGCATCCAATGCAGGCTCCTCAGGGGGAATATGGCAGTCATCTGCACGGCCAACAATCACATGCTTTAAAGGATCCCATTCGTTCCAGCTATTCACTACTGTCGTCATTTTTAGTCTCCATAAAACCAAAATTTAAGCCGTGAACCGAAGACGATACCCACTGATTCATAAGAAATTCATTACTTGATATTCTTTCGTTTTCAAATAGACATTTAAAAAACTTTTAATCCCACAAAAGCTATTCTATTCCTTGAAGTTTTAACATAGCAAAAAGATTTTTGAATTGACTGAGCGCGCTTTAAAGTTTGTCCTATTCCAATAAATCCGCTAATTATTTTATAAATTTAAACTAACGCTGCTTTAACGAGAGAGATTTATATGACAACTATACTTTTCGTGCAAATTCGATGCAAACCAGGAACAGCATATAATGTTGCAGATGAAATCGGGCTCCGCGAAATTCACTCAGAACTCTACTCAATAAGTGGTGATTTTGATCTATTACTTAAGCTTCGAGTTCCATCTGGAGAAGATATTGGTAGATATATCAACGACAATTTGTTGAATATCGAAGGTATAGAGCGAACTAATACCATACAAACTTACAAGGTATTCACTCGATAAAAAAATACCATCTCGAAAAATATTCTTGAAAGATAACATTGTGAGGTAACAGTTTGATCACAGATCATAAAGTTTTCAAAAAACTGGCAGGGTTGGCATTAGATGATTTTAGGGATAAGCCTACATCGCTATCTGACTGCCAAAAAGAAGCATCTTCGATACTTTGGGCCTCTGCTGACGGACATTGTAAAATAGGAATATGGGAATGCCAACCGGGCCATTTCACAGCGGATCGAACTGACGCCGGTGAATATTGCCATATAATCAAGGGAAAAGCCACGGTTACTATGGTAAATGGCGATAAGCCCAGGGAAATAGAAGCTGGTGACCTATTAATTTTACCTCAGGGCTGGAAAGGTGAATGGATTATCCATGAGCAGATGCGCAAATTGTTTGTAATAGATGCGTCGCCCAATTTTTGATTATTTAAAGATAAATACCAGCTGTTAGAGAGTTTTGAGATGCTAAGTTTTAACTTAACTGAACCAGAAAAAGTGGGAGTTCAAAAAAAATTACTCTCGAAAGCTATAGAATTTGCAATTAGAAACGAGTCTAAAATGGACCGCGATATAGGGGCCGCCCTAGAACAGGGACATTTTGAAGAACCATGGCCTATCGGCAAAACTATAGGACCCGTGAAAAACAGAAAGGCGGGCTCTGGGGTCATCCTTCGGAAAGGCAAACTCATTAATACTTGGGGAGATGTTGAATTTGTGGATATGACTTTTAGCATCAGCAAAAGCTATCTTTCTTTGTGTATGGGAATTGCAGTTAATGACGGTATCATTCCCGATATTCATGCCCCAATAAGAAATATCGTAAAAGATGGCGGCTTTGACACTGAACAAAATAAAAATATCACCTGGGCTCATATGTTACAGCTCACAAGTGAATGGGAGGGAACGCTTTGGGAAAAGCCCGACTGGATTGATCACTATCGGGATGTAATCGGTAATTCTGTCCACTCTGATAAACGGGGGAGCAAACGTAACTTGCAGCTACCCGGTACATATTGGGAGTATAATGATGTGCGCGTTAATCGTTTATCGTTGGCCTTAATGCTTGCGTTTGGCCGGCCCCTTCCTGAAGTCTTAAAGGAAAGAATTATGGATCCCATCGGAGCATCGAAAACGTGGGAATGGCATGGTTACTACAATTCTTGGTTGGATATTAATGGAAAAAGAGTACAGTCGGTATCGGGCGGTGCTCACTGGGGCGGCGGCCTTTGGATAAGCAGTTTAGATCATGCCAGAGTAGGTCAATTGATGCTTAATAAAGGATGGTGGGATGGGCGCGAAATAATTCCTAAAAAATGGGTAGATGAATGCCTCACTCCCTGTCCTCTTTCACCGGTTTATGGGTATCTATGGTGGTTAAATGATGCTAAAAATGGTATGTTTCCAGATGCACCTAGTTCAGCTTTTTATGCAATGGGAGTTGGCACTCAAATTATATATATAGATCCTAAAAATGAGCTCGTAATTGTTGCTAGGTGGATTGAAAAAGATAAAATGCCTAATTTTGTGAAGATGGTATTGGCGAGCATCAAAAATTAATGCCTTAATTCTGAAAACTAAATATCTATTGTTTTTATTGACAAACCAATTATAGCTCACCATCTGAAAAGGGAAGTAATTTTGATATTAATTTGCCGCCACGGTCAGACACAATGGAACCTTGAAAATCGTAAGCAAGGTTGGTTAGATTCAGAATTAACAGAGTTAGGGAAAAGCCAAGCTAAAGCTATACAATTTGGCCTTAAAACTTTCTGTAGGGAAAAAAGTTTTAAGGTAATTTGCAGCCCACTTGGTCGGGTTAAAAGTACAGCAAAAATTGCTTTGACTGACGCTCATTTTGTATCAGAAATTACTTATGATGATAGGCTAAAAGAGCATGGCTTTGGGACTTGGGAGGGCCTCAATTCAGAAGAAATCGAGATACGTTTTCCTGGGATGCAAGAAAAGAGGGAAAAAGACTGCTGGAACTTTCAGTTGCCAGAAGGAGAAAGCTTCGCACTTTTAGAAAATCGTTTAACTTCCTTTCTGAACGATATTGATACATCAGAAGATATTTTATTGTTCTGCCATGAGATGGTTTCAAAGACTTTGAGAAAAATACTACTGAATTTAAGTAAACAGCAAACACTTGTTTTAAACCACGATCAATTCAGTTTTTTCGTAATAGATAATAAGAAAGTGCATCAGTATAACTGTAATCCCAATTAATATTTTTGAATAACCAAGGATCGCTTAGATAATAAATAGTTTTAGGGGTTCTTTAAACAATTTTGTGGGCCAGCAAATGACATAATTAACTTTATCCATAGATTTTACCCCACTTTACAAAGTTCCAAAGACGTTCATGAATGTAGAAAACAATAGTGTTAAGAGTAAGCTGAATAATAGCAATAGTTCCACTGACAGTTAAATCACCAAGGATCAACCAGCTCACTATAAACGTGCATAAAGTTCCAGTTATTCTCCAGGAAATAGTTTTAGAAATGCTTCTAAGTTTAGTATCACTCACAGGCCTATGCTCCGCATCCACACAGGTATAACCACAGCATGAAATAAAATAATTATAAATAGCATTAAATATGCTGTTCGTTTTTGAGGGTTCACTTCTTCCTCTCGTTTATTTCAATCAGTAATTTGATCATTTCTTTCAGGTCATTTACTTCTTTTCGTAAGTCCCGCACTTCATCTTTTATCAAGTCTTTTTTGGAGTCTCTCAAGTTTGAATCCAATTCAACATTTTTATCAAGAAGGTACTTTCCACCACCTTTCAACATGGTTTTAATTTCGCCTTCGTAATAAAATGTATCTATGTATTTACCTTTTCTTTTATCAAACCATTCTTGACGTGCCACAAGATTCGAGTCCGCCGACTCTTGATTTTCATATCCTGAAACAACCAGTAATGAAGTGGGACTAGTTTGAACAGAAATGCTAAATTTAGTGTTGGCAAGAAATCCATCTTTAACAGCTTCTTTGTGATCAGCTGTAAAAAGCTTTAAGTCTTTTTCATCGGGATGCTCACTCATAATTATTCTTGCGATCATAATTTATTCCTCCATTGGTTTATCCTTTCTAAAAATCAATCCGATGTAAATTCAGAAACTGAAACTAATTTCATGCGATTGGTACTCAATTCAATGCGCTAAAATATAAAGGTGAAAACTATTTGGAACTCTAGAAAAGGTTAAGTAACGTCTTATAAGAGAAATCCAAAAAGATGACTTAAATGAAAAAAATTCCAAGATCATGCTCCTCATGCAAGAAACCCATTGAAGCTAAAGACATAAGTAATAGCCTATGTGAGAAGTGTTTGGCTGCGGAGGTTGTTAAGCACTGGCTGAAGAATGATAAGATAAAAGGGTTTTAGACTATGAGCGTTGGCAGAATAACGATGGTTAGTGGACAAGTGATGAAGCCATCAAAGCCGCTTTTACGCTATACCTTTCCACGCAAAAAGAATATTTTCCAAGCGCTCAGGCAGCTATCAATGTCAAAACTGGTCCACTATCTATGATGTCCTTAGCAATATATGAGAGTTTTGAGGAAGCTGAGAAAAACCTAGTCGGCAGGCAGAAGTTTAATGATACTTTTAATATATTCGTGAAAAATACCTTTTATTATGAAGGTGATCTACACTATTTTTTCCGAGACCCAAAGGCAGCGATTATTGCCGAATACACCGAAAAAGATAGGCAATTTTTTGAAGCTGAAAGAAAGGCAGAAAAGTCAGGTTAAATATGAAAACAATATCGACTATACGAATGAAGCCAATACCTGAGCACTTTGATCTCATAACCGATAAGTTGAAAGATCGTGTTGATATATGGGCAACTAGGGGTGCTGATGCAAAGGTATACTTAGTTCAAGACGATGATGAGTTAATGTTCTCAATCATACTAGATGGAATGGATACCTTGATAGAAAACCAAGATGAGGCTCTTTCATTTTTGGATACAATTAGAAAGTACCTGATCGAGTACAGTGAAGAAGAAGGTCACACCAGAGCGAGAACATCTTTTGTTCTAAAAGAGAGCTAGGTATTTAGGTTATTCTAAGTCTTCCGCGACTTTTTCAATTGACCTAACGTCGACCTTTTTAAAGTTGTCAGAAAAGCCTCTTGTGTGGTTCTATTTGTTTGAATACTACAAAGGAGATAGCGTAATGGCAAAGTACGCAGTTCACACAAAGTGGTCGTGGCCAAATGGTGTTCCAAGCGCAGAAACGATGAAAGAATGGCACCGAGGGCACAGATCAAACACCAAAGCTGAAGACATTATTTGGTTTAAAATTGACGAAAACACTCACCAGTCGGTTATCATTTATTCTTCTAAAACAGATGCGCAGGAAGAGAATGCAAGGCGACAAGAAATGCGTAAACAAACAATTGAGGAAACTGGCCATTCGTTGGTGGAAGAAACTATGGGACCAATTCTTTCTATTATGTCTGAAGCCTAAAGCGCCATCTGTATTTAAAACATTAAAATGAAAAAGGATAGCAGAGCAGAACTGACAAAAGCTGAAACTTATCAATTATGTAAGGGTATAGCAGATCAAGATTTTTATGGTTATTAACGCATAGAGTCTTAGGTTCAAAGCAAGTATTAGAAAATCAAAGGAGATAAACTAGTGAACGTATTTATTCGAGGAACTATAGAAACAGGAGCGCATGTTCTCCATGCAAAGGTTAAAGCTGATATGGCAGCAGGGGCTGGTGAATTTGTAACAGAATGGCGCTTTGCAGAATTAGGTGAAAAAGAGTTCATGGCTTGTATGGATGTTACTGACATGGCAGCAATGGGAGCGTTTATGAGCAACCCAGAAGAATTACAGTGGGATAAAGATAATGGTTGCGAATATACCGTTTACGGTATGGAAGTAATGACCGAATAGCCTCAATGCGCAGCTTCAAAGTACGTTTAAGTAAGCTAGAAAAGAACATTAAGCCCAGAAAGAAGCTGTATGAGACTTATTGGCCTAATGGCACATTTGTCGGCAAATATTGAGCTTAAAGCCTAAAATTGTGGGAGCTAATGTGGGCTTCAATTGGAAAGAAGCTTTAAAAAATGCTGAGTAAAGTAGCAAAGTTTTAGAATCCAGTTAATTAAATCAACGAGTTCAAAATGATGTTTAAGGCCTTTTATAATCTCTTGCAAAATTAAGCTAAAAGAAATGCCAAAGTAAACGGTATGTAGATCAGCGCGAATAATGTCGAAACCACAACGAAGGCGGCAACTTCTTGAGCCTCAGAGCTATACTTTTCCGCGAGCATATAAGAAGAAACTGCAACCGGCATCGTAACTTGCAATAGCAATGCGGCAGCGGCTACGTCATCTAATTTAAAAATATAAATCCCTAAGACACCACAAAGCAGGCAAACAATAAATTTCAAAATTGAGGGCAATATTAGTTTTGAAATCGCTGTGATTTGTAATTTAGCAATCGTTACTCCAAGCGTAAGCAACATGAGTGGAATAGACGTTTGGCCCACCAATTGAAGAGTATTTGTAAAAAAAACTGGCAGCTTCCAGCCAGTTAATAGAAATAACGCACCCAGTAGTACTGCTATTACCAAAGGTTCTTTAATCAACCTGACAGGAGATTCCCTGTCGGTAATCAGCCAAACGCCAAACGTCATGCTAAAAATCGCCATTATTGAAAATATGAATATTGCCAATTCAAAGCCAGTTTGCCCAAAAGCTAGTAAACAGATGGGAATACCAATATTGGCGCTATTTCCAAAAATCATTGGCGCGAGAAATGTCTGACGGTTCAAGCCCAAAATCACAACAATTAAATATGTCGCTACGACTATCATAGCTAGAACAATTAGAGTAGCGTAGAGCAAAGTTTTTAATATTTCAAAATCAATTTGAGTTTGTATAAGAGCGTTAAATATAAGACACGGGATGGTTAGGCTCATGACAAGTTGAGTAACAAATTCTATTCTATATTCGTATCCAAACTTCATCCAAAAAAAACCAATACCAGCCACGATAAACACAGGCGCACAAACTTCTAGAACTGATAGAAATAAAATCAAACGAAATACCGATTGAGAATCGAAAAGTTACGAAAATATATGAAAGAGCATACACGAAATTGAGAAAAAATTAACCCAGGATACCTCTAAAGCCGCTAGCAACGTTCTCACAGCCGTCAGTGAAGGCGAACTTACTCCGCGATTGAGGAACAGGTGCCATGGGGCTTATCGATAGCTACAGACGGACTCTTGAGCTGACTGAGATAGAAGAAAGTCTTCAAGTCTTTGGAAGCTGCCTATTAAATAAGCAAAAATTAAAAATTCCAGTGAAATGGCCAAACGCCAGACCGATGTTATTATCTTTGTTACAATTTCCTGATAGTTTCAAATTGCAACAATTAAGGGAGACATAAAATGACTGTTCGAATGATATTTAATAGTTACACAATGGAAGCCAATATGAGCATCATCGAAAAAAAACAGAACAGAGAACCTGCTATGAGAGCTTTAGTTGAGGAAGCTGGAGGAAGGCAAGACAGATTTACAGATTATTTATGACTTGAATATAGATCGAAGGAAGTACAACAGAATCTTAAAAAAGCTTAGAGAGACAAAGCCCAAAAAACCTTTTAGAATGGTTGGTGGATGAGCAGGTCAACCCGTGGGATAGAATTTGAACTTTTCTTTACAATGGAGTAACATTTATGCAGATTGGTTTGATTGGTGGGATTGGTCCTGCAGCAACTGACTTTTATTACAGGAACCTAATCCAAAAATTTGCATCGGAATATGTTAAACTAGAGATTACCATTGTTCATGCAGATGCACCTACACTTGTAAATAACTTGATGAACAATGACACAGATGCACAAGTTGCAATTTATGAAGTATTAACTGAACGATTAAAAGACGCAGGAGCAGATTGTGTTGCAGTAACCTCCATCGCTGGTCATTTTTGCATTTCGGACTTTAAAGCAAAGTCCACTCTTCCAGTTGTTGACATGCTTTTATGTGTCCAAAAAGAGATTAAAAACAACGGTCACACTAAAATTGGAATACTTGGCACTAAACCTGTTATGGAATCCAAGTTTTACTCATCCATATCCACTGCGGAAGTGGTTATACCAGAAGGTAAACTGCTTGATAAAGTACACAAAGCCTATGTGGATATGGCAACTTTGGGTTCTGTAAATGATGAGCAGCGTCAAGTTTTTGAAGCAGCATGTAACCAATTTATTAATAAACACAATGCTGATGCTGTCATGTTAGGAGGTACTGATCTTGCGTTAGTTTACAATTCAGAGAATGTTAACTTTAATTTAATTGATTGTGCAAAAATTCACGTACAGGAGTTGTTTGAATTTGTTAATGGATGAACAAACAAACACATGCTCCTCTTGCAAGAAACTCTTTGAAGCTAAAGACATAAGTAATAACCTCTGTGAGAAGTGCTTGGCTGTTGAGGTGGTGAAGCACTGACTGAAGAGTGACGAGGTGAAGTAAAAGAAGCAGAGGTCTACTGGTAAATATAAAAAAAAGATAGTAATAGGCCGTTCAGTTGGAGAATGTATCTATGAAAATGATGAGTGTAATAGCCGTTACCCCTAAAGAAGGAGCAGCGGATGAAATTACGGACTTAATTGTTGAGAGTAGAAAAGACGGTGTTGACGGGCTGGACAGTTTCAATATTGTACATACACATGAAGATCAATTGATTGTTGTGAATGAGTGGGCTTCTATGGATGATTTTATGAACTATGTGAATGGTCCTCACAATATGATTGAGCTTATAGAACATTTATGTGAGCGTTTTGATGAAGAGAACGTCTGCAAAGCATACTCTGGAACGATCAGGTACCAACATCCGTAATAACCTCTGTGAGAAATGCTTGGCTGTTGAGGTGGTTAAGCACTGGCTGAAGAATGAACAGGTTAGGTAGATGAAACAGCAGTAACTAAGGTTTATCTCCTGTTTGGAAAAAATATCTGGCCACGTTTTTCTGACGTGTTATTATAACAACTTTACCTTTATCATCATAGACTACGTAACGCTTGTGACGTAGTCCTTCCAACGTCATCATTCTCATGTGCGGTTTCCGAAAATGTAAGCAAATCTTATAAGCTAAAAATGGTGCCGCAGTCTTATAGTTTCAAGACATTTAATGCTAAAACTTACTCTATTTCATCCTCAAAGTAATCTTGTCTCACAAGCCTATTAGTTAAACGCTTTTTATACCTACGCTGTCTGCGTCTTGCGTTATCAGAAGTTGCTCTCCAAGCTTCACGCTTATCAGCTACAAGATCCTCAATATCATTAACATCTTCTATCTTGGCAGCATCAGATTCATAAGTTCGTCTAACCATATGTGATAAATAGTTTTGGGGTTTGGAATGACAATATTTGTATGTTTATCATTATCAATAGACTCACCAATATTAACGAAAGCAAGTTGCTTATTTGAATACACTCTAAAATCCTGCCTTAAACTGGGTACAAACTGGTTACATCAACTATTTTCTCCCACCTCAAGTTATTGATTTTATGAAAATAAATACTGAATGGCGGAGACGAAGTCTGCCATTCTTATTTCTAATAAAACCCCGTCGCAAAACTTAATACAATCCTGTATTAAAAATTGTAACGTTTACTCAAAATTGTGAATTATAAAACTTTATCCGTATCAAAGTGTGTGACGTTTGTAGCTATTTTCACGCTCAATTCGTATTAGTTTTCGAGACAGCCTTATAAGCCATATAACCTTACTTAAAACTATTTACTTTTCTAATTGCTTCAAAGATTTCGTCTAAAAAGTAATTCTCAGTTCTACAATCGAAAGTGGCAAGACTTTATGATGTTGAGGTACAGTTCCTACACTATCGCAAGTTCGTTATAACTACAGATTAGGCTTCTGTTTAAAATTAATCGGAGAGAAGAATGACACCAAAAGAAGTAGTTCAAAAAGGATATGATTGTTTTACATCAGGTTTTGAAGGTAAAATAAGGCGTACAAAAATTCAAAGGTAAAAATCATGGCGTCTAAAGCCTCAATGAATCTTTATCCGATTTTGAAAGGGTGCCTGATCTTTCTGGCAATTTTAATCGTGCCATATGCCGGAGCATCAGGTTTTGGAACGGCAACATTGATCGCAAATTACTCTATCCTTGCCCTGTCCATGGCCTTCACAGTCAAAATCTCTCATAAGAATAGCAAAGCGAGGAATTTTTCTTTTGTTTGCTTGATTTTTTCAACTTACCTTTATGCCGTAGCGATATTTCCTACAGACCTTAGTAACCAGAATTTTATTTTAGCAACTACCTTAAGTTTTTTAGACGATAAATTTAACCCAAATCTCGCATACAAGGTCTTTCAACCTTTCATACTGTTGATTCTTACCTTCGAAAATATTGATAACTCTCAATCTCGTGACCCGAACGAACGGAACTTTCCAAGTATTTTGAGGTTCTTGGTTATTACCATTCTGCTTACCACTCCTTGCTTGATATTTTTGTCTCAAGGTTATCAAGTACCATTGACGGCCGCTTTGGCCACATCTGGTTTGATCACTGCAATTATCGGATTGGCACTGCAAGGCAATCTAAGTAACGTGGTGTCAGGAATTTTTTTAAATCTGGAAAAACCCTTTCAACAAAATGATTGGATCACTGTCGATGGCCAGTTAGGACAAGTCAAAAACATTTCATGGAGAACTACTAAGCTGGTCTCCATTGACAACATGGAAATAGTGATCCCAAACGATAAATTAGCACAAGCCACTGTCATTAATCTTGCAAAGAATGATCCAAATTTCGCCAGCGGTGGATTTATCACTTATGACTCAATAGTCGTTCATCCGCGCCACAACCCTGAAAACATTATGGCTCTTTTAAAAGACGCTTTGGCCAAGGCTGTTCCAGCCGACAAGCGCTCCTTTTTTGGATACACAGATGTTTGGTTTGGGGGCGCGAAAGACGGTGGATTAGAGTTTTGGATAGCATACGATTGCTTGGACCGTGCGTTACTATTTAGTCAAAGATCATCAATTATGATGTCAATAAATTATGTGCTTACTAAAGCTGGGGTAACGATGTCCCTTGGCCACATTTTCCAAACAATCAAACCAGATGCCAGTTTGTCGGCAATTCAAGATTACAGCCAAGATGAACAAACTTACGACAAACTTTATGCACCTGAGCATAACATTTACCTAGAGTCCCAAAAAGCCGAATATTGGTTCCGTAGGGTAGATTTATTTGAAGCATTGGATGACAACGAATGTGCTTTGCTTTCTTCCGCAGCCACAAAACGCCATTTCAGGGCAGGTGAGGTCATTATTGAACAAGGCGCCCGAGGGCCATCTATGTTTTTGATTGTCGAAGGAGTGGTTCAAGTGAGCGTAGAAAATGATGATAGCGATGAAGCTGTTGTTGGAAATCTGACAATAGGCGAGGTTTTTGGTGAGATGTCTCTATTAACTGGTGCAAGGCGGGCCGCAACAGTTACGGCAAAGCGCCCCACAGTATTGTTCGAGATCAACAAGGCAATTTTTTCTGAGATTCTGAAAAAAAATGATGCTGTTGTAGAGTCTTTATCTCAAATTCTGGCGTCCCGACAGCAAGAACTTGCAGCAATTAAAAACGCTATAGGAAATGCTGGAGATACCGGTGATGGACAAAAAGGCATTTTGCAGGCTATCAAAAATTCAATTATCAAATTTTTTCAGGGCCCATAGTAGGAAATTAAAGCTAATATATTGGCAAAATATCATTTCTATAATAGCTTTATTATGCAAGCAAGCGGATCAGAAAATGGGTGTATCTGTAAACACAGCAGCATCTGCCTTTAGAAAGCTCCAAGCCAAGGGATTTTTTTTCGTTACCAAATCAAGCCGGCTCGGAGTCGAGGGCAAAGCAAAATTACAATTGTATGAGATTACTAAGTTACCATTGCCAGGATCTAGAGGCGGCAGACATCTTTACGCTAGCTGGACGCAAGGAAATGATTATCCCGTTATCTCTCCTGTAAAAACAAAACCCCGTCGCAAATCTTAATATGGTCCCGTATTAAAACTTGTGACGTTTGCTCAAAATTATGAATTATAAAGTTCTTACAGTATCAAAATTTGTGACGTTTATGGCTATTATTACCGTCTATCCGTGTTAGTTTTTGAGACATCCTTATAAGCCATAAACATTTGTGATATGATAATTTTATAAAATTTATGCAGGTTTCACCAAATTGCAATAAATTAAAGCTTCACAAAACTAGATCCGATTCATTATCAAGGACATATGTTCAAAACTTATGCTGGTCTGGATCGCTATTTTGATTGCTCTGACGGTTACATCGCAAAATGCCAACGATGGGGTCTTAATTTAACTGAAACAAGAAATTTAATAGCCTCGGCAAAAGAAAAAATAGATAGAGGCATAAGTCAAAGGTCTGCTTACCTAACAAGTTCAAGAGAATTTATGCAAGCCAGCAAAGGTGGTAAAAAATTTTCTTTAAAGGTTGCACAATACATTGAACTCAGACGAGATGGAATTGATCCCAAAAAGAGTTGTGAAAAATCTGGACTGTCTAAATCTAATTCTTCACGTTTAGAGAAAACCCATAAAAACCTTATCGAAAACAAACAAATATCTCTACGTACGTAATTTATTGCTGGTTAAATAAAGGCCCAGTGACAGTGCTACGCGCGCGCGAGGCCGTATTTAAAGCTTTTATAGGGGACAGATAAGGGGACAGATAATAGAAAAAACCCATACCCCATTGATTTAATAGAATAAAAATAAAGATAATGGCGGTGCTTGCAGTCCCGCGAACTTAGTCATCAGCAGCGTGTGGAGACCTTATATGAAGCATAACTGAAAGTTGGATGATCTCGGGACTGGTTTTGAAATCGCGGAATGATATAGGATAGGACATAGCTGAATGGCTAAGCCCCATTTCAATGTCAGGGAAGCTGGGTTATTCTCACAGTGCCTGCTACAAGGAGTAGAGATGACACGCATAGAGTCGCCACAATATTTGCCTTCGGTGGATCGCCTTTTGAACACGCCAACTGTGCAGAATTTCGCGTGTGATCATGGCCTGGCCTTGGTCACACGCTGTGCGCAGAGTATCTTGGCGCGGGCGCGACTTAGGGTTCTGGCTGGTGAGTCTACAGATATGGCTACGCTGATCCAATCGCTGTCCGAAGAGATTGAGCATATTTTGCTCCCCTCACTTCGTCCAGTTTACAATCTGACGGGCACTGTGCTGCACACCAATCTTGGCCGCGCACCCCTGCCTCAATCCGCGATACAGTCGATGGTGGATGTTTCGCGCGGCGCAAGTAACGTGGAATTTGATTTGGAAACGGGTAAACGCGGTGATCGGCATAGGCATGCCGAAGCTCTGCTGTGCCAGTTAACTGGGGCAGAAGGCGCGCTTGTTGTAAACAACAATGCAGCAGCCGTGTTGCTGACGCTCAACAGCCTGGCCCAACGCAAGGAGGTGCCTGTTTCACGTGGCGAACTGATCGAGATCGGTGGAGCCTTCCGCATGCCGGACATCATGGCACGTGCAGGATGCAAGTTGGTGGAAGTTGGGACGACCAACCGCACTCATAGAGCAGATTTCGACGCTGTGATCGGTCCTAAAACCGCATTGCTAATGAAGGTCCATACAAGCAACTTTGAGATAAAAGGCTTTACCAAAAGCGTCTCGGACAAGGACCTTGCGGGGATCGCGCATCGTTACAATCTACCCTTTATCACAGATTTGGGAAGCGGCACTTTGATTGACCTAGAGCCCTACAATCTCCCGCACGAAACTACTGTCACAGAAGCTTTGGCGTCAGGGGCGGATCTGGTGACATTTAGTGGTGACAAGCTGCTAGGTGGGCCGCAGGCGGGCATTATTGCGGGCCGCCGCGATCTTATCGACAAACTCAAACGTAACCCCATGACCCGGGCCATGCGGCCAGACAAAATCACCCTAGCAGCCCTGCAAGCTGTTCTGAGGTTATACACCAACCCCGAGCGCCTGACGGATGAGCTGCCGACATTGCGTCTTTTGACGCGCAACCCTGTAGAAATCGAACAATTAGCTGGCCGCTTGGCCTCGGTCCTTCAAGACTGTTGCAAAAAATTTGAAGTTGCGGTCTCGCAAACCCACAGCCAGGTGGGCAGCGGGGCCCTGCCAATCGATAAATTGCAAAGCGCTGCTCTCAAGATAACGCGGCCGGATGTGCGCCGCCCCGGTTCTGCGTTGAACAGGCTTGCCAAGGCTTTTCGAAAATTGCCAGTTCCAGTGATTGGACGCATTTCCGATGATGCGCTTTGGTTTGATCTCAGATGTCTTGAAGACGAGGAGGCGTTTGTCCGAAACCTACAAGATCTGGAGATGTCATGATCATAGCGACATCAGGACATGTGGACCACGGCAAGACCGAACTCGTAAAGGCGTTGACCGGAATTGATACAGACCGTCTCCTGGAGGAAAAAGCCCGAGGGTTGTCTGTGGATCTGGGTTTCGCCTACCATACTCTGCCCGACAATACAATTTTGGGGTTCGTTGACGTCCCTGGTCATGAGAATTTCATTCGCAACATGCTTGCAGGTGTCGCGGGTATCGATTTAGGTTTGCTTGTGGTTGCAGCTGACGATGGGGTAATGCCGCAAACACGCGAGCATCTTGCCATATTGAGCCTAATGGAGATTCGCCAGTATATCGTCGCGCTAACCAAGATTGATCGCGTGTCGTCTGGCCGTGTTTACGAAGTTGCTGATCAAGTGGATAGACTTTTGACTGCCGAAGGGCATGAGGGCGTTACCATCTATCCCGTCTGTGCGCCTGAAAACCAAGGCATTGGGGAGTTGATGAAAGCGCTGAAGTCGCGTGTAAAGGCAGCGAGCGCTGCTTGGACAGCCGAGCATCATTTTCGTATGTCCATAGATCGGGTGTTCACGCTGAAAGGTGTTGGCTTGGTTGTCACTGGAATGGTCTTTTCTGGGGCCGTCCGTAAAGGCGAAAGTATGACACTCTCGACTGATGGATCCCAAGTTCGTGTGCGCGGGATCAGGGCGCACAATACTGCAAGTAATGGTGCAAAGGCGGGAGAGAGATGTGCCATCAACATCGCCGGCCGTGGCCTGAACGAAGAGGTGGTTCGCCGTGGGAACTGGCTGATGCATCCCAGTTTGTACGCCCCGACACGGCGCATCGACGTCGAGGTGAAAGTGCTGGCGAGCGAAACTGGCCCACTAAAACACTGGACACCTACCCATCTGCATATCGGTGCTGATCATCTGTCCGCCCGCGTCGCAGTTTTGTCAGGCGGTGCTATCCCTGCGGGTGGGCAAGGATTGGCTCAATTGGTGGTTTCGCGGGATGCCTTTGCAGTTCATGGCGATACTTTTGTGCTACGCGATCAGTCTGCCCAACGCACGATTGCTGGTGGACGCGTGATTGATCCTTTTTCCCCAAAACGTGGGCGCGCAAGGCCCGCCCGGATTGCAGCGCTGAACGCTATGCAACATCGAAACGTCACTGATGCCCTAAGGGCACTGACCGACGGCAGCGAAACTGGGGTCCTGCTTACTCCGTTTTCAGTTGCATACAATCTTCCTGCGCCAAGGTTAGACATGCTGATTGAAAGGCTTAGTTTGCGGCGGGTGGGCCAACAATCAAAGCAACGGGTTTTCTGCGAAACACAATGGCACAGGCTAGGTGCCAAAGTCGTTGGAGCGGTTAAGGGATTTCATCGCTCGAAGCCGATGTCGCCTGGTGCGAGCGTCAAGGACATTCAACTGGCGCTCTCGCCCCACATCGAGACTTCAATCCTTGAAGTTTTGCTTGGTACTCTGGTCGAAGAGCAGCGATTGAACAGCCGTGGCACCCGCTTTCATTTGCCATCGCACAGCATCCGCATCTCCGTGCGAGACCAGCGGCTTCTCGACCGTGTGGCCCCCAAACTTGCGCCACGGTCAGGCACGCCGCTCAGCCTGCATCAGGCCGCGGCGGATCTGAAAGTTGATCTTAAGACCCTGGAAATGGCTCTGAAAACGGCCAGTAGATTAGGCAAAATGGTTTTGATTGGTAAAAATCGCTATGCGCCAACGCACTTCGTGGCAAAGCTTGGCGTAGTTGCAGAGCGGCTGGCAGCAAATTCTGCTGATCGGTGTTTTACGACTGCCGAGTATCGGAAGCAAACGACGCTGGGCCGAAACTTTGTCATAGATGTTTTAGAGTATTTCGACCAGATCGGTTTCACCGAAAGAAATGGCAACACCCGTTATATTCGGCGTTCCGTGAAAGATGTTTTCATGGTATCATCTGATGTTAGATAGGGAAGAGGATCGCACCCTGGTGGGGCGCCTAGACTTCAAATCTAGTGAGGGGCGTACAACGTCCTTGGTGGGTTCGACTCCCACTCTCTTTCGCCAAATACTTATTCTGTGCATTACAAAAGTGAAGCTTAATTAGCACAAGGTGACGTAGGTTGTGTGCGTTCTGGATTTTCTAGTATCCAACTTTAATGGAAGCTGGTTCAATTGATCGTACAACTTGGCCAATCACTGCGCAGTTTGCAACCGTATTCTCTTGAAGTTGGCTTATTAGGGCCTCTAGATGCGCCTCGGGTACTGCCATAAGTAATCCACCGGAGGTCTGTGCATCAGCCAAAAGAAGTTGATGGCTTGAACTGATACTGGCAGAAAATTCTGTTAGTGGTGCTGCAGTTTCAAGATTTCGGCGAGTACCAGCGGGACAGAGACCTTGCTTTAGGAGCGCCTCTACACCTTCGAATAGGGGTATTTTAGAGTAGGATAGGTTTGCTCCAAGTGTAGTTTGAGAAGCTATTGAAGATGCTTTAAGCATATTGCCAAGATGCCCAAGTAGGCCGAAACCAGTAACGTCTGTCGCAGCCTTTATGTTTTGAGACAACATTACGGATGCTGCGGCGCAATTTAGAGTGGTCATCGATGCGACTGCCTCATCTAAACCGGTAGTTGGCAAGTATCCACGTTTGGCTGCAGTCGTTAATACGCCTGTTCCAATCTTTTTGGTTAAAACCAAATAATCACCTGCTCGCGCACCAGCATTATCAATGATTTTTTCTGGATGTAACAAGCCGGTCACGAATAGACCAAACTTTGGCTCACTATCTACAATTGAATGGCCACCAGCAATCGCAATTCCGGCTTGACTACAAATGCTGGCGGCACCCTTCAATACTGAGCCAAGTTGATCCATACCCAACACTTCGACTGGCCAGCCAACAAAACTGAGTGCACTGATTGGCTTTCCGCCCATTGCATAAATATCACTAAGTGCATTAGCAGCTGCGATTCGTCCATAATCAAATGGATCGTCGACAATAGGTGGGAAAATATCAACTGTTTCTACAAGCGCCAGTTCGGCCGTAAGCCGATAAACTGCAGCATCATCTGATCCTGCGTGGTCCACTATCAAATTGGGATCCTCCGATTTGGGCAGATGGTTCAGTGCTTTAACGAGATCGGCTTGCGCAATCTTAGCAGCGCAGCCTACTGATTTCGCCAAACTGGTAAGAGAAGGTATGGAGGACATTGTGAGTAAACCTTTATTAGCGTTCTAAAATCAAAGCAAAGTACGCATGTGTCAAAATATTATCTGCCAATACAACCGCCAGATATTTTAAATAAGTGCTTATTGCAGTATTGCCCTCTATTTGTCCATCTGCTGCGGGCGTCACCAACCAGCTGCTGATGTTCCCGGCAGTGGCCCCTCCGACCAGAAACGAGGTGCCATAAGGGACATTTCTACAATCTGAAGCATCACTTTGTTTTTGGATGCGATCGAAACGGCTTCCAGCAAAAGCAACATCCGTCCGGTCTTACTCTCTTCCCAAAACCATTTACCCATTAGCTCCAGATCATCAATGCTGTCGCGGTGCGTTCGCGTCTCGGTGAAATAGGCTTCCAGATCCTCTACCACTAGCTTCAGCAATGGAATGGCCGGCATGTCTTTTCTGGGGCTTTGAGGAATTTCCCCATTCAGGAAGCCAGCCACAAAGGGCGCAAACTCTTCAATATCTAACCCACTGGCCCCGACAGTGGTGCGTCCTCGTGCGGCTACCGCAGTCTCATAATCCGGTCGCAGATCAGCAATTTCAGCCTTCACCTCAGCCAGAACAGCGTCCACATCACCAATATCTTCGACACTCAAAACAAGATCTGGCGGCAGCGCATACCCCATGCGTCCGTCTTTCACGAGGATGACCTCTGGGAAATCGCTGATCACCGGGCCGCTATCTGTGTCCAACAGGCTAAAGGCCTCGCGTATGACTTTTTTCTGAAACACTCGATCATTTGGCTTGCCCATGCCGCGGCCCATTGGGAAATCCAGAAACAGCGCCCGAGGCGGTCTTATCGCTTCAATATGCTCGCGCACAAAGCCAACCAGAATGGTCGATAAACCTTCGGATTCAAAGTAATGAGCCAGCCCGCACACGGCGCGCGTACAAAACGGTCATATAGGTATCAGAAAAACCGTATCCACACCGTCCTGCTTCATTCGCGCGGCGGCTTGGCGAGCGGATTTTTCCATGGTGACAGGATCAGCGGCCCCCATGAAGGAATAGTGCTCTTCTGCAACCGAACCGATTTCGCCATCATCGGCCATCTCTTCAAGCCGTTCAAGTGGAATGATTGTGTTTAGGTCTTGCTGCCAGGCTGATCGGTCAAACTCCACTGCAACATGGGTCATCACCAGATCGCGCTCCGATTTATGAAAAGCCCGGAAATCTTTGGCTAACCAGGAAAAAGGCTTATCCCCGCGCCTATGAACAGCTGCTGTCGATACAATTGAGATCCGCCGCTTATTTGCGGGCACGGGTTGCGTCCATGAGGGATCGTCAATGACTGGCAATTCGAGATTTGAAATGAAACCCCGGGCGACAGCGGGCATTTCTGATATCTTGGTCAAATCACATCTCCTGCAAATGAATGAAATGCGGTTTTGTTTGATAATACACCGCCAGGAGCGATGCTGCAAGCGAAACAAACTAAAGGGCTTCTTGAAAAGTTAGCTAGAAGTGTAAAACACTTAGGTGAGATAGTAGAGACAGTTAATAAAGCTTATGCATCACTAGTCATATTAGATATGGGTGGTACTGCTCTAAACACATCTAACCCCACAGGTAAGCTGATACTAAATGTCATGTCCTCTGTTGCACAGTTTGAGCGTGAGATGATGTTGGAGCGACAGCGTGAAGGTATAGCCAAAGCGAAAGCTGAAGGTAAATACAAGGGGAGAAAGCCCACTGCTAGGAATAAAACAGACATGGTTTTGATGGCACTTAAAGAGGGCATAAAACCTGCGTCCATCATGCGTGAATTAGGTATTAGCAAGACCAGTTATAACAGAATTGTGAAGGAGGCTAGTTAAAATATAGTTGTTTATTTGAATAATATACACCCTAAAATCCAGCCTGAAACTGGGTACAAACTGGGTACAACAACAATTTATACCAAAACTAAGTAATTGTTTTTAAATATAAAAATAGTGAATGGCGGAGACGAAGGGATTCGAACCCTCGAGACGATTCCTCGCCTACTCCCTTAGCAGGGGAGCGCCTTCGACCACTCGGCCACGTCTCCGTCGACCGGTTTAACTATCTGTTTCAGCAAGAACAAGGTCTCATATTAAAAATATCAAAGTTTTTAACTGCAATATTAATCACGTATTAAATAGAAAATGCATTACGTCCCCATCTTGGACTAAATAGGATTTACCTTCTACACGCATCTTTCCTGCCTCTTTGGCTCCGCCCTCACCTTTGCAGTTTACATAATCATCAAAAGAAATTGTTTCAGCTCTAATAAATCCACGTTCAAAATCACCATGGATAACACCAGCGGCCTGGGGTGCAAGTGTCCCTTTTTTAACCGTCCACGCTCTTGCCTCTTTAGGCCCACATGTAAAATATGTTTCCAATTGCAACAAACTATACCCTGCACGGATCAAACGATCCAAACCCGCCTCAGAAAGTCCCATTTCACCCAGAAAAAGTTCAGCTTCATCGTCTTCTAACTGACTTATCTCTTCCTCGATTTGAGCACTAATAATAACTGTTCCAGCACCTTGTTCAGCGGCCATTTTTTTCACTTGTTCAGAGTACTTATTTCCACTAGAAGAACTTTCTTCATCCACATTGCAAACAAAAAGAGTAGGCTTTGAAGTTAGTAACTGAAGTTTTCTCCAAGCAACCTTATCATCCCCAGAAATTTCTACTGAACGTGCAGGTTGTCCTTTTTCAAGGGCATCCATTGCCAAATTCAAGAGACGATCCTGTTCAATAGCTTCTTTATCTCCACCTCTAATTTTGCGAACAAGACCAGCTGTTCTTTTTTCAATGCTTTCAATATCAGCCAGCATCAACTCAGTTTCTATCGTTTTTGCATCCTCAACTGGATTTATTCTATCTTGCACGTGCGTTACGTCTTTATCATCGAAACATCTTAAAACATGGGCAATGGCGTCAACTTCCCGGATATTTGCTAAAAATTGATTTCCCAATCCTTCTCCTTTGGATGCGCCTTTCACAAGACCAGCTATATCGACAAAGGTCATTCGCGTTGGGATAATCTGATTTGACTGAGCGATTTTTGCCAGTGTATCCAATCGACCATCGGGTACGGCTACTTCGCCTACGTTTGGCTCAATTGTACAAAATGGAAAATTCGCTGCCTGTGCAGCGGCTGTTTTTGTCAATGCATTAAAGAGAGTGGACTTACCAACATTCGGGAGCCCAACTATTCCCATCTTGAAACCCATAAGAAAACCTTGATTAAATAATTCGGCCTGCTTCTAAGACTTGTTTTTTGCCAAATCAAGCAAAATAGAGGGAAACCCCCTCAAAGTGCTATTGAGCAAAAAAAAGATTTAACTGTCCTTGGAGTGTAAGGATTGATTTCTTAGAGAAATTTAGGCAAGTGAATGTTAGTGAGTTGGAGCACCGAGATGACAAGAATAGATCAGACCTTTAAAAAGCTTAAATCTGAGGGCAAAAAAGCTTTTGTTTCATATATTATGGCAGGAGATCCTGATTTCGAAACATCTTTAGAATTGGTAATGGGACTTCCAGCTGCTGGTGTTGACATAATCGAGTTAGGTTTGCCCTTCACTGACCCGATGGCGGATGGCCCGACAATTCAGTTAGCCGGTGGTCGTTCATTAGACAGCGGAATGACACTGGTTAAAACACTAGCAATGGCAAAAAGATTCAGAGAAAAAGATGATAGCACGCCGATCGTAATAATGGGCTATTATAACCCAATTTACAGTCACGGTGTAGAACAGTTTTTAACCGATGCAAAATCTGCAGGAATTGATGGGCTTATAGTTGTCGATCTTCCTCCAGAAGAGGATGATGAACTTTGTATACCGGCACAGGCAGCAGGCATAAATTTTATCCGACTAGCGACGCCAACTACCGATGAGCATCGGTTACCAAAAGTTTTGCAAAATACTTCAGGTTTTGTCTACTATGTTTCAATTACTGGAATAACCGGAGCTGCTGAGGCTCAGGCTATAGATGTTGGTCCTGAAGTCGCACGAATACAAAAAAATAGCGGCTTGCCAGTTGTTGTCGGCTTTGGAATAAACACACCAGAAAAAGCTAAGGCAATTGCAGAGGTTGCTGACGGCGCGGTAGTTGGATCGGCGATTGTATCGGAGCTAGCCAAGGGCAAACCTGTGGCTGACGTTTTAACATTCGTCAAAACATTAGCAGATGGTGCGCATTCAGCTTAACTTTTAGGGAAAGTAGGAATTATGGCCACGATTACAAATGTAGAAGATTTAAAAAAAATCTATAAACGTCGTGTACCAAAAATGTTTTATGATTATGCAGAAAGTGGCAGTTGGACAGAACAAACTTTTCGCGATAATGTGAACGATTTTGAAAAACTGCGATTTCGCCAGCGTGTTGCGGTTGACATGACCGGGAGAAGCACTGCATCTCAAATGATCGGTGAGAAAGTTTCAATTCCTGTCGCATTGGCTCCAGTTGGTTTTACCGGAATGCAACGCGCAGATGGAGAGATCCATGCAGCTCGAGCAGCAGAACAATTTGGCGTACCGTTTACCCTTTCAACGATGTCTATTTGCTCTATCGAAGATGTAGCTGAAAACACCACTAAGCCATTTTGGATGCAGTTGTACATGATGAGAGATACAGATTACATTTCTAGACTTATACAACGCGCAAAAGATGCTAAAGTTTCGGCACTTGTTATTACGCTTGATTTACAAATTCTTGGACAGCGCCACAAGGATCTTAAGAATGGCCTATCAGCTCCACCGAAGTTAACTCTAAAAACAATAGCAAATCTGGCAACGAAGTGGCGTTGGGGTTTGGAAATGCTAGGTACAAAGAGAAGGTTTTTTGGCAATATAGTAGGTCACGTAAAAAATATTTCAGATGCCTCCAGCTTGTCAGCATGGACTTCAGAACAATTTGACCCGAGTCTAGACTGGGACAAAGTAAAGAAAATCAAAGAGGAATGGGGCGGCAAAGTTATCTTGAAAGGGATCCTAGATTCTGAAGATGCTAAAATGGCTCTAAATGTTGGTGCAGATGCGATTATTGTATCCAACCACGGCGGCCGCCAACTAGATGGTGCCATTAGCTCAATCAAAGCACTTCCATCAATTCTCGAAGCTGTTGGTGATAAAACTGAAGTTCACATAGATGGAGGAATAAGAACGGGCCAAGATGTGCTTAAATGTATGGCAATGGGTGCCAAAGGAACTTACATTGGACGAGCCTACACCTATGGATTAGGTGCTTTAGGGGAGAAAGGCGTAACTAAAACTTTAGAAATTCTTCAAAAAGAGATGGATGTTACAATGGCCTTGTGCGGAGAAAAAAATATTCTAAACGTTAGTAAGAAAAATTTACTTATACCCAAAGACTTTATCCCAGAATGGCTCTAAAGATTTAAAAGGCTTATGAAAACATAATCAAAGCCTTTTCAATCTGAAATTTTAAGTTTATAGAGCTTCATTCACGCAGGATTACAGCCTTGGAGGTGCCCTGCCCTTATAGAATTGGAGAACAAAATGGCTGGTGAGATACCTGATCTTATAGCTCAAGAACGCACGGGCACAGGCAAGGGCGCCGCTCGTCAAGCAAGACGCGATGGAATGGTACCAGGCGTCGTATATGGCGGTGGGGTTGACCCCTTACCTGTACAAATTCCTTTCAATGACTTGTTAAAGCGATTGAAGGCAGGCCGGTTCCTGTCCACGCTGTTTAATCTGAAAGTAGAAGGCCACGATGACGTCCGCGTTATTTGCAGGGATGTGCAACGCGATGTGGTAAAGGATTTGCCAACTCACCTAGACCTCATGAGACTGAGAAGAGCCTCAAAAGTAAATCTGTTTATCACAGTTAATTTTATAAACGAAAATGAAGCTCCCGGATTGAAGAAAGGTGGCGTTTTAACAGTTGTCAGACCAGAGATTGAATTAATCGTTACAGCAAGCGAAATCCCTGAGAGTATTACAGTAGATTTAACCGGGTTAGAAGTTGGCGATGTCATAACGATCTCAAGCGTTAAGATACCAGATGGTGCAAAACCGACCATCGATAGGGACTTTGTAATCGCAAATATCTCCGCTCCTTCAAGCCTGAAGTCTTCTGAGGAGGCGGTGGAAGATACCGACGCACCAGAAGTAGATACAGAGAATGTCGAAACATCTGATGAAGAAACTGCTGAAGAGTAGGTTTTTGCTAATCAAATTTTCAAAGGCCTCGCTTTATTGGGGCCTTTTCGATTCATAGAACTTTAATTGCAAAATTATATTAATTTTTCGGCCAAGTTACTTTATAATATCTTTAAAATAAAAGCTCAAAGAGTCTGAAAGAAAAAATGCAACTATTTGTTGGTCTCGGAAACCCAGGACAACAGTACCAATTGAACCGTCATAACATTGGTTTTATGGCTGTAGACGAAATAGCAAATGCAAATTCATTTGGCCCTTGGCGTTCCAAGTTCCAAGGTCTATTTTGTGAAGGAAGTCTAGAAAACCAGAAGGTTTTAATTCTGAAGCCATCAACTTTTATGAATCTATCAGGACAATCAGTGGGCGAACTAGCTCGTTTTTATAAGATTAATTCGCAGGATATAACTGTTTTTCACGATGAACTGGATTTAACTCCTGGGAAATGCCGTTTTAAGTTAAGTGGGGGCCACGCCGGCCACAATGGTTTAAAATCAATCCACAGCCACATAGGTGAAAACTATAAACGCATAAGGCTAGGAATTGGACATCCTGGTCAAAAAGATCTGGTCTCAAACTATGTTTTGGAAAATTTCTCAAAAAAAGAGCAACAGTGGCTTGAAAAGCTCCTGAAAAAAATTGCTGACGAAGCTACTCACCTAGCTAATGATGCTTCAGAAAAATTTATTAATCAAATTTCTCTTGGCTCCAAAAACGAAAATAAAAAAGATAAAAAAAGTAAGGAATTAAAAGTTGTAACTCCATCTGAAAAAACTAATTTCCAGACGGATGAAAACAAAATGCAGAAATCTACTCTGCAAAAATTGATGGAAAAGTTTAGTAGAAAGTAAACAAATGTTTTTAAAAGATAAATCAGTCAATGTTATAGGAGAAGAGCTAAAAACCTGCTCAGATGAGCCTAAAACGGGTTTCTTCAGGGATGGCTATTGTAATACCTGCGACGCTGATCAAGGAAGCCACACGGTCTGTGCGATTATGACTTCAGAATTTTTAGCTTTTTCAAAATATGTGGGAAATGATCTATCGACCCCACGGCCTGAATTCGAATTTCTTGGCTTAAAGGCCGGAGAGTCTTGGTGCCTATGCGCGAGTAGGTTTCTGCAGGCTCATTACGAAGGTTGTGCGCCAAAAGTTAACCTGAATAGCACTCACCAAAGAGCACTTGAAGTCGTCCCACTGGAAATTTTAGAGCTTTATTCTGAAAATATTTAAGTTTTTATTATATTATGAATAAACCTCAATTAGATATTCTTAGAGCCTTATCGATATATTGATATCAATTTATTTATGGTGCTTTCGGGAGTTAACTCTTCACTAACCCCCGAACTTCTTGAAGTTAGCTCAACAACACCATTCTTTAATCCACGTGGCCCCACAGTTATTCGCCACGGAAGACCAATCAAATCCATAGTGGCAAACTTTCCTCCCGCTCTTTCTGTCCGATCATCATAAAGAGGCTCTAAACCTGCTTTTACTAAGTTTTGATAAATATTTTCACAAGCCTTATCAGCTTCTGGGTCGCCTTGTTTTAGATTTACTAAACCGCAATGAAATGGTGTCACGCCTTCAGGCCAAATAATACCTTTCTCATCATGATTAGCCTCAATAATGGCTCCGACTAATCGACTCACACCAATACCATGGCTACCCATATGTACTGGAGTATCCTGACCATTAGCATCAGTTACGGTGGCGCCCATAGCATCGGAGTATTTTGTGCCAAAATAAAAAATTTGGCCAACTTCTATACCACGGGCTTTGCATTGCCTTTCCTGAGGAATTTTTTCGAATAGAGACGGTTCATGCGTTTCATCTGTTCTAGCGTATAGTGAGGTAAATTCATCTAATATAGACTGACAAGCGGAATGGTCCTCATAATCTATGTTACGATCTCCAAAGTTTAAATCAGTCACCTTGCTATCATAAAAAACCTCTGACTCTCCGGTTTCAGCCAGTACTAAAAATTCATGGGTGTCTTCTCCCCCTATCGGTCCACTATCAGCTCGCATAGGTATAGCCTTTAATCCCATTCGTTCATAAGTTTTCAAATAGCTGACTAGATGACGGTTATACGAATGAAGGGCATCTTGTTTCGTTAAATCAAAATTATAACCATCTTTCATATAAAACTCTCTACCTCGCATAACTCCAAACCTTGGACGTATCTCATCTCTGAACTTCCACTGAATTTGATAGAGCGTCAAAGGTAAATCTTTGTAACTTGTTATATGACTTCTAAAAATATCCGTAACTAATTCCTCAGCCGTTGGCGTAAATAGCAAGTCGCGGTCGTGACGATCTTTCATTCTAAGCATTTCTTGACCATAATCATCGTAACGGCCACTTTCTCTCCATAAGTCAGCAGATTGAAGTATAGGCATTTGAATAGCCTGGTGACCAGCGCGCTGTTGCTCTTCATGAATGATATTTTCTAAGCGTCGAAGGACTTTGAAACCTAAAGGAAGCCAGGAATAAATTCCTGCCGTGGCTTGCTTAATTAAACCAGCCCTAAGCATTAATCTGTGACTCACAATTTGAGCCTCTGCTGGGTTTTCTTTTAATACTGGAACAAAGTATCGAGATAGGCGCATGGGCTTTCCAAACTATTCAAAAATTAGTGAACATGTAGCGCCATGATGAAAACTACACAAGCCTCAGATCACGTTTTCGTACTTGCATGCGTTGCATTAGTAGCTCACATTAATACTAAAGAACTAGATCGGAGACCATATGAGCTTTTCAGTTCGCCAACAACTATTTTTTTGGGGAATATTATTGATAGTGAGCATTATTCTGCTCTCTTTCATTGGAAATATTTTACTTCCTTTTGTAGCGGGAACAGCCCTAGCTTACTTGCTTGATCCATTAGCAGACCGACTTCAAAGGGTAGGATTTAATAGGTTATGGGCGGTCATTTTTATTTCATTTATTTTCATCCTAGTTTTTGCTCCTTTAGCTGTATTTATATTTGCAAACCTGGTTGACCAACTAACAAAACTGATATCTGCCGCACCCGTAATCTCAGAAAAATTAACTAAAGCATTAAATGGAACCCTTCCTTCAAAACTGAGTGAGACTTTCAATTTGGATCAATCTAATTTACCAGTGGGCGAATTTTTGAAATCCACGATTGTAATCGTTTTGTCGACTTTAGTTAATTCTTTTTCCTCTCTCTTAAGCATAGTAGGATTAATGCTGATAACTCCTATTGTGACAATTTACTTATTGCTAGATTGGGATCGATTAGTAGCGAAAATTGATAAATTACTTCCCCTAGATCATGCCGAAACCATCCGGAACTTATCTAAAGAAATACACGAGGTTATCGCTGGGTTCATTAGAGGTATGGGATCGGTTTGCTGCATATTAGGTATCTATTATGCCGTTGCCCTAATGTTTTTAGGCTTGGAATTTGGGCTGGTTATAGGAGTATTCGCTGGATTATTGACTTTTATACCATATCTGGGAGCTATCTTAGGTGGTATACTGGCAATAGGTTTATCTACCGTTCAATTCTGGGGAGATTGGAATACTATTTTATTGGTCATTGGAATTTTTGTCTTAGGCCAACTGATTGAAGGCAATTTTTTAACTCCGAAACTTGTAGGTAATTCAGTTGGTTTACATCCCGTTTTACTTCTACTTGCTCTATCTATTTTTGGATCGATATTCGGACTAGTCGGCATGATGGTAGCTGTCCCAATAGCGGCCTCAATAGGTGTATTAGTTAAGTTTTTGATAAATCAATACCTAAACAGTCAAGTTTATTCGGGTAAACGCAGAAAATAGGGTAGCAATTGATGGCGGAACAAATTGGCCTTAGTCTACCAGTTCAATCGTCCGAAGGAATTGACGAATTCTATATATCTGACTGCAATACAATGGCAGTCAATCTTTTGGAGAATTGGAAAAATTGGCCAAATTTAAAACATGTTTTATCAGGGCCGCCCGCATCTGGCAAAACCCACTTAGGCCGAATTTGGGCAAAGCAAGTAAGTGCAACTTACACTGACGCCAGAAGTCTCAAAGTTAATAACATTGATGAAATTGCAACTACTGCATTAGTCATAGACAATGTATCAGAAATGAGCTGTCACAAAGACCTAGAAGGATCACTTTTCCATTTGCATAATCTTTTACAAGAGAGGGAAATACCCTTTCTTCTGATAGGAACGGGCTCTCCTCAATTCTGGAAAATTTCTCTTTCTGACTTAAGATCAAGAATAGAAGGTACTAGAAACGCCCAGATTAACGAATTAGATGACAAGTTGTTTCCATTAATTATGGCAAAGCTTTTTGCCGATAGACAAATGTATCCAAGCCCAGATGTTTTTGAGTATCTCAGCAGAAGAATAGATAGGTCTTTTTTATCAATTTATTCAATTGTTGAAAAAATCGACCGTGTGTCGATTGAAAAAAAGCGCCCTATAACCAGATCCTTGGTTGCAAAAATTTTCAAAAATTTAAAATAAATCCTTTCAATTACGCATAAATATGCTTTTTAGTAAGAGTCTGATATGTATAGATTTTCAGGACAAGCTTTATGGCAGAAATCTTGCAAGATTTTGAACCTTTTTTTGGTTATAGTAATACAAATATTCCTGAAACTGGGGCCTTTCACTACCTTAGAAAACTAGGCGTTATCGACATTGGGTCCAATTCAGTGCGAATGGTAATATTTGATGGAGCAGCCAGATCACCAGCTTATTTTTTTAATGAAAAGATTTTATGCGGCTTGGGCTCAGGGTTAGCTCACTCCGGAAGACTTCACTCAGAAGGCAGATTAAGAGCAATTTCTGCAATTGAACGGTTTGTAAATATGGCCTACGTCATGGAAGTCCCCCAATTAACCTTAATTGCAACAGCAGCAGTAAGATCAGCCTCGGATGGCTTATTATTCTGTAATGAAATTAAAAGAAAAACGGGAAAAGAGATAAATATTATTGATGGCATTGAGGAGGCACGCCTCTCGGCACAAGGAGTGATGCTAGGTTGGCCCGGGGCTTACGGATTAGTTTGCGATCTAGGCGGGTCATCTATGGAATTAGCAGAGATCAATAAAGGCATTGTAGGAAAATGCTTAACTTCAGATTTAGGGCCGTTAATTCTAAAAGAGCTTAAGGGCGGCAGAAAAAATCGCAAACAACACATTAAAGAAACTATGGCTAAACTTGCAACAGAAATGGGACCACAGCATAATAGGCTTTTTTTAGTTGGCGGTTCTTGGAGAGCCTTTGCTAAAATAGATATGTTGCGCAGGGATTATCCTCTGCATGTTATGCATGAATACCGAATTTCCCTAAGTTCAGTTAAAAAAACAATCCAGTTTATTGAAAATAGTGAACTCGAAGAAATTCGTAAAAAATGCGGAATTACGATGGCAAGAATTGCACTAGTACCAATGGCCTGCGAAATCCTCTCGCATCTCGTTGGCTCTTTTAAGCCGAAGGATATAGCTATTTCCAGCTATGGCATCCGCGAAGGTTTATTATACGAAAATATGCCACAAGAGTTGCGAGACAGAGATCCTCTAATTGAAGCTTGTTATTTCTCAGAAGCAAAAGATGCCCGTGTGCCAGGTTCTGGAAACCATCTTTACAAATTCGTACTGCCATTATTTTCAAGACCTAGCGAAGAATTAAAGCGGCTAATCCACGCCGCTTGTCTTTTGCATGACGTGAGTTGGAGAGCAAATCCTGATTATAGAGCCGAGGTTTGCTTTGATAATGCAACAAGGTCAAATTTAGGAGGCCTAAAGCACACAGAAAGAATTTTTCTTGGTATATCTCTTATGTACCGCTATCGAAATACACCTACTGGATCTCAATTTGAAAATCTTGTCTGCCTTCTGAAACCGAGATTTGTTCAACAAGCCGAAGTTCTTGGAAAAGCTATGCGATTAGGAGCGATGCTAT
This sequence comes from Paracoccaceae bacterium, assembly GCA_902606585.1. Taxonomy (GTDB): domain Bacteria; phylum Pseudomonadota; class Alphaproteobacteria; order Rhodobacterales; family Rhodobacteraceae; genus Salinivivens. Next base: position 35,780 of record CACLGX010000003.1, on the reverse strand, counting down.
GGGTGAATGGTAACAAACAACCTGCCCAATTGGATTGGAGACCTAGATCCAAACATTTAACTCTAAAACTTAATTCAATTGGCAAAAGTTTATTTGGGGAAGTTGCACAAGCGCGGTACCTTTCTTTAGCTAATGCTCTTCAAGCAAAAGATTTTGAAATAAAAACTGAATGGAAAAATTAAATTCTATCGAAGCCAAGGAATTTACTTAAACAAAGTCTTTTTTAATAATTTCATAAGCTTTGTTGATCTGAATAATCCTTTTTTCTGCAAGATTGATAGCTTCTTCCGGTAATCCTCGTGCTATCATTCGATCAGGGTGATAAGTACGCACTAGATCCCTCCAAGCACCTCTTATTTTTTCAAAGTCATCATTTAATTTCACCCCTAAAACTGTGTACGGATCCGGTTCCATATTTGGAACACATCGGGCTCGAATGGCCTTGAACTGAGCACCCTTGAGACCAAAAATAGAACCTACTGTTGATAGAAATTTATCTTCATTTGGATGATAATCATTATCGGCGGTAGCAATGTGAAATAGGCCCTCTAAAAGATCAATTAATGTTTGATGTCCTTGCCCAAACATTGACGAAATTCTCTTTGCATAGAGCTCATAGCCAGAAACATCTTGCCTAGCCAAGTTGAAAACCCTAGCAGCATTGCTTTCCTCGCCGGTAGGAATCCGAAATACTTGTCTAAAAGCCTTCACTTCTCCCGGTGTCACATAACCGTCAGCCTTTGCCATTTTTGCACCCAACGCGATTACGGCTATTGTAAATGCTATTGAACGTTCTGGTGGAGCTTTAAGCTTATCAAAAACATCTGATAAGCTTTCACCTTTTGCTAAAGCCTCAATTGCTTTAATTACACGGGTCCAGATCGACATACTTATATTCTTAAATTTAATACACTAATTACAAAAGTTTACGCATTAAAACTAAATCTACGAAAGTATCAAATTTATAACCTACTTCTGGTAACCTGGCGACAATTTTAAAGTCCAAGCCTTCATGAAACTTGATCGCAGGAACATTTAAAGAACTCACGCCTGCCCACATCGAATTTATACCTCGGTTCTTAGCATGACCACATAAGGTACCCATTAAATTTTTACCAACCCCCAAAGACTTATGTTTTTCCGAAACAATAATTGTATGCTCCATGGAATATCTGTACCCTACACCTGCTCTCAATTGATCATAACTAGCAAATCCTATTATTTTATCATCTTGACTTGCTACCCAAAATTCATGGCCATTATTGCGTCGATCTATAATTAGGTCGCAAACTTCTTCTGGATTCTTTTCAGAAGCATTAAATGTGACAAACGTTTTTTTTATGTAAGGATTCCAGATTTCTACGATTTCAGTACTATCTGAAAATTTTGCAGGCCTAACTTTCATTCCAAAACCACTATTCCTTTAGGTGTCGATATATGAGCTTCAAATGATGAAAACTGTGAAAAATTTACTTCTATTCTTTGGTCAGAAAGTATATTTTTCAGTATAGGGGCCAAGTCTCCAGCAAAAGGCGTATTAATTATAAAACATTCCAATCGACAACTATGATCATCCATACTTAAAGTGGGATGCTGAGTAGAGCCCCAGTTTATTAGAGCAGGAGCAGCTCCATCCATAGGCATTTTACCCTTGTTTGGTACCGTAAAATCCCATTTAAGTTCATCCCTAGAGAGTTTTTTGATTTCACCAGGATTATCCCAAATGTTCGGCAACAGAGCTAAAATGTCATCGGTATTAGCGACCCAGGTAATGATGCGCGGCTTACCAGAAAAGTTATCAAGATCAAACCATCTTGGATGCTGAAAAGATTTCGCAAGAGGATTGATAGAAATCACTTCAAAGTAAACATCACTTAATCGAAACAACCGATTGTGCGTGCCAAACATCTTATGCTCACCACCCGTCGACAGCGGATATTCTAGAATCTTCTCCAAATATTGAGAGGTCTGGTCTAAATCCTTTGTTGCTATGGCAAAATGATCAAATTTAATTTCTGTTTGTATTTTCTTTAAACCTTTGTTTGCGGCATTGTAGGTGTTGTTGCTTTTCTTTGTATAACCGCTTCTCTCCAAGACATAAATGTAATTGAGCAAAGAATTAAACCCCCTCCCCCAATCACATAAAGGTCAATTTCTTCACTAAAAATAATGGATCCAACAAGAACAGCCCAAACTAGTTGGAGAAACGTGGCTGGTTGTGTTACCGAAATCGGTGCTGCGGCGAATGCTAGTGTCATTGTATAATGGCCAGCTGTCGCGAAACAAGCCACTGCAAAAAGTATGATTAATTCTACCCAAGTCGGTGTCACCCAATTTAAAAATGCCAAAGGCGCTAATCCGATCGTTACATAAATTGAAAGCATAACCACAACGACCGATGCGGTCGTTTTACCACTAGTATGTTTGGCTATCAAGTATGAGAAGGCGAAAAATATTGCTGTAAAAATCATTGCTAAATGGCCAATGCTTACTTCTCGAAAGCCAGGCCTCAGTATTAGAAATGCGCCAACAATAGCGAGTAGAATAGCTAAAATTCTGCGCAGAGCGAGAGGTTCACCTAAGAAAATTGCGGCACCAAGCGTCACATAAATAGGTGACATGTAATTCATAGCCGTTACATCTGCTAATGGTATCCTTGACATAGCAAAAAACCAAAGCACAACCCCGACTGTATGAACAACACCCCTAGCAGCAAATAAAATAGACAACTTTCGGTTTGGTAAATTCTGAGAAAAGTCTTTCAACATTGGTAAAAGCAAAATGAGACCAAGAGCATATCGTAAAAAGGCCGCCTCAGCAGCTGGAATTCGCGTTCCCATAAATTTTACCAGAGCGGTGACTCCAAGAAAACATATCCCTGTTATGATCATCCAGAATACGCCAGTAAAGTTTTGCGATTTTTGTTTTGTAAGTTCTTCGTTCATAAAGTTTAACTGCTATAAACAAGAGAAAAAGCAATGCTCCACATAACTATTCCAATAATTCCATCTAGTATTTTCCATGAAAACGAGTGCTCAAAAAAGTTTGACAGTAATCTGGCTCCAAAGCCAAGCGAATAAAAAAATATGAAACTCGCGGTTATTGCGCCGGCTGCAAAGTAGGTATTTTCACTGTATTGTGTGGAAGCAATACCCAAAAGTATCACAGTATCTAGGTAAACATGAGGATTAAGCCAAGTTAATAGCAAACATATTATAGCTGCCTCTCTCAAAGATCCCACTTCACCTTTAGCCAACAGAAATCGCCCGCCCCTAAAAGAATTTAATAGAGATCGAACCCCATAGACAAAAAGAAATGCTGCACCCCCATATTTCATGAAAGCCAAAAAAACTGGAGCTTTGCTAACAAGCATTCCTAGACCAGAAACACCCGCCGCAATTAGCAACGCATCCGAGACGGCACAGACAGAACATAAAATAAAAACATGTTGCCTTAGCAAACCAGCCCTTAGAATGAAAGCATTTTGGGCACCAATCGCTACAATTAAAGAAAGTCCTAAACCAAACCCCGCTAGAAAAGTATTCATTGCGATATCTGAGACATTACCTCATCGTTGATTTCAAAATTCGTTGTAACGCGTTGAACATCGTCATCATCTTCAAGTGCTTCAACTAACTTCATAAGTTTTTGCATACCCTCTAAGTCTAGTTCTGTTGTGGTATTAGGTTTCCAAACTAATTTCGTCGACTGGCTCTCTCCTAATTCACTTTCTAAAACAGCTGCAACATCACTTAAATTTGTATCAATACACCAAATGATATGTCCATCTTCAGAGCTTTCAACATCCTCAGCTCCAGACTCGATGGCAGCCATCATCACAGTATCTTCGTCTCCAATCTCCGAAGGAAAAATTATTTCACCTTTACGCTCAAACATAAAACCGACAGATCCCGTCTCTCCCAGATTGCCTCCATTTTTGGAAAAAATTGATCGCACATTAGATGCTGTGCGATTTTTATTATCTGTCATTGCTTCGACTATGACAGCTATACCATTTGGTCCATAACCTTCGTATCTGATTTCTTCGTAATCATCACCCTCTCCAGCAGTTGATTTCTTAATAGCTCGTTCAATTACATCTTTTGGAACTGAATTTTGTTTAGCTTCTTTGACAGCTAGCCTCAAACGAGGGTTTTTTTCTGGATCGGGATCGCCCATTTTAGCAGCAACTGTAATCTCTTTTGACAATTTTGAAAAAAGCTTGGAGCGAGCAGCATCTTGCCTGCCTTTTCTATGCTGGATATTTGCCCATTTTGAATGACCTGCCATAGAACCTCCCAAACGAATTACTCGTCTTTATTAATATTTCATTCGCCTGTGAGCAAGACAGATAAATCCAAAATAATGAATAACAGCCTCTCTAAAATCCATGCTAACGAGATCTGGGTTTGACTAAAGCCATACCTAAAATCATGCATATTAAAGACATCCAAATGAACTTTGAATGTACTTCATCTAATATGACCATAGACCATAATACCCCTGCCAGTGTGACAAAATAGCTGACTTGTGCCGAAAACACCACGCCTACTTTGGTTACCAACCAAACGTAAGTTGCGTACACTATGCCATGAATTATGGATGAAAAAACTAATGCGTAGTGAGCTGAAGTCCATAGGACAAAGGGATTTACAAATTGGTTGGACAAGATCGCTAGTGGAAACGTAATAAAACACCCTATTATTGAAGCCCCTAACAGCACCTCAATGGGAGAGCTATTACCAGTACCAAACTTAGCAACGAAATTACCTTCTAGACCATAAAAAATTGGCGCTATAAGCGCTATTGGAATAACCCAAATAACACTAGTACCTGGCAGTGCTGCTTCAGGAGCAATCAATAAATAAACTCCCAGAAAACCAAAAATAATTCCTAGTACGCGTGAAAATTCGAACTTATCTATTCCCAAAAACAAAGCAATAGGGAACGCAAACATTGGTACTGTAGCAATTAAAATTGAAAGGACTCCTCCCGGAAGATAAGATGCAGCAATTAAGGAGGCTGAATTAGGGAATATTGTTCCAATAAAGGCGATCACACAGAATATTTGCAGGGAACTTCTAGCAAGAGATAGTTGATTTTTTAAAAAAATTTGTCTTAAGCCAAATAAAACCATGACAATGAAAAACTGCCAAAAGATTATTCCTAAATGACCCAAACCAGTTTTTACAGCAATTACAGTCAAAGGAATAGTTAAACCCCAGCCACAACCGAGTAAGACCAGCACTATATAGGGCCAGATTAAAGTCATGCAGGCTAAGTTGAACGAAGACAGCCACCCAAACGCAGCATTTCGATGGAGTTGGCTAGCCCCGATTTATCATCTGTTTCTATTATTGCGCCGCAGACAGTTCCTTCGCCATCAGCTGGCGTAAAGCGCTCTTTTGACATGCCCGTTACAAAACGCCTTAAAGGTTCTGACTTGTCCATGCCTATAACACTATTAAAATTTCCGCACATTCCAGCATCCGACTGATAAGCAGTCCCTTTTGGTAAAATCATGGCATCAGATGTCGGTACGTGAGTGTGTGTTCCAATAACCGCGGAAACCCGACCATCGCAAAAATGACCAAAAGCCATTTTTTCAGAAGTCGCCTCACAATGAATATCGACCAGAGATGCTTGTATCCCACCTCCCAATATATTTTTGCTTAAAATTCCATCTATTTTAGAAAATGGATCATCGAAGGGTCGCTTCATAAAAACTTGACCTAAAACTTGTGAAACCAATATTTTTCTACCTCTTTTGTCAGCATATATGTTTGAACCCTTGCCAGGCGCTGATTTTGAGAAATTTAAAGGCCTTAAAATTCTATGTTCTGTTTCGATAAATTGTAGCATGTCTTTTTGATCAAAAGCATGATCGCCTAGCGTAATGCAATCTGCTCCAATTTCTAAAATTTCTTTGGCATGTTTAACGCTTAAACCTACGCCACTTGTCGCGTTTTCACCATTAACAATTGAAAAGTCTATCTTATTTATTTTAATAATCGTGGGAAGGTTGTTAATAACAGCGGACCGGCCGGAACGACCAACTATGTCTCCAAGAAACAAGATTTTCATCGCCTCCATCTATAGAAGAAATAAAAAAGTTCAAGAGTTTATTTAGAATGTTTAAATTCGATAATCTCACTTTCAGTTATTATTAAATCCAATTTTTGATCTGTGGGTTCCAAGGGTAAATTTTCAAATTCCTGTTCCGAGTAAGCAAATCCAATTGCTAAGGTGGCGTGTCTGGATCGCAAATGTTCCAAGGTCCTATCATAAAAACCTCCTCCGTATCCCAATCTGCCACCATTTCGATCAAAACCGACCATAGGGACTATTAAAACTTCCGGAACAAAATAATATGAATTCATTGGTACTTGCACATTAAAAGGACCTTTTTCAAGATGACAACCCGGTTCCCATCTTGAAAACTTAAGTGGTTTTGAATTTCCCTGGATAACCGGTACTCCCACTAAACTATGTGCAGATGCCTCTTCCATTGCGGACAAAGGATTGATTTCCGTTTTGATAGGTAAATAACCTGCAATTGGAACCCCTCGATAACCAGCTAAGACAGAAGAAAGCAACGACGCTGAGTTCCCAATGTCAGCGGCAAATGCCTTCTGCCTATTAGTAAAGGCTTCTTTACGAATTTTTTTTTTCAATTCTTGTATCATTAAATTAAAATCCAAACGGTGAGAGCCCAAAAAAGTCAGAATAACCAAAGGCCTATATTTACCAGCCAAGTGGCTAGTTATTTGATATCTTAAGCTAGATTAAAAACAATCATGAATTTAATTGCTCCAGGGCGTTCTTGTGTAACTTTTCGTTTGATGCGGCAATAATACGACCTCCATTACTGGCTGGTTTCCCATCCCAGTTGGTAACAACACCGCCAGCTGCCTCGATCACGCAAGCTGGCGCTTGAATATCATAGACACTCAAACCCGCTTCAATTACCAGGTCAGCTGTTCCCATTGCCACGAGGGCATACCCATAGCAGTCAAGACCATACCGAGTGAGTTTAGCATTTTCAGAAACCCTTTCGAAAGCTTTCCTATCTTTTTCAGTTCCAATTTCAGGGAAAGTCGAAAGTAGAATTGCATTCTCAACTCCCTCTACATCACTAGTTTTCAATTTTATATTTTCATCACGCTTTTCATATTCGGCCAGACCAAGCCCTCCAAAAAACCTTTCGCCAATATAAGGTTGATCAATAATCCCAAATATTGGGCCTGCACCTATTTTCTCCAAAGAAATTAGCACGCCCCAAGTAGGAGCACCTGCAATAAATGCTCTAGTTCCATCTATTGGGTCCAATACCCATCTATACAAACTTTCACCGTTTAATTCACCAAACTCTTCACCAAACACACCATCAGTTGGACGTCTTTTCTTTAATTCACTAATCATCGCTTTTTCGGCAACTTTATCTGCATCAGTAACGGGATCAAAACCATGCAAACTCTTGTTCTCAGCTACTAATGAGTTCGATCTAAAGCGAGGAAGTATAACTTCTCTTGCAGCATCTGCCATAGCATTAGCAGTATCTATTATACTTTTAGTCTCTGCGGCAGTTAAACTCTGACTATCAATCATAGAGCACCTTTTTATTAAGTGCTAGTTATCAAGAAACGAAGGGCATAACAAACAGTAGTTTAATTATCGTTGTAAAATTTTTAATATACATTCGTAAAATCAATAAGCTGTTTTTTTCAGAAATAAAAAGCTATATCATCTGAACAAAATAAATTTTCTATGCAAGATTTGAGGATGAAATATTGAAAGCATTTCAAGTTACCGATTTTGAAAAAAATCCCACTATTGAACATATTCAAACACCAAATCCACAACCAGACCAGATTAGATTAAAAATAATGTCATGTGGATTAAACTTTGCAGACATACTTTTAAAAAATGGAACATATCAAGAGACTCCTGAACTTCCGTTTGTTCTGGGTATGGAAGTATCTGGAGTAGTAGACGCTTTAGGTTCAAATGTTACTAATTTTTCAATTGGTGATAGAGTCGCTGTTTTTGGGGGACATGGGGGCCTTGCTGAATTTGGCTGCTTCGATGTATCAAGATGTGTTCAACTTCCTCAAAAAATGAATTTTGATGATGCTGCTGCTTTTCAAATAGCCTACGGAACAAGTCATTTAGCGCTTGGATACAAAGTACAGACCAAGCCCGGTGATACATTACTTGTTCTTGGAGCCTCGGGGGGCGTAGGACTAACGGCGGTACAACTAGGAAAGTTGATGGGAGCGCGGGTTGTAGGTGTGGCGCGTGGTACCGAAAAAATGGAAATTATCAAGAAAGAGGGAGCAGATTTCGTTTTAGATTCAGACGATCCTGATTTAATTTCCCGTTTAAAAGATCTTGGTGGTATCGATATTGTTTACGATGCAGTCGGAGGAGATCAATTCAAATCAGCTTTCAAATCATGTAATCCAGAAGCTCGAATAATTTTAATTGGATTTGCTAGTGGTAATTTACCGCAGCTAAAAGCCAATCATCTATTGGTTAAAAATGTTACTGTTCATGGTTTTTACTGGGGGGGCTTTCTACAATTTAAGCCAAAGGTAGTCACAGAAAGTCTAAAGCAACTTTTCGAATGGTATGAATCTGGTCAGATAAAACCGCACATTAGCCATAAATTTACTTTAGATCAGGCTGAAGATGCACTTGGTTTATTGAAAAATCGAAAATCAACAGGAAAAGTTGTAGTTAAAATTCACAAAAGTTAAAAATTTAATTGATTTTATTAAGTTTCATCTAATAATGGCTTGAAAATTTGAAAGAGTTTACCAATATTATATTTATTAGAAGTAATCCTTGTTTCTGGAGGTTTTAATGGCAGATTTTGAAACAATTCGCTCAGTGTCAGGCGCTCGAGCCAGTCAAATTGACGAGGGCCTGCGGGCTCATATGAATAAAGTCTACGGCACAATGTCCGTGGGAATGATTATTACAGCTTTAGCGGCTTGGGCTATTTCAGGCTTAGCAACAACATCGGATCCAGCTCTTGCGGTGGATCAGATGCAAAATGGCACAATGCTCACAGGTTTGGGCGCTACAATTTATACTTCACCTTTACGATGGGTGATTATGTTCGCACCTCTTCTAATGATCTTTGGTTTTGGCGCGATTATGAGAAGATCAACAGCGCAAGCTGCACAACTATTTTTCTATGTATTTGCTACTTTAATTGGCGTGTCATTGAGTTCAATTTTTATCTTTTACACCACATTTTCAATCACTCAGACGTTCTTGGTCACAGCAATCGCTTTTGCTGGATTATCACTGTGGGGTTATACAACTAAGAAAGATATTTCCGGTTGGGGGTCATTTCTCATCATGGGTGTTATCGGGCTGATTGTGGCAATGATTATAAATATATTCATTGGCTCTGGCATGATGATGATGATCATTTCAATGCTTGGGGTTCTTATATTTGCTGGTCTTACAGCATATGATACGCAAAATATCAAAAATATGTATGTGGCTCATGCTCACCATGGAGACACCGATTGGTTAGATAAGTCGGCAATTCATGGTGCACTAAGTTTATATCTAGACTTTTTAAATATGTTCCAATTTTTACTAATGTTCATGGGTAACTCAGAGTAAATAAAAAACGCCATTAAGAAACTTAATGGCGCAAATCTAATATTGAGAGGCCGCTCACAAGCGGCCTTTTTTATTTAGTTAACTATTTAATCTTTCCTTCTTTATACTCAACATGTTTACGAGCAACAGGGTCATATTTACGAACAACCATCTTATCAGTCATCGTGCGAGCGTTTTTTTTTGTCACATAAAAGTGGCCAGTTCCAGCGCTTGAATTAAGGCGGATCTTAATGGTTGTAGGCTTAGCCATAATTTAACTCCTGCATTAGGCCATTCAATCGACCAAATAACGTGTATGAAGGTTGCTTTTTAAACAAGCTACGTGCCAAGTCAACACTTAGACATTGAAAAATTATACTTTAATCAACAAAATAAAAATAAAATGCGGATGGCCTATAAGCCGGATTCTGTCCAAAGGTAAAAACCTTTTGGATGATCATTCATCTAAAGTCTGTATTACTACAAACCCTATAGCTGCCTACCCGAACCTAACTCCAAAGCAAAGTAGAAGGCCTTTTCAAGCTTTCTTATAGGTTCCTATTCAGCATTGCTCCCGGTGGGGTTTGCCATGCAGGCCTTGTTACCAAGACCCCGGTGGGCTCTTACCCCACCCTTTCACCCTTACCCGAAAAAACGGGCGGTTTACTTTCTGTTGCACTTTCCGTCGGGTTACCCCGCCCGGGCGTTACCCGGCACCGCTGCTTTGAGGAGTCCGGACTTTCCTCGAGAGTACTCGCGACCATCCAGCCATCCGCAGAGTATGTGCTTATTGTGAATTTCATGAATCGTCAATATCAAAGGCATCTGCAAATTTTTGCATCAACGCACAATCATATCCATCAAATTCTCCTGTGAAGTTCTGCCGGCAACGATTCCTGAAAGTCGTTAAAATATGATCAAATTTAGTATTGGGGTTAAAACCAGCACGCTCAGCTTGAGCTAAAAATATTTTTTTATCACACTCAATTGGTACACTCACCTCTGGAAACAACCCAACTCCATTGGCTGAAAGTTTTTTCCAGTTAAACCGTTTACCAGGATCAAGCTTTCGAGACGGCGCAATGTCGGAATGGCCTAAAACATTTTTGGGATTAAGTTTAAATGATCCAATAAGATACTTTAAAAGCCTTATTAAGCTTTTCATCTGAGCCTCAGGATAGTTCTCATTACCTGAGTTCACCAACTCTATTCCAAATGACCGAGAGTTAAGATCGACATAACCTCGCCAGTATGATTTTCCTGCATGCCAAGCACGTTTGCTGTCATTTACAAGCTGATAACAATTGCCGCTTGGATCGATAAGATAATGACAAGAAACCTCATGAACGGGGTCACACAGTCTTTCCAGAGAGTTTTCAGTACTCATTGCAGTATAGTGCAAAATTATAAATTCAATATCAGTTCCCTCGGTACGTAAACCAAAGTTTGGAGAGGGTTTTTTGATAAATTTCATTGAAACTTTTTAATTATTTTCTTTTAAGACACTTCTAAAAGGCTCAGGATCCCAGTAACATGCAAATCCATCTCCATCTGGATCTAAACCATTTGCATCAAATTTGGGGCCTCCTTTTGATAAAAAAGCCTCCTGAGCAGCGCTTTGAGAGCTATATTTGGCACAATTCCATTCAAATCGAGTTTCACTAGCAAATGGTCGCGAGTATAATTGTGTGCCCACTGGGTTTGTGGTCTTTATGGCAAATTCAACGATACTAGGCGCCGTTGAGCCTGGCCTTCTTGGAAGAGATGTAGGCTCTACAAGTATATACAAAGCTCGATTATTTTGTAATCTTTCCGCATCACTCTCTATCGATTGTCGTTCCGATACAGCCTCAAAATCATTTTCATCAGATAACTTAGTTGTATCCAACTCATCAGCATCTGGACTTGGCTTTGATGTCGAAGGTGGCTCCTCTTCTAAAACAGTTCCTATAATTTCAGCCAAAACGGGATCCGTATTTTCTAAACTTTCTGGCACCGCCTTTGGTTCCTTAATTTTCAAAGGCGAGGATGGTTTAATATTTTGTAAATTTTCCCTCAAATTTTGGGCGCTCTGAACTATTTTTTTTGTATCAATATTTTGAACATTTTCTCTAACGGATTGAGCACTTTGGACTATTCTCTGTGTATCTATGTTTCGAACACTTTCTCTAACGTTTTGCGCACTTTGGACTATTCTTTGTGTATCTATATTTCGAACATTTTCTCTCAAATTTTGTGCATTCTGAGTGATTTGTTGCGAATTAATAGTTGGTTCACAGCCACTGACAAACATTAAGATTACCAATCCAAGAAAAAAATTTTGTGGTTTTAACATCAAACTACCACCATTTTGATGGTTTAGCGGAGAAACCCACAGATTTCTCCAAAGAGTACGCGATATTTAGCATATCACCCTCCTCCCAAGGCCTACCTATTACCTGAAGACCCAATGGTAATCCAGATTTATCAGCTCCCGCAGGAACAGAGACACCAGGAAGGCCCGCTAAATTAACGGTCACTGTAAATACATCATTTAAGTACATTTGCACAGGATCTGCATCTGACATCTCTCCTAAGCCAAAAGCAGCAGATGGCGTTGTTGGTGTCAAAATGGCATCGACACCATCCGCAAACACCTCATCAAAATCCTTTTTAATTAATGCTCTAACTCTGCGAGCTCTATTGTAGTATGCATCATAGAAACCAGCAGACAAAACGTAAGTGCCAATCATCACCCGCCTTTTTACCTCAGAGCCAAAGCCCTCCGCACGCGTCTTTTCGTACATTTCGTTTATGCCATCTCCTGATGATAAGTTGGCTCTTCGACCGTATCGAACACCGTCATATCGGGCTAAATTTGAAGAGGCCTCCGCCGGAGCAATAACGTAATATGCAGGCAAAGCATATTTTGTATGCGGTAATGATATATTTTCAATCTTGGCACCCGCCTGACGCAACATTTCAGTGCCATCTGACCATAATTTTTCTATTTCACTAGGCATCCCATCTAATCGATACTCTTTTGGAATACCTATTCTTTTACCTTTAATATCACCAGTCAACATGGCTTCAAAGTTTGGAACTTCTATATTAGCTGAAGTGCTATCTTTTGGATCATTTCCCGCCATAGCCTCAAGCATAATTGCACCATCACGAACTGTTTTAGTCATCGGACCTGCCTGATCCAATGAACTAGCAAATGCGATTATTCCCCAGCGAGAGCAACGTCCATATGTCGGTTTTATTCCTACTATGCCAGTGAATGCCGCCGGCTGCCTAATTGATCCCCCAGTATCAGTACCAGTAGCTGCCAAACATAAGTCAGCAGCAACAGCCGAAGCTGATCCTCCAGATGAACCGCCTGGGGTTAATCCACGGTCATCAGTTTTCCAAGGATTGATGGCATTTCCATATATGGAGGTTTCATTGGAGCTACCCATTGCAAACTCATCCATGTTTAGTTTGCCCAACATGACTGTACCATTATCAAGAAGGTTCTGGCTTACAGTACTTTCATATTCAGGTTTGAAATTTTCCAATATGCGGCTGGCCGCCTGGCTTTCAACTCCCTTTGTACAAAAAAGATCTTTTATCCCCAAAGGAATACCGCAGAGGTCAGGAGCGTTTTCTTTTTTGAGCCGCTCATCAGCACGCTTTGCCTGCTCTATGGCGAGTTCGGGAGTTTTATGGACAAAAGCACCTAAAGCATCCGCTGCATCTATTGCAGATAGACAACTATTTGTTAATTCAAGAGAAGATATTTCCTTCGATTTCAACTTATCTCGTGCTTCGGCAATCGTAAGATTGTTTAAGTTTGTCATTACTCCACAACCTTTGGTACAGCGTAAAAACCCTCTCTGGAGATAGGTGCATTTTTTAGTACAGAAGTTTGCTTATTACCATCAGTAATATTATCGCCACGACGTATTAACTTCTGTGGAGTAACTGATGTCATGGGTTCAATGCCTTCAACGTCAACCTCATTTAGCTGCTCAATGAAGCCCAAAATATCGTTAAATTCTTTGGCCAAAGCTGTTAAGTCTTGGCTTTCAACTTCAATGCGGGCGAGTTTCGCGACCTTAGCTGCTGTATTCTCATCAATCGACATACTGAAACTCCGTTTTTGTTAAACCGTGTAACGCCCTAGAGAGTAACCTGCAAGCATATGTCTTCTTAAAATTTCTATCATCCATGATAGCATTATAGCATTCAAAATATGCCAAACAAAATGAGTTCCTATTGAAACTATTGAACAAAATGGCTCATCAATAGTCCTGAAAATAATAGATAAACATAGAATAGTCGCACCAATAAATAATCCACGAGATAAATTTGGTTCAGATTTACGTAATAAACCTGAGTAGATAAATATCAAAATTGCAACGGGAATATATTGTAGCGATGAACCTAAGAACTGAATATTTGATAAAATACTCACCAAAAATAAATGATATGGAAAAAATAATATGACGCCAATTAAACTAACCATTTTTGACCAAGCCAAGAATCTACGGTTTGCTACGAAGATATAAGTTAATATAAAAATAAGTATCGCAGTGACGTCTAAAATGGCTGCCCAAGTTTGCGCAAAAGTATGAAACAGAAAGGAACCACATCCGATTGAGAACAAAATAAAGGATAATATCCTGCCCTCAACTAAATTCTTACATCTTAACCACATAAAAATAGCAGCCAAAATGAAAGCCGCATTAGTAACTGAGTTTATTGGTTCGGCCCATATGCCGACATCCAGACGCTCACAGTAAATATCAATTGGTTTGGACAGATCCATCAAGAATAAAAACATTTAATGTTGAAAAATTTTCAAGTTTACGCCCACTCTACGAATTCAACTGAATCGGCTCTTTGGGTTCTAAAACTATTTGCTGGGTTATCTTTATCCGCAAAACCGAATGAGATGGCGCATAATACATCGCGATCTTCTTCAATATTTAAAACTTCACGGACAATCGGTGCACGCCCAGCAATTGCAGCTTGCGGTATTGATGAAATTCCAATTGCCGCAGCTGCTAAAGTAAAAGCAGTTATAAAAGCTCCACAGTCTAAAACTCCATAAGCTCCAAGGTCTTTTGGAGTTGTTATTATAGCAACGTTTGGCGCACCAAAAAATTCATAATTCTTCGCCATTTGCTGACTTGCGCCTTCTCTATCACCCTTTTGAACGCCAACCGCATTATACAATTGCCATCCACAAGTAGATCGACGGGTTTTGTAAACACCAGTATAACGCTTAGGAAAATCTATATCGGGCGTTTCAAAAGCTTGATCTGCTGAATAAACTAACTTTTCAGAAAGTAACCTTCGTGTCTCTTGCCGGAGCAAAATAACCTGCCAAGGTTGCGAGTTGCACCAAGATGGGACTTTTTGCGCAGTCTCAATTATTTGATCTATAGTTTTTTGGTCAACTTCTTTTGTCAAAAAGGCACGACAAGAAAAGCGACTATTCATGAGTTCATCAAAATCTTTAAGCTTCGGTGACATAATTGTTTCTCTCAAGTCCAGTCAGAAATAATATCTTTTTTATCGATTGTTAGTTCAGATTTAAGGATTTTTGGCCTTTTATCATCAAACCGCGGTGCAGCAGAAGCCATCAAATAGCCATTTTCGCGGACCCATATTTCTCTTGATTTAATATGAGGATCAGTTTCAGCTTCTTCAGGATTTAAAATTGGAGCCACGCAGGCATCTAAATCCAAAAATAGTTTTATCCAATAAGATTGTGAATTTTTCTGGAATATATTACTTAAAAATTCAGTTTGAGCCTTCCACTGAGAACTATCGTACTGTGTTTTCATCAGAGGGTTTTTATCAACCGATAAAACTTCTAAAAATTGATTATAAAATTTGGGTTCCAAGCATTGTACTGAAATATATTTCCCATCAGAACATCTGTAACACCGCGACAAGTGTGACCCATCTAAAAGGCTGAGACCTCGTTTCATTTCAATTGAGCCTGTATCTTGCATTGACATCAAAAGGTTCATCATATGGGCTGAACCATCAACAATTGCTGCATCTACTATAGTGCCTTCTCCCGTATTTTGAGCGTTTAATAGTCCAGATAATATTCCAATGATTAAATAAAGTGATCCCCCTCCAATATCCCCCACCAAGGTCGGGATCGTTTGTGGTATATCTCCAGCCTGAGAAGCGTAATGCAGAGCACCACTTAGCCCAATATAGTTGAGATCGTGGCCAGCTTGTTTAGACCGTGGCCCTGTCTGACCCCAGCCTGTCATTCGTCCATAGACCAATCTTTTATTTGCTTTTTTGAGATCTTTGGGACCAAGATTTAAGCGCTCCATTACACCAGGACGAAAGCCTTCAATAAGGACATCGCTTTTTCTGATTAATTCTAAAGCTATGGAATGGTCATGTGCATCTTTTAAATCAAGAAAGATTGATTTTTTCCCCGCATTTAATACACTATTCTTTAATGATTTTTCCCTTTGATTGAAGTTTTTTATAACTAGTACATCTGCGCCAAGCTCAGCTAACATGCGTCCTGCAAAAGGGGCTGGTCCTAAACCTTCAAACTCAATAATTTTAACGCCCAAAAGCACTACAGTCTTCCCGCCCAAAAAACCTATCGACTACGTAATAAGGCTAATATAAGCCAATATTTGCAAACATACTAAAGCTTAATTCGCCAAAAATTATCAATGGATGACCTTTAGTCTAGTTTCCACCAAGCAGTTGAGGAACAATCGTCACAATGGATGGTGCAAAATAGAGCATTGTTAATCCAATGATTTGGATCAACACAAATGGAACCACTCCTCGGTATATATGACCAGTCGTAACAGACTTTGGCGCAACACCCCTCAAATAAAACAATGCAAATCCGAAAGGTGGGGTTAGAAACGATGTTTGAAGATTAATCGCAACCATAATGGTGACCCAAAGAGGATCGAAAGTTCCACCGTATATTACTGGTCCAACGATTGGTATCACAATGTAAATAATCTCAAGAAAATCAAGTACAAAACCTAAAATAAATAACACAAGCATCACGATTAAGAATACCGTCACTTCGCTATCGAAGGAGCGAAGGAATTGTTGGATGTAATGTTCGCCACCAAACGAAATCACAACTAAGTTTAGTAACTGCGAACCGATTAAGATCGCGAAAACCATTGTTGTAACCTTACTAGTCTCTTGAACAACTGACGTCATGACACCGGCGGCATACAAAACCCAACAAGCATAGAGAAGACCAATAATTGCTGTTAAATACGCGCCGTAGGCAACGAAAAACGCTACCCAGCTTTCGAGGGACACTTGTTCCGTATTAATGCGCAAGTCAAAATTAATTCCAATAAGCAGCATAATAATTAATGCAAATGTCGCGTTAATAATAAACTTTCCAGAACGGTCCGTTTCCTTTAACTTTCGATACGCTGCCAGCATGATCGCTCCGGCTGCACCAAGAGCAGCCGCTGGTGTGGGATTAGTAATACCGCCAAGGATTGACCCTAACACAGCAACGATCAGAACAAGAGGAGGAAAAACAACCCTCAATAACTCATTGTCAGCTAGACGTGCAACTGCGGTTTTGGAAGAGTAGAGGATTAAAATTACAGGTAAGGCTAGAAACGCCCAAGTCATTGAGGAAGAAGCATCCGGTTTAATGAGAACGATATCAGTAACTAATAATAGTGCTGTTCCCAAGCCACCAACAAGTATAAGCTTCTGATCTAAATTAGGCGCCACACCTTTAGCAAAAGAAAAGAAAATTGCAGACAGTACAAAAAGCATAAGTATACCGGTGCCTATTGGAGGAGCAGAAGAAATTTTCTCCGCAACTAGGGCAGCTATCTCCTCGTCAGAACGTTTCTCACTTTGTGCAACGCCGCCTGATGCATCAATTGCCACTTGCTGTGCAATCGCTTTATCCCAGGCTTCCTGTCCATGTAGCTCTATCATGGATTGCTGACATTCCTCGGATACATTTGTCCTTAAGCTTGCCTCCTGGCCAATATCTGAGTACGAGTCAACGTAAATAGATTGGCTCCCCGATACACCGCCCATGTTTAATAAGACTGCTGCACCAATTACCCCTACGGGTACATACACAAACCAGGTCAAAGACTGTTGGGTTGAGCCTGTTTTGGTATCCATAGCCTCACCCGCGACGGCAGGGGCTTTTGACGGATTAAGTAAAGCATACCCGAATGCATATATGGCATATAGAAGGGCAAGCATTATCCCTGGAAGTAGCGCGGCCTGGAATAATGAACCAACAGAAACAACAGCTGGCTTACCTAAATACGTAAGAGCGTCTGTGCAGCCCATGCTCTGAGCTCTCGCCTCTTGAGCAGCAGAATATAAATCACCGGTTAAAGTCCCCAGCAAGACGATAACAATTGAGGGAGGAATAATCTGACCCAACGTTCCAGAGGCAGCTATTACACCAGTGGAAAGCTCAGGCGAATATCCACTTCGGAGCATTGTCGGCAGGGACAGTAAGCCCATGGTAACAACCGTAGCTCCAACAATACCCGTTGATGCCGCCAAAAAAGCTCCGACAACAACAACAGAAACAGCCAAACCTCCGGGTAAAGGTCCAAAAACTCGCGCCATCGTAGTAAGTAGATCATTTGCTATTTTGGATCTTTCTAGTGTTATGCCCATTAAAACGAACATCAAAACTGCAAGCAGGACTTCAATAGATTGACCCGCCAGAACTCGCTCATTTATCCGGTTCACTATAAAAGAGATGTTTCTTTCCAGAGCGGTTTCCCAACCACCTTTGAAGAGTGGTTCAATTATTTTAGGCAAATCAGGATAGCGAAAAGATGAAATCTGGTCAGCTTTCACCCCTGAGGCCAACAATTCCCGATACATCTGCGACGTTGTATCAATGGCTTGATGGACCAATATACCAGCACTATCCAGCATAGCTATTATGCCAAAAGAAACGACACCAGCGCCCCCAATGGCAAAGGCAACGGGAAACCCAGAAAGTATGCCTCCAAAAAGGCATACGAATACAATTATTAAACCAATTTCTACGCCATCAAGACCAAACAACATAACTTCCGTTCCTAATTTTCAGTTTTCGCGATTTCAGTTAAATCTGGAAGCTGATCGAGATCTTTGTATTTGTTTTCGCTCGATTGCCCCTCTCGAAGTTCCTGAAACGAGCGCATGAAAAATGCTATGGCGTGAATAAATACCATCCCGGCAAATGCAACTAACAAGATCTTGAAGATAAAGTATCCCGTAAAACCGTTGGGCGAAAACCCGATTGTCTCAACGTTCCATTTCAACACCCTGGATTTAGCAAGCAATCGATCCAAAGTATCTGACGCAGAAGGTTTTGGCACAATCAAATGTCGCCATAAAAAATACCAACCATACATCCAAATAATGACAGCCATCGGAACCATAAATACTATCGAACCAAACATATCGACGATTTTTTTCGTCCGAAACTTGGCGCCTGCATAAAACAAATCCACACGCACATGACCACCTTGCACAAATGTGTAAGTGGCACACAGACTGACAACAAGCGCATTGTAAAGCTTAAGTTCTTCAGCGTACCAACTAATATCAAAACTCAAAGGGACCCCGAAACTCAGCACAATGTCGGGTCTCGTAAAAATCCGCTGTAGTACAACGATTAATACTTGCTGCAAAACCATCAAAAGCCCGGCCCAAGCAAAAAACCGACCAACGGTGTTAGCAAATCCCTCAAGAATTCTTATTTGTCCCCACATGACAGAGGGCCTTAATACACCGATAAAAAATAAAATTAGTACTATTAATAATACAGCGAAAAAAAACTCACCAGACCCGCCGTAGTAGACAAATCTCATGATTGATTTTTTCTCGCTCCAATCCAGCCAAAGGCCCGGATTTAAAGCTGCATATCCTATATTGTAAAAGGCAAATACAAGGTTTTGAAAAAACCATAATACCCCGTCGTAAATAGCTGCCACAGTGGTAGCTAAGCTTAATGTTTGCTCATTTTCCATAGAAAAACTCTGGTTTGGCGTTCCTGGGGTCTATTCGACCCCAGAAAATATTTTATTATGATCCGCCTAGAACGCGAACACGCTGTTGCACGTAGTAACCGTCTGACTTACTGATCCATGCGGCAGAGTCTGCCAATGAAGCTTCGAAGCTGGCACGCGTTGTTCTGAACAGTTCATCATCCATATTCTCGTCCATAACTTCAGCAGACTTTTCACCATACGCATCCCAAATACTATCAGGAAATTGCAGAGCTTTTACACCCTGAGCCTGCATTCGTTGCAGAGCAGCACCGTTTGCAGAAAATGTTTCAGCAAGCTGATAAAGTGTAGTTGCCATTCCAGCAATTCGCAATATGTGCTGATGTTGTTCTGAGAGTGAATTCCACTTATCCAAATTCATGTTAGCTGATAGCGCTGATCCTGGCTCATGAAAACCAGCGGTATAGTAAACTTTCGCCACTTCCCAAAAACCAGCCCGTTCGTCAGCAGCTGGACCAACCCACTCTAGGCCATCTAGAGCGCCAGATGAAAGGGCTTGGTACAACTCGCCGCCTGGAATATTTTGAACAGACGCACCAAGTTTACCTAGCACTTTACCGCCTAGACCAGGCATACGATACTTAAGACCATTAAAATCGTCAGGCGAAGTCATTTCTTTACGAAACCAACCGCCAGACTGACCACCTGAGTTACCAGCAAGCAAACCCTTAAAATTGAAAATTTGCCCAATTTCGTCATGGATTTGCTCTCCGCCACCATGGTAATACCAATTGGTAACTTCCTGAGCCGTACCGCCAAAAGGCACTGCTGTGAAAAAAGCTAGAGCTGGGTGCTGACCAATAAAATAGTAGTCTGCTGAGTGATACATGTCAGCTTGGCCAGAAGTCACGGCATCAAACACTTCCAAAGCACCAACTAATTCGCCAGGTGCTTTCCGGTCAATTGTTAGAGTTCCATCTGACGCTTTTGCGACAAAGTCAGCAAAGTAGCGCGCAGCATCATCAAGCACAGCAAAGCCACGACTCCATGATTGAACCATTGTTAATACAGTGCCGTGTCCACCTGACACAGCGGGTGTTGCAAGGGCAGCGCCAGTTCCCGCTAGCGCAGCACCTCTTAAAAAGTTACGACGTTCCATAAAATGTCTCCCAGTCGTTAAAAAAATTTAATCGATTCCTATCGAATACAGGTGCGCTGTATTTAGACTAAAAAACGACAGCGGCAAGCGAAAAAGTAATAATACTGCGTTTATTTTGATTAAAAAGTAGTTTTATGTCTTTTGTACTAATTGAATTTCTTAATAAATTACTTATTTAGTTCCTAAAGATATTTAGTCATAAACAAAGTAAAAACAGGTGATATATCCTGCATGGTCTTAAGTAGCTTACAAAAAAACGCAGGAAATTTATAAAGAAATGATCCAATACACATTAAAATGTGATAACGAGCATACCTTCGATAGTTGGTTTCAATCAAGTTCTGCTTTTGAAAAACTTAAAACTAGTAAAATGGTCGTTTGTTCAATTTGTGGAAGTTCGAAGATCAAAAAAGCCATAATGGCGCCACGCGTAAATAAAAACGCGAAAATCAGTGTCAAGAAGAAGCATCCTGCAGAACAAGCAATCGCAGAAATTAAAAAACATGTTGAAGAAAACTCGAACTACGTGGGTAAAGACTTTGCAAAAGAAGCAAGAGCTATGCATTTAGGAGACTTGCCAGAACGACCCATATACGGCGAAGCAAAGGCGGAAGAAGCTAAATCACTCATCGATGACGGTATTCCCGTAACCCCCTTACCATTCACTCCAAATAGAAAAACCAATTAGCCTTAGCTATAAATGTATATTTAATTTACATTTTTATCGGAAGAACCTTTCTTTTCTCTTTGCCATTGAGACTTGTGCTATCTTTCTTGGTGAAATACACCATGTGCGTATTGCACCTTTAGGGAATTGTTATGCCTATATTGGTAATGAAATTTGGCGGCACCTCTGTAGCGTCTCTCGATAAAATAAAGAGTGCTGCAAAACGTGTTGCTTTAGAGGTATCAGCAGGCCATTCGGTTATTGTAATTGTTTCAGCTATGGCTGGAAAAACAAATGAACTTGTTGACTGGGTGAATGAAACATCAACGCTTTATGATGCCCGGGAATATGACGCTATTGTATCCTCTGGAGAGCATGTAACCGCTGGACTTATGGCCCTGACTTTGCAAGACATGGATGTCCCAGCTCGGAGTTGGCAAGGTTGGCAAGTCCCGGTTAAAACATCTTCGGCACACTCTTCAGCCAGGATTGAAGAAATACCTACGAAAAATATAATGGACAAATTCAAGGAAGGAATGCGTGTTGCCGTAGTAGCAGGATTTCAAGGCATAACTGAAACCGAAAGGGTCACAACTCTTGGACGCGGGGGGTCTGACACAACAGCTGTTGCCTTTGCAGCTGCTTTTGAGGCCGTTAGATGCGATATCTACACAGATGTAGACGGAATTTACACAACAGATCCCAGAATAACTGAAAAAGCCAGAAAATTAAATAAAATTTCATTTGAAGAGATGCTTGAGCTTGCTTCGCTGGGAGCAAAAGTTTTGCAAACACGATCCGTTGAGTTGGCGATGCGTTTTAATGTAAAACTCAGAGTTCTTTCGAGTTTCGATAAGCCAGAAAGTAATGCGGGAACACTCGTATGCAGTGAGGAGGAAATTATGGAATCAAATATTGTATCAGGTATTGCACATTCCAGAGATGAAGCAAAAATGACTTTAATATCTGTAGCAGACCGGCCTGGGATTGCGGCAGCAATATTTGGCCCACTCTCAGAAGCAGGCGTTAACGTTGATATGATTATTCAGAATATTGCCGAAGAAGGGCGTACTGATATGACATTTTCGTGTCCCACCGACCAAGTGTTGAAAGCAGAAAAAGCGCTCAATAGTGCAAAAAATGAAGGTGATATCAATTTTTCACAACTTGTAGCAGATACCAATGTGGCTAAAATCTCTGCGGTCGGCATTGGTATGCGAAGCCAATCAGGTGTAGCAGCAAAAATGTTTCGTACGTTATCTGATGAAGGAATTAATATAAAAGTGATTGCAACATCTGAAATAAAAATTTCCGTCTTGATAGATAGAAAGTATATGGAACTGGCTGTTCAATCGTTACATGATGCCTTTGACTTAGAAAAAATTGCTTAATTAATTTCACCACAACAATTAAGACGTCTATACTGCGACCTAATGACCATGCCAAATAAAATTGAAAGTGATAGCCGAAAGCTTCTTAAACGCCTGCGAGACACAATGGCAGAAGAAGCAAAAGGACAAGATCGCCTAGACAAAATCACCCAGCTTATTGCATCAACCACAGGAACCGAAGTTTGTTCTATTTACTTACTACGCGATTCAGAAACTTTAGAATTGTGCGCAACTGAAGGCCTCGAAATTGAAGCGGTTCACCAAACCAGAATGAGAATTGGTGAAGGTTTAGTTGGAAAAGTTGCAAAAAGAAATAAAGCAATAAACACTGCCGATGCTCCGTCATATCCTGGCTTCCGCTACATGCCAGAAACAGGTGAGGAAAGGTTTTCCTCTTTTTTAGGTCTTCCAATCCAAAGACTAGGCGAACTTTTAGGCGTTTTGGTTGTCCAATCAAAAACAGCTCGAGAATATAATACAGATGAAATTTACGCCCTAGAAGTCGTCGCAATGGTTTTGGCAGAAATGGCAGAACTGGGAGCATTTGTTAGTGAAGAAAGCGGATTGAAGGCTTTACATCAACAATCCATACTTATTCGAGGATCAGTCGCCCAGGAGGGAGCCACACGAGGCAATGTTTGGCTCCACGAGCCTCGGGTTGTAGTAACTAATCTTGTATCAGATGACCCAGAAGCAGAAATCGATCGCCTTGAAGAAGCCGTTCAAGAGCTTAGAAATCATGTCGATGGAATGCTTGAGCAGAGTAGGCAGATGGATAAGGAACAAGCAGAAATTCTTGAAGCTTACAAAATGTTTGCAAATTCTCGCGGCTGGATGAAACGGATGGTAACTGACATAAATTCTGGCTTGAGTGCAGAAGCAGCAGTTGATAAAGAACAGTCTTCTGCCAGGGCAAGGTTAGGACAGGCTACCGATCCCTATATGAGAGATAGGCTTCATGACTTGGATGATTTATCTAATCGTCTTCTTCGTATCTTGACAGGACAAGGCAAGCAGACTGGCGCATCAATGCCGCAAAACCCCATATTGGTGGCAAGCAATATAGGACCCGCAGAGCTACTGGATTATGGGCGATCTTTAAAAGGTATCGTACTCGAAGAAGGTTCAGTGGGCAGTCATGCTACCATAGTAGCAAGAGCATTGGCAATTCCACTTGTTATCCATGCCCAAAATATTACTGCTGAAGCTTTGAATGGAGATGAAATCTTAGTTGATGGAGAACAGGGTCTCGTGCATCTTCGACCAGATGAAAGCGTAAGTTCAGCTTTCAAAGACAAAATTGCCATGGAAGCCAAGGCACAAGAGAGATACTCGGCCATAAGACACTTGCCAGCAAATACCATAGATGGAAGTAAAGTGAATCTACTTATGAATGCAGGCTTAATGGCAGACTTGCCCAGCCTAGATAGTTCAGGGGCCGAGGGCGTTGGGCTTTTTCGAACAGAATTGCAATTTCTTATTCGAAACCAAATGCCAAAAAGATCCGAACTAAGCGCAATGTACAAAAGGGTCATGGACGCAGCTGGAGGAAAAACAGTAGTTTTCAGGTCCTTGGATATTGGATCGGACAAAGTATTATCTTACATGCCAAATGTAGAAGAACCAAACCCTGCGTTAGGTTGGCGAGCAATCAGAGTAGGTTTTGATAAACCCGGCGTCTTACGTATGCAACTCCAGGCGCTTTTACGCGCCGCAGAGGGCCGACCGTTATCTATTATGTTTCCATTTATAGCTCAAACTAGTGAGTTTGATTTCGCAAAACTCGAGATGGCAAAAGTAAAAGAAAGGGAGTTAAAGTTAGGTCACAAAGTGCCAAAAAAGATTAACATTGGTGCAATGCTAGAAACTCCATCACTAGCTTTTGAATCCGATAAATTCTTCCAGGAAGTTGATTTCTTGTCGATTGGTGGAAATGACTTGAAACAATTTTTTTTCGCAGCTGATCGAGAAAATGAGTTGGTTCGGAAGCGCTACGACACCCTCAATCTATCCTTTATCGATTTCTTACAAACGATCGTAGACAAGTGTAAAAAAAATAACACTAATTTATCTTTTTGCGGCGAGGACGCGGGCAGACCAGTTGAGGCGCTTTGTCTAGCAGCAATAGGGATAAAAACATTGTCTATGAGACCAGCCTCAATAGGTCCAGTGAAAAATATGTTACTCAAAAGTGATTTAGCTCAAGTTAGAAAAATAATAGACAAATCGAAAGTTGATGGTGAAACAACTTTGCGAAAAAAGATTACTGAATACATAGCTAAAAGCTAATTAAGGTTAAAAAATAAAATTCAATTCTACTACTGGACCATGGTATACCACTACCCTATAAGGGCGTCATGAATTTAGATATAGACTTCATGATACGAATTATTTTCCCGGCACTCTGACAAGAGGAGCCGGGTCAAGGTGATCGAAATTGCGCACCGTCTTAAGTCCTAAAATTCAAAAATATTTAAGGAATAGCGGCAATGACTGCTGAAGCAATCGACTACAAAAATACATTAAATTTACCTAAAACTGATTTTCCAATGAGAGCAGGTTTACCTAATCGGGAACCTGGTTGGTTGGAAAGATGGGAAAAAATTGGCATCTATAAAAAATTGAGACAAAAAACCTCTCGTAAGCCATTTATTTTGCACGATGGTCCACCCTATGCAAACGGTAACCTTCATATTGGTCACGCTCTAAATAAAATTTTGAAGGATATGGTGGTAAGAAGCCAACAAATGATGGGTAACGACGCTAGATATATTCCAGGTTGGGATTGCCATGGATTACCAATTGAATGGAAAATAGAGGAAAAATATCGAAAAAAAGGAAAAAATAAAGACGACGTTCCAATAGTAGATTTTCGCCAAGAATGCCGAAAATTTGCGGATGACTGGATAGATATTCAGAGAGAAGAATTTAAACGGCTGGGTATTACTGGGAACTGGGAAAACCCATATCTTACAATGGATTTCAAAGCCGAGCGAACTATCGCACAAGAATTTATAAAGTTTTTAATGAACGGCACCCTTTATCAAGGTTCTAAACCAGTTATGTGGTCACCTGTTGAAAAGACAGCCTTAGCCGAGGCTGAAGTTGAGTATCATGATAAAGAGAGTTTTACTGTCTGGGTAAAATTCAAAGTAGTTGATAACGAAGATACGGTACTGAATGGCTCTCAAGTCGTAATATGGACTACTACGCCCTGGACCATTCCATCAAACAAAGCAGTAGTTTTTGGGCCTGATATCAAGTACGGCTTATACGAAGTACTCTCTCGACCAGATGAATGTTGGGCAAATATTGGTGATCGATACATATTGGCCGATAATTTAGCTGGTCGAGTTATGGAAAAGGCAAGACTAGAGGACACCATGTATCGTCGGATTAGCGATGTTACAGCAGAGAAATTATCAACAATTAGCTTAAAACATCCATTATTTTCAGCAAAAGACTCTAATGGTGAGTGGGATGAAATTAGAGATTTTAGGGCTGCAGATTTCGTAACTGAGACTGAGGGCACCGGATTTGTCCACTGTGCACCCTCTCATGGAATGGAAGAGTATGAACTCTATCGCGAATTGGGGATGTTGGCTGAGGTCATCACATACAATGTAAAAGACGATGGAAGTTTCAGAGATGATCTTCCATTCTTTGGAGGAAAGTATATCCTTAGCCGAAAGGGCGGTGAGGGCGATGCTAATAAAGCGGTCATCGACAAGTTAATAGAAGTTAATGGATTATTGGCTCGTGGGAAAATCAAACATAGTTACCCGCATTCATGGCGCTCCAAAGCTCCAGTAATATACAGAAACACACCTCAATGGTTTGCATCGATAGATCGCGAGGTTGGTGATAATAAAGATGAATTTGGCAGAACGATAAGAGAGCGAGCACTAAATTCTATAGATAAGTTGGTTTCGTGGACCCCTCAGACAGGAAGAAATCGCCTTTATTCAATGATTGAGACGCGTCCAGATTGGGTTTTGTCGAGACAGCGAGCATGGGGTGTACCCCTAACTTGCTTCACAAAAAAAGGGGCGTTGCCAACCGACAGTGATTTTCTTTTAAAAAACGCTGAAGTAAACGAACGAATTGCCAAAGCTTTCGAAAACGAAGGAGCTGATGCTTGGTATCTTGAAAATTCGAAAGAGCGTTTTTTAGAAGGGATCGTAGACCCAACAGACTACGAGCAGGTATACGATATATTAGATGTTTGGTTCGATAGCGGCTCAACACACGCATTCGTTTTGAAGGAACGTGAAGATGGATCCAATGATGGACTGGCTGATTTGTATTTAGAGGGAACAGACCAACACCGAGGTTGGTTTCACTCTTCAATGCTACAGTCCTGCGGAACGAATGGAAGAGCACCATACCGAGGGGTCCTAACCCACGGCTTCACATTAGATGAAAAGGGCATGAAAATGTCCAAATCTCTTGGAAACACAATAGCCCCGGAACAAGTTGTAAAACAATATGGGGCAGATATTTTGCGCCTGTGGGTTGCGCAGTCAGACTACACAGCAGATCTTCGTATTGGCCCGGAAATTTTGAAAGGGGTTTCGGATAGTTATCGACGGCTCCGTAATACAATGAGATTTATTTTGGGATCACTTTCAGAACTAACGGAAGATGAAAAAATTGAGCCCGAAGATATGCCAGAACTCGAACAGTGGGTTTTACATCGGTTATCTGAACTCGACGAACGCGTACGTAAAGGATATAGTGACTACGACTTTCAGGGTGTATTTCAATCTGTATTCACCTTTGCGACAGTTGAGCTCTCCTCATTTTATTTCGATATAAGAAAAGATGTTCTTTACTGCGATGGAGACACTCTGGAACGGCGTTCCGCGCTATCGGTTCTTGATCATATATTCCTTAGATTGACCGCTTGGCTTGCTCCTGTACTAGTATTTACTATGGAAGAGGTTTGGCTTGAAAAATATCCAGGTGATGAAAGTTCTATTCATCTGACCGATATGCCGAACACTCCAAAAACATGGATAAATGAAGAATTAGCAGTAAAATGGGCTGTTATTCGTCAAGCAAGAAGAGTTGTTACCGCGGCATTGGAAGTACAACGAACTGACAAAGTCATAGGCTCTAGTCTTGAAGCTTCTCCAGTTGTTTACTTAGAAGACCAAGAAACATTTGATATATTGAACAGCATTCCATTTACTGACATCTGTATAACCTCTTCTATAAAACTGTCCTTAGATACAGCTCCCCAGGGAGCTTTTTCAACTGAAGAGGTCACAGGCATTAAGGTCGATTTTCAAATTGCATCAGGAGAAAAGTGTCAACGTTGTTGGAAGATACTTCCGGAAGTGACCGCTGCAAATCCAATTTGTGGTAGGTGTAATGAAGCTTTGCAAGGTAAAGAAAAATTCAGAAATTTTAGCCTTTAAAAGGTTACAATTTCATACGTTTCGTAGCAAAAAAATTCCTTAAGAGTTTTACTGCTTTTTCTTCACCTATGCCCGAATATATTTCCGGAACGTGGTGCGTTTGTTTGTGATCAAAAACTCTCGCACCCTGCTGAATTCCACCTGATTTTGGGTCTGAGGCGGCAAAGTAAATACGTCTAATTCTAGCATTTGCAATTAGCGCAGCACACATCGCACAAGGCTCTAAAGTCACATATATGTCGCAATTTACGAGCCTATCTGTTTTTAAGGCAGTACAAGCTTGCCTGATAGCTAAAACTTCCGCGTGTGCAGAGGGATCTAACCTAGCACGTTTTTCGTTTCCAGCCCGAGCAATGATATTACCAGAAGCTTCTACAATAATAGCACCAACTGGAACCTCACCTCTTTCAAGGGCTTTGGCTGCTTCTTCAAGCGCATCATCCATATAAGTTCTAAACATAAATTTTCATATTTTTATGAGGGGTTTCCCGATCTGGCTTTTTATCATAAGTCACAGATATGAATAATCAATCGTCTAAAGGCAATCGTATTGCTAAAGTCCTATCAAGAGCGGGAATAGCAAGCCGTCGTGAAGCTGAAAAAATAATATTGGCAGGCCGCGTCAAAGTTAATGGCGAAATACTTACTTCCCCAGCTTTTAATGTTTTTGATAGCGATATTATCCTTATCGATGGCGATCCAATCGCCAAACCCGACGAAGAGCGGCTGTGGTGCTTTCACAAACCAGTGGGAGCTATAACAACAGCTAAGGATGATAAAAACCGCAAAACAATTTATGACTATTTCCCCTCAAACTTACCGCGTGTGATGCCAGTCGGCCGTTTAGATCTCAATTCTGAGGGCTTATTGCTTTTGACAAATAGTGGTGAATTAAAAAGAAAGCTTGAGCTGCCAAGCTCTGAACTTAGTCGGATATATAGGGTTCGCGTCAAAGGGCGTCCAAAAGAAGTAAGTTTAGAATTACTCAGATCTGGTATCCCCATTGATAAAGAATCCTTTAGACCAATGAAAGTTTCAGTGGACCGCCAGCAGGGTGCTAATGCATGGCTAACGATTGAATTGAAGGAAGGCAAAAACCGAGAAATAAGGCGCGCAATGAGCGAACTTGGAATGCAAGTTAATCGACTGATAAGGATTGAGTATGGCCCATTTAAACTGGGAAATTTAAAACGGGGTGAATTAGTCGAGATAAATAACAAATCAATCAGGCGCTCGCTAAAGACCGTTAATATCGACATTACAAAAGCAAATAACAAAGAAAAAGCCAAAATAAATACTCACAAGTTTTAAGAAAAATGCATTGAAAATTATTTCGTATGTGAGCAAGGGGGCCGAGTTTTTAAAAGAGTTTTTGGCATTGATTAATAGAGGAAATTCTAAAATGAGAGCTGTCGTTCAAAGGGTAAAAAATGCAAGTGTTTCGATCTCAGATCGAATTGTGGGCGAATGTGAAATTGGTGCACTTATACTAGTTTGTGCCATGAAAAATGATACCATCAGTCAAGTAGAAAAACTTGCAATCAAGATTTCCAAAATCAGAATATATCAAGATGAAAACAAAAAAATGAACCACTCTTTAATAGATATAAATGGATCAGCGTTGGTCATTAGCCAATTCACTTTGGCTGCTGATTTAAAGCGAGGAAATCGTCCTGGGTTTTCAGAGGCGGCAGAACCAGAAAAAGCAAAAGATCTTTATAATCATTTTGTATCTTGCCTTGAGCAGTCTGGAATATCTACTCAAACCGGAGAATTCGGAAGCGAGATGGCAGTAAATCTAATAAATGATGGGCCAGTAACAATATTTCTAGACACAGATCAATTTTAGAAACAGGCGCTCTCAACTAAACCAGCATATAATTAATGTAATATTATGTTAAAGAATTTGTATATTTTTTTAACTCTGCTCGAGCGACCTGCCGACGATGTACTGCATCTGGACCGTCTGCAAATCTAAGGGTTCTGATATGCGTCCACATATTTGCCAAGTCAAAATCTTGGCTTATTCCCGCTGCTCCATGCAATTGCATAGCTTCATCTATCACTTTTCCAGCCATTAACGGAGCAATAACTTTAATTTTTGAGATCCAAGGCTGAGCGGCACGGACACCGACTGTATCCATCATGTAAGCGGCTTTCAGGCATAACAACCGAGACATTTCTATTTCCATACGAGCGTTTGCGATAATATCAAAATTTCCCCCTAAATCTGTAAGCCTTTTGCCAAAAGCTTCGCGAGAAAGCCCACGACGACACATCATTTCCAACGCTTTTTCAGCTTGCCCAACAGCTCGCATACAGTGATGTATTCGGCCGGGTCCTAACCTACCTTGGGCAACCTCAAAGCCCCTGCCCTCACCGAGTACTATACTAGAAGATGGAATGCGAACATCCGTAAATTTTAAATGCATATGTCCATGAGGCGCGTCATCATTGCCAAAGACTTGCATTGGTCTCAAAACTTCAATACCGGGTGTTTTTGGATCAAGAACAAACATGGTATGCCGATTATGTTTTGGTGCGCTTGGATCCGTACATGCCAAAAGTATATATAGTTTACATCGCGGATCCCCTGCTCCAGAAATCCACCATTTTTCACCGTTAAGCACCCAGCTTTCACCATCTTTTACAGCACTAAATGTTAACTGCGCGGCGTCAGACGAAGCAGTATTGGGCTCTGTCATGACATAAGCTGAGCGAATTTTCCCATCTAATAAGTCATAGAGCCATCGATTTTTATGTTCACTGGTTCCATAACGCTCGAGAACTTCCATGTTCCCAGTGTCAGGAGCGTTACAATTAAAAACTTCAGCTGCGATGCTCACCTTTCCCATTTCTTCGGCCAAATAGGCATATTCTACGGTTGTTAAACCATACCCTTTTTCGCTGTCAGTTAACCAGAAATTCCATAACCCACGTTCGCGAGCTTTAATTTTCAATTCATCCAAAATTTTCATCTGTCTATCAGTATGCTGAAACCTATCTCCACTGGGATGTTTGCCTACCTCAGAATGAAACTCGGCATCTAAAGGCTCTATTTCATTATTTACCATGTCCCGAACGGCATCGATCACGGGAGCTACTTTTTTTGTGATACCTAAATCCATTTTTTTACCTCAGCTAAGCTAATTTATAGTTTGCAAACTTTTCTCTGAGCGTAAGCTTTGAGACTTTACCAGTAGCCGTTAATGGTAAGGCATCTAAAAACTCTATTGCATCTGGCAATTGCCACTGTGCAATATGCTCAAGAAGTAAATCATCAATTTCTTTCTTCGTAACACGATTTTTTCCGTTTGACACGACTACAAGAAGTGGTCTTTCCTCCCATTTTGGATGAGAAACAGCAATGACAGCACAATTTGCAACTTTTGGATGACCCATGACTATATTTTCAATATCAATCGAGCTAATCCACTCACCACCTGACTTTATCAAGTCTTTAGCTCTATCCTGAATGTTGAGAAAACCATCTGAGGTTATAGATGCGATATCACCTGTTCCAAACCAACCTTCTTGATCAAAAGCTTCTTCCGTGGCTTGTTCGTTGTTATAATAGCCAGAAATAATTGCATTTCCCCGAACATGTAATTCGCCTGAAGCTTTACCGTCATGAGGTAAAGAATTACCTTTTTCGTCGATAATTTTTAGATCAACTCCAAATACTCGGCGCCCTTGATAACATTTTTTTGATATTTGCTCACCTGGAGAAAGCAGTTTATTCATAGATTGAGGCAGAAAACCTTGCGTCCCAATTGGGCTCATTTCAGTCATGCCCCATGCATGACAAACCGTAATTCCTAGCTCCTCGAATTCTTCAATCATTGATTTAGGTGCGGCAGAACCACCGATGACAACATTTTGGAATTGGGAAGGAGCTCTATCCTGCTTACGAATTTCCTCAAGAAGTCCAAGCCATACTGTAGGCACTCCCCACGCAGAATTAACACGTTCATTATCGATTAACTTAAATAATGAGGCGCCATCAAGGTTTGAACCTGGAAAAACCAATGACGTTCCTGTCAAAGGCGCACCATAAGGAAGACCCCAAGCGTTAACATGAAACAATGGGACCACTGGCAAAACTTTCAAACCATGACCAAGATAGCGCCCCATATTTAATGAAAGCGTAAGTGCGTGAAGTACGGTAGACCGATGTGAATACAGCGCTCCCTTTGGGTTTCCCGTAGTTCCTGAGGTATAACACAAACCCGCTGCCGAGTTTTCTGGCAAATCTGGCCATATAATATTTTTAGAACTCTTTAAAATTAAAGTTTCATAGCACAAGTAATGGTTGGAAAAGTTAGACATAATTGCAGTGTCTGCCATAACAACAACCACTAAATTTTTAGGTAGCTTAGGAGCTAGCTGCTCTATAATTGGAACAAAAGTAGTATCAATGAATAATACACTATCGCCTGCATGCTCAATTATATAAAGCATTTGCTCAGCGCTTAATCGGGGATTGATTGTATGGCATATAGCACCAACGCCACTAATGGCATAGTATAACTCTAAATGACGATAGCCATTCCATGCCAAAGTAGCGACCCTGTCACCTTTTTTTACACCTAAATCCAAAAGAGCATTAGCCACTTTGCAAACTCTGACTAGACAATCCCTGTAGTTATAACGATGAATATCACCTTCTGTTCTTAAGGATACAACCTCACTGTCAGAATGATTTTCCGCAGCAAATTTTAGAATCTCTATTATTGAAAGATCGCGCTGCATCATCTGGCCAAGCATTTAAATTTCCTCCAAAGGTTTCGTACTTTTTTATTGAAAAATTACTTTTATAAGACCACAAAATAAAAAAAATTTATGTTATATTAATTTCGTAGTGTCCAGTGGAATTTTTGGCTTGGATAGACGGTTTCTAGTTACCCAGTTAAGTTGATGCTGCGCCCTTGTGATTGCAACGTAGGTTAGTCGCTTCCAAAGCGGCTGTCCCGACTCTACTGTTCCTGTTCGTGCAGCTATGGCCAAATCGCTCGAAATAACTTGCACTTGCTCCCATTGAGATCCCTGGGATTTATGGATCGTTACAGCTGAACCATGTAAAAAAGTGGCGCCCATGCGAGCGGCAAATGGTATAAATGGTTCTTCAACATCAGGCTTTTCAATTTTAACGATTGACGCTGCTGAAACCTTTGGGTCGTCTGAGCCTATAATGTAGAGTTTGGAAAAGCCTGGCTTTCTTCCGGGTCCTAAATAAATGACAAGAGCTCCTTTCACAAGGCCCCGCGCCTCTAGATCTATTCTTTTTTTTCGATGTTTGAGAGGTAGTTCAATACCGTCACAAATTAATGGTTCCCCAGGAACTAACTCAGTTTCGTTTATTAAATGAGCTTCTCTAAAAGCATTTATTAGGCGAATTCTGGTCGAGTTCCGCCACACTAAAACTGGACTAAATGCCATCAAATCGATATTTACTCTCTGACTGTAAATAATTCTTTCATCGGATATCGAGGCTTCCCTAACCAACTGATCAAAAGCCGGAAAATCAATAGCAGGGTCTTGTAATTTGTTAGCTAAATCTAAAATTGGATTATCGTTTTGTTGGCGATGAATTTGCCGTAGAAAATATTTTCTTTTGTCAGGGATTTTATCGAAAACCATACTTCCTGATTGATTAATGGGAGCGAGTTGGGCTGGATCACCAAATAGAATTAAATTGGAAAATATTTCCTTTAAATCTTCGAACTGCTGATTATCAAGCATTGATGCCTCATCAACGAAACCAACATCCAGCGGCTCTTCTCTGCGTTTCCAACCTTGGATAAAGTCTGACCCTTTTAAACCAGCAGAAGCTAAAGCCCCCGGGATAGATTTATTTGTTTTATAAAATTCGAAAATGCGATCCAAGGTCGATTTTTCAAAATTCTCATTGTCGGGTCGAACAGAATTTCCAATCAACCACTCAGCAATTTTTTCATATTCAGGATCATATATTGGAGTGTACAAGATACGATGAAGAGTAGTCGCAGGAACACCCTTTCTTCTCAAAACGCTAGCCGCTTTATTTGTAGACGCTAAAATAGATAAGGACCGTTCTGCTCTAAGTCTTTTACTTTCATAATCGCCCGAAATAATATTAATACCCAATAACTTCAAAGCCTCAAAAAGTTTTGAAATTAATAATGTTTTTCCTGTTCCAGCTCTTCCAATGATACTCAGAAGAGAAGATTGTCGATCAAATTTTGCTGATAACTTTTCTTGATCTAAATCTATGCCGGAAAGTCTTAGAGTTGATACGACTTCATTATAGGCTTTGGTTTGGTCGTCAGAAAAATAAACTACGTCGCTTGCCATAAACAATTGTTTATACTTTTGCCCTGAATTAGGCCACTCATATTCTTATTTTATAAATGGCCTATCCATAGTAAAAATATTTGAATATTATTTTGTGTTCCATGCTGGAGCGCAAAATCTTAAACCAAAATCGTGAGCGAAACGATTAATTATTTTATTTTTTAATCGATTAGAGCTTCTGATAAAGTGCTAAGACCCTTGCGCGGAGACTGTATCAAAACTGCCATATTTCCTGGCTTATGTTCATTTCTGCGCATTTTCATATGTGCCTCAGGTATCTCATTCCAAGACAAAACTTCCGACATACATGGATCTAGTCTTTGCTCAATCATCAGTTGGTTAGCTGCGGAAGCCTGCTTAAGGTGTGCAAAGTGGCTACCTTGGATCCTTTTTTGGTTCATCCATACATAACGGGCATCCATGGTAAGGTTATACCCTGTCGTTCCCGCACATATCACTACCATTCCACCTGTCTTACATACGAAGGTTGAAACTGGAAAAGTTGTTTCCCCAGGATGCTCAAATACCATATCAACATTTACGCCCTTACCAGTTATGTCCCAAATTGCTTTGCCAAATTTTCTAGCTTCAGCGAACCAATCCTTGAATTCGGGACTGTTGACAGTGGGCAATTGTTCCCAACAATTAAAATCTTTCCGGTTAATAACCCCTTTAGCACCTAGTTTAGTTACAAACTCTCGTTTATCTTCGTCCGATATAACGGCTATAGCGTTAGCGCCAGCAGTTTTAATCAATTGAATTGCGTAAGAACCCAATCCACCAGATGCACCCCAAACCAAAACATTTTGGCCAGGTTTCAAGTCATGAGGCTGGTGACCAAAAAGCATTCGATAGGCCGTTGCCAAGGTCAATGTGTAACAAGCACTCTCTTCCCAGCTTAAGTGTTTAGGGCGCGGCATAAGTTGTTGGCTTTGTACGGCCGTAAATTGAGCAAAAGAACCATCCGGAGTTTCATAACCCCAAATCCTCTGGCTGTTTGAATACATTGGGTCACCACCGTTACACTCTTCATCGTCACCATTGTCTTGATTGCAATGTATCACAACTTCATCGCCTACTTTCCAGCGGGTCACTTTATCACCTACGGCCCAAACAACGCCAGAAGCGTCTGAACCGGCAATATGGTATTCGGCTTTATGTACATCAAATGGGCTTATAGGAACACCTAGACCAGCCCAAACA
>CACLGX010000002.1 GCA_902606585.1 Paracoccaceae bacterium | reverse complement strand
TGATAAGAGCATTTGGCTCTTCACTCCCAGCAGTCAACACTCCCCTCGGCCTATGATATTTAAACGACCGGCCAAATAGCTTTTTACCTGTAGCTAAAAGCGCTGAAGCAACACTGTCACCTTCGTAACCAGTGTAATTAACTCCATCAAACTTAAAATTCAACGTATTCTCACGGTTTATAAGGCCTTTACCCGAAATTCTCACGATCCATCACCCTTCAGCTTGGTCACCAATTCAGCATGCTGTACTTCGTGAGTTGTGGTGCTTCGCGTTACCACCAGCCATGAATTACACCCGTTTTCATGGTACCATAAATCTTTTGTTACTCCGGCTGGATTGTCACGATTATGCAGGTAATCATTCCATATGTCTTCAGAAGCCTCGGGAGACGGTCTATTTATTATCTGCGCATCGCCTACGTAATAAAATTCTCGACGATCTCTATCTCCGCATATGGGACAAGGGATTCTCATAAAATTCCTTCCTTAGTGAAGATTATGTTGAGAGCCGGTACCCTCTTCATCAATCAAACCATAACCAGTTTTAAATCTATCCAAGCGAAAACCACTTGCAAATTCGTGATGTTTTTCGGTCGCAATTAAATGGGCGAAGCAAAAGCCAGAAGCAGGTACGGCTTTAAAACCACCATAACACCAACCACAGTCAATATATAAACCTTCTATATCTGTCTTATCGATAATAGGAGACCCATCCGGCGTCATATCCATAATCCCACCCCAAGAACGCAAAACGCGGGCTTTTCCAATCATTGGCATCAAAGTCATACCAGCTTCCATAACATGTTCTTTCATAGGCAAGTTGCCTCGCTGAGCGTAAGAGGCATAAAAATCTAAATCGCCACCAAAAACCAATCCACCTTTGTCTGATTGACTTATGTAAAAGTGACCCATGCCAAAGCTGACCACATGATCAATGCAAGGCTTCAAACCCTCAGTAACAAAAGCTTGCAAAACATGGCTTTCAATCGGTAAACGCATGCCGGCCATAGCCGCTACCTGCCCAGAACGACCCGCTACTACAATTCCAACTTTTTTAGCACTGATTTGACCGCGATTGGTTTGGACGCCTGTGACACGGCCTTGAGAAATATCTATTCCTGTAACTTCACAGTTTTGAATAAGATCAACACCTCTAGTATCTGCACCACGCGCGTAGCCCCATGCAACAGCATCGTGCCTAGCAGATCCGCCTCTAGGGTGATACAAACCGCCGTAAATGGGAAACCGAACCTGTTCAAAGTCTAGATAAGGGAGTAAATCCCGAACACCTTCCGTATCTAATAAGATAGCATCATCGCCCTGATTAATCATTGCATTACCTCGCCTTGCAAAGGCATCTCTTTGTCCATCTGAATGAAACAAATTAATTAATCCTCTCTGAGAGTGCATGACGTTGTAATTTAAATCATGTTCCAGGCCTTCCCAAAGTTTAAGAGAGTGAGAATAAAACTCCGAATTTCCTGGTAAAAAGTAATTTGCTCTAACAATTGTTGTATTCCGTCCCACGTTACCTCCTCCGAGGTAACCTTTTTCTAGAACAGCTATATTCTTTAAACCGTGATTTTTTGCCAGATAATATGCAGTGGACAGGCCATGCCCACCGCCGCCGATTATTAGAATATCATACTCCTGTTTAGGCTCTGGTTCCCGCCAATGATTAGTCCAACCTTTATTTCCAGTTAAACCTTCTTTCAATATTTTTAATCCAGAAAATCGCATATTTAACCTCGGTGACGTAGATCATCAGTTGATCAATTTTTATAAATAAAATCAAGTCTGACAAACGACAAAAATACAGATCTTTTCGACTAGATTTTGTTATTCATTTAACTTAAATATAATCCTTGCTGATGAATAAAAAGACAAAAACCTAATGGGCTTTTACTTCGACAAATATCTGCTACTACAAGTAAAATGAGTACTAATCCTTCATTAAAAAGGCCTGACCAAGCGAGAGCATCTTTAAAAAGTGAAAGAAACTCTAAACAACCAAACATTGGGATGGTTTCATTGGGATGCCCTAAAGCACTTGTTGATAGTGAAAGAATCCTTACCAGGCTTCGCGCGGAAGGATATGGCATCTCACCTGATTACTCGGGAGCTGACGCTGTAATAGTAAACACTTGTGGGTTTTTAGACAGTGCAAAAGCTGAAAGTTTAGATGCAATTGGTGAAGCAATTAATGAGAATGGACGAGTTATCGTTACGGGGTGTTTGGGAGCCGAACCAGAATTTGTAACTGGAACCCATCCTCGTGTTCTAGCTGTAACTGGGCCGCATCAATATGAAAATGTTTTGGATGCAGTTCACCAGATAGTACCGCCGAAACCCGATCCCTTTATAGATTTACTTCCTGAAACTGGAGTTAAATTAACCCCTCGCCACTTTAGCTATTTAAAGATTTCAGAAGGCTGCAATCATAAATGCAAGTTTTGCATAATCCCAGACATGAGAGGCAAGTTAAAGTCAAGGCCAGCACACGCAATAATTAATGAAGCCACAAAACTAGTTGATAACGGAGTGAAAGAGCTTCTCGTAATATCGCAAGACACAAGTGCTTTTGGGTTAGATTTAAAATATTCACGCGAGAAAGGTCATAGGTCTCATATTAAAGACTTGGCTAACGACTTGGGAAAACTTGGAGCTTGGGTGCGTCTACATTATGTTTATCCATACCCGCATGTTCGTGAACTCATCCCACTGATGGCAGATGGTTTGATACTGCCTTATCTGGATATTCCTTTCCAACATGCCCATCCAGCAGTTTTAAAGCGAATGGCAAGACCTGCTGCTTCGGTAAGCACTTTAGAAGAAATAAAAAAATGGCGGTCGATCTGCCCTGAAATCACCCTTAGATCAACATTTATAGTAGGTTATCCAGGCGAAACTGAGGATGAATTTAATACGCTTATCGATTGGCTGGATGAAGCTCAACTAGATCGCGTAGGGTGTTTTAAGTATGAAAATGTTGAGGGTGCTAGGTCTAATGCCTTGGCCCATCAAATATCTGAGGAAGTTAAACAACATCGGTGGGAAATTTTTATGGAAAAAGCAGTAGAAATATCTGCTAAAAAGCTTACCAAGAAAATTGGTAAAGAGATTGACGTAATTGTTGATGAAATCGATGAAGAAGGCGCAATCTGCAGAACAAAAGCTGATGCGCCAGAAATTGATGGAAACCTTTTTATTGAGGACAATTTTGAAAAAATTCATGTGGGTGACATTGTCAAAGTCAATGTGAAAGCATCAGGTGATTATGACCTTTGGGGGGCTATTTCAGATGACCAAAAAACTTAGCAGTTTAAAAATCTAATCCCAAAACTTGCTATCTGACTGTCTAAATCTACCTACTCATTATGAGTATAAGAGTTTTATTTAATGAAGACTGTCCAATTTGCAACGCGGAAATCTGCCACTATAGAAAGTATGCGGAGAAAAAAGGTATTGAACTTCATTTTGATAAATTAGGTGAGACCGATTTATCACTTTATGGCGTCAGCAAGGATCAAGGTGCAAAACGCCTACATGTAATATCAGATGGACAAGTTATCCATGGCTTGCCAGCTTTCCAAAAGCTTTGGGAAGAAATGCCCAAATATAAAATTTTGGCGATTTTGACCAATTTTCCTATTTTCAGGGAAATAGCGGCACTTATTTATGACAAAATACTGGCACCACTACTTTATAAGTCCCATTTAAAGCGTTTACAAAGAAACTCTCAACAAAGCTAGAATTCTAAACAGCAAAACTTAAAATGTCAGGTTCATTTATTAGTCTCATTGGTTGGATTCAAAAATCACTCCTGGATTTAATATACCCTTTGGATCCATAACTGCTTTAATTGACCTATTAAGCTTTAGTTTAATTGGGTCAGAATACTTTACTAAGTCATTTATCTTTAATCGCCCTATACCATGCTCTGCACTTACAGAACCTCCATGTAGATGAACAAGGTCATGGATGGTCGTCTTAATCTCTGGCCTTATATAATTATAGTCTTCTCGTTTTTCCCCTTTGTTTGGGAAAATATTAAAGTGAAGGTTTCCGTCTCCTAAGTGGCCAAAACAGTTTATTCTAAATTTACCAAGTTTTGAAATTTCAACCCTAGCCTCATCAATAAATTTACTTACTGTTGATAATGGCAAAGAAATATCGTGACTTGATATAGACCCAATTCGTCGATTTGCTTCTGGAATATTCTCACGAAGTGCCCATAAGTCATTTTGCTGACCAACGTTTTCTGCAAGCACACCATCCACTGCAAGCCCGCTACTTAAAATATTTTCGAAATAATCGTTTGAGTTTTTCTCTGCACTATTTCGTCCAGGGTGCCCAATATCCAATAGCACCATCCACTCCGGCATTTTTGAGAAGGGAATTTTGACTTCCACTTTTGTTTCCTTAAAAAAATCAATGCCCATTTTATTAATCAATTCAAAAGCAGAAATTGTTTCACCAAAATAATCTTTTGTCTCAGAAAGTAATCTAAGAGCATCCTTAGGAGACTTAACTGCGATTAGGGCCACGGTATGCTCCAGTGGTTTTGGAAATAGCTTCATCGTTGCTGCAGTAATAATTCCTAGGGTGCCCTCTGAGCCTATGATTAAATTTTTAAGGTCATAACCTGTATTATCTTTATGGAGCCGTGACAATCCATTCCAAATCGAGCCATCTGCAAAAACCACTTCTAGACCGAGGCATAAATTTCTTGTGCTTCCATATCTCAGCACATTAACACCACCTGCATTTGTTGCTAGATTTCCACCTATTTGGGCTGTTCCCTCAGAAGCCAGGGAAAGAGGAAAGATTCTTTTCACTTCTTCTGCTGCGTCTCTTAAATTAGACAAAATCACACCAGACTCCACTGTAATTACATTTTCGTCTAAATTCAGAGACCGTATCTCATTCATTCGCTCCAGAGATAATAGAATGCCTGAAGGTCCTTTATCTTGTATTTGCCCACCGACTAAGCCAGTACCACCGCCATAAGGAATAATTGGGATATACCTAGCGTTCGCCAAACTAACCACGGTTGAAACTTCATTAACATTCTGGGGCAATACAAGAACTGAACTAATCCCTCGCCACCTAGAGCGTGGTTCTGACAAATAGTCATCAGGAACAGCCAAAACCGCCTCAGGAGATAAGCCTAACTTTAGCTCATCAATGAATTCTTCCGTCACCGGTTTCAAAGCCACGTTGTTTCCTCAACCATTATTTACTCAATCCCGGCAGAAGTTTTACCCCTTCGATCATAGCGAAGTGCAGAATATAAAACATGCGTTCGCCAGCGCCCGTTGATCTGGATGTAGGCCTGAGCAACACCTTCATATTTAAAGCCACATTTCTCAAGAACACCCCGGGAAGGTTTGTTATCAGCCAAACAAGCACTTTCGATACGGCTCAGGTCAAGATCCATAAAGGCATATTGTACAATCGCATTAATTGCCTCTGTCATATAACCGCGACGAGCATATTCTTCACCAATCCAATATCCCAGGGTTCCACTTTGCGTCGGACCCCGTCGAATATTATCAAGGGTTATAGCTCCATATAATTCATCTGTGCCGTTATCAAAAAGAAATAATGGTAAGCCAGTACCTTGATTAATCGCCTTCTTCGACCAATAAACTCTATTTGCAAATGACTTCCGTGTTAGATGGTCAGTGTTCCATTTAGGCTCCCAAGGCGTTAAAAACTCTTTGCTCGAATAACGAACTTCTCGCCATTTCTTAAAATCAAAATGCATGGGCGGTCTGAGTGTCAACCGGCTTGTCTTGATTTTAATTGTTTGCCCAAATGAAAACATTAAGCCGCTCTAAGTGCATCCAATTCTTCCAGCGACGGTGCCGATGAAATGGGACCGTAAAGAGCCATTGCAAACTTAGCTTGGGTCGTTACATGTTCAGCATACGCTCTCACTTTTTCTAAGTTTACTGAATCGATCTTATTAATTGTCTCATCTAAACTGGGAACTTTTCCCCAAATTTGAACCATTCTTGCCAGCCTTTCAGCTCTGCTCGATGGACTTTCCAAGCCCATTAATAAACCAGCCTTCATTTGCGATCTGGCTCTGGTAACTTCAGCTTCTGAAAGATCCAAAGCAGCTCTTTTGAGCTCACTAACTGTCAAATTTGCCAAATCAGGTATTTGCTCTGCCGACGTACCTGCGTAAATAGTAGTAAAGCCTGTATCAGAAAAGGCTCCCGCTTGTGCGAAAATCGAGTAGCAAAGCCCACGCTTTTCTCTAATCTGCTGAAATAATCTTGAGGACATACCACCACCAAGCGCTATCGAATAAACCTGGGCGGTATAGATATCACGGCTTCTATAACTTGGGCTTTCAAACGCTAAAGCGAAGTGAGCTTGCTCAAGTTTTTTATCCCTCCTAAATTCTCCACCTGAAAAAGCTGCAGCCATAGATTGATGCGATAATTTTGGTTTTGGTAGGTCACCAAATGCTTTTTCAGCAAGCTTGCAAAGCGTATGATGATCTATCCCACCAGCCGCAGAAAGAATCATTCTATCAGGACTGTAGTGTTCCTTTACAAAGGCAGACAAATCTTCTCTAGAGAATTTTGAAATATTCTCACTAGGCCCAAGAATAGATCGCCCTAAAGACTGCTCAGGATAAGCGGTTTCTTGCAACCAATCAAAAACTATATCATCTGGTGTATCCAAAGTTTGACCAATTTCTTGCAATATAACCCCGCGCTCGACGTCGACTTCACGTTTGTCAAAAACAGAATTCCTCAAAATGTCAGCCAGTATATTAGCTGCCATTTCAACATCCTCATTTAAAACTCTAACGAAGTACGCTGTTGTTTCTCTTGAAGTGTAGGCATTTATGTACCCTCCTACATTTTCAATAGCCTCTGCTATATCCAAGGCTGACTTTGTTTTTGTTCCCTTGAAAGCCATATGTTCCAGAAAATGGGCAATACCGTTCTGTTCAAGCCGCTCGTGCCGACCTCCAGCAGAAATCCAAATTCCAAGAGAAGCGGATTTAAGACCGGGCATATTTTCCGTGATTACTTGGAACCCGTTACTTAGTGTATGATGATGTACGCTCATATTTTTATCCGTTCCTTTACAAAAGCTTGGATGGATTGAAGATTATTTTCAACGTTTGTTATTCTCTCATCAAGATCAAATAGATTAGCCATGCGAGACGGCAACTCAGGAAATACTGATGTTGCATTTTTAACAGCTGTTGGAAATTTAGCTGGATGGGCAGTAGCAAGTGTAACCATAGGAATATTAATTTTACGCTGTTTTCTTGCAGTCAGCACACCTATGGCGGAATGCGGACAAAGCAATTCAGAATGCTTTTGGTAATTATAAGCGATCTCAGAATGAGTTTCATCCTCAGAAGCCCTCCCACTATCAAAATTTTCTCGCAATATTTCTAAAACACTTCCAGAAACAGTGAATTTACCAGTGCTTTTGAGTTGCTCCATCAAATTCGAAACTTCACTACCATCACAATCCGTGGCATAAAAAAGCGCCCGCTCAAAGTTGGAACTCACTTGAATATCCATAGATGGGCTTATGCTTGGTAAAACTCTATCTGTTTCATAAACACCAGAACTTAGGCATCTATGCAGAATATCGTTTTGGTTAGTAGCTATCACAAGGCGATCAATTGAGAGGCCCATTTTTTTTGCAACAAAACCAGCAAAAATATCTCCAAAATTTCCAGTAGGCACGCTAAAACTAATTTTTTTATTTGGAGCTCCCAGCTTAACCGCCGTGGAAAAGTAATAAACGACTTGGGCTAAAACCCGCGCCCAGTTTATTGAATTCACACCAGCTAAATTCACTCCATCTCGAAACTCGAAATCATTGAACATGTCCTTTAAACGGGCCTGGCAGTCATCAAAATGACCATTGATCGCAATTGCATGAACATTATTTTCAGAAGGCGTTGTCATCTGCCTTCTCTGGACATCTGAAACACGCCCATCAGGGTATAAAATAAAAAGGTCTACGGCATCTAAACCACGAAAGGCTTCAATTGCAGCACTACCAGTATCTCCACTGGTTGCGCCAACAATCGTTACTCTTGATTTTTTACGTTCTAATGCAACTTGAAAAAACTGACCAATTAGTTGCATAGCAAAATCTTTAAAGGCCAGAGTTGGACCATGAAATAATTCTAAAAGGAAATGGTTACTTTCTAATTCAACAAGAGGAGCACGCTCTATATGCCCAAATTCAGTATAGGCTTTGTTTATGATTTTGATTAATTCATCATCAGAAAAACAATCTCCAATAAAGGGCGATATAACTTTAAAGGCTATCTCCTCATAACTTAAATCTGACATCGATGATATATCATCTGGAGAAAAGTTTGGGATTGATTGAGGAACATACAGACCACCGTCTCTTGCGAGGCCAGTTAACATTGCTTCCTCAAAATTTAAAACTGG
Organism: Paracoccaceae bacterium; assembly: GCA_902606585.1. GTDB lineage: Bacteria > Pseudomonadota > Alphaproteobacteria > Rhodobacterales > Rhodobacteraceae > Salinivivens. The sequence goes on along the minus strand of CACLGX010000002.1, from coordinate 140,269 downwards.
AGCTTTCCCACGAGTAGATATGTACTTCATATTTTTTGGCCTCTTTTGGCGCTCGTTCTATAAATAAAAAATACTCCCATCCCAAGCCAAATAAATGCAAGCGAAAACCACGTGATTGCATACTGTTTGTGATTATTAGGGATATTTTCTGTAGTAATAGGAAGTGGATCAAGATGGGTAATTGAGGGACTGAAGCTTTTAGCAACCACTAAAATCGGCTCAGTTCGCAGCTCTTTTGATAACTCGTTTACATCACGGGCAAACCAAATATTATTTTTTGGATCTGGTTCTGGTGTAAAAAAATCAACTTCTTGTGGCCAATGTAAATTCCCAATGATGCTTAGATTATCATCTAAGCTAATATCCGGAGCAAATTCATGGCGTATAAATCCCAAATCTACTAAGATTGTGCTACCTGTTTCCAATTGGAATGGCACAATTATTCGGTAACCAGCCCCAATAAATTTTTGGCTGGCCATTACTTTTATAAAACTTCCTTTTATTTTTCCAGAAAGCTGTATCGGCATATATTTGTGAACAGTTTTCTTAACATCAGACGGTAAGGACTGCGGCAATCCAGAAATTTTACTTTCAATCTCTACTAAAACAGATTGTTTCCAAACAAGCCGATCTAATTGCCACTGCCCGAGAAAGAGCAGAATAATTGTACCAGAAGAAATAAATAACCATGTAAATAATTTATGTGGCATAAATTTAAATCCAAAAAAAAGCGCGTGAAGTGCTGCGCGCTTTCCTGTTAATATTCATTTAGATTAGTTAAACCAAGATACCTTTACGAATTAGTGAATTGTCGCGCCAACGCTTCCCCAAACATAAATAGCTGCAAACAAGAATAGCCATACAACGTCCACAAAATGCCAGTACCATGCTGCAGCTTCAAAGCCAAGGTGCTGATCCTTGGTAAAGTGTCCACGCATTGCTCGTAGCATACAAATCGCAAGGAAAATTGTGCCTACTATCACGTGAAAACCATGAAAACCTGTCGCCATAAAAAAGTTTGCTCCGTATATGTTTCCTGAAAAACCAAACGCTGCGTGCTGATATTCGTATGCCTGGAAAATTGTGAATAAAACACCCAAGCCAACTGCAATAACAAGACCCTGCACCATTGATTTTCTATCTTCGTCATGAGCAATTGCATGGTGCGCCCAGGTTGCAGCTGCTCCAGAACACAACAAGATTAAAGTATTAATTAGTGGTAGATGCCAAGGGTCAAAAACCTCTATGCCAGCAGGGGGGAATTGACCATCCTGCAATGGACTCATATCACCCATTGGATACATTGCATGCTTAAAAAAACTCCAGAACCACGCGAGAAAGAACATAACTTCCGACATTATAAAAAGAATGAAGCCGTATCTTAAACCAATCAAAACTACTGGCGTATGATCACCAACTTGATTTTCTTTTACTGTGTCTGACCACCAGACATACATTACAAACAATACACCGACAAAACCTGCAATAAACATCCAAGGATTTTCGCTATGAAAGAAAACTACAGCCCCAAAAAGCATCACAAAAGCTGCTATCGAACCAATGAAGGGCCATATAGAAGGATTTAATATATGATAATCGTGATCTTTTTCATGCGCCATTTTGTTTCCCCTCACTTAGGAGCTGATTAAATTTACTTATTGTATTTACACTAACCTGAGCCGGTTCCAGTGTTATGTCTTTTTCATAGAAGGTGTAAGACAGCGTGATTACCTTGGTGTGCTTGGCATCGCGATCCTCAACTATCTCAGGATCAACAAAAAATGTCACAGGCATTTGAACACGCTCACCAGGCATTAAAACCTGCTCTTCAAAACAAAAACAATCTATTTTGCTAAAAAATCCCCCAGCCTCGTAAGGAGTTACGTTGTAACTAGCCGTTCCAGCAACTGGTCTATCAGTAGGATTGTACGCCTCATAAAAAGCCAAACCAGTAGCTCCGATTTGAAGTTCAATTTCCCGTTGAACCGGTTTAAATTCCCAAGGCATATCTCGCTCTAGCGATGCATCAAATCTAATTTTGACTGTTTCACTCAACACAATTTCAGAACCGCTGTCTGCCACCTGAGTAATTCCACCAAATCCAGTGACCCGACAAAACCAATCATAAAATGGAACAGACGCCCAAGCCATAGCTCCCATAAAAACTACCACACCAACCATTTGAGCGGCTGTCTTTTTCTTCGCTCTATCATTCACTGCGCGACACCCCAGCTAAAGCTTCAGCAAACTGACCCTCAGTGACTTTAACTACTGTAAGGCCAAACATAATTCCAACAAACCCAATGAGCACCAGACCAAGACCTAAATTTCTACCCTTACGCCTCTTGTGCAAATCGTGTTCCCTTCCAAAGCTCATACTAAACTCCTGGCCAAGGTATGTTTGTTTTAGTTTCCACCATGATGGCTCCAAAATGGAAAAACAAATAAAGCAAAGAAAATTTAAAAAACTTTCGTTCTGTAAGAGAATTATCATCAACGCTGTCATTTTCAGATCTAGCCCGTAATTTAAATGCTGAAACTAAAAGATGTATGTTGAGAACTAGTGCAATTAACAAATAAACTGGCCCACTTAAAGAGGATAAACCAATGGATAAAGCCACGAAAGCTAGGATTAATGAATATACGAAAATATGGTTTCTTGTTGATCTTCTACCATTAGTAACAGTCAACATTGGCACCTTGGCTGAATCATAATCGTTCTTCATAAAGAGTGCTAAAGACCAAAAATGAGGAGGCGTCCATACGAATATTAAAGCAAACATTAAAATACTTTCAAAACCAATGTTTCCCGTAACAACCACCCATCCAATAATTGGCGGAAATGCTCCAGCAGCTCCACCAATAACAATATTTTGCGGCGTAGCCCGCTTCAACCATATAGTATAGACAATAACGTAAAAGAATATCGTGAACGCCAGTAAAAAAGCGGCAAGCCAATTGGAGGCAAGACCAAGCATAACAACTGATATGGTTGAAAGTACAACTCCAATATACTTTGCATCATTGGCAGAAATTTTTCCAGCGGGAACTGGCCGCGATTTAGTTCGTGACATTATGCCATCTATATCTGCGTCATACCACATATTTAGGGCCCCAGAAGCTCCGCCGCCCAACGCAATAAACACAATCGATACAAAAGCCACAAATGGGTGAATGTTCCCAGGAGCGGTTAACAATCCAGCTATAGCAGTGAATACTACTAGCGACATAACCCGAGGTTTCAGCAAGGAAAAAAAGTCACCAAACTCAGGCTCGTCTGAGTAAAGTTTATGTAAGCTGACTTCTGACATTTTTAACCTGTTGTGTTCCAAACATAACTTTGAATAAAAAAAACACTATTATTTGGAAACCTCTGCTATGTTATAAGATTGAGCGGTTCCGGCATATTCCGATTTAGCTGCAGATAACCAAGCGTTGTAAGCATCCTGGCTCACAACCTTTACTGTGATAGGCATGAAGGCATGATCTTTTCCGCATAGTTCAGAGCACTGACCAAAATATATTCCCTCTTTCTCAGCTTTAAACCACAATTGTCCTAGCCTACCAGGGACTGCATCCTGTTTTACGCCAAAGGCGGGAATGGTCCAGCTATGTATAACATCAGCTCCAGTAACTTGCATTACAACTGTTTTATCGACAGGAACGACCACTGCGGTGTCAGTAGCAAGTAAAAATTGATCACGAGTGTAGCCTGCTTCTTGTAATTCAAGCTCTACCTCTGGCGTTAAAACTTTTCCTTCGCCAATTAGGAAACTTTCAAACTCAAAACCTTCATCTACATATTCATAACCCCAATACCACTGATATCCAGTCACCTTTATGTTTACTTCACCCTCAGGGATTTTCTGCTGGTCAAAAAGCACTGGTAAAGAAAACGCTCCGATGAATACCAGTATAACTATGGGTATCACAGTCCAAGCTACCTCCACTGGCGAGTTATGAGTAAAAGTTTCTGGAACCGGGTTAGCTTTTCGGTTGTACCGCAAAATAACGTAAGCCAACAAACCAAGCACAAAAACCGTGATGGCAGTGATGATTATTAAAACCAGTCCGTCTAGCCATTGCAGATCCCGCGCCAACTTAGTTGCAGCCGGCTGAAACCCCATACTATCTGCTATGGGTTGCCCTATTATTTCAAGTCCATCTTCAGCACATACTGGCAAAGCTAATAGACCAGAACTTAATCCGGTTATTATTGATTTTAGTCGCATTTTTCACCCTGATTTTTCCGTGTTCGTGTAAATTTTATAACAGTTTATCAAGTGTTAAAAACTCTTATTGTAATTAAGGTAGTGTAAAACCATATTTTGACAAAGAGATAAAGAAGTATAATTGCGGCAAACGGACGCTTTTTTTGATTTAAAAGTGTAATAATTCAAACTTATATGGGAATTAAGATGAAAACGTGCGATTTTGATCCTTTTGGAAAACACTTAACTTGGGAAGATGCCTTTAAGTCTTTAAAACTAGCAACCAAAAATTCCGATGACGGAGAGTTGTTTTTCGAACAGCGACAAACTGAAACAATAACTTTAGATGACAAAAGAATAAAATCTGCAAACTTCGATGCTTCAGAAGGAATGGGATTACGATCAGTTTTCGGCAAGATAACAGGATATGCTCATTCAACTGATTTGTCCCACTCCGCACTTTTGAAAATGGTCCCAACTGTTCAGAGGCCCTCCCAAGGGCAAATGGGCAAGTTTGCCAGTTCACCTTCAGAAACAGAAAAAAAAATATATGAACCTTTCAACCCGATAATGGAGTTAACTTTCGCAAAAAAAGTTAAAATCCTCCAAGAAATTGATGATTTCAGTAGAAGCCTTGACCCAAAAATCAAACAAGTGACGGCAACAATATCTTCATCAGCTCAGAAAGTCTTTATACTGCGCCCTGATGGTTCATCATCTCATGATATAAGACCCTTGGTACGACTAAACATATCCATTTTATTAGAAGATAACGGTCGAAGAGAAAATGGATACACAGGTATTGGTGGGCGAAGTAACTTGCTCAACTATTTAAAGCCAGAAATTTGGAAAAATGCTGCCTCTGAAGCATTAAGAATTGCAAAAGTAAATCTCAAGGCCAAGCCAGCTCCAGCAGGTGTAATGGATTTAGTTTTAGGTCCAGGCTGGCCAGGAATTTTACTTCATGAAGCAATTGGACATGGTCTTGAAGCAGACTTTAATAGAAAAAAAACAAGTGCGTTCAGTGACTTGATGGGAAAAAGGATCGCCGCTCCAGGAGTAACAGTTTTCGATGACGGTACAATTCCTGATCGCAGGGGCTCAATTACAATTGACGATGAAGGCACACCTAGCCAAAAAACGAAACTGATAGATAACGGCGTTTTAGTTAGTTACATGCATGACCGGCAAAATTCTAGATTGATGGGATTAAAATCTACGGGTAATGGCCGCAGGCAAAGTTATGCACATGCTCCAATGCCCCGAATGACCAACACTTACATGCAGGAAGGAAATGAAGATCCGCAAAATTTAATTCAAGATTTAAAAGACGGTCTTTATGCTGTGGGCTTTGGCGGAGGGCAAGTAGATATCACAAATGGGAAGTTCGTTTTTTCTTGTACGGAAGCATATCGCGTTAAGAATGGTAAAATCGAAGAAGCTGTCAGCGGCGCAACGCTAATCGGAGATGGAGCATCGGCCCTTAAAAAAATTAAAACTATTGGAAATGACCTTCAACTGGACCCTGGGATAGGCAATTGTGGAAAGGCTGGGCAATGGGTTCCTGTTGGAGTTGGACAACCAAGTTTGTATATCAGTGGCCTTACCGTTGGGGGTGTTTCAAATTGAAGCTTGGACTCCCTAAATTGGAAAAAACCATTGATTAAGCTATGTCTTAAAAGTCAATGATGTAGTTTTATTTTAATTTTGTTTAAGCAGGATTGACAAACCTTCCCAGCTGGAGCCATGTTCCCGCGCGAAGTCTCAATCATGAGTCGAAAGGATATTCAATGCCAGTAGTGGTTGTAGAGTCACCAGCAAAAGCAAAAACGATCAATAAATATCTGGGCTCCGATTACACCGTTTTAGCGTCATTTGGTCATGTTAGAGATTTACCAGCGAAAGACGGATCCGTGGATCCGGATAAGGGTTTTGATATGAAGTGGGAAATTGGTGCTGACAGTAAAAAACATGTTAAAGCCATAGCCGACGCTCTGGAAAAAGATAATGAGTTGATATTAGCTACAGATCCAGATCGTGAGGGTGAAGCTATAAGTTGGCACCTCGAAGAAACATTACGAAATAAGCGGGTTATAAATAGTGACACACCAGTAAGCAGAGTTGTTTTTAACGCGATTACTAAATCAGCTGTTTCAGAAGCGATGGCCAATCCTCGAGAAATAGACGCACCATTAGTACATGCTTATCTTGCACGAAGAGCTCTCGATTATCTTGTCGGTTTCAATCTATCGCCAGTGTTATGGCGTAAATTGCCCGGGGCTAGATCAGCTGGACGGGTACAGTCAGTTTGCTTGCGATTAATCGTAGAAAGAGAAATAGAAATAGAAGCTTTCAAACCAAAAGAATACTGGTCTGTGAAAGCATCTTTAAAAACTCCTAGAGGGCAAGTATTTGATGGGAAACTAATAAACTTTGCCGGAACGAAACTAGATAAATATGATTTGAAAAGTAGCTCGGAAGCAGAGTTAGCAGCACAGGCAATCACGACACGGGATCTTATCGTTGCCTCAGTTGAAAGCAAGCCAACTAGTAGAAACCCCTTTGCTCCTTTCATGACATCTACTCTTCAACAAGAGGCTGGAAGAAAATATGGAATGGGTGCCAGACAAACAATGCAAGCAGCTCAAAGGTTATACGAGGCTGGTCATATCACATATATGCGAACTGATGGGATTGATATGGCGCCAGAAGCTGTTACCTCTACGAGAGAAGCCATAAGGCAAAGATATGGTGATCAATTTTTACCAGCATCTCCGAGGTTCTACAAAAATAAAGCGAAAAATGCTCAAGAAGCTCATGAATGCATTCGACCTACTTCCATTTCAAAAGATGCAAAGCAATTAAAACTTTCCGATGCTGACCAGTTTAAACTATATGATTTAATCTGGAAAAGAACCATATCATGTCAAATGGAGTCCGCAAAGTTAGAGAGAACTTCAGTAGATATACAAAGCCCAGACAAGGAAGTTACTCTTAGAGCTAACGGGCAAGTTGTGTTGTTCGAAGGATTTCTCAAAGTTTACGAAGAAAGCCGCGATGACGTGGAGCAATCAGATGATGAAAATCGTCTTCCACAAATGTCTAAGGGAGAAAATATTGAAAAGCTCAGTATTGATCCTGAGCAACACTTCACCCAACCACCACCAAGATATACAGAAGCTAGTCTCGTCAAAAAAATGGAAGAATTGGGAATAGGCAGACCTTCAACTTATGCTAATATTGTGACGACAATTCAGGATAGAGAATACGTTAGAAAAGAAAGAAATAGGTTATTTCCAGAAGATAAGGGACGCATAGTTACAATTTTTCTATTGAATTTTTTCAAACGGTACGTTGAGTTTGATTTTACGGCAGGTTTAGAAAATCAACTTGATTCTGTGAGTGCTGGAAAAGGAAACTATAAAGAACTTCTAGGTCAATTTTGGGATGATTTTTCAGAAGCAATCTCTGAAACATCAGAGCTCAGAATTACTGAAGTTTTAGACGTTTTAGATGATGCATTAGCGCCCCAGCTTTATCCCGCTAAAGAAGATGGTAGCGACCCAAGGAGGTGTCCGAAATGCGGAAATGGTCAGCTCCACTTGAAATCATCGCGAACTGGTGGGTTTGTTGGATGTGGAAACTATCCAGAGTGTAATTTTACCCGTGCTATATCCGGTGAACCAGATGAAACAGCAGAGCGTTTACTTGGTGAAGATAATGGAGATAAAATATTTCTTAAGAGTGGCAGGTACGGTCCCTATATTCAACGTGGCGAAGCCTCAGAAGCGAATAAAAAACCGCCAAGGGCTAGCCTGCCAAAAGGGTGGCCACCGTCAGATATAGAACTCGAAAAAGCGTTAAAACTTCTTAGTTTGCCAAGAGAAATAGGGCCTCATCCTGAAGATGGTCAGATAATAGAAGCAGGGATTGGGAGATATGGCCCTTTCGTACGTCACGGGCGGACTTACGCAAATTTAAAAGATCCGGATGATGTATTTAACGTTGGGATGAATAGAGCTGTTGAAGAGCTAGCAAAAAAGGCAGCCGCCGGAAGTGGACGTGGCACAGCCTCCAAAGCAATTAAAGAACTTGGCGAACATCCTGATGGAGGCGGGCCTGTAAATGTGATGGATGGAAAATATGGCCCCTATGTAAAGTACGCAAAAATCAATGCCACGATTCCTAAAGGAAAAGACCCCGAAGAAATTACACTTGAAGAAGCTGTAAAGATTATAACCGAAAAGGCGGCAAAAGGAAAAAAAAAAGGTAAGAAAAAATAAATCTTTTCTAATTTAATTTTTTTTGAATTGTTATTAAGGACAATTGTCAAAATTTAAGAAAGGTAATCGTTCAATGCAAAAAGTTTATAGTACTGCCGGCGAGGCTCTAAAGGGTTTGCTGTTCGATGGAATGTTCATCGCCTCAGGAGGGTTTGGACTATGTGGCATCCCAGAAATATTACTGCAAGCTATTAAAGATGCGGGGACAAAAAATTTAACTTTTGCATCGAATAATGCTGGTGTTGATGATTTTGGAATAGGTATATTACTTGAATCTCGGCAAGTAAAAAAGATGATATCTTCATACGTTGGAGAAAACGCTGAATTTATGAGGCAGTATCTATCAGGTGAGCTTGAATTAGAGTTTAATCCCCAAGGTACTTTAGCAGAAAGAATGCGTTCAGCAGGGTGCGGGATACCGGGTTTCTACACGAAAACCGGAGTGGGCACCATAATAGCTGATGGAAAGGAACATAAAAATTTCAATGGAGAAACCTATATTTTGGAGGAAAGTCTGTTTGCGGACCTTTCAATTATAAAAGCGTTTAAAGCGGACGAAACGGGAAATTTAATATTCAGAAAAACAGCCAGGAATTTTAATCCTCCAGCTGCAATGTGTGGAAAAGTTTGCGTTGTGGAAGTAGAGGAAATTGTACCTACAGGCTCGCTAGATCCAGATTTGATACACCTCCCTGGGATCTATGTTCACAGAATTATTCAAGGTGAGCATGAAAAACGAATTGAACAGCGCACAACGCGCCCTGCTGCTTAAAGGACAAAAAATGTGGGATCGAGATCAAATGGCTGCCAGAGCAGCAAAAGAACTTGAAGACGGGATGTATGTAAATCTTGGCATTGGAATTCCAACTTTAGTATCAAATTATATTCCAGAAGGAATAAACGTTACGCTTCAATCAGAGAATGGTATGCTTGGCATGGGGCCATTCCCACTCGAGGGTGAGGAAGACGCGGATTTGATTAATGCTGGCAAGCAAACGATAACAGAACTACCCCAAACTGCATATTTTGATAGTGCCACCTCCTTTGGAATGATCCGAGGAGGTAAGATAGCGATGGCTATATTAGGTGCTATGGAAGTTGCTGAAAACGGTGACCTAGCTAATTGGATGATACCGGGTAAACTCGTGAAAGGAATGGGCGGTGCTATGGATTTAGTTTCTGGTGTTGGTCGTGTAATTGTGGTTATGGATCATACTAATAAACACGGTGAGTCCAAATTATTGAAGGAATGCACTCTGCCGCTCACTGGGAAAAGTGTTGTGGACAGGATAATAACAAATTTAGGTGTTTTGGATGTCAATTCAGGAGGTTTGGAGATCATCGAGTGTGCGGATGGAATATCGGAACAAGAAATTCGCAGTGCCACAGAAGCCAAAATAGTCAATTGATCTTTCGCTTTTTAAATTCACTTAATGCTAAATTATGAATTACCTCAAAAGATTGAAAATTGGATTGAAACAAGAAACTGGATCTTGCGACCCCATCAGATTGAGGTTCTTACTCACTCGAAAAGGCAATCTCAGCTTCTTATTGCGCCAACTGGTTCCGGCAAAACATTATCAGGATTCTTGCCGACCTTAATAGAGCTTGAATCTTCAGAATTCTCTGGTCTCCATACAATTTATGTTTCTCCTTTAAAAGCACTAGCATCGGACATTAAACGAAATTTGATGATCCCTATTGAAGAAATGGGGTTGAATATAAGAGTGGAAGATCGAACTGGTGACACGACAGCAGCAGTAAAGCGACGCCAACGAGTTGATCCACCTCATATTTTACTTACCACTCCGGAAAGTTTGGCGCTACTCATCTCTTTTCCAGAGTCCAAAACTCTTTTCGCAAACTTAAAAAGAATAGTAGTTGATGAAATACACGCACTTGTTGAAAGCAAACGTGGTCATCAATTAGTTTTAGCAATATCCCGATTACAATCCTTATGTGCAAACCTTCGAAAAATAGGACTGTCAGCAACTGTTGACCGTCCCGAGGAAATAGCAAATTTTATTTCGGAAAATAAAGCTGATTGTCCAATAATATTTGCTAAGTCTGGGATTGATCCAGACATTTCAATGCTTCAAACAAAGACCCCTCCTCCTTGGGCAGGTGCTGGAGCGACCTACTCTATCCCAGATGTTTTAGAAAAAATATCTAATCATAAAACTACTCTGATTTTTCATAATACACGCGCTCAAGCAGAAATTTTTTTTCATAATTTATGGTTAAATAATAAAAATGATCTCCCCATCGCGATCCATCACGGTAGTCTCGACCTTGAGCAACGAAAGCGAGTTGAGGCAGCTATTATCAGAGGTGAATTAAGAGCTATTGTTTGTACAGGCACTCTAGATCTTGGCATAGATTGGAATGACGTAGACCTTGTCATTCAAGTTGGTGCCCCAAAAAATATAAAACGGCTAGTACAGAGAATTGGAAGGGCAAACCATAGCTATAATGCTCCTTCCAAAGCAATAATGGTTCCCGCTAATAAATTTGAAATTATTGAGTGCCAAGCTGCCCTAGAAGCTGTCAAAGATAGAGATCTAGATGGCGAACCAGTAAACTCAGGATCACTGGATGTTTTATGCCAACATATTTTGCTTGTGGCCTGTGCGGGAGCAATTTGTCCTGATCAGTTATTCAAAGAAATTAAAAAAATAGGCGCTTACGAAAAATTAACACAAAGTGATTTTAATGAGTGTTTACGATTTTGTATGGATGGAGGATATGCACTTAATCGGTACGAGCAATGGCACCGATTGAAGATTGATGATGGTGGAAATATCGTTCTGCGGGATCCAAGAGCGGCAAATAGAATAAGAATGAACGTAGGAACTATTCAAGATACGGAAACGCTAAAAGTTCGAACGCATCGTCGAAGTGGGGGGAAACCCCTTGGAGAAATTGAAGAAACTTTTGCAGCATCGCTGACAAAAGGTGATACTTTTTTAATTGGTGGTAAAATAGTGCGCTTCGAAAATTTACGGGAAATGGTTGTCGAGGTATCACAGAACGCAAATAAGCAGCCAAAAATCGCTACGTTTATGGGAACTAAATTCGCAACGAGTACAAAACTTAGTGATAGGATTTTAGATTGTTTCAAAAATGAAAACTGGGAAGCTTTACCAGCGGATACAGTTAACTGGTTAAATAAACAAAAAGATTTTTCTGAATTACCAGTTAAAGATAGTTTATTAGTTGAAACTTTTGTCAGGAAATCTCGTCATCATTTGGTTATTTATAGCTTTGCCGGGAGAAATGCGAACCAGACTTTAGGGTTGATTTTGTCAAAGAGATTAGAAGAGCTTAACCTTGCTCCACTGGGCTTTGTAGCGAACGATTATGCTACCCTTCTGTGGGGACTCAAAAAGGTAGAAAATCCAACTGAACTATTTAACTCTGATGAAATCGAATTAGGCCTAGATAAATGGCTTTCAGGCAACGCTTTAATGAAAAGAACTTTTAAATCTGTAGCTACAGTTGCGGGATTAATTGACCGCAATTTACCAGGCCTTAGGAAATCAGGACGCCAGACAACTTTTTCTTCAGATATTTTATACGATACTTTAATTAAATATGACCCAGGCCACCTTCTTTTAAAAATAACCAAAGACGAAGCAATGAAAGGGTTAATTGACTTTAACCGCATTAAGGAAATGTTCGAAAGAGTAGACGATAATATAACCCACAGAAATCTACCACACGTATCACCTCTAGCTGCTCCAATGTTGCTAGAGGTGGGTACGATACCTATTGAAGGAAAAGCAAGGGAATTAATTTTACAAAATGAAGTAGGCCCGCTTATGAGAGAAGCAGGATTAGATTAAAGAATATGACACTAGTATTAATTTATAAGAAATTAAATGGACTGTTTTAAGTTTTCCATCTCAGAAAACGAACTTGTGGCTATGCCATCAGGCGCTCTCTGGTGGCCAGCTCAATCCATACTGTGTGTTTCCGATTTACACTTTGGAAAGTCAAACAGATTAGCCAGAATGGGTCAGTCGTGGTTCCCGCCTTATGAAAATCAGGATACTTTATTAAAGTTAGAAACAGACTTAGACTCTACAAATGCTAAAAAAATAATATGCCTTGGGGATAGTTTTGACGATAATGAAGCAAGTCAATTACTACCATCAGATGAACTTCTTTGGATTACAAAAATGCAAGCAGGTCGAGAATGGATTTGGGTTTCTGGTAATCATGATCCATCTCCTAAAAATTTGGGTGGTAGCTTTTTAAACGCTCTCGAAATTGAAAAACTTAACTTCCAGCATATTGCAAATGCAGAAGATCGCTTTGAAATATCTGGCCATTATCATCCAAAAATAAGGATAATTATTAAAGGTCAATCCTTCACAAAGCGTTGTTTTTTAGTGGACGAAAATCGCGTAATATTGCCAGCATATGGAACCTATACTGGAGGCCTTTATTGTAATCGTGATCCGCTTCGCTCAATTATGCAGCAAAAAGCTATTGCCTTAATGACGGGAAAAGAAATTTACCCAATTCCAATTTCTAAAGCCAATTAATTTGGAATAATATCTGGCTCAGCCAGCTTATGTTTACGACAACAAGCGACTAGAGTATTTACTAATAGGCATGCAATTGTCATCGGTCCAACACCACCAGGAACAGGAGTTATAGCGCCCGCAATTTCTGAACAACTTGAGAACTCTGCATCACCAACCAAACGCTTCCCACGATCATTTCCTTCTACTCTATTGATCCCTACGTCAATAAGCGTGGCACCCGGCTTTATCCAGTCCCCTTTGACCATTTCTGGTCTTCCTACCGCAGATATAATAATGTCAGCGCGTCCAACCATTTCTTCCAAGTTTTTTGTTTTTGAATGGGTTATCGTAACTGTGCAACTTTCGATCAACAAGAGCTGGGCCATTGGTTTTCCAACTATATTCGACCTACCAATAATAACAGCATCCATACCAGATAAAGATCCATGTAAATCTTTTAGCATAAGTAAACATCCTAAAGGTGTACAAGGAACCATAGATTTTTGACCTGTAGCCAGTAAGCCAACATTGGAAATATGAAATCCGTCAACGTCTTTTACTGGATCGATAGCATTTATTACAGCGTCTTCATTTATATGTTCTGGTAAAGGCAGTTGAACTAAAATTCCATGCACTTCATTATCATCATTCAAACGGTTTACCAATTCTAAAAGATCTTCTTCAGAAGTATTCTCACTTAATCTATGCTCATACGAATTCATTCCAGCTTCTATAGTTTGTTTACCTTTTGATCGAACGTAAACTTGGCTTGCCGGATCCTCACCAACTAAAACCACAGCCAGGCCTGGGGTAACATTATTTTCTTTTTTCAAAGCATTCACATGTTCAGCAACTCGGTCCCGTAGCTTCCTAGAAAAAAGCTTCCCGTCTATTATTTGCGCTACCATTTTTGGTAATCCTTTAAATTTGAGAAAATTAAGCTCACTCTTCGCGAATAATTTCTGCTTCCCTTTGAATAGACCAATCGATTAAAATTCGCCAAATTTTTTCAACAAGATCTGCGTCTAGATCTAGCTCTTTAGCTGCATTTCGCGCGTTGGAAACGACACTTTCAATTCGCTCAGGAATTCTGGCAGGCATCCCATTTAATTTCTTCAACTCAGTTGCTCTATTTATAAATTCTGAGCGATTTGCCAAAAGCTCAACTACTTGGACATCCAACTTATCAATTTGATGACGTAATTCATCCATATTATTACAATCACTTGGTTTTGTAAGTTCTGTCATTATGGTCTCCTGAACTCAAAGCTTAATAATGTAAAACATTAAATTTAAGTCTAGAACAACCCTTCTATTTCGCCAAACTTATTGAGATATATAGATTCTGCGGCAGGAACCCGAGGCAGACCCGGCATCGTCATAATTTCTCCACATACAACAACTATAAAACCGGCACCTGCACTTATTCTCACTTCCCGAACAGGTACAGTGTGTCCCGTAGGGGCTCCACGCAAGTTAGGGTCTGTTGAGAAACTATATTGTGTTTTTGCCATGCAAATTGGCAAATCGCCGTATCCCTGTTCTTCCCATTGCTTTAATTGATCGTAAATTTTCTTATCTATAAGAGCTTCATCAGCTCTATAAATTCTTTTACAAATCGTCTGTATCTTTTCAGCAAGTGGCATTTCATCAGGATAAATTGGAGCAAAATCAGAAACTTCTGAGTCTGCTATTTCTGAAACGCGCTTGGCTAAGTCTACTGAACCCTCTGATCCAAATTCCCAATGTTTTGAAACAATGGCCTCCGAACCCTGACTTGTGACAAACTGCATCACTGCGTCAATTTCGTTCTGAGTATCTTTTACGAAATGATTGATTGCTACTATTACCGGTACGCCAAAACTTTTCAAATTCTCTATATGAAAACCTAAATTTGCACAGCCAGACTTTACAGCACTGACATTTTCTTGCCCTAAATCCTCTTTTGCGACTCCGCCGTTCATTTTCATAGCGCGAATAGTGGCAACGAGGACAATAACCGCTGGCGATAAACCCGCCTTACGGCATTTAATATTCAAAAACTTCTCAGCGCCTAGGTCGGCTCCAAATCCTGCCTCAGTTACAACATAATCAGATAACTTAAGTGCTGTTTGAGTTGCTATTAAGGAATTGCATCCATGCGCAATATTGGCAAAAGGCCCCCCATGCACAAAAGCTGGATTATTTTCTAAAGTCTGTACTAAATTAGGTTTGATGGCATCTTTAAGCAATACTGTCATCGCCCCGTCTGCTTTTATATCACGGCAAAAAACAGGAGAACGATCACGCCTGTAGGCAACTATCATATTGCCCAATTTTGTCTGCAAATCGTTCAGATCCTTGGCTAAACAAAGAATTGCCATAACTTCTGAGGCAACTGTAATGTCAAAGCCTGCCTCGCGAGGGAAGCCATTTGAAATACCTCCGAGAGATGCTGTAATCTGACGGAGTGCTCTGTCATTCATGTCTACCACTCTCCGCCAGACAACCCTTCGAGTATCAATACCAAGGTCATTACCCCAGTAAATATGGTTATCAATCATAGCTGAAAGTAATGAGTGAGCAGAAGTTATTGCGTGGAAGTCACCCGTAAAATGTAAGTTCATATCTTCCATTGGGATAACTTGGGCATGTCCGCCTCCAGCCGCACCCCCTTTCATACCAAAATTTGGACCTAACGAAGCTTCTCTAATACAAATCATGGCATTTTTGCCAATTTTGTTAAGTCCATCGCCAAGACCAACTGTTGTTGTTGTTTTGCCTTCACCTGCAGGTGTAGGATTTATGGCCGTTACAAGAATTAATTTTCCATTTTCCGCATCTTGAACACCATTTATAAATTCTTGGCTTACTTTGGCTTTATCATGACCGTACGGTAACAAATGTTCTGCAGGAATTCCAAGGTGAGCACCAACTTCTTGAATTGGTTTTTTTTCTGCACTTCGAGCAATTTCAATATCACTTTTATAGCTCATCCAGGTTTCCTTTATCCAATGATAAACATCTTCAAATCGTATAAACCTTGAGTAAAAATGTAACTTTGCATTTCCGACATTTACCAGACCACTTACGTCCAGATTTCGAAAAAAAGTATTTCACAGAAACCTAAAGTGATAGTGGTGCCTAAAAATTTGGTGTTTATTTATATTTTACTTCGGCAATTAACTGATTTGTTCTTTTTTCTATAGAATTTTCAAGTTCAGACATAAGTTCCGAGTTTTCTAATCCTGCTGGTATTAAAGGCAAACATTCAACGACTGCCACCCCGGGTTTGCGCATGATGCCATATTTAGGCCAGAAAACCCCTACATTGCACGCTACTGGCAAACAGTCTTGACCAGTCTGTTGATAGAGTGCAGCTACACCAATTTTATATGGCTTAAAATCGCCTGGCGATACTCTCGTTCCCTGTGGATAAATAATTAGCTGACCAGGAGGGGTTGCACCCGATGCAACAGCAGACATCATTCTTTGTATGGCTTCAGATCTTCTCCCACGCTCAACGGGAACACATCCTATTTTTTTTGCATACCACCCCAACACCGGAGCCCATCGCAACGATGACTTCATTATAAATTTTGGCCTTGGCGTTTCACTAACAATCAAAATTATATCGAAGAAACTTTGATGTTTCGCAGCGATAATTAGCTCATTATCTGGAATAATACCCCTAACCTGAGATTTTAATCCAACCATCCAAGCAGCTGTCCAGCGGACCCATCTACACCAAACATGAACAGCCAAATACGAATACTTTCTATTGAGCATTACAAATGGAGAAAAAACCAAGCCAAAAACCACCATCATTAAATACATCTGAATAAGAAACAGAAAAGAACGTATATATTGAACCGCGTAGAGCATTAAGTCAGGGATCTCAGAATACTGAGAGAGGCTATTCGTGCCGTGAAAAATGTAAAAACAAAAAAGGATAAAGGCACAAAAATCAACCACGACCATTCAAAACCTTCCAGCCGTAGTCCCGCCAAAATTACAGTTTGATCGGCCTCAGAAGGCAAAAGAAATAGCGTCATTGACGCTCCAAATGCACCCAGCATTGAGCCAAAAAAAGCTCGGAAAGCAAATTTACGCACAAAAGCCGCAGCAATATATTGATCTGTAGCTCCCACTAACCTTAAAACTTCAATCACTTTTTTATTTGACGACAACGCAGCACGGGTTACGAGACTCATCATTGAAATTACAATGAAAAATACCAGTCCAATTGATAACCAACCCAAAAACCAAATACGATAAGCCGCTTTTACAAGGGGCTCGCGCCACCTGGTATGATCGTCCAATACGGCAGAAGGAACTTCAGCGGCAAGCCTTAACCTAAGGCCTACTCTATCATATCCATTTTCATCTTCTTCGATACTTATGAGGCGTGGCATAGGTAAATTGCTTATCGGCACTTTTGGTCCAAACCATGGCTCAAGTAATGCCTGCTGTTCTTCTGCTTTCAACAAACGAAAAGATGCTATTCCCTTTGTATTGGATAAAACATTCAAAGCAGCCGCAGTTTGGCTCTCTAAATCTGCTAATGGGGCAGATACGCGCAATGTTGCTGAATTTGCCAAGGAGTCTGACCAGCTTTGAGCTAATCTATCAGCTGCAAAAGACATAGCTAATGAAAAAACGATCAAAAAGGCCATTGCCGCAGAAGTAAAAAACGTCAAAAGCGTAGTAAATCCATTTGTAGGGACAACCTGATTAACGTATCTATCAGGTAAAAGAATATTTTTAATACTAGCCATCAAAGATCACTTCCGGCGAGCTGGACTGTTTTATTGCTTATTCTTAAAACACGCGCCTGCACGCCGGCTTTTGTAAATCTAATCAAATTCAAGTCATGAGTAGCAATAACAACTGTTTTTCCCATATGGTTTAATTCGATTAATAAGCGAATTAATCTCTGCGACATCTCCCAATCTATATTACCTGTTGGCTCATCAGCTAATATAACATCTGGCGACATAATAATTGCACGCGCTAAAGCTGCTCTTTGCCTTTCACCTCCTGAAAGTTCAGGAGGTAGCGCTTTAGAGCGATGAGATAGACCAACCCAATTCAAAAGCTCCTTTAAATTTACACTATCAGATAAGGAATTCCGCGCTGAGACTTTGATTGGCAAAGCAATATTATCGGCAACATTCAAATGATCAAGAAACTGACAATCCTGGTGTACAACACCTATTTTTCTCCTGAGATATGCAATTTCATCACGTGACCAACCACATGAGTCCTTACCAAAAACACTAAGATTGCCCGATGTTGGAATTAGAGAACCATAGCACATTTTAAGGAAAGTTGTTTTACCTGATCCCGAAGGCCCCGTAAGAAAATAAAAAGAACCTTGAGAAATAGAAATATTTAGCTCTGATAAAAGCTCCTCACCGTAAGAGTAAGCGACGCTTTCCATTTCAATCACAACTAAAACTTCCCTTTTTCTTTTAATTCTAAATCCATACTATGACCATAGTCTAATAAACGGTTGTTCAACAATAAAAAGCATGTACTTTTACGGCTATATATATTTTTTTATATGTCATAAAGTCTGATGGCGTCATTTATTCACAGAGGAACTAATGCGTTTAGTTTGTCCAAAATGCAAAGCAAATTATGAGATACCTCGCCATGCTGTTCCAATAGGCGGTAGGGAAGTAAAATGCGATAGCTGTGGGCACTCATGGTTTCAAACTCGAACTAAAATATCTAAAGATGAGCAGTTAATTGAGCCTCAAACCGAAATCACAAAAGAAGATACTGAAGAAGTAGCGAGTGCGGTATCTGATCAGAAAAAAATTGATCCCTCTGTTATTAAAATATTAAGGGAAGAGGCTAAAAGAGAAATTGAAGCTAGAGATCAAGAGCGCAACAAAAAAAATATACCATCCAAAAACAAAAGAAGTTTGAAAAATGTTAGAGATAGTGAGCCTGCAACTCTCACAAAAGATGCCATTCTAAAGCATCAAGCAAAAGATGCACTAGCTGAGGCCTTAGAAGACAAAAAAACAACAAAACGTTCAGGTTTCATTTTTGGCTTATTGATAGTTTTATTTGCATTGCTAGCATACACAAATAGCAATCAATTAATATCAGTCTTGCCAGAGTCTGAAAGCTACTTAGTTTCGTATATTGAATTAATTGACGAAATAAGATTGGAATTAAATAAGTTTGCAGGCAAAGTGACCTATTTAGTAACCAATTTGATTTAAAATATCTTCAAAGAAGTTAGTGATTTTAATTCTTAAGATCTATTTCAGTAGCCTTTTCAATCAACTTTAAAGCATGCGGGCTTGACCAATCAGCATCGCCAATAAATCTCGCCACTTCCTTATTATCTTTATTTAACAAAATAGTTAATGGAAGCCCTACTATTTTAAGAGAGCGAGCCAATTTTCCCTTAGGATCTTGATATTTTGTCAGGTTATCGATTGAGTTTTTATTAAAAAAATTTTCCACAGATTTTGGTGAGTTTCTCATCGTAGCGATAGTTACCACGTTAAATTTTTCACTACCTTTTATTTTTTGAAGATTTGATAAACTTGGCATTTCTTCTAGACAAGGGGCGCACCAAGTTGCCCAAAAGTTCACTAATGTAAGACGCCCAGAAAAAGACTTTAAAGAAATAGGATCGCTGTTTGAATTATAAAAAACCTCTTCACTGACAGCCTTAGGGCTTTCATGCAAAATGAGTTTTTTCATTTCGCCAACCTTAAGTGCCTCAAGAACAGAAAATTTATTAACTTCAGAAAGCACAGTATTTGCACAGAAGCTAAAGGCCGTATAAAGAACAACCAGCGTCAAAAAATTTTTAACTCCTCTAAAAGGTAGTTTCATGTCAAAAAAATCCTCTAACAAAATGTGGGGCGGTCGGTTCTCTACGGGACCTGATGCTATAATGGAAGCAATTAACGCCTCAATTGAATTTGACAAGCGTTTAGGGCCTCAAGATATTGAAAGTTCTATCGCACATGTAGACATGCTGGGCGCAACTGGCATATTAAATGTTTCTGACGTTTCGGCTATCAAAGAAGGGCTTGAAGAGATCCTTAATGAGCTCAATTCGGGTGAATTTGAATTCTCAAAAGCACTCGAAGATATTCATATGAATATCGAGGCAAGGTTAAAGGATAAAATTGGCAACCCAGCTGGCCGGCTGCATACTGCACGATCACGTAACGATCAAGTCGCAACAGATTTTCGTCTTTGGGTCAGAGGCCAGATAGATTTGATTGACAAGAACATAGCCGATTTAATGAGAGCCCTGCTTGACCAGGCCCAAAGTGGGGTGTCTTGGATTATGCCCGGATTTACTCATTTGCAAACAGCTCAACCAATTACTTGGGGTCATCATATGATGGCATATGTTGAAATGTTCGCAAGAGATAGCTCTAGGTTTAAGGACGCAAGAAATAGAATGAATGAGTGTCCATTGGGTTCCGCAGCATTAGCAGGCACTTCTTTTCCAATTGACCGAGACCACACTGCTAGAACTCTTGAATTTGAAAGACCAACAGCAAACTCTCTGGACGCGGTAAGTGATAGAGACTTCGCCTTGGAATTTTTAACTTGTTCTTCTATATGCGCCATGCATTTAAGCAGATTGGCAGAAGAACTTGTTATTTGGTCTTCAGCACAATTTAAGTTTATTGATCTATCAGATCGATTTTCAACGGGATCTTCTATTATGCCCCAGAAAAAAAACCCCGATGCTGCTGAATTGGTACGTGCAAAAATAGGGCGAATATTAGGAGCTAATATAGGCTTAATGACAGTTATGAAGGGCCTCCCTCTGGCTTATTCTAAAGATATGCAGGAGGACAAGGAGCAGGTTTTTGACGCGGCAGATAGTTTAAGTTTAGCTTTATGTGCAATGGAAGGCATGATCCAAGATTTGACCGCCAATAAAGAAAATTTGGAGTTTGCAGCAAAATCTGGCTTTTCTACGGCCACTGATTTAGCAGATTGGCTAGTTAGAGTTTTAAACTTACCCTTTCGAGACGCACATCACGTGACGGGTGAAATAGTAAGCCTTGCTGAAAGATCAAAATGTGATTTATCTGAGCTAGAACTTAAAGACATGCAAAGTATCAATTCCGATATTAATGAAGATGTGTTTAAGGTTTTGTCTGTTGAAAATTCTGTTAAGTCACGATCTTCATACGGAGGAACATCGCCTAAAGAGGTGCAATTTCAAATAGATAGATGGAAAAAGGTATTAGGATGAAAAACTTTGCTTTAGTTCTACTACTGGGTTTTGCGGTAGTTGGCTGCGGCGTGGACGGCCCACCCAAAGCGCCTATCCATGAAGAAACAAAATAAAATCATAATTAACTTTTGGAAAATTTAATGACGCAACTAAAATTCGCCGACAGTATTTCCAGACTGGGAACGGAATCGGCTTTCACAGTGCTCGCTAAAGCAAATGAATTAGCTGCAAACGGGAAAGACATAATTAATCTTGGGATTGGGCAACCTGACTTTAGAACACCGGACCACATAGTTAAAGCAGGAATAAAAGCGCTTGAGGACGGACATCATGGATACACTCCAGCAAACGGAATTCCTGAATTGAGGGAGGCTGTTGCAAACGATTTAGAAAGGCGGCATCAAACTTCGGTTAATCCCAATAATATCATCGTCGTTCCAGGCGGAAAGCCAACAATGTTTTTCGCAGTACTTTTATTTGGAGAAAAAGGGGCAGAAATAATGTACCCTAATCCAGGTTTTCCTATTTATGAGTCAGTCATAAATTACACTGGTGCTACCCCTATTCCAATTGCTTTAAAAGAGGAGAATGGCTTTGCATTCGATGCAGAGTCAGTTCTCTCCCAGATCACAAACAGAACTAGGCTTATAATTATTAATAGCCCAGCTAATCCAACAGGTGGGGTCACTCCCAAATCAGAAGTTGATAAATTGGTTACAGGACTAAAAGATTATCCGAATGTAGCTATATTATCAGATGAGATTTATAGCCAGATGTTGTATAATGGAAGGAAGCATGTGAGCCTGTTACAGTATCCAGAAATTCGTGATAGATTAATCGTTTTGGATGGTTGGTCAAAAACTTATGCCATGACAGGCTGGCGTATGGGGTATGCTGTTTGGCCTGATCAAATGGTCGATCAAGTGACCCGTTTATGTATAAATGATCACTCTTGTGTAAACGCTGCTGCGCAATATGCTGGCCTAGCGGCACTAACGGGACCAAAGGAGCCAGTTGTAAAAATGGTTTCTGAGTTTGATACGAGAAGGAAGATTATTGTTTCTGCCCTTAATGAAATTAAAGGAGTTTCCTGTATAGATTCAGCTGGTGCCTTTTATGCGTTTCCCAATATATCAGGCACAGGGCTCTCCTCGTCACAAGCTCAAGATTTATTTCTAGATCAAGCAGGGGTTGCTACTATTGCGGGAACGAGTTTTGGCACATTTGGAGAAGGATATTTAAGGTTTTCTTATGCAAATAGCAAAGAAAACATATTACGTGCTATTGAGCGAATAGACAAAATTCTTACCTGAAACGTACTATGGTTATTAAGAAGGACAAATAAACAAATGGATCATTTCAATTATAGAAACGGGCAACTTTACGCTGAAGATGTTTCTGTGGCTGAAATAGCAGAATCTGTTGGAACGCCTTTTTATGTTTACTCAACAGCCACTTTAGTACGACACTTTCAGCTTTTTGATGATGCTCTCGACGGTATGAATCACTGTATTTGCTACGCGATGAAAGCCGCTTCTAATCAGGCGATACTTAAAACCCTTGGAAACCTGGGAGCTGGAATGGATGTGGTATCTGGAGGCGAGTACAGGCGGGCATTATCTGCCGGTATACCTCCTGAAAAAGTTGTGTTCTCAGGTGTAGGAAAAACCTTTGAAGAAATAAAGTTCGCTCTTCAAAATGGTATTCGACAATTTAACGTGGAAAGTGATTCAGAACTCGAGCAAATATCTTCAATCGCTTCATCCATAAATAAAATAGCCCCTATAGCTATCAGAATAAATCCAGATGTAGATGCCCAAACCCATGAGAAAATTGCGACGGGTAAAGCTGAGAATAAATTTGGAATTCCTCTATCTAGGGCTAGAGAAGTTTATTCTAAAGCCTCCCAAATGCCAAGCATCAGTATTGTAGGAATAGACCTGCACATTGGAAGTCAATTAACTGACCTAGAACCATTTAAAAAAGCTTACGAAAAGCTTGCAGATTTAACTCAGGTCTTAAGACAAGATGGGCACAAAATCAAAAGATTAGACCTCGGTGGAGGACTTGGAATTCCCTATGAGAAAAATCAATCTGCTCCTCCTCTTCCAGTAGAATACGGAAAAATGGTCGAAAAAGTTCTTGGCCATCTGGATTGTGAAATAGAAATTGAACCAGGCCGACTAATTGTTGGTAATGCCGGCATCTTAGTTTCATCTGTTCTGGGTGTAAAAAATGGCGATAATCGTAATTTTTTGATACTCGACGCAGCTATGAACGACTTAATTCGCCCAGCAATGTATGATGCATATCACGATATAATACCTGTCAAACAGCCAGGTTCAAATGAAGCTGTTTACGATGTGGTTGGACCGGTATGTGAAACTGGGGACACCTTTGCTAAAAAGCGGACAATGCCTGAAGTCAGTGAAAACGACTTGGTAGCATTTAGATCAGCTGGAGCATACGGCGCAGTGATGTCTAGTGAGTATAATACTAGACCATTAATTCCAGAAGTGATGGTCAACAAAAACAAATTTTCAATAATTCGCAAACGGCCTAGCTACGAAGAAATTATAGAACGAGACATTATTCCTGATTGGCTTAAGTAACTTTAACTTTGGAAGAGTAAAAATCTATCAATATTTCAATTTAATATTTTTCTCTACAAGCGCCTTAAACAAGTCTAAAAGTGCAGGAAACATTAGCGGAGATTTTTTATGTCACTTTCACTAGGTCAAAAAGCCGGCTGGGGTTTGGCGGATATGGGAATCGTTGTTTTCGTTATCGTAAAACAACTGTTAATTTTGGCCTTTATGAATAGTTTTCTTGGCATTCCAATCGCTCTGGCGGGTGCTGTGACGACAGCTGTTTTAATTTTTGATATAATCACGGATCCAATAATCGGCTATTTTAGTGACAAGACAGTTTCTCGTTTTGGAAGAAGAGCCCCTTGGATGCTCGTAGGAGCCGTCGTTTTGGCACTTGCAATGATTGGACTATTTGCTGTGCCAGAAAATTTCACCACGAGTGCAAGCCTTATCTGGGTTATCGTTTTTTTCTTGATATCAACTTTAGGTTTTACAATGGTTTCAATACCTTACGGTGCTATGGCGGGCGAAATGACATTGGATAAAAAGGAAAGATCTTCAATGACCGCGTGGCGCATGGCATTTGCCTCTTTGGGTATTTTGGTTGGTGGCGCACTAATACCAATCTTAGCAGGAGATACAAAATCTGGCTATACTTTTGCGGCAATCTGTGTAGCTCCACTGGTAATTTTATCTATATGGTTTTCAGTATTTTTTACACGAAATGCACCCCGCACTTTGGTTCCTTCCCAACAAAATTTTTCGTACATTTTAAAATTGGTTTTAGCTAATCGCGCATTTGTCATATTGGTAATTTTATATGGCATTATGACACTAGCCATAGCCTTGATCACTGCCGGGCTACCTTTTGCCGCAATTTATTTGATAATGGATGATGGTAATTCGTTACTTTCTGGCGTTGCGAAAGGTCTTGGAACTCTTTCACTGATGTTCGCAGCATTTGTGATAGGCTCAATTATAAGTCAGGCCTTATGGGTTAAATTGTCAAATTTATATGGTAAAGTTGCGGCGCAACTCATTGGTATTTTGTGCTATATTGCTCTGTTGATTTTTATATTTTTCAGTTTGCCTAACTATAACGTCACACTGATTGCAGGTCTTTTTATTTTAGCTGGAATGACCAATGGTTCTTACCAACAAATTCCCTGGGCACTTTATCCAGATCTGATGGATGTAACTCGTGAAAAATCTGGTGAGTCTATTGAAGGCGCTTTCTCTGCAGTTTGGCTTTTTGGTCAGAAGATAGCAAATGCTGTTTCTCCGCTAATTTTAGGTTTCATCCTAAGCCTGTATGGATGGAAAGAAACAACTGAAGGAATTACTAAGCAGACCGATGCTGCGCTTAATACTTTGCAAACTTCTATTACACTAATTCCAGCTGCAATATTGGGATTAGCTGGAATTTTGCTTTTCAGCATTTATCTACCTCAGCATAAAAGGCTGATGAGCGGACAATCTTAAGACGATGCTACTATAATAAAGACAAATATACCTAATCCAAGCAAAACATAAGTTGCCACTTCACCAGCTATCCTGGCGTCTGATTTTGGCTTTTTTTTATTTTTTTTGGTCATTTAGTTAATTTCCAACCTTCCATATCAACTTTACTTGGAAGAGCCAACGGTTCCACTATCAAAAAGTGCCCCAATCTCACCTGATCCCAACTTCATTATGTCACCCAAAATTTCCTCAGTGTGCTGACCAAGCTTTGGGGGCTTTTGGGCAGGCAAAGGATCATAATTAGAAAATTCTAACGGCGATCTAGGGACCATATATTGGCCAATCCCTTCAAAATTTAATGTTTCAAACATTGGATTATCAGTGAATGTATCTTTGTCCTCAGTAATTGCCTCTTTTGTTGTTCGAAATCGCGACCACGTGAGACCAAAATCATTAAAATTTTTCTCAAAATCAGAGATTTTTCGCTTTGCAAACCAAGATCGAAAAACATCATTTATTTTATGCCTATGCTCCCATCGATGTCCTTCATCATCTAAGGAGAGGTCTAATTTTTGCTCAAGGTTTTTGATTTCTTGTGCTTTATCTGTGGCTTTTAATAGGACACGCCATTGCCTTAAGGTAAGACCAATTACTACAACTCGACCACCGCAAGCACACTCAAAATCCTGGCCATAGGCTCCATATACAGAATTGCCCGATTTTCCTCTTTGTTGATCGTAAATTGTCGCCTCTCCTATCATTCCAAGGTGGCCAATTACTGCAGCCGCAGCATCTTTTAGAGCGAACTCCACATCCTGGCCCCTTCCGGTTCGCAAACGATCTCGCTCAGCTGCAAGTAATGAAGAAACAACCATATTGCCTGCTACGCAATCCCAGGCAGGAAGAGCATTTGCAACAGGTTCTGTGCTGCCCTCAGCGCCAGTAATGTGTGGTATTCCAAGCGATGGGTTAACAGTATAGTCAACTTCTGGCCTCCCATGTCGATCGCCTTTCAGAGTAACCATTATTAAATCAGCGCGCTTTTTCTTGAGGCTTTCATAATCTGTCCAACCAGGCACTCTCAGATTGGTTATGAACAATCCTGCATCATCACCCTCTGAAGTGATTAGACCGCTGACCAGTTCACGCCCTTTTTCAGATTTTAAATCTACAGCAAAAGATTTTTTTCCCTTATTTAGACCATGCCAGAATAAACTTTCGCCGTTGGGAGCGAGCGGCCTTCTGAAGTGATCAAGGCCTCCCCCTAAATTATCAAACCGGATAACTTCTGCACCCATTTGGGCTAATTGCATGCCTGCAAGAGGTAAAGCAACAAAAGCTGAGCTTTCAAAAACCCGCATACCATGCAAAATACTCATGTATACTCTTTCCCTTTTGATTTTGCCAAAAGCCGTTAGATGCTTTTTAAGCCAAAATTAAAACACCTCAATGTTTATCCCGTAATAGCAATTGATGCAAAGACCCCAAAAATCAAACTCAAGTTAAAATTGATATTAACAGGTATGATTTTAGATATTTAATTACTAGCGAGCTGATACTAAGACTTTTTCAATTAATTCAGGTAGTTCCTTGAAGGACGAAAATTGAAAGGTATGTGGAATCTTTTCTACAGGTGTTTTACGGTATCCTTCAGAAAAGAGTAAAAATGGAACCTCAGCTCTTTTAGCCGTCTCAGCATCAACTTCACTGTCGCCAACATAAATACATAGACCATCCCCTACGCTTGCAGATGTTTCAAACAGAGGCCTTGGATCTGGTTTTCTTGCAAATGGGTTGTCCCCTCCTGTTACACATTTAAAAAAATGATCTAGTTTTAAATGCTTCAAAATCTTTAACGCAGGCCTCAGCGGTTTATTTGTGCATATTCCTAGATCATGGCTTGCATTCAGTATTTCCAAAACGGTGACGACATTGTCATAAGGCTTACTAAATTGCACAGCTTCCTCATAAAATTTTAAAAATTGCTCTAGCAGGAAATCATGTTGAGCGGTTTCAACTGACCGAGCTGCAATCATTTTCTTAACAAAGAGCGGAGCACCTTCACCAATAAAGCTGACGGCTTCCTCGTAGCTGATTGGAGCAACGCCAATTTCAGATAAAGCAGTATTGGCAACCCATTGAATGTCTTTAGCACTGTCAATTAATGTACCATCTAAGTCGAATATTATACTTGCCTTAAGGGCATCTGATTTTCCCAAGTCACACTCCAAACTATTTAAAAACTTTAAATACTATCTGGTTTCACTAAGGATTTTTTAATGACGTGTAAAATCTAATTTACCTCAGAAGTCCAGTATTTTTAATTACATAGCTTATGCTTGATAAAGATGTTGTTTGAAAATCGTAAGCCGCATAACCTTGTTATGAGAATCGATAATTACTGGAGAGGATAAATGATCGCTAAAATAAAAGTAGGCGCCGCTATTTCGGCTGCCGTTATGTTGTGTGCAAGTTTTGTTACGCAAGCAGTGGCAGAAGACTGTCACAGGGGAACTCTGGATGAGGCTTATTGCGACAGAAATTTAGACCAAGTTGCTGATTTGCCGCTTGATCCAAAGGATTGGGTTGACCCTAAAACAATCATATTCACCTACACGCCTGTGGAGGACCCTGCTGTTTACGCAAATGTTTGGAAACCATTTACAGACCATCTGGAAAAAATGACTGAACGAAAAGTGGTATTTTTCCCGGTAGAGTCAAATGCTGCACAGCTTGAAGCAATGCGCTCAGGCAGACTGCATGTCGCTGGCTTTAACACAGGATCAAATCCAATAGCTGTAAGTTGTGCGGGCTTTGTACCTTTTGGAATGATGGCATACGACGATGGGAAATTCGGTTACGAGATGGAAATTATTGTGAAAAAAGGCAGTGACATAACATCTCCAGCAGATATTGCGGGTCGAACAATGGCCTTTACGTCACCAACATCTAATTCTGGCTTTAAAGCACCTTCCGCAATTCTTAAAGGTGAGTTTGGCCTACTGGCAGACAAAGATTTTACGCCAACATTTTCTGGAAAGCACGATAACTCTATTTTGGGCGTTTACAATGGTGACTACGAAGTTGCTGCTATAGCCAACTCGGTACGGCAGCGAATGGAGCGCCGCGGTGTTATAGAAAAAGACGTACTGCAAATAGTATACAAATCGGCCACGTTCCCAACAACTGGATATGGCCACGCGCATAACTTACATCCAGAGCTTGTTGCAAAAATCAAAAGCGCTTTTTGGAGCTTTGACTTTGAGTCAGATGCTACTTTCAAAAAAGAGTTTGCAAAAGCTGACCGTTTCATCGGCATTCGTCATAAAAACGACTGGGCTGTTATTAGAGGTATCGATACAGCAAACGGCGTTAGTTACGACTGTAAGTAGAACTTAATACCCAGTACTTGATAGGCCTGGCCTTTTTTAGAGGGCCAGGCCTGAAAAGCTTAAATAATGTAAATATACAGGTATGATATGCTTAAACTGAGCGAATTAACTAAAAGATATAATACTGGAGAACTCGCTCTAAAGGGCGTAACCTTAGAAATACCAAAGGGTCAGGTTTTGGCTTTGATCGGTCCCTCGGGTGCCGGAAAATCTACCTTAATCCGCTGTGTAAATAGACTTGTCCAACCAACATCTGGCAGTGTAGTTTTAAAGGAACTCGAATTGACAAAACTTTCGTCATCAGCGTTACGTCGCGCTAGGAGACGAATGGGAATGATTTTCCAAGAGTATGCATTAGTTGAACGCCTTACAGTTATGGAAAACGTTTTGTCTGGTCGTCTTGGTTATGTTGGATTTTGGCGCAGTTATTTTAGAAAGTTTCCCAGCGCCGATATTCAGGAAGCCTACCGTCTACTAGATCGTGTAGGTCTAAAGCATATGGCAGATAAACGTGCAGATGAATTGTCAGGAGGACAAAGACAGCGCGTAGGAATATGTCGTGCTCTTATTCAAAACCCGGATCTACTGCTAGTTGACGAACCAACTGCAAGTCTTGATCCAAAAACATCGCGTCAAATTATGAGATTGATACAAGAGCTATGTTCAGAAAGAGGTCTCACAGCTATCATTAACATTCATGACGTATTTTTAGCGCAGATGTTTTCTCAACGTGTTGTCGGTTTAGAACTAGGCTCAGTTGTTTATGATGGGAAGCCTGAAGGTCTGACACCCGAAGTTTTAACGAGAATTTATGGTGAAGAGGATTGGTCTGCGACGATAAAATCAACAGATGAAGATGACGACAATGAGGAAGAGTTTTAAAAATGGCAAACTCTTTGGAAACAGGCACCTACCCATCAAGTTGGAAAAAAGCACCGTTCATAAAAAATAGCCTTGTAAGATGGTTAATCATCGTGGGTGGCGCAATTTATCTTGCTGCAGCTCTTGGGACAATGAATATCGATTTGGAGAGAGTAAAAGAAGGGCTACCTAGAGCGCAAAGATTTTTGGACTCATTTTTTCCTCCAAATTTCTCAGATAATCGAGGGGTTCTTTGGGAAGGAATTGCCGAAAGTATTTGGATGGCTATCATCTCTACAGTCGCAGGAATTGCACTGTCTGTACCCATTGGTCTTGGCGCTGCCCGAAATTTGGCACCTGCCTGGGTATATTTATTTTGTAGAGGCATAATAGCCGCTTCAAGAACTTTTCCAGAAATAATTCTTGCAATTTTCGCAGTTAAATTGTTTGGATTTGGGCCATTTGCTGGCTTTGTTGCATTATCACTGGGAACAATTGGTTTTTATGCAAAATTACTAGCTGAAGACATTGAAAACTCAAGTGCATCACAAGCTGAAGCTGTCAAAGCAACGGGAGCAAATTGGTTTCAATGGATAAATTATTCTATCCAACCGCAAGTCATGCCGCGAATGATTGGGCTTTCAATTTATCGTCTTGATATTAATTTCCGCGAGTCAGCAGTTGTGGGCATTGTCGGTGGCGGCGGTATAGGAGCAACGCTCAATACATCTTTTTCTAGATATGAATTCGACACGGCCGCCGCGATACTTATAATAATAATCTTAATTGTGATGTCGATGGAATATACATCGAGCTTTTTCAGAAAGTGGGTACAGTAATGCCAGCAATTACAAATAATGGTATTGAAACATGGCGGCTCCGCACCTCCAAAGAACAATGGATAAGATGGGTTTGTTGGTTAATCGGCCTTGCCGTTATTATGTATGCTTGGCAGATGATATCTGAAAAAACAGTATGGTTTTTTGTGACCGATGCACCAAGCCAAGCTGCCGACATTGGCTCTCGCATGGTACCTCCAAAATGGTCATATATGGATAAGTTATGGAAGCCTGTTTGGGATACAATAAATATCGCGACAATTGGAACGATTATAGCCATGGCTATTGCCGTACCGGTTGCATTCGCGACAGCTCGTAATACTACTCCAAATATTGTTGTTCGTACAATTGGCCTATTCATTATAGTATCATCTAGGTCTGTAAATTCATTAATTTGGGCTTTAATTTTAGTTTTTATTTTGGGGCCCGGTGTTTTGGCAGGTACAATTGCGATAGGGCTTAGGTCCATTGGTTTCTGTGCAAAATTAATTTATGAGTCCATTGAAGAAATAGACCATACACAAGTAGAGGCTATCGAAGCAACTGGTGCTAGTGGTCCGCAAAAAATGATATTTGGTATATTACCGCAGGTGCTTCCAACCATTGCTGGAGTTGGCATTTATCGTTGGGACATAAATATTCGTGAGTCCACAATTTTAGGGTTAGTTGGAGCCGGCGGTATTGGCTTACAGCTAAATGGCTCATTAAATACATTGGCTTGGACCCAAGTATCTTTAATCTTGATTGTTATTTTGGTGACTGTTTTTATCTCCGAATGGGTTTCTGCTAAGGTTCGGGGCGCTATTATTTAATGACCAGCACTAAGATTAATAGTGCCTCGTTCTTCTGATGTTAATCTTTTCGTAAACGTAATTAGAATTTAAAATGAAGCATACAACGTTGGAAGATCTTGCCGGTCAGTTTGATGCGTTTTTCATTGATCAATTTGGCTTACTAATGGATGCTTCCAGACCTTATCCATTTGCAATAGATGCAATCAAAAGGCTCTCCGAATATAATAAACCAATAGTTTTGCTTTCGAACTCAGGGAAAAGGGCTATAGAAAATGGTAATTGACTTGAAAGACTTGGTTTTGATTTAATTTTTGTTTACAGCAGTCATTACTTCTGGAGAAGTGGCGTATTGGACTATTAAAAATAAATTCGAAGATGGAAGGTTGATAAAGCCAAAAATATATTTAATTTCAAGGGACGCAGATAAATCGCCGATTAGTGGTATTTCTTGTAAAACAACCTAAAATACAGACGAAGCTGATTATCTTATAATTTCAGGATCTGAATCCGACAAAAAACCTCTTAGTTACTACACATCCCTACTGGAGCCAATGGCCAATAAAAGAGTACCTGCCTTTTGCATAAACCCAGATTTAGTGATGTTGACCCCAAATGGAACTTCTTTTGGAGCAGGCTTGATTGCGAAAGAATATGAGGAAATAGGAGGATCTGTCGCATGGTTTAGAAAACCCCATCCATTAATTTACAAGTTTGCTCTTAATAAAATCCCAGAAATAGAATCTAAGAAAGTCCTATGCATTGGTGACAGTGTCGAACATGATATCAGGGGGAGTTTTAATCCTCATTGCTCGAGCGCTCTTGTTAAAACTGGTATTGGCGCAACTAAAAAAAAATTAAGATTTATTGAATTCTAATAACCTTTCTGAAATACCAAATTTTATTATTCCTGCTTTTTCATTTTAAATCACATTTTAGTGGATTAATCTGTCTTTAATCAATTTACATTATTGCTCGGCTAAGAAGATTGATGCTAAAAAGTTAATTAATGTCCGGCTTTCTTCACTTATCAGACTTTCATCTCGTTGAAGATGAAACAGCTTCATCAAGAGCTTTCAATGCAAAGCATATTCTAAAAAATACAATTGATAAAATTTTAGATAGAAAGAGAGATTTTGGGAGTCTTGATGGCGTAATTATTACTGGTGATATTAGCGATGATGGAAGTGCGGTAAGTTACTCAGACGCATATGATATCTTAAAAGAGCTAAATTTACCTTTACTAGCTATTCCAGGAAATCACGACCTTCGTCAACCAATGATGCATTATTTCGCAAAAGACACAGCTATTCATAGCTCAGAATTATTTGATTGGGTTTATGAGACAAATGATACTTTAATTATTGGCCTAGATACATTAGTTGAAGGTCAAAACCATGGCATGCTAAGGTCAGAAAGTTTAAGCCTACTATTTGAAAGTCTAAATCAAACTACTGAAAAAAATATTATTCTCGCGATCCACCACCCTCCAATAAATACGGGTATTCCTTTCATGGATGAGATAGGGCTTAAGAACTCAGATGAACTTTCAGAGTGTCTTGATGCAGCTAGCCAACCGATCAGAATTCTTTGTGGGCATGTGCATGGAATTTATCAGGGATCATTGGGTATTCATTCAGTCGTAACAGCACCTTCGACCTGCACAAGATTTTCATTCAACAGGAGAGTAGATGCGCCAAAAGGATTTAAATTGTTTCCCACTGGTTTTGCATATTTAGACAGTTCGAGTAATGGTTTTTGGACGCCATTAATAACTCCAGACTGAAAATAGTTTGATTTGAGAAAATGGTTAAAATTTTGGCTCGCTGAATAAAATTTAGACAGAAAATTCCTCTAAATAATTATTTTGCCATAAAAAGCTCCAAATATTTTCAACTCATTCCGACGTAAGCAAGACTAGAGTAACGAAACCAACGGTTAGCATCGGAATGTTGAAAATTTTACAAAATATGAACGACAAAACTTCTTCTTTTTTCGACGAAAGTAAACGTTATTTTAGTTTACAACTAAAGCTTTCGGAAAAATCTAAACACTTGATTGATAAACATTGTCGTTTTGAAGTTTATAAAGCTAGAGATACTATTTTTCATCAAAACCAAATAGCGGAAAATCTATACTTTTTGGTTGACGGCAAAGTTGAATTTACAAAAGAAGCTGAAGACCAAAATATTACTTTTGCGACTGTTACTGAACGTATTGTGCCACTCGGTGTATCAGGATTAAATTCACCGGGCAGGTACATGTCAAACCTTACAGCCAAAGACGAGAGTAAGGTTTTAGTTTTTCCGCTCTCAGTTCTATATGATCTTTTAATGATCGACCAAATTGGTGGCTCTTTTTTAATGAGCTTTATTCTTAGCCGATCAACTGAGCTTTTATGGGCTACACGCCATTTCAAACCAAAGAAACCAAAGCAGATACAAAGAAAATTTAATGGTGTTTCATTTAATAGCGATAGAGATATTGTCAAAAGGCTAATTAACAGTGCTTTTTTTGCTCAACTTAATCACGACAGATTACCCGACCTTTTAAAGTTTAGTGAATTAATATTATTTCCAGCCAACGAAGTCATCATTAATGAAGGGGAACCATGTGAAGATCTGATAGTTTTATTCACAGGTAGCTTAGAGACTAACTTTTCATTTAAACTAAATAATAAAATAATTCAAAAGACCCGAACAATTGTAACGCCAGGTGTTACCCTTTCTTGGGCAAACGGAAATTCTAAGTTAATAGCCCCCTACTCCCTAAAATCGAACCGCGACACGGCAATCCTTAAGTTTTCTCGCAAAAATTTGCAATTGATGATGGAAAATGAACCCCTACTCGCTTCTTTTCTATTTCAAAGGCAAATTTGGCAAATTGGCCGTTATCAACAATCAGCAAATAGCCACTTTAATTTTTCAGACAATCCAGGATCTAATTTTCTAAAGACCTTGATTAGCTTTAATGGATCAAAAATTCCCGTACAATCGTCATTACATTCTGCAGCCCACATGATTGACAACAGATTTACAAGAAAGTTTGGTTTCGACTGCATTTATGAGGCGGCTCTTAAGGGAAACGAGGCTGAAAAAACAGTAGGGTCACTGGCGCTAGATGCGCTTAAGCCAGTTGAACGGGAGCATCGTTTTTTTGAGCAATTGAACAAAATTTATACCCGCGTTACGAGCGCAAAAAAGGGTACAAACGTAGTAAGCTTAAAAGAGCTTATTCAATTGGATTTCGCCAGGGCATTTGATCAAGTACCTTACGTCATAAAAGGTATGGAAAATCTGCCTAAAGAGCCCCAGACCATTTTCATATATAATCACTTGGCGTCATGTCCGGAAAACGTTCTGGCAAATGGTCACGCTTTTGCAATTGATAGCCATTTTGTAAGCACCAAAATTCTGTATCCAAAATACGGCGATGGAGGACAAAGAATTGTTCGGGCCAGTAGAAATACCGAGTTTTGGCGTAACGGTTACTACTCGCGGCTTGATAACATTGTAGTCCACACACCAGAGTCGGACAGACTAGAGGAAACTCAAGGTGAAAAGGAAACCAGAAAGGAGAGTTTGTTTATAGAAGCTCAAAAAGCATTTGACGAAGGGCGTCCACTCGTTATTGCTCCAGAAGGAACATCAGAAACTCCAGATAATTTAACAGAGACATCTCCAGGACCTTTGAAAATTGGAGCTTTTAAACTTGCTGCACGTTTGAAGCCCTCTCCCGTAATCGTCCCAATAGCTCTTGCAAATTTTGACTCTCCTGTTTCCAGAGCGAATTACGCGGCTGTAATAAAACCAGGTTTCAGATTGTCTGATATGGTAGAGGACACTTCATGCGATGCTGAGATAGAAAACTTCCTTACAGAATATAGAAAAACATTCAGATCATATGTTGAGGAAGCAATAGAGCTTGCTGTAGAATTAAATGTTATGCCTCTGGCAAAACGTCAAACATTGTCAACAAACGTTGGTTTGCTCAGCCCTGTAGAGGAAGAATTTGGGACTGACATCCGTGAAGTTGAAATCCAAAACCATATTAGCAAAACAAAAGAACAAGATTTCATTTTGTATGGAAGTTCGACTCTAAGGCTTTGGAAAGATGCAAAGACTGATTTAGGCGTTTCTTATCTGTCTAATTTAGCGTTTGGTGGTGCAACTCTTGCTGCTTGCCAGGCATTTGCAGAAAAGCTTTTGACGACCAGCATAACCAATGGAAAAATTATTATCTATGCAGGGGATAATGATCTAGGTAGCGGTCTATCTGTTACTGAAGTTGTGAGGGACTATAAAAATTTTCTTACCACGGTAAAAGAACTTCTGCCAAAATTTGAGGTTTTTATTATTTCGATCAAACCTTGTCCATTCAGACGCCACCTGAGACAAGAGATTGAAAAAGTCAATTTTTGCTTAGAAGAACATGTTAAAAATAAAGAAAATTGGAATTTTATAAATATACACTCCTCCATGCTCGAGGCTTATGGAGAAGATAAAAATACTTTTTATAGTGACGACCCACTTCATATGAATGATGTTGGTTATGCTCTTCTAAGTAAAAAAATACGGACGGCTATAAACAAGTAAGCATCAGATTGTAGGCCTTATTAATTTTAGAAAAAAATCTTTTCAGCTTTCAAAATAAAAAAATACTCTTTTAAAAATATGTGGCCATCTTTAGCCCCTTTACAAAGACAGTGGACTCATCAACTACTTTAGAAAGTGAATGAATAAGAATTGCCTGTATTATTTATGGCTAAGGAAACTCAGAACCGATATGAAAATGCGCTGGCATATTGGCCTTATGACTGGAACAGTTTTAGATGGAAACATCGATGTTGCGTTTTTGCGTACTGATGGGAAATTGATAGAAGAATTTGGGTACTTTAATTTGATGCCCTACGATGAAGAAGTAAAAGATCTACTCATTAAAGCTATTAATGAAGCTCAAATGTGGAATTTTAATGGTCCTGAGCCAGAAATCTTTTCTAAAACAGAAGCCGCGCTAACAAACTCTCAAACAGTAGCTATTCAGAAGTGCATTAAGCTTTCAGGAATAGATAAAAATGAAATTGAAGCGGTCGGTTTTCATGGACAAACTGTTCTCCACAAAGCTCCGAATAAGTTATCAAAAGGTAAAACACGGCAATTAGGTGACGGCCAAAGAATGGCAAATAAGCTTGGTATACCCGTCGTTTATGACTTTCGAACCAATGATATAACAGAAGGCGGACAAGGTGCCCCACTTTGCCCAATTTATCATGCCACCCTGTTAAAAAAAATTGGAGCCACTTCAACTACAGCAATATTGAATTTAGGTGGTTTAGGAAATTTAAGTTGTTACTCTGAAAAGTATGATCTCATTGCCTTCGACACTGGCCCGGCCAACGCGCCAATAAATGATTGGATAAAGTCATTTAATATTGGCCAAATGGATGTAGGTGGAGAAATAGCAGCCAGAGGAAAAGCAGACGAGAGCAAAATAACCGAAATATTGAAAGACCCCTATTTTGAAGTCTCTTTCCCTAAGTCTTTAGACCGGTTTGATTTTTCTTACGAAATTGCCAAAGGCATGCCACTTGAAGACGGTGCCGCAACTTTGACTGCATTAGTAGGAGCGTCAGTTGGGAAAGGTCTTGATCTTTTACCCATACGCCCGACGCAGTTGATCGTTTCAGGCGGTGGACGGAAAAACCCTACAATGATGCAAGAAATTTCATCTCGGGCCAATATCAATGTTGAAACCGCCGATAAATATAATTGGCGCGGTGATGCTATAGAAGCAGAGTGCTTTGCGTTTCTTGCAGCAAGAACTCTGGCCAATCTTCCAATTTCATATCCTAAAACAACGGGTGTTTGGAAACCTATGAAAGGTGGTGTAATCGCATATCCATCATAAAATTTAATTTAAGATTGCTCTTTTCCACCAACCCAAACTTTTTCAATCCCCAAGTCATTTTTCATCCACAAAAAATCTGCTCGAGCTTCTGGTACTAGGCAACCAATTTCACTTTCCACGCCCAAAACTTTGGCAGGAATAAGGCTCGCCATTCTAATTGCATCATCTTGCAAAATCCCCACTTCATTTACCATATATCTTACAGCATCTGAGAGATTAATGTCGGCACCAGATAAAGTCCCGTCCTCTAATATTAATTTTCCCTCATTCCGAGTGATTAAGCGATCATTCAAAAAAAAGTGTTTCTGGTCTGAGCCTACTGTAGACATTGAGTCACTAACTAGAAATAAAGCACCAGGCCCTTTCTTGGCCCGTAATGCCAAATTTATGCTGATTTTATTGACATGAAAACCATCTGCTATAATGCCAGAAAAAAGCTTTCCGCTATTTAATACTGCGCCGACAAGCCCAGGCTCACGACTTCCGAAAGGGCTCATTGCATTAAATAGATGGGTTGCACATCTTGCTCCTGCCTCAACGGCTTCGGCTGCCTGATTAAAAGTGCAATCTGTATGTCCGAGGGAAATAATAGCACCCGCTTTTGATAACCTAGTTATTTGTTGAAGCGATGCGGCTTCTGGAGCTATTGTTAACATTAACTTAGGGATTTTATTTGTTAAACTTTCAAGTTCAAGGCAATCGAACTCTTTCATCGGCCGTATAAAGCGTTCGTCGTGAGCACCCTTACGTGCAAGAGCCAAATGTGGACCTTCCAGATGTAGTCCAACTAATCCGTTGATTTGCTGATCTAAAGCATTAGTAATTGCCAAAATTGCTCGTTTATTCACCTCAGGGCTATCCGAAATGAGTGTCGGCATAATTGAAGTACTTCCAAGTTTTGCATGTGCTTCGCAAATTGTCTTCAAGTTTTCCAATGATGGATTATCATTAAATAAAACGCCACCTCCACCATTAACCTGCAAGTCAACAAAACCAGGTGTTAGGAGACCTCCAGCTAAAACGATTTGCTCAGTTTTAGGATCAACTTTTTCTTCAGGAATAATTTCAACAACTTTGCTATCCTTTATAATTAAAGCGGAATTTAAGTGCCGCTTGAAACCATCAAAAATTGTTGCGCCAACGAAAGATTTTTTTTTAGCCATGGTTTAATCTAAACCTTAAGGTTTGACGGGTTATACATTAGGCTTCTAACATAAAACAACGATTAGCTCTAATTAAACAAAATATACTATGCAAACTACCGAGAAATTACATCCTGAAGCTATAGGCCTCGACAAAAAAAGTGATTTAGAAATACTGACTATCCTTTACGAAGGTCAGATCGAAGCTGCTAGATCCATAAAGAAGTCAATGGCTTCCCTTGAAGCCGGAGCAAAAGCAATGGCAGACACAGTCTTAATGGGGAATAAATTAGTTTATGCCGCAGCGGGTAGTTCGGGACTTCAGGGTATGGCAGATGGCTTAGAACTTACACCGACATTTGGCATCCCAATTTCACAAATTAAGATATTAAGGGCGGGTGGACTTCAAGATATGTCACAACCAAAAGGTAACATGGAGGATAATAAATCAGCTGCGATATCTGATGCCGAAATTATTGAACCCGGAGATTGCGTGATTTGTTTGGCAGCAAGTGGAAATACTACCTACCCTTCAGTGATTATGAAAATAGCCAAAAAGGTGGGGGCCACAACAATTGGAATAGCAAATAATCCAGATACGGAACTTCTTGTAGGTTCTGATATACCAGTCTTACTACCAACTCCTCCTGAAGTAGTAGCTGGTTCAACACGATTGGGCGCGGGTACAGCACAGAAAATAGCTCTAAACACGATGTCTACTTACATGGGCATATTGCTAGGTCATGTAATGGACGGTCAAATGGTCAACCTCACTGCAAATAATGCGAAGTTGTTTAAGAGATCAGAAAAAATTGTGATGAACATAACTGGCTGCAATACAAAAATGGCAAAAGACGCTCTGACAGAAGCTAATGGCGCAGTTAAACTTGCTATCTTACTAATTTCAGGAGCAAAATCTATAATGAATGCTCAAAATATTCTTGAGAGTGAGGATCAAAATCTCAGGTCGGCCATCAGACAGATTAAGTTAGAGAACCTCAGTGGATAATGGCTCAGCAGATGCTAATTGATAAATAAGTTTTGCCAAATTTTTCTTATACGCCTTAATTTATATCTACGCTTGGGTATGAGTTTCTAAAAATTCTTCAGCTTTTTTAAAAATTAAAACTTTCCTTTCCTTACTCATTCTGCTTAGTACTCTAGTTTGAAAAGATAAGCGTGGATTTGAAGAATAAAAACTAATGTTTTTTTGAACGAATCTCCAATAAAGACCATCAATTACGTCACACCAAGCGCCCTTCTCATAGTTACTCATTTTTAAAATATAATTGGAGCTACAAGTATATGGTTTCGTCGACATTAACCCACCATCAGAGTACGTCGCCATTCCAAAAACATTAGGGATCATGACCCAATCAGACGCATCAATATACATCTCCATAAACCATTTATAGATCAATTTTGGATCAATTTCACACATATTCATCAAATTACAAATTACCATAAGCCTTGGTATGTGATGGCTATATCCATCTTTAACAGCAGATTTAATACAATCATCAAGAGGCAATAAACCGGTTGAACCATCGTACCAACTTTGGCTTAGTTTCCTTTGATGGCCCCAAAAATTTGAATTTTTCTGCTTTGAACCTCTGAGTTGATAAATACCTCGTATAAACTCGCGCCAGCCTAAAATTTGCCTTATAAAACCCTCTATTGAATTCAAAGGAGCTTTGTTTTTTTTGAATAAATTTAACGCCTTTTCAATTACTATATCTGGAGTAATTAGTCCGATATTTAGCATTGCAGATATACAACTGTGAAATAAAAAATTGCGGCCCTTGAGCATAGCATCTTCATATGCACCAAAGTTTTCAAATCTTTGAATTAAAAAATCATCCAATAGATCTAAAGCTTCAGAACGCGTTACAGGAAACCATACATTTTTAGCATTTCCTGGATGCTCCAAGAAAAGTTTTTCAACTATAGATGCGACTGCGTCATGATACTTTGACAAGTTAAATTTAGGTAATTCAGGGATATGCGTTTTAGCGGGTATTTTTTTCCTATTTTCTTCGTCAAATGACCAACGATCACCTAAAGGGTTTCCTTCACCATTAACTAGGATATTAAATTTCTTACGGCCTACTTTGTAAAAATTACCCAGTCTGAATGATTTATTTTTACCATAGAGCGAACCGAATTCTTTCCGAGAAAATAAAAACATTGGAGTTTCAGAGATTTCATATTCTATCCCAGCCTTTTTCAAAGATGATAAAACTTTTTTTTCAAAAAATTTATTTTCAATTTCAAAAATATTTACTTTATCAATTTTTTGCTCATGTGAAAATTCGAGGAAAAACTCTATGTACGTTTTTTTATCCGAACGTTCGTCTAGGGAGAAATAGTCCACTTGAATACCATTCCGTTGTAACTCGTCTTTGTATTCGCGCATGGCGCATAAATATAAATAAATTTTGAGTTTATGATGCTTCTCATAAGTACAGAGACCATAATCTTCAGCCATAAACACCCGCTTGCAGCCCCGATCCTTTAATATTTGGGGATCAAAAAGCTGATTACCAAGCAACAAAAAAGTGTTGTTCACCATTCAAACTCCAATTTCTCTAACAAAAGAAATGGTACTGTTTAAACGTAT
This sequence comes from Paracoccaceae bacterium, assembly GCA_902606585.1. GTDB lineage: Bacteria > Pseudomonadota > Alphaproteobacteria > Rhodobacterales > Rhodobacteraceae > Salinivivens. The sequence continues at coordinate 99,424 of CACLGX010000002.1, read as the reverse complement.
ATCAAGACTATTCTGCGTGAGAGAAAAAACTATATAACTTTCTAATTATAGTTAAAAATTTTGCTATCTTTTTGCCATGTAGCTGCGTCTTTTTAAATTAGTTGAGCAAAAATTTTTTAATAAAGCTCAGTCACTAGAAATTGCGTGGTTTTAAATTTTTCAAATAATACAGATAATAGTGAATCAAAACTAAGTGATTTAAACTCTAACAAAAATTCAGTAAAGTCAGTAAAATATAAGATTGGTGCTAGAAATGCAAAAAGCTGTAATAATTTATTCAACGACAGATGGGCAAACAAAACGAATTTGCGAATTTTTGGTTCAAAAGCTTAAAGCCAAAATTGATATAGATTTGTTCTCAATCGACGACATAGATCAAGTAGAGCTCAGCTTTTATAATAAAATTATTATCGGCGCTAGTATAAGATACGGCAAGCACAGTCCAAAACTTTTCAAATTCATTGAAGAAAATATTCAAATATTAAAAGAAAAGTTCACAGCATTTTTTTCAGTCAATGTAGTTGCCCGAAAAGAAGGAAAAAACACCCCTGATACTAATCCCTATATGAAAAAATTTCTTCAATTAACAAACTGGCAACCTAACTTGCTCGGTGTATTTGCAGGAAAAATTGATTACCCTTCTTACAAATTCACTGACAAACAAATGATAAGGCTCATAATGTTTATAACAAAAGGGCCCACAGACACTTCTGGAAGCTTTGAATTTACAAATTGGAAGTCTGTCGAAGAATTTAGCGATAGACTTTTACAGAACTAAAAAACTTATCTAAATTTATTAGACGGTTCAAAATTTGATTTCTGAGGTTTCCGAGGATCACGAACCCATAGAGACCTGTTTGGATGCATACCAGCTCCATAAACCGCAGAAACTGCCGAATTACGCATCCGATTAAGTAATCTAGTATCAGCGTCTCCAACCGAAGGGTGCATACCACCATTATCTGAAACAAGATCATTCCAAAGTGTCTCACGCTCAAGTCTTATTGTTTCATCCTGAAGTTGCGTACAATTCAACTCATTTTTGTTCAAATCGACAACTATTTCATCACCGGATTTGATTAAAGCAATAGCACCACCCGCAGCCGCTTCGGGACCAACATGACCAATAACCAAACCGACCGACCCACCAGAAAACCTGCCATCCGTCATGAGGCCAACTACAATATTTTTTTCACGACATAACGCAGTAATTCGAGAGGTAGAGTCTAGCATTTCAGGCATACCTGGCGCACCAAACGGCCCCTCGTAACGTACCACTATCATATCAAAGTTTTCGAACATGTTAGCCTGAGAATCTAATGCCTTTAATAGCTCCTGCTCTCCATCAAAAACCTTAGCCTTACCTTTAAATATGTTATTTTCCAGTCCACCTTCAACACCAGCTAACTTAAGCACAGCGCTGAACTCAGGTGACAAATTTCCACCTAAAACACGCAATCCACCCGTATCTTTATATGGGCTTTGAACAGTATAAATGACATCCTCATCCGGTTTAGGAGGGTTCAGTCGTTCGACTTGTTCAGACAGGGTCTCTCCTGTGCAAGTCAATGTATCACCATTTAACAATCCAGCTTCCAAGAGTTCTTTAACTATCACTTGCATACCGCCTTTGGCATCAATATCCACCATCGAATATTGTCCAAAAGGCCGAGCATCTATGACAACCGGAATAACATTTCTAGACAAATTATTAAACTCTTCGGGGCTCATTATTTCATTGGCAAAGTCTTTATATCCAGCTGCTCTTGCTAATTCAGGAGCATGCAATAAGACATTAGTTGAGCCACCAACAGCCATAGCTACAATAATTGCATTTCTTAAAGACTCTCTAGTAACGATATCTCTAGGTGTTATGTTTTTATCAATCAGGTTAGCTAAATAGTCCACCAATTCAGAGGGAAATTCTTCAACGCGCCTTTCATCTTCAGATGCAGGTGAGATCATATGCAACGGCTGCATTCCAACAACACCAATAAAAGTTTGCATAGTGTTGTAAGTAAACATACCGCCACAACTTCCATAACCAGGACAAGCTTCTTTTGCAATTCTACTCTTTAATTTTTCATCATCGCTGCCAGCCATTTGGTAGGCTGTAATTAAGTCGATACTTTCCCCAGTTTCCGAGTCAATACCAGGTCTAATGGAACCATCAGACATTAAAATTGCAGGTCTATTATGTTCTAAAATAGCAGCTAGAGTACCTACAGGCGGCTTATCACATGCAACAACTGCAATAACGCCCTCAAGTCCAGTAGCGCTGAGATGCTCTGATAAACTATCGTTTGTAACTTCTCTGCCAATTAAGGAATATCGCATCTCTTTTGTGCCATTCCTAATCCCATCAGATGTAGCAACAGTAAACTCTGGTTGGATCAGTCTCATTGGTAATTGCCCAGGTTTACTGCCCACCTTATCTTTAAGAGCATCATGAATAATCTCAACCTTTTGTGAAACACCAATATAACATTGAGAGTCACCCTTATTCCCAACCACCCCGACGGATGGTTCGTGAATGAGCCCCAAATCAGTACCTAATTCCCTTGCAATACCGTAAGTTTGAGAATTCCGACCAGGATTTTTGTCTATCAAAACTGTATTTGAATTCTTCATTTTTTCTCCACTGGGACTTAACGCTTTTTTAATATCTGCTACCAATAACAGGCTTTAGTTTCTCTTTCAGTAATTTGAATATCAGTTATTAATTAATTCACCTGGTACCCGTGGGCGGACTCGAACCGCCACGCCCGAAGGCCACAGATTTTAAGTCTGTTATGTCTACCATTCCATCACACGGGCCAGGTGGGCCGAGATTACTTATATTGTTCGGAGTGTCTAGTATAAAGAATAGCTCATACCAAATTTATGAAAAATTTCTTAGCTTTTCATTTCTGGATTACTTAAAAAATTTGAAATAACTCACTTGGATTCAACTTGACTCCCATTATTGAAAGAATAAACCCAGGTATATGTTCCCAATACGCGATCATAATCCCTCTCTAAGATTTCCCTATATAACTTATGGGTTAATTTTTATAAACATTTTTATATTTGTGAGCTATTGGCCCATCTTGGGAGACCCCAGTAAAATAAATCCTCTATTTCAAAACTGGGCGCTTGTACCGGCAAATATAAATGAGGGAAAAGCCTACCTAGGTTTATTAACCTCTATATTTTTTCATGGAAGTTTTATGCACTTGCTGGGAAATATGCTGTTTCTTCACATCTATGGTGACAATTTAGAAGATAAAATGGGACATTTTTGGTTTCTAATTTTTTATCTGTCTGCAGGAGTATTTGCAAACTTTGCGCAATTTGCAGCTGATCCCATCTCTAGTGTTCCAGTCATAGGAGCTTCTGGCGCAGTGGCAGCAGTGATGGGCGGCTATTTGCTTTTGTTTCCAAAAGCTAGAATTGATATTTTATTTATCTTCGTCATTATTTTTAAAATTATACCAGTCCGAGCGTGGGTTGTCTTGGGTATTTGGTTTGTATTGCAACTCTACAATGGGATGGCAGTGCCTGCTTCAGTTAGCGGCGTTGCTTATTGGGCTCATATAGGTGGATTTATTTTTGGTGTTGCTGCCACCTTTACGACCTGGAAGAAATTGGGTGGAAACAAGTTTTGGTCAAAAAACCATGGTGCACCGGATCACAAGGAAGCGACATATTCATTCAAACGATCAAATATTCCAAAAGTAAGAAGATGATTATTCCCGTATAATTTTTGCGAATTTATTAAACTGCACTTCGGTTGCGGCAATTATATTTCCATCAGTCAACGGATCTCCATTTATGGAAATTGACTCAACCATGGCTCCAGCTTCTCTTGCAATAATAACGCCACCGGCAATATCCCAATTATTCAAATTACGCTCCCAATAACCTTCATATCGGCCAGCAGCAACATACGCCAAATCTAGTGCAGCAGCGCCATAGCGGCGAACTCCAGAGCATTTGGGCATTAATTTTTTGAGGTCATTTATCGTTTCTGGCAAATCTTCTATTCTTCCCGAGAATGGAATGCCTGTCGCATACAAGCTATCTGCTATGCTGTGACGTGCTGATACCCGAATTCTAGTTTCATTCATCCATGCACCCAATCCTTTCTCTGCAAAGAACATTTCGTCTTTGCAAGGATCATAAATAACTCCCGAAATAATTTCACCCTTGTGTTCTAAGGCTATTGATACCGCCCAGTGAGGCAAACCATGTAAAAAATTTGTGGTCCCATCAAGCGGATCAACGATCCAACGGCGAGTAGGATCCTTTCCTTCCTCTTCGTCACTTTCTTCACCAACCCATCCATAAGTTGGTCGGGCTTCCATTAGTTCATTACGAATTATATTTTCAGCAGCAATGTCCGCGCGGCTTACGAAATCACCAGCACCTTTACGAGATACTTGTAAGTTTTCGACTTCTTTAAAATCTTTTGATAATGAGCGCCCTGCTTTACGAGCAGTCTTTAACATTATATTCAGGTTTGCACTACCGGGCATATAAGGTCTCCTCAATATAGACCATGCCGGTCTATACTTTTTAAACATTAATTGCCAATAGAACTATAAACTGATTAAAAGTGCTTTAATCAACCAAAAACAGCGCGGGTAATTACGACACCTGCCCAAGCAGAAACGCCTGTTAACACTGCACCCCAAGTAACATCAATCATAACCATCGTGGGCGACCATGCACGAAGTGTAGCAAAATTAGTGAACTCATAAGTCCCATAAGCGAGCACACCAAGTAATGCGCCGGCCATTAATGCTTGGTTAGGATTGCCTGAGCTGAATGCGGGCCAAGATGCAAAAAATAAGACGCCACCTACATAAAAAAGGTAAAATATTGCCGCTGGTCCCATCCTAGGATCCTCTAAAAGCCAATCGCCTAGATTGGATGAGAAAAGTGGGTATAGTACGCGCTTAAGCATTACGATATCAAGCGCCAAGAATACGACCGCCGTCGAAAGATATAATGTTAAGATTTGCATTGGCGCGATCCTTTTCTTTCTATAATGCTTAGTAAATAATTCGCTCACTTAAAAGAGCAAGAAAAAATACTGTAAAATACGTTAAACCTTTGTTTTTATTTATTATTATGATTCCTCACACTTTCGACCAAGCCATTCAATGATGCTTCTATTATATCTAGCGTTTGGTTAAAAATGCGCGTGTAATATGGGTTAGGAACATAATCATACTCCAAATCTTCCAACGAATAGTCAGTCAAAAGGTACACTTTTTCTAACTGTTCTGGACATAAATTTTGTAAATTTGATCGGTTTTCCTGATCCATAACAACGAGCAAATCAAATTCATTAAAATCAGCTATTTTAATTTGACGAGACCTTACTTTGGAAATATCAAACCCTCGGTCCTTTGCTGCCAGTTGCATGGGCTCTTAAGTAAAAGATCCAACATGCCAAGAAGCCGTTCCGGCACTGTCACAAAAAATATCAAGTTTAGAAATTTTCGCCTTTTCTCTGAATATACATTCGGATGTCGGTGACCTACAAATATTTCCAAGACAAATAAAAGAACAGACTTTATCACGTTTTTGATCCCAATTAATAGGTGTGCGAATGGGAATGTTTTTTTTCTTTCCTATCCTGATCTACAATAATCTCAATAGCAACTTCACCCGCTTTTTCAAAAAGAAGTGTTATCGGTATTATTTTCCCAGTTTTGAACGGCGCTTTAAGACCCATAAACATAATATGTTCACCACCGGGGGCAAGACTATGATCTTTCATCGGTCCTATTTTAATTCCTTCGTCTATACGGACCATTTTCATAACTCCGTTGTCATTCTCTAAGTGCGAATGAAGCTCTGTTTTCTTTGCAATATCAGATTGTACACCTAAAAGGTGATCGCTCTCATCAGAGTGGTTCATTATTCTCATGTAGGCTGCACCTGCCATGGCAAGAGGACCCGATGACCGTGCGTAGGCATCAGATATCATAATTTGTCCAGCGCTTAGACTTGAATACAACATCAAGAATGATGAGATGGCGATGATAAATAATTTAATTTTCACTAATTAAAACACTCTAATGAATAGACAGTTCTGCAGATACAACAATCAATTTTAAAGTCGATTACTTAGGCTTGTTGGGCTTTAGAAATCTCTTTTTTTACTTTAAGGGCATTAGCAGACAACTCGTTGTCCTTTGCTTTCGCAAGGAAAGCGTCAAGACCACCTCTGTGGTCTACAGTCCTTAGCGCTGCTGCGGATATACGTAATTTTACACCACGTCCCAAAGTTTCTGATTGTAGTGTCACTTCGTTAAGGTTGGGTAAAAATCTTCGGCGGGTTTTATTATTGGCATGACTTACATTGTTACCAGTCATTGGCCCTTTACCTGTTAATTCACAACGGCGCGACATTATAAATTCCTAACTTTAACTTTTTTGAGCGACACTTGCCCAAACATCTATTCACTAAATAAGTTTGCATACTTAACCTATCTCAGAGCTTCTAGGCACATTCTGTATGCTCGTCAAGCACCCACAGGCGAAAAAAAATATACTAATTAGGTGATTATTTTTCTAAAAAATTAATTTGAAAACATAAAGTTAGTTTAGCCCAACTCACCCTTTTTAATAGAAATTTCTTGTAATATTTGGTTTGCCGCCAATGCTAAATTTTTCTTTCCCGAAGCAACTTCTTCAGCAATTTCTAAGAGATCCTCTTTGATAGGGTTTTTATCCAAAACAGACAATAACTGATATCTAACATCTTCAAGAAGCCAGAACTTTGATTGTTCCGTACGATTAGACTGAAAATAACCTTTTTCCTGACGCCACTCGACAAGATTAGAAATTACTTTCCATGTCTCTCTAATTCCATCTTTCTCTATCGCTGAAACAGTCATTGCCTTTGGAAAACCTTGTGGGTCCTGAGGTCGTTTTCTAAGTAATCGGAGAGCTCCAGAGTAGTCAGCGCAAGTTCTTGTTGCTTGATCCTTTAATTCACCATCAGCTTTGTTTACTAAAACAATATCGGCGAGCTCCATTATGCCTCGTTTTACACCCTGTAATTCGTCTCCACCAGCCGGAGCAAGCAGCAGAGTAAAAATATCACAAATTTCAGAAACAATAGTTTCAGATTGTCCAACACCGACAGTCTCAATTAAAATAACATCAAACCCTGCCACCTCACATATCTTCACGGTTTCACGAGTCCGGCGAGCTATCCCACCCAAGTGAGTTTGACTTGGAGACGGCCGTATAAAAGCAGCAGGATTTCGAGCCAACAGTGTCATCCTAGTTTTATCCCCAAGTATAGACCCACCTGACCTAACGGAGCTGGGATCCACAGCGAGAACCGCAACACTTAATCCAAAATCAGTTAGATAGGAGCCAAAAGCTTCAATGAAAGTCGATTTCCCAACACCAGGTGTGCCAGAAAGACCTATCCGGATTGCTTGTTTTTCAGACTTTTTTTCAAGCAAGCTGATGAGAGAAATGGCCGTTTTTCTATGATCTTTGCGTGAACTTTCTACCAATGTGATAGCCCTAGACAAGGCTCGCCTGTCCCCTGCTATTAAACTTTTAGCCATTTTGTTAAAGTCAGTCATTTTGACCAGCTTTCGCTTTAACCTAAAATTGTTGATTGACCTTATCCTGCTTTTCTTGCCTTGTTTAGCCTGAAATTGTTTTGCTTAAGTAAGTTATAGTTAAATGATCAAAAACAAACAAAAACTTTTTGTTGTATCTTGCATATGTGTCTTGCTGGTTTCTGCAAATACTCTTTATGCAAAAACGGAGCGATATAGCTTTGAAGTTTCTCTGTGGGGTATAAAAGTTGGTGAGCTCGTTTACTCTATCAAACAAGCATCTGATGACTATGATATTTCTGGTGTTTTGAGGTCTAAAGGTTTAGCCAGAGTTGTTACTAAATATAAATTTGTAGCTCAGACAAAAGGGAAGGTTTCCCATTCAAAATATTACCCCACTTCTTACAGCGAAAAATCAGATACAGGTCGTAGAAAAGAGCAGAAATCTATAATTTATCAAAAAATGATACCAAAATTAACTTCTGCAAAAGCTCCAAAACCTTACTGGGCAAAGCCAAAGTCTCAAAAAGGCACTGTAGATCCAATGACGGCTATTCATTTAATTATGAGCGATAGAATTGAAAAAACACTTTGTAAGCAAAAATTTAATCTCTTTGACGGAGCTAGGCGGATAGAAATAGTTTTATCGAAGATTAACATTGAAAAAAATTCTGCGGAGTGTCTTGGAAAGTATATTCGCCAAGATGGCTACACGAGTGAAGAGATGAAGGAAGGTAAAGTTTTTCCTTTCACGATAAACTACATTAGGCGAGATGAAATATATGCCGTAGAGAGTTTGGAGATAAAAGCTTTACGCGGGCGGACTAAATTTACTAGACGTTAAACTATCTTGGACAAAAATTTACCCATATTCGAAGTTATAGACGAACTTACAGCTAAGTTGGTTAAAACAAAAAGAGTGGTCCTAACAGCACCGCCAGGTGCAGGAAAATCAACAGTTATTCCTATCAGTCTGAATAAGAACCCAGCCTTCTCAAAAGGGAAAATAATAGTGCTGGAGCCAAGACGTCTCGCAGCAAAGCAAGTTGCATCAAGAATGGCGCAGACGCTAGGTGAGGAGTTAGGAAGAACGGTAGGATATCGAATTAGAGGTGAAGTTAAATGTGGTGAAAAAACAAAAGTGGAGGTCGTAACAGAAGGTATATTAATAAGGATGATCCAAGAAGACCAACAGCTGGCAGAAGTATCCACTATAATCTTTGATGAATTTCATGAAAGGAGTTTAAACGCGGATTTAGGGCTCGCTTTTTGTTTAGAGATAGCCAGTGTTCTAAGGAATGATTTGAAAATCTTAGTTATGTCAGCAACACTAGAGATAACTGCTGTTTCCAAACTGATGCAAGACGCTCCTATAGTTTCATGCGAGGGGAAAAATTTTCCTGTAACGCCTATATGGCAAACAAAACCTGTAGTTCAGGATCAAATCATCGGCAAACTGATCGTTGATGTCATACTAAAAGCGATTAGTGAAAACAAAGGAAGTATACTTGTATTTTTACCAGGAGAGGGTGAAATAATTAAATTAGCATCCTCTTTAACAAATAAAATACCAGATAATTGTCACGTATTTCCTCTTTACGGAAGATTGGGATTTAAGGATCAGCAAAAAGCAATACAGCCAATATTAGCAGGACGAAAAATTGTTCTTGCAACAAATGTCGCAGAAACTTCTTTAACCATCGAAGGAATAGAGACAGTTATAGACAGCGGTCTTTCGAAAAGATCCATTTACGACCCAAACTCTGGTATGGCCCGTTTGGTTACCCAAAAAATATCCAAAGCAGAAGCCAATCAACGGATGGGTCGAGCGGGAAGGTTACATCCTGGGATTTGTTACAAATTGTGGTCAAAGGCCCAGGATGGTAGTTTTCAAGAGTTCTCTCCATCAGAAATTGAAACTTCAGATTTAACCCCATTTGCTTTGGAGCTTGCACTTTGGGGTAGCAATATTAATCAACTAGCATTGCTGACGAAGCCAAATGAGAAGGCACTTTCAGAAGCTTATAAAGTGCTCCAGATGCTTGGGGCCGTAAATGAACAATTAGAAATTACCAAAGACGGCCGCTTACTATCAAAAATACCACTCCACCCAAGATTAGCCAGAATAATTCTTGCTGGAGGGAAAGATGCCACTTTACTTGCATCAGTTCTTTCCAATGCTGACCCCCTTAACAAATTGAATAGTTCCGACATTAGTATTCGAATTGCTGCTATCAAGAATTACCAAAAACAAACGTCGGACAGCTCTTACTCACTTAAGGTTCCGATTATAAAAGGAATATTGAAAGAAATAAGCCGCCTCTCAAAATATTTAACAAATCGGTCTAACTATACAGTCGCGCAGCTTGCGGCTCTCGCATATCCTGACCGAATTGGAAAGCGCCGAAAAGGGGAAATGCCCCGATATATTTTATCAAACGGTAAAGGCGCTATAATGGCAGAAAGTGATCCTCTAAGGTCTACACCCTTTTTAGTAGCATGCAACCTGGACGGAAACCTCCAAGAGGCTAAGCTCCGCCAATTCGTACCTATTACTTTATCAGAAATTAAAGAATTATTTGGTAATCAAATTTTCTCAATAGAAACTTGTGAATGGTCTAAGAGACAGCAAAAGGTACTCGCCCAACAGCAAGAAAAGCTTGGTCAATTAACCCTGGAAGAAAAAGTATGGCGGGATGCTCCAAGTAATATGATCATTGATGCTATGCTGGAAGGTGTGAAGCAACTTGGGTTTTTTCATTCAGAAAACGCCAAAACTTTTTTGGCTAGAGTTAAAATGGCTGGGGATAAATTTCCCGATATGTCAGATGAAAAATTAATGACCACAAGGGAAAAATGGTTAGCGCCATTTTTGAATGGTATTAAATCTGCAAACGAATGGAAAAAATTCGATGCATTAAAAGCACTCCAGTCAATTTTAAATTGGGACGAAACACAATTACTAGAAAAATTGGCACCTACTTATTTTATTACCCCTCTTGGGCGTAAAATTAAGATTACTTACGAAAATGAGTTACCCGAAATATCAATACGCATACAAGAAATGTATGGTCAGAAAGTTCATCCCAAGAGTGGGGGCATTCCCATCAGAGTAACATTCCTATCGCCTGCAGGAAGAAAGATACAAACCACTACAGACATAGTATCTTTTTGGGGTAACTCTTACAAAGATGTCAGAAAAGATATGAGAGGACGATATCCGAAGCATTTCTGGCCAGAACATCCATCAGCGTCAAAAGCAACTTTGAAGACAAAAACATGAAACTATTTGGTAAAAAAATAATATACGGACCACGACTGACTATGTAAAAGGATTTGGTTCGTACACAACATCAGTCAGGTATAATCCATGCGGAGGTGAAACCGGACCACAAGCTGATCGATCCTTAGCCTCTAAAGCTTTTTTAACGTCGATTGGGTTCCAGCTACCTGCCCCCACGCGCTCTAAAGTTCCAACAAAACTGCGAACCTGGTTGTGAAGAAAACTTCTTGCTTTCAATTGAAACCTGAACTCGTCTCCAGACCAACCCTCAATACGGTCAATTTTAATTTTATCTAGGGTCTTTATAGGACTTTTAGCCTGGCACATAGACGAACGAAATGTTGTAAAATCATGTTTGCCAAGTAGGTATCTAGATGCTTCTACCATCTTAGACAAATCAAGAGGGTGCCCAATTTGCCATACTAAACCAGCCTCATGAGTCGAGGGAGCCTTCCGGACAAGTAGCCGAAATAAATATTTTCGTTCCAAAGCAGAAAAGCGTGCATGCCAATCTTTATCGACTAAAGCACAGTCAATTACTGCTACGGGCAGCGGTCTCAAATGAAAGTTTAATGCCTCCGAAAGCCGAAATGGTTCCCACTCTTTATCAAGATCGCAATGTGCAACTTGGCACTTTGCATGCACGCCAGCATCAGTGCGTCCAGCACCAGCTATTGTATGTTCCTTATTTTCTAAATTTGATAGGGCTTTTTCAATTGAACCTTGCACAGAAACCTGGCTTTGCTGACGCTGCCATCCAACAAAAGGTGCGCCATCATATTCAATTTTTAAAGCATATCTGGGCATATCTGCGAATAACCCAAATCAAACTCAAAGGAAAGTAGGCAAAATTTCAAATCGCATATTGAAAACAGATAATTATTTTAAACTTTTTACGGGTCCATTTGGAATATTCCAGGCTCCAGAAATCAGCTCAGTTCCTAAGATTCGATCTGGGTTTGTCGGCTTTGGCATTTTAATATTTGTCAATTTTTTAAAGCCTAAACGGCCATAATAAGAAAAATCACCTATCAATAATATTCTGGAATAACCCAATTCCTTAGCCATTTCCAAACTATCTTTTATCAGTAAACTACCTAGACCTTCCCCCTGCCTCGTTGGATGAACAGCTATGGGGCCCAGTAATAAGGCCTCATATTCAATTATTTTAACTGGCCAATAGCGAATAGCACCGGCAAGAATTTGCTCTTTATCTCTTGCAACCATACACAGCTCAAAAATAGGGTCGCTATTTTCTCTTAAGCGGTAAGAAGACAAAGCTTCTCTGCCAGGAACAAAACATAGATCAAACAATGCCTCAACTTCCCAATAATCAGCTTTTTTTTCAGTATTTATCGCATACACATTAAACTCCCATAAACGATATTACCTCAAAGAATTGAACAAATCTCAAATTTATCTGGAAGGCGAGTTAACATGGCTCTATCTCATGTTCAAAGGAAGTTTAAAAATGTTTTACAAACCTTGCGAAGGTCACGGACTCGAAAATAATCCGTTTAACGCAATTGTAACACCTCGTCCAATTGGCTGGATCTCAACGAGGGATAAAAAATCGATTGATAACATAGCCCCATATTCATTTTTTAATGCGGTAGCTTATGTTCCACCACAAGTCATGTTTGCTTCTACCGGAGACAAATCTGATAGAGAGGGCACCAAAGATTCTGTAGCTAATGTCAAGGAAACGAAAGAGTTTTGCGTAAACATTGTATCTTACGAGATGCGGCATCAAATGAACGCAACATCAAAATCTTTGCCGGCAGATATAGATGAATTTGAACACGCTGAATTAAAAAAAATAGATTGTAATTTAATAGGTTGCCCAAGAGTTCTAGGCGCACCAGCCGCATTAGAATGCAAATTAGTTGAAATTATACAGTTACCAGGAGCTGCAAATTTTGTAGTTTTTGGCGAAGTTTTAGGTGTTCACATGCACGATGATTATATCATTGAGGGTAAATTTGATGTAAGTAAATTCAACCCACTTACTCGGTTGGGTTATCGAGACTACAGTGTAGTTCGGGAAATATTTTCTATTTCACGCCCCGACGACTAAAAAAAAAGAAACTCTGTAATAGCCTAGAAGCTGCTAAGGTTTGAAAAAGGGTTTGTCCTAACCTTTATATAGGTTATACACCAGCTTTTAGTAACAAATAATTTAATAGTGGATTATGATCAGCACCATACTACCAACATATGCGCGAGCGGACTTAGAATTTGTGAAAGGCCAAGGTGCTTGGTTAACGGAAGCAGACGGAAGTCACTTTTTAGACCTAGCCTCTGGGATTGCAGTAAATTCTTTAGGCCATGCTCATCCTGATCTTGTGAAGATCATAAAATCACAGGCAGAAAAGCTTTGGCATGTATCAAACCTTTATAAAATCCCTCAGCAACGTTCCCTAGCAGATGAATTAGTTGCAAACTCTTTTGCCGACACTGTTTTTTTTACAAACTCTGGAACAGAGTCTTGCGAATTAGCCGTTAAAATGGCTCGAAAATATTGGTTTGAAAAGGGTTATCCCGATAAGTTTGAAATAATTACATTTGAAGGTTCTTTTCATGGTCGCTCTTCCGCTGGCATAGCAGCAACGGCCTCTGAAAAGATGACGAAGGGTTTTGGACCTCTTTTACCTGGCTTCGTAAACCTAAATTGGAGCGATCATGAGGCAATCAAAAGCTCAATTTCAGATGAAACTGCTGCAATTTTAATCGAACCTATTCAGGGAGAAGGCGGTATTAGAGTATTACCCGAAACATGTTTGAAGGGAATTCGTGAAATTTGTGATGAGAAAGACGTTTTGTTGATACTTGATGAAGTTCAGTGTGGCGTTGGACGAACAGGCAAATTGTTCGCTCATGAATGGGCAGAAATTGAACCAGACATAATGATGGTAGCAAAAGGTATAGGTGGTGGATTTCCATTAGGGGCTGTTCTCGCAAAAGAAAATGCAGCAAGCGGGATGACCGCTGGGACTCATGGATCAACTTATGGGGGTAACCCTTTGGGTTGTGCGATAGGGTTAAAGGTTGTGGATATTATTTCTGACCCAGATTTTTTATATGATGTTAATCGTAAAGCAAAACTTTTTCATGATGGGCTACTAGAACTTTTGAGGAAAAACACCTCTATTTTTGAGGAAGTTCTTGGCAAGGGTCTCATGTTAGGGCTCAAGTGTAAGGTCAAAAATATAGATGTCGTAAATGCAGGTTATTCAAATAAGTTACTAACGGTGCCAGCAGGAGATAACGTTGTACGCCTTTTGCCCCCGTTAACCATTCCTGATAAAGATATAAACGAAGCGCTGAATAAATTAGATGGCGTAATGACAGCTCTTTCTCAATAAAAGGTTTTCGAAGATAATTGTTAAACATGAAGAATTTTTTAAATATAAGCGATACGTCTATCCAGGACCTTACAGGCATTCTCGAACAAGCCAAAATGATGAAGAACGCCAGGATTGGTTTGCCAAAAGGAACCCGTGACGAAGGCCAACCACTAAGTCAGCATATTGTTGCTCTAGTCTTTGAAAAACCCTCCACCAGAACAAGAACAAGCTTTGACGTCGGTGTTCGACAACTAGGAGGGCAACCGATGCTACTTTCAGGAACTGAAATGCAACTTGGACAGGGCGAGACTATATCTGATACGGCCCGCGTATTAAGTCGTTATGTAGATTTAATTATGTTGAGAACATTTGAAAGCCAGACGTTATACGAATTGGCTAAATATTCAACAGTACCCGTTATCAATGGGTTGACTAACGAAAGCCATCCTTGCCAAATAATGGCTGATATTATGACATTTGAAGAAAAGCGTGGATCGATAAAAGGTAAAAAGGTTGTTTGGTTCGGTGATGGAAATAACGTTTTTAATAGCTTTTTACAGGCTGCTGAAAAATTTAATTTCTCACTCATTTTTTCGGGACCAAAAGAATTAGATCCATCAGAAAATTTAACTGAAAATACTAAAAATCTAGGAATTAATTTTAGAATAGATAGAGACCCAATGTCAGCAATCAAAGACGCGGACCTAGTAGCTACTGATACCTGGGTAAGTATGCATGATAATCCAGAGATAAAACAAGAAAGACATAATCTACTAAAACCATTTCAAGTAAACGAGGAACTAATGTCTAGAGCAAGTAAAGATGCTCTATTTATGCATTGTTTGCCGGCTCACAGAAATGAAGAAGCAACTTCAAGGGTTATGGACGGAAAAAACTCGGTTATATTTGACGAAGCGGAAAATCGTCTGCATGTGCAAAAAGCCATAATGCGCTGGTGCCTATCAAAATAGTTAATGTCCACCATCTAAAATACCAGTTTTGACTGAATAGTTCACAGCAAGAGCATAATCTGGATCGTCATCACTATCTATGACTAGATGGCCAGCTTTTGTCAGCAAGCTATGGCAGTCGCGGCTGAGATGTCTAAGTTGAATACGTTTATTAGCAAGTTCATATTTACCAGCTACAGCCTCTATTGCCTGCAGCGCAGATTGATCCACTACTCGGCTATCTGAAAACTCAATAATGACTTCATTAGGGTCATTTGGAACATCAAATAACTCTAAAAACCCGTCAGAAGAGCCAAAAAATAAAGGTCCTTGAATACGATAAATTTTGGCGCCAGTCTCCGAAATTTCGGTATGGGCGTGAATTCTCCTGGCGTTATTCCAAGCATAAGCTAAAGCTGAAACAATTACACCAACGATTACTGCTACCGCGAGATCTGAAATAACTGTAACGATGGTAACTAGAATTGTTACAAAAGCGTCTGTAAACGGAACTCTTCTTAGGATTTTAAAAGAATTCCAGGCAAAGGTTCCTATTACGACCATAAACATAACGCCAACAAGTGCCGCTAATGGAATCATCTCAATTATAGGAGCTCCAACTAGTATAAAAATCAGAAGGAAAAGTGCCGCAGCAATCCCAGCTATCCGCGTTCTACCACCCGACTTAACATTGATCATAGACTGACCAATCATAGCGCATCCGCCCATTCCACCAAAAAAACCAGTTGCGGTATTAGCAAGTCCCTGGGCTATACATTCCTGACTCGCACCTCCTCTTTTCCCTGTCATTTCACCTACCAAATTAAGTGTTAAAAGACTTTCAATTAAGCCAATGGCCGCTAAAATAACAGCATATGGAAATATAATTTCCAGAGTTTCCCAGTTTAATGGAACAGATGGAATATGAAACGGCGGCAAAGTTCCTTGAATTGAAGCCATGTCACCAACTCTAGGCACATCTAAACCAAAGAAAATCACCAGGCCTGCTACAACGCCTATACCAGCAAGAGGCGATGGGACAATTCGCGTAATGCGCGGCATAACGTAGATAATAAACATTGTCAGAACCACTAAAGCTAGCATCATATATAAGGAGCTACCACTGAGCCATTCGCCTCCTGACGAACCATGACCAGAAACTTCAGTCGTCCCAGGCACTTTAAATTGTGTTAATTGGGCCAAAAATATGACGATGGCTAGTCCATTAACAAAACCTAACATTACTGGATGAGGAACCAAACGGATAAACTTTCCCCATTGCATAACTCCAGCAATAATTTGCAAAATTCCCATTAAAACTACAGTGGCAAATAAATATTCCACGCCATGTTCCGCAACTAGCGCCACCATAACTACCGCCAGTGCACCGGTAGCGCCAGAAATCATACCTGGCCGCCCTCCCAAAACTGCGGTCACCAAGCCCACAAGAAAAGCCGCGTATAATCCAACCAAAGGATGCACACCAGCGACAAAAGCAAACGCTACAGCTTCTGGAATCAAAGCTAAAGCAACAGTTAGCCCGGACAAGAGCTCCGTTCTAACTCGAGAAATACTTAAACCTTCATCGTTCATAAAATTCAAATCGGGTTTGTTCAATGTGGCAAAAGCATTTAGAAGTGTTTGTTTCATCTATAGGGTTTCCAATTAATATCTAAGTGTGTCACTAATTGAGATTAAACAAATTTAAAAGCCATATGCTTCACAAAACTCAAAATGGTATAAGTAGATAGAAGTGATTTTTCTTAACTTAGTGTATCTTACTAGTTTACCACTGTTTAGAATTTCAATAAAAGACAAAGCGCCAGAAAATGTGGTATCTAAATCATCTTAATGAGCAGAAAGCTTTGGACATGTCATCAATCAAAGACCTTATAAGAACAATTCCCGATTTTCCCATTGAAGGTATCATGTTTAGGGATGTGACTACTCTATTTGATGATGCTAAAGGCTTTCAGGAATGTATAGATAGACTCGCCGAACCCTACAAAAAGGCTAACGTTGATAAAGTTATAGGTCTAGAGGCAAGGGGATTTATAATTGGTGGAGCAATTGCTAAGGAATTGGAGTGTGGTTTTATTCCAATCCGGAAAGAAGGAAAACTTCCAAGTAAAACAATAGCTCAAGATTATGAATTAGAATACGGAAAAGCCACCTTAGAGATACATGAGGATGCTTTATCCGCCGGAGATAAAGTCCTTATAGTAGATGATCTGCTTGCAACTGGAGGTACAGCGGAAGCTGGCATAGCTTTAGTAGAAAAACTAGGTGGAGAAATTTTGGGGTGCTCTTTCATTGTTAACTTACCAGACTTGGGCGGAAGCAAAAAACTGGAACAAATGGGTGTATCTACTCATATTTTATGCGAATTTGAAGGAAATTAATTCAAGAGCCTTAACTCAAAATAAAATCACTTCTACTGAAAAATAATTTCGAAAATTTAACATTAAAAGCAAATTTTATTGATCATAACTTTTTGATGATACCCTAAGTTTTGATCTTGTCAAAATAAGATATTAGCTGCATTGCTGATATTTATGGCAAAGTTGTATTTTCTATACTCCACAATGAATGCTGGCAAATCTACACTTTTGCTTCAAGCCTCTCACAATTACCATGAGAGAGGAATGAAGACCTATCTTATTACAGCGGGCTTTGACAAAAGAGCCGGCGACGGAAAAATAGGATCACGAATAGGTATTGCATCCGATGCCGATACTTTTGATTACAAAGAAAATATGTTTCAAAAAATTGAGTTTAGATTGGAAAAAGGACCTTGCTCTTGTGTCTTTATAGACGAAGCTCAATTTTTATCTGAGGAGCAAGTCTGGCAACTAGCACGTGTAGTTGATGACTTGAAAGTTCCAGTAATGTGCTATGGATTGAGGGTAGACTTTCAAGGCAAGTTATTTCCCGGATCCGCCGCGCTATTGGCTCTAGCAGACGAGATGCGCGAAATTAAAACCATTTGCCATTGCGGTAAAAAAGCCACTATGGTGATACGACAGGATGAAAACGGAACAGTGATTAAAGATGGAGCTCAGATTCAAATAGGAGGAAATGAAACTTACATTTCATTATGTCGTCGTCACTGGCGTGAAGCTATTGGCGACTGAAACAAACTTTTAACATAAAGAAGATCCATTAGGTGCCGGTTTGTCTGGGACAGCCAAGATAACTGATCCATTAGTATCCATAAAACCAAGTATTAAAACTTCGGACATAAAAGGGCCTATCTGTCTTGGTGGAAAATTAATAACGCCCATCACCTGCTTTCCCACTAAAATATCGCAGTCATAATGGTCTGTGATCTGCGCTGACGATTTTTTTTCTCCAATTTTTGGGCCAAAATCAACCCAAAGTTTAACCGCTGGCCTCCGTGCTTCGGGAAATTCTTCTGCCCGACGAACAGTACCAACGCGAATATCGACTGCAAGAAAATGTTCAAAATTAATTTCATCCATTACCTAGCTCTTTTGATCTTTTTGCAGCAGCTTCAACAGTATTTTTAATCAAAGGCCCCAAGCCATATTTTTTGTCCATTAGAATTGCTAAGCCAGCTTGTGTTGTACCATTTGGACTGGTCACATTTTCTCTCAGTACACTTGGATTTTCTGTAGAACTCATCGCCAAAGCTCCAGAACCAGCTACAGTAGCTTTTGCTAAATGTAACGCTTTTTCTCTAGAGAGACCTAGCTCAATTCCAGCGTTTGTAAGAGACTCAATTAAATAAAAAACATATGCAGGTCCTGAACCAGAAAGCCCAGTTACTATATCCATCTGATCTTCATGTTCCAGCTCAACTACCTCACTTATTTTCTCCAACAAAATTTTAGAAATTAAAATATGCTCCTTTTTGGCACGTGAATTACCAATAAGCGCTGTAATTCCTTTACCGACTGCTGAGGGAGTATTCGGCATAGCTCTTATGATTGAACTATCCGGAGAAATT
Organism: Paracoccaceae bacterium; assembly: GCA_902606585.1. Taxonomy (GTDB): domain Bacteria; phylum Pseudomonadota; class Alphaproteobacteria; order Rhodobacterales; family Rhodobacteraceae; genus Salinivivens. The sequence goes on along the minus strand of CACLGX010000002.1, from coordinate 80,297 downwards.
GCCTGCTCTAATTGTTTAAGCGTTATTCCAGCTGCGATTGAGATAAATAATGTTTCGCTCTGTTTATAATCATTCAAACTTGAAACAGCCTCAAAGATAATTTGTGGCTTCACGGCAATTAAACAAACGGCCGGATTTTCAGGCAAACTCTTATTTAAATTGACTCCAGTTGTAGCTAGCCAAGCACTAGGTTGTGGATCTGATATCCAAATACTGGATGCAGGTATCTCAGAATCCAACCATCCAGCAAGCATTGCTGAACCCATTCTACCACAACCGATGAGGATAAGGCCTCGCGCCTTAATGTCATCTAAATTCATGTATAGCTCGCTATCATTTCTGATAACCCAATCTTAAGCGTGACCATACGCCTCTGCAATGGCTACTTGCATTGCAGTTTCTGGGGCTTGATTATCATATATTACTAGTTGGAAAGCAGGGTAATACTTTTCAGCTGTACGAACAGCGGATGAAATCATTGTATCAATTTGTTCAGCCGTTGCTATTTGGCCACCGGCAAGGACGAGACCGTACCGATATACCATTAGCTTCTGTTGTTCCCAAAACGTAAATGCCCCAGTCCAACACCTATCATTTGCAACGTTTAATGTTTCATAGAGATCTTTTAATTTCTCTGAGGGTGGCTCCATTTCAAATGAGCAAATAAGACGCAAAGTTTCATCAAAACCAGACCATGCTAGTGTAATTGAATATGTTCTCCATTGCCCTTGAACCGCCATAGCAATCTGGTTTTCTTCTATTCTATCAAATTCCCATTCATGATGTTCTGCAAGATGTTCCACAATATCAATGGGGTGGATTTCGTCTTCTAAAAACATTTCAATTTGTGCCATGCGCCACCTCTTTTTGTTGTTTTGCTTGCGGCCTGGCTCATTCCCCAAGCAATTGATACCTGCTCAAAGTGCTGTAGTTTTTACAACACCGTACACTACATATGGTGCTTTGCTTTGCTCATTCTGTAAAGAGGAATTTTGAAAAAAATAAAAAAATTCGGAAGACATGTATTTTAGTGTCTTCCAAATTTTAAAAGGTGCTGAAACTTAAAAGCTAGAGAGCTATTTTTTGGGCTTCTTTTCTAAAGCATCTAAGCGCATTTTCAAATTTTCATTTTCTTCTCGCGCTTTTTGGGCCATTGCTTTTACGGCATCAAACTCTTCACGTGTTACAAAATCGTGATCTGCTAACCATCTATCTATAATAGACTTTACTGCTGTTTCCGCTTCTTCGCGTGCTCCTTGGGCCACCCCCATAGCATTAGTCATAAGTTGAGAAACATCATCCAAAATTTTATTTCGTGACTGCATAAATATCTCCAATTGAGGTTTAAGTAATTATATGGAGCAAATTACAGCTTATCTCAAGGTTGACTTTTAATATCATCTCGCGGCACGAAGAGTTAGGAGAAAACGATGATCCCATTTCCCGAAGGCATAAGGCCAGATATTTTCACCATTTCATTGGGGGACTTTAAATTTACCCTTTATTGGTATGCCCTGGCTTACATTTTAGGGATAGTCGCATGTTGGCGCCTAGCTGCCTCTGCTCTTAAAAAAAATGAATTATGGCAAAAAAATACTCCTCCACTTAATCCAACAAAACTCGAAGATTTGATGTCTTATTGTGTATTAGGAATAATAATTGGGGGTCGTCTCGGTTTTGTCATTTTCTATAATCCTGAGTACTATCTCAAAAATTTGATTGAGGTATTTTATGTCTGGCAGGGGGGTATGTCTTTTCATGGTGGCTTAATTGGCGTGGCGAGTGCTAGTTTTCTGTTTTTTCGCAAAAACTCCGTTCCACTTCGATCAGGTGCCGATTTACTGGCTTTAGGCACACCAATTGGCCTCGGACTCGGCCGTCTGGCAAATTTTGTTAATGACGAGCTTTGGGGAAGAGTTACAGATGTGCCATGGGGCGTTATAGTTACTAGCCCACATTCCACATCTGTATGTGCAGAAATTATTGGTCCTTGTATAAGACATCCCTCTCAGATTTATGAAGCACTACTCGAAGGACTAATATTATTCATTTTGATGATGTATCTCGCTTTCAGAAAAAATGCTTTTATGAGACCCGGCTTTCTTGCTGGTATATTTTTTACTGGTTATGGGTTATCACGCTGCTTCGTTGAATTATTTAGACAGCCAGACCAGCAATTTCAAAGTTTGAAAAATCCAATGGGTTTCTTTATCCAACTTGGTGAAACAGGTATAACTATAGGGCAAACACTATCGCTACCAATGATAGTTATAGGTATTATTTTGCTTGTTACATCTAAACGAAGTGATCCAGCGTGAAAAACTTGAAATCTATATTGGTAGATAAAATTAAGACTGACGGTCCTATGCCCTTATCAAACTATATTGAACAATGTCTTTTGCACACAAGTTACGGTTACTACACGAAAAAGCCTATTTTCGGTATCAAAGGCGACTTCACAACTGCCCCTGAAATTTCACAAATGTTTGGTGAGCTGCTGGCTATATCAATATTACAAACCTGGATAGATCAAGGCTCTCCTTCTAAAATTATACTTGCCGAACTAGGTCCAGGAAGAGGAACAATGATGGCCGATATACTGAGGACACTAAAAAATCATCCTGATTTCTTCGATGCAATCGAAATTCATTTGATAGAGGCATCACCCAATTTAAGGAGTTTGCAAAAAAAAACACTATCAGAATACAAAATATCGTGGCATGAAAAATTGCCGAGTTTTGAACATAAGCATTTATTTCTGGTAGCTAATGAGTTTTTTGACGCATTGCCAATTGATCAATTTCTTCGAAAAGGGGACAATTTCTTTAAGAGAGTTGTTCAAATTTCCAAAGACAACCTGGAATTTGGTTTGGAAGAAAAACCGACCCAAAATGAAATCTTACAAGACAGGCTCACTGATACGCATGATGGAGATATAGTGGAATTGAATATAGCTGCGGCTCATATTTCTAAAAATATTGGCAAACATATAAGTAATTTTGGCGGTTTGGCTATTTTCATAGATTATGGTGACTGGCGCTCTCTAGGCGATACTTTACAGGCAGTAAAAAATCATGAGTATTGTGATATTTTTGTGTCACCAGGAGAGACTGATATCACAGCACACGTAGATTTTGAAATTCTTGCCACCAATTCTGGGTGCACTTTTAGTAAGCTGACTACTCAAGGAGTTCTGCTTGAAAGACTAGGGATAACTGAGCGCGCACAAAATTTAGGAAAAAATTTAATTGGGGAGGATTTGGAAAGTCTTATTTCTGCACATAGACGCTTGACCCATCCAAAAGAAATGGGTGCTTTATTTAAAGCAATATCTTTATTTCCAGAAAAGGCCTCTTGCCCACCAGGTTTTGAACAATGACTCTTTCAAAAATACAATCCTCGAGACTTAAAAACTTTAGGCATGGGTTTTTTACCCGAAAAGGCGGAGGTTCTAAAGGAATATTCAAAGGGTTGAATTGTGGATTAGGTTCCAGTGACGATGTAAAAACTGTACTGAGCAATCGTAATCTTGTCGCTAAACATATGGGGACATGCTTGGACAATATAGTAAGCGCTCATCAAATTCATTCCGTTGAAGCAATAATTTGTAATAGAGCGTTTGAAACATTACCAAAGGCGGACGCTCTCGTAACAAATACACCAGGCCTCTTACTTTCGGTTTTTACTGCTGATTGCCAACCAGTAATTTTTGCAGATGAAAAAAATAGTGTTGTCGGAATTGCGCATGCTGGTTGGCGTGGGGCGCTGAATGGGGTCTTGACTTCTACCATAAATAAAATGGAATACTTGGGGGCAGAAAGAAAACAAATTTCTGCGGTAATTGGTCCCTGTATTAGTCAAACTGCCTATGAAGTAAGTTTGGATTTTTTTGAAAAATTTACGAGCTCAAATGAAAATAATAAAAACTATTTTAGTTATAGGCCTCTCACCAAAAAGTATCATTTTGACTTACCCAATTTCAGCCTAAATTTATTAAAAGATGAAGATATTTTATCCATTGAGTGGACTGGCCATTGTACCTACAGCGATCCAAAAAAATTCTTTTCATACCGAAGAAGTTGTCACAAAAATGAGTCAGATTACGGAAGAATGATATCTACCATAATGCTTTAAGGACGCCGGCTTAGTCTTTCCTCTAAAACATCAAAAGGAACACCCGGGTCGTCTTTTTCAGCCCGTATAACAAGTGAGGTTTTAACAGAACCAACGTTAGGTGTAGTCAGAAGCTGTCCTGTTAAAAAACTTTGAAAACTACTGAGATCAGGAGCAACACATTTTAGCATAAAGTCGACTTCCCCGTTTAGCATGTGACATTCTCTCACAAGAGGCCAACCCTGGCATAACTCTTCAAATTGCCTCAAATCAACTTCTGCTTGTGATTGCAGACCAACCATAGCAAATACCTGCACTTCAAAACCAAGTGCACGACTATCAACATTTGCGTGATAACCTTTTATAAAACCTTGCCCCTCAAGAGCCCTAACTCTACGAAGACAGGGCGGGGCAGAAATTCCAACACGTTTTGCTAATTCAACGTTTGTCATTTTCCCATCGGCTTGTAGTTCTGCTAAAATTAGCCGATCTATTAAATCTAGTCGTGTTAAAGGCATACATCTGCTCCATTTTTTAAATATTATAAATTAATTGCCCATAATCGCAATAATATTCCAACATATTGAAATAATATTTTACAGCGGATAATTGGATATCAAGCAAATTTGGGGTTTTGAATCATCAAATCAGCAGGTATACCAAAAGCAAATATGAGGAAGAAATGTCTCAAGACCATCATACCAAAGTGCTTATTATCGGAAGTGGCCCTGCCGGTTATACCGCTGGTGTTTATGCTAGTCGCGCAATGCTCTCACCAATACTTATTCAAGGTATTGAGCCTGGAGGCCAATTGACAACAACAACTGAAGTTGAAAATTGGCCTGGGGATACAGAAGTTCAGGGGCCTGATCTTATGGTAAGGATGGAGTCTCATGCTAAAGCGATGGGCTGTGAAATAATAGGAGACATAGTAACAAACTTAGATGTCAATAGCAGACCATTTGTTGCGACTTGTGATAGCGGTATTAAATACACAGCCGATGCTATTATTCTTGCAACTGGTGCAAGAGCCAAATGGTTAGGGTTACCATCAGAGGAAAAATATAAAGGTTTTGGCGTATCTGCATGTGCAACTTGTGATGGCTTTTTCTACAGAGGGCAAGAAATAGCAGTAATTGGCGGTGGGAATACAGCAGTAGAAGAAGCTCTTTTTCTAACAAACTTTGCTTCAAAAGTAACTTTGGTCCACCGGCGCGATGAGCTCAGAGCGGAGAAAATACTTCAGGAAAGATTATTTAGGAACCCTAAAATTGAACCAATTTGGTTTCATGAACTTGATGAAGTTATAGGAACAGAATCCCCCCTGGGTGTGGAAGCAATTCGTATAAGTAACACAAAGACAGGAAAGCTCTTGGAAGTGCCTTGCAAAGGCGTTTTTATCGCTATTGGACACGCACCTGCTACAGAGCTGGTAAAAAATGCTTTAGAAACTCATAATGGCGGATATGTTAAAGTTGAACCAGGAAGTACAAGAACCTCAGTTGCAGGAATTTTTGCGGCTGGAGATTTAACCGATCATATTTATCGCCAAGCGGTAACAAGTGCAGGTATGGGCTGCATGGCTGCTCTAGATGCAGAAAAGTTTATAGCCGAAAGCAACTAAAATTGCCTACCAGTAGTTTTATTAAATAAAAATCAGCAGCAAAGTATGGAGCTTATCAGCTTTGCCAATTAGCATTTAACGATTTTTTTTTATTTCAATCTTTTGAATAACATTCGTTGGATTATTTTGAATCAAATCAATATGGAGTAACCCATTTTCCATAAATGCCTCAGCTACTTCTATCTCATCTGCTAGAACAAAAGATCTCTGGAATTGTCTTGTTGCAATTCCACGATGAAGGAAGATTCTTGTACCAGTTTCTTGATTTTTCTTACCTTGTACAAGGAGTTGACGATTTTCCAAAGTAATAGATAGGTCTGCTTCTGAAAACCCAGCTGTCGCTAGACTGATACGAAATGATCGATCAGATGTCTGTTCTATGTTGAAAGGCGGATAACCTTCATTACTAGATTTTGCCGTTCTTTCTAATAACTGTTCCAATTGTTCAAAACCAAGCATATGCGGATATGCACCAAATAATAATTTTGCCATTTTAAGCCCTTATTTTAAGCGACACTTTTCAGTTCCTTTTCGGCAGCTCTATTAGAGTTGGCGCCTAAAAATATAATTTTCAAGGGGTTAACAAGTAAAATTAATTATCTTATTAAATTAAGTCATTCAGTCAGGTCATTAAATGAACACTTCAGACAAAATATCAATGAAAACCGAAGAAGTCTTGAGTGTGGAATTAGAATTCTTTCGTCAAAAACATCGCGATTTAGATCAGGCAATCACCGCACTTTCTAATTCTGCAACCACCGATAGACTTATGATTCAGAGATTAAAAAAGAAGAAATTACAATTGAAAGACAAAATTAAGCGACTGGAAGATCGACTTACACCCGATATCATTGCCTAAGATATATTCCTATTATAATAGGATAGTTGTGAACATGAGGTAAAAAATGAGCAAAATCCAGGTAGGGTTAATCATGGGAAGCCAATCAGATTGGTCAACCATGAAGGAAGCAGCTGATATTTTATCAGAGCTTGGGGTAACATATGAAACAAAAATTGTTTCAGCTCACAGAACTCCAGATCGTTTATGGGAATACGGAAAGTCAGCTGAAAAAAGAGGTCTTAAAGTAATTATCGCCGGTGCTGGAGGAGCAGCTCATCTTCCAGGAATGATAGCATCAAAAACTAATCTACCCGTTGTCGGTGTACCTGTCACGACCACAAGTTTAAATGGCATAGACAGCCTCTATTCTATTTTGCAAATGCCTAGAGGCTATCCCGTTGCTACAATGGCTATAGGAGCGCAAGGTGCCAAAAATGGTGGCTTATTGGCGGTTCAGATAATAGCACTGTCTAATGCAAAACTAAACAAGACCCTGAGTGATTGGCGGATAGCTTTATCGGCCTCAATACCCGATGAGCCTAAAGATGAATAAGGCAGCACTATTAAGTGGGTCAACAATAGGCATACTGGGCGGCGGACAGCTGGGACAGATGCTTAGTATGGCAGCCAGCCGACTAGGTTTTAAAACTCACATTTTTGAACCAAGTACGAATCCTCCCGCATCAAGTGTGTCATCTAGATTTACGCAGGCGGAATATGATGATTATGACGCACTTAACAAATTTGCTTCAAGCGTTGATGTGGTCACATATGAGTTTGAAAATATTCCTACTGATGCATTGGATATTATTGAAAGACAATGTGAAATTTTTCCAAGCAGAGAAGCTCTGAAAATATCACAGGACCGACTTTTGGAAAAAGAGTTTATTAATAAGTTAGGCTTTAAAACCGCAAGTTTTTGTGAAGTAAACTCTCAAGAAGATTTAATTCATGCAATAGATCAAATTGGAACTCCCAGCATATTAAAAACAAGACGTTTTGGATATGATGGGAAAGGACAAATAAAATTAGAGTCCGTTTCACAAGCCGAAGACGTCTTTAAAACCGCAAGGTCAAAAGATTTAATACTGGAAGGCTTCGTAAATTTTTCTCGTGAATTTTCTGTAATTGGATCACGATCAAAAGATGGGCAAATATCATGCTTTGATCCAGGAGAAAATGTGCATAAAGAGGGAATTTTGAGAACTACTACTGTTCCAGCAAATCTTAAAGTTCAGCAAAAGACGGAAGCCGTTTTGATTACAGCAAAAATTTTAGAGTCATTAAACTACGTCGGAGTAATTGGTATTGAGTTTTTTTTAGAAAAAAACTCTTTAGTTATAAATGAGTTTGCTCCAAGAGTTCATAACTCTGGGCATTGGACACAAAATGGCTGCGCAGTAGATCAGTTCGAACAGCATATAAGGGCAATAACTGGTTGGAAACTTGGTAATGCTGAAAGGCATAGTGATATAATAATGGAAAACCTTATCGGGGATGAAATTTATAAAACTCACCAATTAATTGCGGATGGTTCTCTTGCATTACACCTGTATGGAAAAGCTGATGTTAAACCAGGCCGTAAAATGGGCCACTTTAACCGCATTAAAAATTAAATTTATAATTTCTCAAAAGAAACCCCAGGAAAAATCCTAGGGTTTCTACAATCGCTTACTTTAGAGCTACATCATGCCGCCCATGCCGCCCATGCCGCCCATGTCAGGCATACCTGGAGCTCCACCGCCAGCACCTGGTTTCTCAGGTTTGTCTGCAACCATGGCTTCAGTTGTTATGAGCAGTCCAGCAACTGATGCAGCATCTTCCATTGCTGTTCTAACAACTTTAGCAGGATCAATAACGCCATACTTGAACATGTCACCATATTCTTCGGTCTGAGCATTAAAACCAAAAGAAGTATCTTTATTTTCGCGAACTTTTCCAGCTACTACTGCACCGTCTACACCCGCATTTTCAGCAATTTGACGAAGAGGTGCTTCAATTGCACGACGTACAATTGCAATACCAGCTTCTTGGTCAGGGTTTCCACCTTTAAGTTTTGCTAAAGCTTTTCCAGCTTGCAAAAGCGCAACTCCACCGCCGACGATAATACCTTCTTGAACAGCAGCTCGTGTAGCGTTTAAGGCATCATCAACGCGGTCTTTGCGTTCTTTTACTTCTACTTCAGTCATGCCGCCAACACGAATAACAGCAACACCACCCGCCAATTTAGCAACACGCTCTTGAAGTTTTTCACGATCGTAATCTGAAGAAGTTTCTTCGATCTGGCTACGTATTTGGGTAACGCGTGATTCGATTTCAGCTTTTGAGCCAGCACCATCAACTATTGTGGTTTCATCTTTAGTAATTTGAACTTTCTTGGCAGTACCAAGCATATCCATTGTTACACTCTCTAGCTTCATTCCCAAGTCTTCTGAAATGACCTGTCCACCAGTAAGTATGGCAATATCTTGAAGCATAGCTTTACGCCTATCACCAAATCCAGGAGCTTTTACAGCAGCAATTTTCAAACCACCTCTTAGCTTGTTGACAACTAAAGTTGCTAATGCTTCGCCCTCAACATCTTCGGCAATGATTAACAATGGTTTTTGAGATTGAATAACCGACTCTAGAAGCGGTACCATCGACTGCAAAGAAGATAACTTCTTTTCATGAAGGAGTATCATACAATCTTCGAGCTCTGATGTCATTTTGTCAGCATTTGTCACAAAGTAAGGAGACAAGTAACCGCGATCAAACTGCATACCTTCAACTACGTCAGTTTCAGTCTCGAGGCCTTTATTTTCTTCAACTGTGATAACGCCCTCGTTTCCGACTTTTTGCATAGCGTCAGCGATTTGCTGACCTATTTCAGCTTCACCATTAGCTGAAATTGTTCCAACTTGGGCGACTTCATCACTATCCTTGACGTCGCGAGCCATCTTTTTAATCTCATCAACAACTTTTGAAGTGGCCAAATCGATGCCTCTTTTTAAGTCCATTGGATTAAGACCTGCTGCAACCTGTTTCAAACCTTCGCGAACGATTGCCTGGGCCAAGACTGTTGCCGTTGTCGTTCCATCACCAGCCTCATCGTTTGTTCGGCTAGCAACCTCTTTAACCATTTGAGCACCCATGTTTTCGAGCTTATCTTCTAGCTCGACCTCTTTTGCAACTGTCACACCGTCCTTGGTGATGCGCGGTGCACCAAATGATTTATCTAATACTACGTTACGACCTTTTGGTCCCAACGTTACTTTTACAGCGTCTGCAAGAGTGTTCACGCCTTTTAACATACGGTCGCGAGCATCTGTGCTGAATCTGACGTCTTTAGCAGCCATTGTGCTTATCCTCGTCTATTGGTTAAAATTAATAATTAGCGATTAAGACAGAGTGCCTAAAATATCGCTTTCTTTCATGATAAGAAGTTCTTCTCCGTCAATGGTCACTTCTGTACCAGACCATTTTCCGAATAAAATTTTATCACCTTCGCTAACTGACATAGCGATAAGTTCACCGCTATCCTTACGAGCGCCTTCTCCGGCGGCTACAATTACACCTTCTGCAGGCTTTTCTTTAGCACTTTCAGGAATAATCAATCCACCTGATGTTTTTTCGTCACTTTCTACGCGGCGAACAAGAACACGGTCATGAAGTGGTTTTAATGCCATCTTTAGGCTCCTTCACTTAGTTACGTTATGCCCTCGATGGGCAATTATCACTCAACGTGTATGAGTGATAACAAGCGGTATTTATGTATGGATAATGGCAGAGTCAACCACCTTGGTTAAAAATTTTTTAATTTGTAAGAAATTCTTAATCAAACTAGCCCACGACCCTTCAAAAGAGCATCGACCTTTGGCATTTTACCTCTAAAGTTTATATACGCTAATTCGGAGTCAATACTGTTTCCTTTGGAAAGGATATTTTTTTCTAGTGAGTTAGCCAACTTTTGATCAAATGGATTACCTGCTTCCTCGAAGGCCGAAAATACATCCTCATCCATGACTTCCGACCACATGTAACTGTAGTAAGCAGCAGCATAATAACCACCTGAAAATACATGCGCAAAGTGTGGAGTCGCATGCCTCATCTCAATTGTCTCAGGCATTTCTATTTTGCTTAAAATTTCAGTTTGAAGTTTCATGATATCGTGATCGGTATCCGAAAGATGAAAATAAAGATCCACCAGAGCGCTGGAGGTATATTCAACGGTTCGGTAACCCATATCGAAATTTGAGGCACCTTTAATTCTTTCTATCAACTCGTCTGAAATCGGTATTTTAGTTTCATAATGAAGTGCAAACTTTTTCAAAACGTCTGGAACAGTCAGCCAATGTTCAAATAACTGACTCGGCAATTCAACAAAATCGCGCGAAACAGAGGTTCCCGACAGAGGTTCGTAGGTAACGTTAGATAATAGTTGATGAAGCGCGTGACCAAATTCGTGAAATAATGTTTGAGCATCATCAAAAGATAAGAGCGCAGGCGAGCTTTTTGCAAAATTACAAACGTTCAAAACTATTGGCTTTTGAACGTTTGGAAACTTAGCTTGAGATTGAAACGCACTACACCAAGCACCAGATCGCTTAGATGGTCTAGCAAAATAATCTCCTATAAATAACCCAATAGTCTTATTTTTTCTGAAAACCTCCCAAGCTTTACAGTCACTATGATAAAGAGGAAGGTCTATTGGCACGAATGAAAGATCAAATAATTTATTTGCACAATAAAATGCAGCTTCAATCATCTGGTCCAAACCAAAATACGGTTTTATCTCTAATTCGTTTAATTCATGCTCATTTTGTCTTCTTTTTTCCGAATAATACTGCCAGTCCCAAGAACTAAAATCATCCTCTATATCATCCTTGGCCATATAGGCGGTTAGAATTTTTTGATCTTTTAAAGCCTTTTTTTTCGAGTGGCCCCAAACCTGTAGCAATAGCTTCTCGACGTTTTCTGGCTTTTTTGCCATTTCTGTCTCTAACTTAAATTCAGCAAAATTCTTATAACCAAGCAAATCGGCCATCTGTCTCCGTAAAGCTAATATTTCACGCGCAATCGGCCTATTATCAGTTTCTTCTTTTTGCATCCCTCGAGATACCCATGCTTGTTGAGCTTGTTTCCTCAGTTTGCGATTAGGAGAAAATTTTAAAAATGGTGTAATAATAGATCGAGATAGTGTGATAATGGGATTTTTTATCCCTTTTTCATCTGCTGCTTTTCGTGCAGCCTCAACCAAAAAATTAGGTAGTGCATTTTGATCCTCTAAACCCAGCTCAAGGTGCCAAGAACGTTCATCAGCTAGTAGATTTTGTGAAAATTTGGTACCTAAAATTGAAAGCTGTTTTTTAATATCTTTCATTCTTTCTTTACTTTGTTCATTGAGCGCAGCGCCCGCTCTTACATAATCTTGATGTATTTTTTCTAGAAGCCTCTGTTCTTCAGGTAATAAGTTTAAACTATCAATTTTCTCAATTAGTTCCTGAATCCGATTAAAAAGTTTTTCATTCGATATAATTTTTGATGAATGCGACGACAACTTTGGAGAAAATTCTGTCATCAGCTTTTCGCGCTGCGTATTAGAGTCTGCGCTCACCAAACTATAAAAGACAGACAGAACCCTTTCCAGTAAATTACCTGAGTTCAATAGTTCATGAATAGTATTTTTGAAGGTTGGTGGATCGGAGTTTTCGGAAATTTCTTGGATTTCCTGAAGCTCATATTCCATTGCTCTTTCCAAAGCTTCAGAAAAATGGGTATCCATAATTTCGTCAAACGGTGCAATTTTGTAAGGAGTATTCCAACTGGTCAGTAGTGGATTTTCATTTGCCATCTTAATATCTTCAAATAGAGCAAATTGGGCATTTTTTACTTGGGTTAACTTTTATCTTACGACTTTCTCCCATCAAAGCATCATAAATAAACATTTGTCCCAATAATGTGTTACCTGAATGACTTAAAATTTTCAAAGTCTCAATGGCCATAACCGAGCCAATAACGCCTGGTAGAGGGGAAAAGACACCACCCTCAGAACACGTTAATGCCAAGCCATCTTTGGGGGGGGCTTGGAAATACGCAAGCGTAACAAGGCGCCCCTTTGTGCGGAGCAAATACTGAAACTTGGCCCTCCCATTGACTCAAAGCCCCTGAAACTAAATGTTTTTTTGTAATAACAGCGGCAGAATTCGATACATACCGTGTCTCAAAATTATCAGTTCCATCTACTATAACATCATACTCAGAAAAAATTTCTTCGGCTATTTCAGAATTGAGTCGTCTATTATAAGGCTGCACATTCACATTACTATTCAACTGATAAATAGCATCCACTGCCGAGAAAACCTTTTGTTTTCCTACTTGTTTTGTTGGGTAAATAACCTGTCTTTGCAAATTTGATAAGCTGACTTTGTCATGATCAATAATCCCAATTGTTCCAACACCCGATGCAGCTAGATATTGAATAACCGGAGCACCTAAACCTCCTGCTCCAATAATTAAAACACTGGAATCTTTAATGCGTCGCTGTCCAAGCCCGCCAAGTTCTTTCAATAAAATATGCCTAGAATAACGCTCTAGTTCATGATTTGAAAACTCGTCTGCTTCTTTAACCTCATCGAGGTAACCATCGTTCGATTTATTTCGAAGACTATTGATAAATGAACGGAAAAGAAAAGTTATACAGAAAATAAGAGAGATCGTTGCCCAAGGAGCCCAACCGCCCATTATGATCGAAAAGGAATTTGTTTCAGGAATTAGGAAAAGAGCTCCAAGGATAGAAGTTAATGTAATAAAAACAGAGGCCCCTCGTAAATTTTGGCTCACTCCCAAATATCCAGCAATAAACCAAGCAAAGACCAAAAAAGAAAGAATAGCTAATATCATTTCGTTCCCGTTGACCCGAAGCCACTATTACTCCTAATTGTCTGACTCAAATTTTTTGAAACTTTAAACTGAACTTTCAAAGTTGCAGCGAAAACTATTTGTGCGATCCTCATGCCGTGAGTAATTTTAAACTTAAACTCGCCCATATTTATCATAATCAAGCCAATTGAACCTCTATAATCACTATCAATCGTACCAGGTGAGTTTAATAAAGTCAGACCATGCTTTAAAGCTAGGCCCGAGCGGGGTCTCAATTGGCCTTCTACACCGTCTGGTATTTCAAAACATAAACCAGTAGGGATCAACTCTCGCTGTAATGGAGCTAAAGTTAAACCACTTGAACGAAATTCTGAATTAAAATTGGCTCGCAAGTCTGCGCCAGCTGCTCCGTCAGTTTCAAATTTTGGGAGGCCTAAATCTTGATCAGCCTCTTTTGTCCAACTAACGGCAACTTCAGACATCCACTTCCTCAAAAGACTGGCTTATTTTTTCAACCAAAATTTTGGCGAGTGCTCTTTTTGACATTTTAGGCAATGTTTCAACATGATTTTCGGAAACAATAATAGCAATATTTTCATTGCCGCCCATAGTTTTAGAACCCAAAGAAACATCGTTTGCAACAATAAAATCACAACCTTTCTTCATAAGTTTGGATTTTGCATTCTCGAGTATATTTTCAGTTTCAGCCGCAAAACCCATAACAATTTTAGGCCTATTTTTTTTCAATTTTGAGACCGAAGCTAAAATATCTTTGTTTTTCGTCAAATCAAAAGCCGGTAAATTACCTGTTTGCTTTTTCAACTTCTGTTGCGCAGTTTTCTTGATTTTCCAGTCCGCAACTGCAGCTGTAAAAACTGCTGCATCAGCAGGAAGAGATGAATGAACAGCATCGTACATTTCGTCTGCAGTCTCTACTCTAATTATATTTGAGCCATGCGGCGGGTCCAAATGAACAGGTCCCGTAATAAACGTTACCTCAGCTCCACTTTCAACAAGTTCGCTTGCTATTGCCCCTCCCTGTAAACCGGAAGATCTGTTGCCAATGAAACGTACAGGATCTATTGGCTCTATGGTTGGGCCTGAAGTTACTAAAAAATGACGGCCTTTTAACTTTTTGTCACGAAAGTTACCCTCTATTTCTTTCAGAATCTCATCCGCCTCAGCCAATCTTCCAAAACCAAATTCACCACAAGCCATCTCACCTTCATTTGGACCTACGAATTTAATACCGTTTTTATATAAGATTTTTATATTTTTTTGAGTTAAGGGGTTTTCCCACATGCGAACATTCATAGCGGGAGCCATCAAAACTTTAGTGTCAGTAGCTAGAATAAGAGTGCTAGCAAGGTCATTTGCTTGGCCAGTTGCTGTTTTAGCAATAAAGTCAGCACTCGCCGGCACAACAACAATTAAATCAGAACTTCGAGACAACTCAATGTGACCCATTTCGGCCTCATCAGTTAAATCAAACAACTCGTTATATACTTTTTCTTGGGAAAGTGCTGAAACTGACATTGGAGTAACAAAGTTTTCAGCAGCTTTGGTCATAACGGGAATAACTTTAGCGCCTTTTTCCTTTAGCTTCCTAACTAATTCCAAAGACTTATAAGCTGCAATTCCACCTGTTATAATAACAAGAACTTTTTTTCCAGCAAGCATAGACAATCTCATTTTAATGGCACTAGAAGCTTAGTGCGTTACGACACTGACATGCAACCCGTAGATTTAATTAGTAAAGACAAAATTCAATTAAAGGAAATTTCTAACTTCTCCTGAGTTTTTTTCTAAGAATTTACGCATTTTTCCAAATGCTGCAGCTTCTAACTGCCTAACACGCTCTTTAGATAGGCCTAGCTCAGCACCTAAACTCTCTAACGTCCGCGGGCTTTCAATTAATTTCCTCTCGCGCACGATAAATTGTTCTCTCTCGTTTAGAGATTCCATGGCAACGCCCAACCAATCGGCAAGCCTTTGCTGGTCGTACTCTTCTTCCACATTAAGATCAGCCCTACCATTTTCATCTTCTAGTGTGTCAATCCACTCACGACCTTCTTCATCGGTTGCTTGTGTCGCATTCAACGAAAAATCAGAACCAGACAAGCGACCATCCATCATTTCAACATCATTTAGAGGGACCCCAACTTCTGTTGCTATCAGCTGGTTCAATTGATGTTTGTCCAAGTTTTCTCCAGATTGCTGGGCCTCTCTCTCAAGCTGAGCTTGCACCCTGCGCATGTTAAAGAACAACGATTTTTGACTGCTCGTTGATCCAGTTCGCACCATGGACCAATTTCGCATAACATAGTCTTGTACACTGGCTTTTATCCACCAAACGGCATAAGTAGAGAAACGCACACCTCTGTCAGGATCGAATTTGTCCGCAGCCTTCATTAACCCTAACCCAGCTTCTTGAACCAAGTCGTTCATGGGAGCACCGTACCGCTTAAACTTTGCAGCCATTGATATTGCCAGCCGCATGTAAGCTGTGATCAACCGATGTAAGGCCGCCTCGTCTCTCGAGTCTCTCCAAGCGTAAGCAAGCTGTAATTCAGTCTCAGCGTCAAGTAACTCTGCTTTAACTGCCTTTCTAGTAAGTGACATATTCGTATTGTTGTCTAAAGCCATTTCAATCACCCCTAAACATTCTTTTGAGAAGTAAAAACTTTGATTTATTAATATTACGGAGGAAGGGTTCTGTTGGATCACTTTTGAAAATTTCAGCAAAAAGAAACGAAATGATCTAATACTTACAAAATTTTATTTAAGCCAGCATGACAAAAAACACTGCGGTATATTTTTTACGGGCCAATTTATTTTGGGAAACTCAATTATTCAGCTTTTCTTCTACTGCGAGCCAAATCATTTCTGCTATGTTTACATTATCGAATCGCTCTAATTCTTGTATCCCAGTCGGCGAAGTTACATTTATTTCAGTCAAGTAATCACCTATTACATCAATACCAACAAAAACTTGACCCTTACTTTTCAACGTGGGCCCTATTGTACTACATATTTCCCTATCTCTTTGACTTAATGTTGCTGGTTGAGCTTTTCCCCCAACGTGCATATTTGACCTGATCTCACCAGCTTTTGGTACCCGATTGATTGCACCCACAGGCTTACCATCAACTAATATAATACGCTTATCACCATTTTTAACATCAGGTAAAAATGCTTGAGCGATCAAAGGCTCTGAAGAGATATTAGAAAAAAGTTCATGCAAAGATGTCAAGTTTTTATCATCTTCTTTTAGCCGAAAAATACCGGCTCCTCCATTGCCATAAAGTGGTTTGACAATTATGTCCTTAAATTCGCGTTTGAATTCTTTGATCTCGTCTAGATCACGAGAAATTACCGTGTCTGGTATCAAATCGGGGAACTCCAGAACCAGCAACTTTTCGGGTAAATTTCTAACCCAGAACGGATTGTTCACAATCAAAGTTTTTTTAGAAACCAAATCGAGTAAGTGCGTATTCGTTATATAACCCATATCAAACGGTGGATCTTGCCTTAACCAAATAATACCAAATTCGCTAAGATCTAATAGTTCTACTGCACCAAAATTTACATGATCACCAATTTTTCTTTTCAAACTTATTGAACGGGCCTTTGCTGCGATTTTGCCTCTGTTGAATGTCAAATCGTCAGGGGTATAAACGTATAAATCATGACCCCTATTTTGAGCTTCTTCCGCGAGTCGAAAAGTACTATCTGCATAGATGTCTACATTTTCAATAGGATCCATTTGAAATGCAATTTTCATAGACCAATCTCGTTACATACTGAATATTTAAAAGTCTGATCGATTAATATCATCAATTTCAAAGGTAAACAATTTAGTCACCACCACTTTTTATTTGAAGCGCTAACTGATAAATATCTCGCCGGGGTAAATTAAATGCTAGTGCCACCGCCTCTGCAGAGTCCTTTACAGACATAAACTTTAGAGCATCTTTTACATGTTGCTCGATTTCACTCTGATGGATATCAGGATTACCAGCACCGGCTACAAGTATAACAACTTCACCTTTTATCTTTTTATCACAATAAAATTCTGAAAGTTTTTTTAAGCTGCTACGCTGAATATCCTCAAACTTCTTAGTTAATTCACGACAAATAACCCCTTGCCTGTTCCCACCAAAAACTTCTGTTGCTTTTTCCAGAGTATCATTCAACCTTTTAGCAGATTCATAAAAAATAAGCGTCCCAGGATAAGACTTTAATTCCCGGAATTTCAATTCCCGCTGGCTTTTATTGCTCGGTAAGAAACCTTCAAAATAAAATCTATCTGTTGGAAGTCCAGCAACTGTCAAAGCCGCTATTAGTGCGCAAGGCCCTGGAGCACTTGTTACATTATTTCCCAAACTCAAAACTTCATTCAACAGTGAAAAACCAGGGTCGGCTATCAAAGGTGTCCCTGCCTCGGATGCATAGGCAACTGATTTACCATTTTCCAAGTAAGCGAGCAACTTTGGGCGCCTTTTGCTGCCATTATAGTCGTGATATGAAATTAAACTTCGATTTTTTAATTTGATACCATGAATTTCTAGCAATTTTTTTAAAGTTCGGGTGTCTTCAGCGGCTAAAACATCAGCGTTGGCTAGAATATCAAGTGCTCTTAATGTTATATCACGGGCCGAACCAATAGGTGTTGAAACAAAATATAAACCCGGCGATAACTTGATTGATTTGTAATTGGACATTAGACACTTTTTAGTCGAAAATTTTAATTAACTCAGAATTTTGAGGATTTAACGCCATGTTGGATAGAATATTGTCATTAAGCAAGCAATTAAAACTTATCAGTTTTATGACTCTAACGATTTTTATTTCGTCATGTGCGCCTCAGCAACGTGAAACGTCTATCGGACCAAGTATTGATTTTAAAAAACCTGTTCAAGTTGCTTTGCTTTTACCCAAATCACATCCGAAAACGCAGACACTGTCGACGAGTTTGGAAAACGCAACGCTTATGGCAGTTGGAGATTTAAAAAATGTACAAATTCATCTGCGGATTTATGACACGGCAGGTAACCCTGCCGAAGCGGCCATTCAAGCACAAAAAGCGGTTGATGATGGCGCTAAAATTATCCTTGGACCCTTATTTGGTGAAGCTGCAAATGCCGCTGGGATGGCCGTTGCGGATGAAGGAATAAACGTTTTAAGTTTTTCGAATAATACTTCTATTGCTGGTGGAAATGTTTTTATTTTGGGTAAAACATTCCAAAATACATCCAACAGACTTTTGTCATATGCTGGCAAAAAAGGAAAATCGCGAGCCATTATTTTATACCCTAACAATATTGAAGGTAAATTTGGAAGAGCGGCACTTGAAAAATCTGCACAAAATTCAAGTATCGAAGTAGTAAATAGTCAACCTTTTGAATTTACGCAAAAAGGAATAGTTAACGCCGTTCCGTTAGCGCGCGCCGCTGTGGAAGTTGAAGAGGCAGACTTACTTCTCCTGACATCTAACTCGGCAGGAGCTTTACCTCTACTAGGACAGATGCTACCAGAATCCGGCATTAATACAGAAGAAGTCCAATTCGCTGGAATTTCTCGTTGGGATATACCCCAACAAACACTTCGATTGAAAGGCCTTCAAGGTGGTTGGTTCACGACACCAGATCAAGTTGTGCGGAAAAATTTTACAAAACGCTATGAAGCTTTGTATCGAAAAAAACCTCATCAGTTAGCCGGTTTAGCCTTTGACGGAATAGCAGCTATTGGAGCATTAGTTCAAACTGGCAAACCTCATGCCTTAGCCTCGAAGGGCTTAACGCAGTCTGCAGGATTTGAAGGTGTCGACGGAATTTTTCGGTTTTTGAAAGATCGAACAAATGAGCGAGGCTTAGCCATAGCAGAAGTAAGAAACAAGCAGGTATACATCATTGACCCAGCGCCACGATTCTTTAGATTTTGATCAATTTAAAAATAAAAAAACTAAATCTTCCCACTACGACTTGGATTTGATCTGTCAACCAAAGGAAATTTTTGATACTACTAAAGTCAATGTGTTCTTAAAGTCAGATACACCTAAAAGAACTGAATTAGTAAGTCTGTTGAAAGAATTGAAATCGTCGGGATTTGAAAAAATTTCTCTCGAACTTACTAAAAAACCCCTTACTGCCAGAAAAGCCGTAACCAGTTATGCTTTTCTAACTGACTGCCTGGTAAAAGCCACTTGGGAGTTTGCAACGAAGATAAAATTTCCAACATATAATCCAACGGATGCAGAAAGATTATCTATTATTTCCGTAGGGGGTTATGGAAGACGTGAAATGGCCCCTTACTCGGATGTAGATTTGCTTTTTTTAACACCCTATAAAATTACGCCTTGGGCCGAAAGTGTAATAGAAACGGTTTTATACCTTCTCTGGGATTTGAAACTTAAGGTGGGGCATTCTTCTCGATCTATACGAGATTGTTTGCGAATGGGAAGTGAAGACTACACAATTCGAACAGCTATGTTGGAACATAGATTTGTTTGTGGGGACACCGGTTTAGCCTCTGAATTAAATGAAAAACTTTGGAAGAATTTATTTGAAGGAACTGCTAAAGAATTTATTTCAGCTAAATTAAAAGAAAGGGAAAATAGACATGAAAAACATGGCCAAAGATACATGGTCGAACCTAACGTTAAAGAAGGGAAAGGCGGACTACGTGATTTGCAGTCCCTCTATTGGATCGCAAAGTACGTTTATAAAACTCAAAATATAAGTGATTTAATTGAGCTAAATGTATTCAGATCAGACGAACATGAACAATTTGACAGAGCTGAGGAATTTTTGTGGGCCGTACGATGTCAAATGCATCACCTATCTGATCGGGCAATTGAACAATTGAGCTTTGACCTTCAGGTCGAAGTAGCAACAGCAATGGGATATAAAGATTCTCAAGCCCGTCGTGCTGTTGAGATATTCATGCAAGATTATTTTCGACATGCAACCCGTGTTGGAGATTTGACAAGAATTTTTCTAACTTCTCTGGAAGCAGTTCACGCAAAGGATGAACCTCTTCTCGAGCGAATATTTAAAAGAAGACCCAAAATTGGTGATGAGTACGCTGTTATTCACAATAGATTAGCAGTAAAGTCAGAAGAAAAATTTTTGGAGAACCCAATAAATTTACTAAAATTATTTTCAGAAGCACTCCGGACTGGTTTATTGATCCACCCCAATGCTATGAGATTAGTTTCTGCAAACCTATCGTCCGTAGATAAAGAGTTTAGGCAATCGCCAGAAGCTCAGACTATTTTTTTAGAATTACTACTCAAACACGGCAATCCAGAGAGAGCTTTACGCCGAATGAATGAATTGGGTTTTCTAGCAAAATTTATCCCAGAATTTGAGCCAATCGTGGCCATGATGCAGTTTAACATGTACCACAGCTACACTGTAGATGAGCATACAATCCAATGCCTAAAAACATTAGCACAAATTGAAAAGGGTGAATTGGTTGAGGAATTACCAATCGCAAGCTCAATTTTAAAAGATGGCGTGAACCGTAAGGTAATATATGTAGCGCTATTACTTCATGATATTGGTAAAGGGCGTTCCGATGATCACTCAATATTAGGAGCTACAATTGCCAGGCAAGTTTCACCCAGGTTAGGCCTAAAAAAACAAGAAACAGAAACAGTTGAGTGGCTCGTTAGATATCATTTACTGATGTCTGATATGGCACAGAAAAGAGATATATCTGATCCTCGAACAGTTCGTAATTTTGCAAAAGCAGTTCAGAGCGTCAAAAGGTTAGATCTTTTAACTGTCTTAACAGTATGCGACGTACGAAGTGTAGGGCCAAACATTTGGAACAATTGGAAAGCAACCCTTATCCGACAATTATATTCTGAAACAAGACTAACTCTGGAAAATGGTGGCGAAGCTCTAAACAGAGAAAACCGCATGGTTGAAGTCAAAAAATTATTAAGAGAAAAATTATCCGATTGGGACCCTAAAGACATTAAATTGGAAACTAGGCGGCATTATCCACCATATTGGCAAGGTTTCCAGATTGGTGCGCAGTTTACTTTTGCGAAATTACTAAAAAGTCTTGGGTCGGATGAAGTCAAAATAGACCTGACACCCGATAAAGACAGGGATGCTACGAGAATTTGCTTTGCTCTGTCGGACCACCCTGGCATTTTTTCTCGGCTTTCTGGCGCCCTTGCATTGGTTGGGGCAAATGTAGTTGATGCCCGATCTTACACATCAAAGGATGGATTTGCGACTGCTGCGTTTTGGATTCAAGATTCGGAAGGTGCACCATATGACCAGTCCCGGTTTTCAAGACTGAGAGCTATGATTGAAAAAACATTAAGCGGTGAAATTATCACTCGCGACGCAATAAAGGAACGAGATAAATTTAAAAAACGGGAAAGGGCATTTAAAGTCCCAACTTCTATAACTTTCAACAATGAAGAGTCGGAAATATACACAATTATAGAGGTAGACACTAGAGACAGACCTGGATTACTTTTTGATTTAACAAGAACGCTGGTCAACATGAATGTATATATAGCGTCTGCCATTATAGCGACATACGGGGAACAGGTAGTTGACAATTTTTACGTTAAAGACATGTTCGGTCTGAAGTTTTATAGTGAGAATAAACAAAAAAAACTTGAGCAGAAGTTGCGACAGGCAATTACACTTGGAGTGGAACGAGCACAATCTTGAAACCAATTCGCCTTATATCTGGGTTTTTGACAGTTGGCTTCTGGACTTTAGCAAGTCGCATCTTGGGTATGGTTCGAGAAATACTATTATTTTCTTTAATAGGGGCTGGTCCACTTTTAGACGCTTTTTTTGCAGCATTCAGATTACCAAATATGTTTAGAAGGTTTTTCGCCGAAGGTGCTTTTAATTCAGCCTTCGTCCCTTTAATTTCAAAAAAATATGAAAGAAAAGAAAATGCTGTGGCTTTCGCAAATGAAGCTATGGGCTGTTTAGCTTTTGTTTTATTAATTCTTACAACCCTTGCAATTATTTTTATGCCAGCACTTATTTGGGCGATCGCTAATGGGTTTGTCGGCGATGAGCGCTTCGAAATAACTGTTGCTTTTGGCCGAGTAATGTTCCCTTATATTTTGCTAATTTCCCTGGCGGCACTTTTATCTGGAGTGCTGAATGCACTTGGGTACTTTGCTGCCGCAGCCGCTGCTCCAGTTCTACTTAACATTACAATCATTTTGGGATTGTGTGTTTCATTCTTCTTTAAGTGGCCAATAATGACAATACTAATCTATTCAGTTCCACTTGCGGGCATTTTGCAATTGACACTTTTATGGACGACTGCAAAAGAGGCTGGATTAGTCATTCGGCCAAGTAGGCCAAGATTATCAAAAGATATGAAGACTTTAGTTAGGGTGGCTATCCCAAGCGCTCTCGCAAATGGAGTTTTACAAATTAATTTGCTTGTTGGACAATTTGTTTCAAGCCAAGAGACAGGAGCAATAAGCTGGCTATACGGTGCAGATCGATTGTATCAGTTACCCTTAGGTGTAGTAGGAATCGCTATTGGAATAGTACTGCTTCCAGAACTATCACGCCGAATAGCTAGTAATGACGAGGGCGGAGCTCACTCTGCTTTCAATAATGCTTTCACAACAAGTATGGCGCTAACAATACCAGCCACCGTGGCTTTATTTATTGTTCCCCTACCGTTGATATCAGCTCTTTTTCAGCATGGCCAAACAACCTCTGCCGATGCTGTGGCTATGGCGCTCGCCACATCAATTTATGCGCTTGGCCTACCAGCATTTGTGTTACAAAAAGTCTATCAACCGATATACTTCGCTCGAGGTGATACTAAAACGCCTTTTCGATTTGCTCTCATATCGATGATCATAAATTCATTAATTGCATTTGGCTTAATGCCATTCTACGGATGGATTGCTGCACCAATTGCAACGACCGTTTCTGCCTGGGCTATGATAATCTTACTATTTGCCGGTACCAAAAAATTTGGAGCTAGCAGCCAACTATCTAAAATTTCACGATCAAAATTTGTGCTTATTATTATTTCATCTTTTGCTATGGGGCTATTTCTATGGATTGCAGATTACCTACTTAAAAAAGAAGTGGTCTCTCTTATTGAAAAAATTTCATTTGCTAGTTTTTTGGTTTTAATGGGAGCGGCCATTTACACATTTGTTGCAAACTTCTTAGGCGCATTTAGTATCAAAGAGATCCAAGAGGTGATTAAGAAAAGTTAACTCCTTAGAATGGAAAGTACTCCTTTTATCCCTCCGGGACTTACAAAAAATGAAATTATAAAACCTATAACAAAACCTGCAAAATCAGCGATCCAAAATTGCCCAGTTCCAAACAAAAAGCTAAAAAGCAACTGAACACTCATTAATGCCACAATCAATGAAAACGCTTGCGATTGATTTTTATTTTTCGCTAACCGTAATTTGATCCAAGAAACAAATGTATATGCCCCAACAAAGCCATAAACTCCTGGGTAAGACCCAACCAATATTTGGCCATTAGTTGCCGATATGGAATAAAAAAAAGCCGCAAGAGTGGTACTTAAAAACCAAATCAAAATTACGGATAAAGCCGAAAAAACTTCTCCAACCATTTTTCCCAAGGCCAACAATAAAACTGCAGCGAAAACAACTGAAAGGCTTGATAAGTTAACAAATGGATAAGTTATAAATCTTAAGACATAATCAATTGAAAAATTACTTGTCTCAAACATCCAATTTGCAAGATCAGGAGGCACACCGTAGTTTTTTATGAGAAACAACCTTTCGGCAGCCACCCCAGACTTCCCAATTATACCATGAAAACCAAAGAAAAGGAAAATCTCAACTAAGACTATGCCAGAAAGAATAGCTAGAATAGCGGTTGGTATTGGATTTATTACTGGGGGTTTATTATACTCTGACAAGTTAACTTCCTTAGCTTGACCAAAATTAGTGACACAGGTAAGCGATTTGAGACGGAAAATCCAGATGGAGAGTAGTAATGAGTGGCGCCGTGCAATCTGAACCAATAGGTAAGTTCAAGAAGCGAGTTTTTTCTGGAGTGCAACCATCTGGTGGATTGACCCTTGGTAACTACTTGGGTGCAATCAAACGATTTGTTCAGATGCAGAATGACGATTACGAAACAATTTATTGTGTAGTTGACCTCCACGCGATTACCGTTTGGCAAAATCCAAAAATGCTCAGGCAAAATATAAGGGAGTTAGCGGCTTCCTTTATTGCATCAGGGCTCGATCCAAATAAATCTATATTATTTAATCAATCGGCAGTAACTGAACATGCTCAGTTAGGCTGGGTCTTTAATTGTGTGGCTCGCATGGGCTGGATGCAAAGAATGACACAGTTTAAAGATAAAGCCGGGAAAAATGCTCAGAATGCATCGTTAGGTCTATTTGGTTATCCTGCGCTAATGGCAGCTGATATTTTAGCCTATCATGCGACTCATGTTCCAGTTGGCGATGATCAGAAGCAGCACCTTGAACTTACCAGAGATATAGCCATAAAATTCAATCATGATTATGAAATTGATTTTTTTCCAGTGACTGAGCCTGTTATTGGAGGACCAGCAGCTCGAGTAATGAGCCTGCGTGACGGTACAAAAAAAATGTCTAAGTCTGACCCTTCAGATTTAAGTCGGATAAACATGACAGACAACTCAGATATGATTGCTAATAAAATTAGAAAAGCAAAAACAGATCAATATGGCCTTCCGTCCGAACCAAAAGGTCTGGAAGGGAGAGCTGAAGCACAGAATTTAGTATCAATATACGCGGCACTCGGAGATCAAAGCGTGGAAAGCGTTTTAAGCGAAATTGGCGGCAAACAATTTTCGGATTTTAAACCTATGTTGGTAGAGAGAGCTACCGCAGTACTGTCACCAATTTCCAGTGAAATGGGTCGCATTATGAAGGATATACCTCAGTTAGACAAAGTGTTGAATGATGGCGCATTTAAAGCCAAATTCGTAGCCGAACCGATTTTGAAAAAAACGTTCGATATCATAGGTTTGAATTAGATAAATCGGTGTTCTTTTTCTTAGCACTGAAATTAAAAATAATGTGCTGTATCTACTAGTTTTTTAGATAGAAAAAAATTCAAAGACGCCTTCAAAATCAATTGGAATTGTTTCAGGCTATTTCTAGTAAAGAGGATCCCGAAGCAGCCGCCGGATAATTTCGCATATTCTGAATTTAATTAATAAGAATAATTTGTTTAGAATGATTCTAAACTCTTGACTTTTTTTGACTTAATTTACATATTGGCAACGTTAGTTAAGGATCAATCGATGTTCATACAAACAGAATCTACTCCAAACCCGGCTACTTTGAAATTTTTACCAGGACAAACAGTATTAGAAGAAGGAACTGCTGATTTTCCTACTGCTGATGACGCAAACGTTTCACCACTTGCCCAAAGACTTTTTAGTGTAAATGGTGTAACTGGTGTTTTTCTCGGCCGCGATTTTGTCACTGTGACAAAGGAAGATGATGTGGAGTGGGATCACGCTAAACCAGCTCTTCTTGGCGCTATAATGGAACATTTTCAATCGGGTCAAGAAGCAGTAAGTGGCGAAGCGATACCTGATCACTCAACAGATGTGTCCGAGGAAGACGCACCAATCGTTGGTCAAATTAAAGAATTACTCGACAGCCGGGTCAGACCAGCAGTTGCTCAAGATGGAGGGGACATAACTTTTCACGGGTTTGACCGAGGAGTAGTTTACCTTCAAATGAAAGGTGCGTGTGCAGGTTGTCCCTCTTCAACAATGACTCTAAAAATGGGTATCGAAAATCTTTTAAGGCATTATATTCCAGAGGTGACCGAGGTTCGCCCAGTTGATCTTTGATGAGAGTGTAATTGTTTTTGACACCTCCGACCAATATATCGCCGCAGCGCTATATCGGGGAAAAGAAAATATCCGAACAGAAATAGAATTCATGGCTAAAGGGCAAGCAGAAGCGCTTATGTCTTTTCTTGATAAGCTTCTAGCAGTTTCCTCTTTAAATTGGTCAGATTTGAGTAAGATCGGTGTCTGTACAGGTCCAGGAAATTTTACAGGTATTCGAATTTCCGTGTCGGCCGCACGGGGTTTAGCTTTAGGCTTAGAAATTCCAGCAATAGGAGTTACTAGTTTTGAAGCCACTTTGTATGGGCGTGGTAATAAAAATCTAGCTTTGCTTCCAGCCAACAAAGGTTTCTATTATGTTGGCTCAAGTCCAAAAAATGCAAAATTTATATCAGAAGATAAAATAGATCCCGAAAACTTTACGTACATTACTAAACCCTCACCCGAAGTTCATTTGAAAAATATTGCTTTATTAACGCAAGAAAAAGAAATCTGTCGCCCTGTCCCATGCTACATTAAACCCGCAGATGCTGCACCGAGCCTAAATAAGCCACCCAATATTCTAAAATGACGCCGTTTGAGATGGCAAAACTGCATTCGCTTTCGGGCGACCATACCCGGCCATGGAGTGAAATTGAATACAAGAACCTCCTTGATATCAATACAAGCAGATTATTTCACACCAAAAATGGCTTTCTTGTTGGCCGTGTTATTGACCAAGATGCAGAGATTTTAAATGTAATTATTCATCCAGACTATCGTCGACTGGGCAAGGCAAGCAAACTCATTGGTACGTTTGAAAAAGAAGCAAAAGATTCAGGATCTTTAAGGTGTTTTCTTGAAGTTGCCGAATCGAATAGCTCAGCTAAAAAACTTTACAGCGCTCTGGGCTATTTGAAGGTTGGGCAAAGAAACAATTACTACAAATTTGTTGATGGTCGTAAAGACGATGCAGTAATCTTATCCAAAGAAATCTAGCTCAGCTTCAAATTATTTTAAAATTAAATTGATTTGAGAAAAAAGCTGTTGACCAACTTTTACTGAAGCGTCTTAATGATCGGGTATAAATTGTCAGTCCAAAAGCATAAAGACGCTTAGGGATCGACTAACAATCGGGAGTTATAAATGAATATTTTTACTAAAACATTGTCAACCTTAGTTGGTTTGACCATGGCTGCGAGTGCAGCCTTAGCTGAGCCTGCTATCATTTACGATCTTGGGGGCAAATTTGACAAATCCTTTAATGAGTCGGCTCATACTGGTGCAAAGCGCTGGGCAGATGAAACTGGTGGCTCATTTAAAGAAATTGAGCTTCAAAATGAAGCGCAGCGTGAACAAGCTTTGCGTCGATTTGCAGAGGCTGGCGCTAACCCAATTGTTATGGCTGGCTTTGGTTTCGCGGACTCGCTTGGGAAGGTTGCCCCAGATTATCCAGATACCAAATTTGCTGTGATAGATGTGTTCTGGCTAGGTATACCAAATGTAAGAGAAATTGCCTTCAATGAGCATGAAGGAAGTTACTTGGTTGGTATGATGGCAGCAAAGGCCTCAAAGTCCGGTACTGTTGGTTTTGTTGGGGGAATGGACATACCATTGATCAGGCGATTTGGATGCGGCTACGCTCAGGGCGTAAAGGCAGTAAACCCTAATGCGACCGTTATAGCGAACATGACTGGAACCACACCTGCTGCTTGGAATGATCCAGTAAAGGGTTCTGAACTTACAAAAGCCCAAATTAGCCAAGGCGCAGATGTAGTTTATGCAGCCGCAGGCGGAACTGGAGTAGGTGTACTACAAACAGCTGCCGATGAAGGCATATTATCCATTGGGGTTGACGCAAATCAGAACTATCTTCACCCAGGGAAAGTATTAACATCAATGCTAAAGCGAGTTGACAATGCTGTTTATGAAGCATTTTTAGCCGGAGAGAATTTGGAGACCGGACTAGTAGTGCAAATGGGTATTTCTAATGGAGGAGTTGGTTATGCTCTAGATGAGCATAATGCTTCTTTAGTGTCTGATGAAATGAAATCTGCTGTAGACGCAGCTGCAGCTTCAATCGCTAGCGGATCAATGTCAGTACACAATTACACTGACGATGAAACCTGCCCTGCGATTACATTCTAATAAAAATGTAGAATAACACGAAAAACCGCACTATTTTAGTGCGGTTTTTATATTAATTCGAGGAGTGTATCAGTGTGGAACCAGCAATTGAATTAAAAAAAATCTCCAAATCCTTTGGCCCTGTGCAAGCAAACAAAGATATTAATATCAGCGTGATGCCTGGTACAATCCATGGGATAATTGGAGAGAACGGTGCTGGTAAGTCAACCCTGATGTCCATTTTGTATGGGTTTTACAAGGCGGATGCTGGAGAAATTTTTGTTGATGGAAAAAAAATTTCCATACCCGATAGCCAAGCAGCAATAGCTGTAGGAATAGGGATGGTTTTCCAACACTTTAAACTAGTTGAAAACTTTTCTGTTCTTGAAAATATTGTTCTCGGTGCTGAAAGTGGAGCCCTCTTATCTCCATCTTTGAGCAAAGCCAGAACCGAGCTTGCAGAATTAGCCTCCGAATACGAGCTAAATGTAGACCCTGATGCTATTATTGAGGATATTGGGGTTGGAATGCAGCAAAGAGTAGAAATTCTCAAAGCACTCTACCGGAAAGCTAACATCTTAATTTTGGACGAACCTACAGGTGTTCTAACACCAGCGGAAGCGGATCAGCTTTTTAGGATACTCAAAAGGTTGAGAGAAGAAGGTAAGACCATTATTTTAATCACCCATAAGCTCAGAGAAATAATGGATATCACAGATACGGTAAGCGTAATGCGCCAGGGCGAAATGACAGCCACTTTAAAAACTGATGATACCAGTCCTGAGGATTTAGCAGAACTTATGGTTGGAAGAAAAGTTTTACTTCGCGTCGACAAAACGCCTGCAAAGCCCACGGATCCAGTGCTTGAAATTCAAAATCTAAGCATGGTCGACGATTTTGGAGTTAAAAGGCTAAAAAATATTAATCTGACTGTAAAAGCAGGAGAAATACTCGGCATTGCTGGTGTAGCAGGCAATGGCCAATCAGAGCTTCTACAAGTCTTGGGGGGCTATAGCGCAGCTACTGGTGTTATTAAATTAAATGGATCAGAAATAGATTTATCAACGAGTGTGTCTGGCGATGGTCAAGCAAGGCGAGCAATGGGAATGGCACATGTTCCTGAAGACAGACAACGAGAAGGCCTGATAATGGACTTCATGGCATGGGAAAACGCAGTTTTTGGTTATCACCGTGAAAAATCCAATCAAGCAAACAGATTTTTTATGGACAATAATGCAATCCGAAAAGAGACCGAAGAGAAAATGAAACGGTTCGATGTCCGCCCCCCTAATCCAAAACTTACCGCAAAAAATTTTTCAGGTGGAAACCAACAAAAAATAGTTTTAGCTCGAGAAATTGAGCGCAACCCAGATTTACTGCTCGTGGGTCAACCAACTCGGGGCGTTGATATTGGCGCTATAGAATTTATACATCAACAAATAGTTGCACTACGCGACCAAGGTAAAGCAATATTGCTAATATCCGTAGAATTGGATGAAATATTGTCCCTTTCAGATAGGGTTCTTGTCATGTTTGATGGAGAGATTATGGGAGAGAGGCAGCCCGAAAATACTAATGAAAAAGAACTTGGGCTTTTAATGGCTGGTGTTTCAGAGGAATTCGCCCAATGAAACCGCACATTTCAATTTTTTATACTAGCGGAGCATACGCATGGATATAATGCCAAAATGGGTAGATATAATCGTTGTACCCTTTATTTCCGTTCTAATAGCCGCTGTTTTATCTGCTTTACTCATTATAGCCATCGGTGAAAGCCCAATAGCCGCCTTAAACCTCATGATCGAGGGTACCTTATTTCGATCTGCAGGCTGGGGCTATATGCTCTATTATACTACAAATTTTATTTTTACTGGCCTTGCTGTCTCAGTGGCCTTTCATGCGGCACTTTTTAATATAGGGGGCGAAGGTCAGGCTATGATCGGGGGCTTGGGAGTAGCCCTTGTTTGCCTTTTTATTCCATGGCCACACTGGACATTGGCTATTATCGGCGCTTCAATTGGAGCCGCCGTTTTTGGTATGGTTTGGGCAGGTTTGCCTGCTTATCTCCAAGCAAAAAGAGGCAGCCACATTGTAATTACAACTATTATGTTTAATTTCATCGCGGCAGGCGTCCTGAATTTCTTTTTGGTTGATGTTTTAAAACCAAAAGGAAGCATGGATCCAGCTTCCGCTAACTTTCCCACAACCACTCATCTTCCCACCTTCCAAGACATGGCAAGTATATTTGGTTTTGAAAAAGCGTTTAGATCTGCTCCTGCAAATGTTAGTTTTTTTATTGCAATTTTAGCCTGTGCCGCCGTTTGGTATCTGATTTGGCGTTCTCCACTAGGATACGAAATTAGGGCTCTAGGAAAATCAGGGCCAGCAGCTCGATATGCGGGTGTTAGACCAGTCAAGATAATAATGATAGCGATGATGATATCAGGTGCATTATGTGGGATGATGGCAATTAATACGACACAAGGCGAAAGTGAACGACTAATTTTGAATTTTACAGAAGGTGCAGGTTTTATTGGCATCGCAGTCGCTCTCATGGGCCGAAGTCATCCCTTTGGAGTTTTACTTGCGGCGTTATTATTTGGTTTTCTATACCAAGGCGGCGCAGAGTTAGCATTATGGACTAAAATACCACGTGAGCTAATAGTGGTAATACAAGCCTTAGTAATATTGTTTACGGGGGCCCTTAGTTTAATGGTACGAGCACCTCTTGAACGATTCTTTATGTCACTGCAAAAGGCCAAAGCATGATTGATTTTTTAACCCTGCTCCAGGTTTTAGATAGTTCATTGCGCCTCGCAACACCTTTGTTGTTGGTTTGCTTGGCAGGTTTATTTTCTGAACGTGCAGGTATTTTTGATATTGGGCTTGAAGGAAAACTTTTAGCTGCAGCGTTTGTCTCTGCAGCATTTGCGGCAATTACTGGATCTGTGTGGATAGGGCTCTTAGCAGGCAGTTTAGCGTCTATTATGTTGTCGTTACTTCACGGATTGGCATCAATTACACTTCGCGGCGATCAAATTATATCAGGAGTAGCTATCAATTTCTTAGCAGCAGGCCTCACCGTAGTCGTAGCGCAAGATATGTTTGGACAGGGCGGTCGAACGCCACCTTTAAAATCGGGTGGCAGGTTTGAACCAATAAACTTCCCGGGGGCTACTTCGTCAAAGGAAATGAATGAAGCAGGTCCATTAATGCAGCTGTATTCAGAACTCCTATCGGGACACTCTCTTCTCGTTTATACTGCACTGCTAACAGTGCCTTTATCATGGTTTATACTTTACAAAACGAGGTACGGACTTCGCTTGCGAGCTGTTGGCGAAAATCCTGCTGCAGTTGATACTGCGGGAATATCAGTTGTAGGACTACGCTATAGTGCGGTCATTATTGGCGGTGTTTTATGTGGTATTGCAGGTGCATATATTGCGACTTCTTTACAAGCTAACTTTACAAAAGACATGTCTGCGGGACGTGGGTTTATTGCATTGGCAGCCCTAATTTTTGCGAAGTGGCGCCCGTGGTACGCGCTAAGTGCATGTTTATTATTTGGTTTTTTCTTTGCAGTAGACACTCGATTTCAAAATATTTTACTGCCCGCTTGGTTTCTAAGCGGATTTCTAATTCTTGTAGCACTAGGGCTGATAAGCTATGTCTGGAAGAAGGATTATTTAGATAAAGCTGTTCTCGGCGGTTTAGCCCTTGGAATTTCAGTCATTGCATTTATGGTAATATTTTCAGTATGGGACACCGGCATCAGTAGGCAAATTAAAATCCCAGTTGTTTTCATACAATCTCTTCCATATGTTCTGACAGTCGTGGTTTTGGCGGGATTTGTTGGAAAAGCTATCCCTCCGCGAGCAGGCGGACAACCATACGTCAAAGAGCGTTAGCATATTATCTTTATGATATTTCTAAATATTGCAAATACCTAATATTTCTGTCTAGAGCGTCTGTTATTTAATAAGTTTAGAAAAAACCCACTAGTGTATGGTTTTATGTCACTTGCGATTGCTATATTCGCTAGATGGGCGTCCTCGCTATTGTTCAGATTTTTCAGAACTACCTAGCGCGGAGCCATTCTTATTGCTCCATCAAGGCGAATTACCTCTCCGTTTAACATATCGTTCTCAATTATATGACACACTAACTGGGCAAATTCACTTGGTTTTCCTAATCGTGATGGAAATGGGACCTGCCCTCCCAAAGACTCTTGAACTTCATTAGGCAGACTTTCCAAAAGTGGCGTCAGGAATAATCCCGGTGCAATTGAACAGACACGAACACCTTTATCAGAAAGATCTCTGGCCATTGGAAGTGTCAGTCCAACGACTCCACCTTTTGAAGCTGAGTACGCAGCCTGACCTACCTGCCCATCATAAGCCGCAACAGACGCTGTATTTATTATTACGCCCCTTAAGCCATCCTCTGAATACTTTTCATTTTTTACCATCTGAGCCGCACAGACAGAAGCCACATTAAAGGTACCAATTAAATTAATATTAATAACTTTAGCAAAAAGTTCACTTGAATGGGCCTCCCCTCGTGAAACAGTTTTTGCTGCAGGACCTATACCAGCACAATTTACCGCAACCTGAATTCCTTCATTTTGCTTTGAAAAAGCCAAAACTGCTTGGTTTACAGAATTAGCATCCGATACATCAACTTCGTAGAAGTCTGAACTTAATTCTTTTGCAATAGTTGAACCCTTTTCAATATCTAGATCAAAAATAGCCACATTTGCACCCATGGATGATAACATGCGCGCTGTTGCTTCACCTAAGCCAGAGGCGCCACCAGTAACTATCACAGAAAGTGTTCCATTTATTTCCATTGATAATCCTACAAAATATTTTTTATTAACAATATAAATCACTTTTTGATCTAAAATTTAAAACCAATTGTGTTTTGATATATTTGCACCAGGATACAGAAATGACAAATGACAAACAACTTTGCCGATTAGAATTTCCTACCTTTGTTCAGATGCCTACTAGATGGATGGATAATGATGCTTACGGTCATATGAACAATATTGTTCATTATGCTTTAATAGACACGGCCGTCACTGACTGGCAAAGAGACCACGGCTTCTTCAATAAAGAATATGACAGATTTGAGTTCATGGTTGTCGAAAGTGGTTGCCGCTACTTTTCAGAGGCGGCCTATCCAGACAAAATATCAGTTGGCTTAAAAATAAATAAAATTGGTAATACATCATGGATTTATCAAGCAGGGCTTTTTCGGGAAGAGGATGATCCATGTTTCGCACTAGGGTTTTTTGCACAAGTTCTGGTAGACTGTGAAAATCGAAGACCCACACCAATTCCTCGCGAAATGCGTGATGCTCTAAAGTTATTAGAAACTTAATTATCTAACTTTGCATTGGAGTGCATTATTCCAAATGGATAGCCCTAGAAATTAACCACTCTTCCGGTTTCAGCAGAAACTTGTGCGGCATTACCCATTCTTACAGCCCAGATACCATCATTCAAAGTCACCTCTGGTGATTGATATCCTTCTACAACACGCATAAATTTTTGATGCTGGTAAAACGTAGAGCCATTGTGATCACCTGCTTCTAATATCTTTTCGTCTATGGGCACATTAAATTCTCTTAAACCAGACTTATCTCTTGGACTAACAACTATTTTTGGTATCGGAGGAGCACCATGTTTCTTGGGCCAAAATCTAGCGGGGCCTGGAACAAAAGCTTCTATTTTACCTATTTCTCCAGTAATTGATATCTCTTCTTGATACTTTGCACCTTCTGCGAACATACACAGTTCAAGCATGGCCCTCATATTATTTTCAAACTCAACAATTACATATCCATGATCCCAAATATCTGGCACCAAACCAGAGTAATTTTCTTTAAGGTGGTTAACGGCCTGCCCCCCACTTGCCATTATCTTAGTTGGGTTAGACTTTGTTATTAATCTCATCAAATCGAAAAAATGGCAGCATTTTTCAACGAATGTCCCACCACTGTTTTTATTAAATCTGTTCCAGTTATCAACTTTAGGAAGAAATGGAAATCTATGTTCACGGATAGAAAGCATTTTGATAGCACCAGTTACATTTTTTTGCTGCCTAATGAGTTCTGCTATCGGTGGCATATATCGATATTCCATGGCTACCCAAACCGGTGCTGTATATTTAACTAAAAATTTTTCTACTCTCTTCAAATGATTGATGTTGGTGAATAAAGGCTTTTCCACTAAAATTGGCTTATGCGGTACACGAGCCACTTGTTCCAATTGGTCCATGTGAAGATGATTTGGCGAGACTATCAACCAGCAATCAATGTTTTCGTCATTTAAAATTTTATCAAGAGTGTCATAAAACCTGGCCTCCGGTGCAAGTACTTGTGCCATTTTTTGCATATTTGGATTAGGTTCATAAACAGCATATGTTACAGCATCATCTATTAAATTTATATTGCGAAGATGCTCCTGCCCCATCATTCCACAACCTATAATTCCGTATCTTTTTTTCATAATGCTCCTAACTTATGCGCGTCGTATAGCGTGCAATATTTGTATCGATCCAACTTCGTGAAAACTCTACAGGAGCTCCAACCTGATCGTATGCTAAACGCTCTATACAAACTGTTTCCTGAGAATTCATTATTTTAAATTCCTTAGGAGACCAAACAGGCACTGGAAGTAGGGTGGTACTATCTTTGGCTGAAGTAATGCGCAAATTTAGGATATCTTTATAAAATAGATAAATAGACTGTGAAATATTATCAAATTTATACCCAACAGTTTTTATGGAGTCCAAGTGGATTTCTTCTAACACGCAGGGTAGATTGTCCAAGAAACGCAATCGCCTTATTCTCAGGCATTTATCTGATTCTCCAAAAAACGGTGAGTTTTTTGGTTTTTTAACCAGATTGATATCTAAATTTTTCGCTGAAGGTAAACCTCCACCGTCGATCAGTTCGACTCTAAAAAACGAATAAATAGAATTAAATTTCGTATTAAATTTTATATAATTGCCAGAACCATGCCTTCTAAATAGAGCACCTTTTTGTTCAAGGTCTTTCAAAGCTTTTCGCAAGGTTCCAACAGAAATATTGAGAGATTTAGCTAAATGTCTTTCGGGCAGTAGACGTTCACCATCCGATAACCGGCCTGCTAATATTTCTCGCATAAGCATTTCACTAATTTGGATATAAACTGGTAAAGAGGTGGCTTCAGACATGCTTTCAAAATGTAAGTAATTTCAAAATTGATACACCATTGATTTACATATGTTGGAATGCTACGCAAGACCTAAGATAAGGGGAAGCCTATGACCGTCGTGCCAATAACATCTGCTGACTTAAGAGCTGCGGAAGTTTCTTGGTTCTCAGCTTTATGCTCCGACGATTACCAATTTTTAGGGGTTCCTGATGGAAATCTTCGCAGTTCCTGGGAACATTGTAGTTCAATCGTAAAAGAAGCAGAAAATTATGGATTCCGAAATATTCTATGCCCATCATCTTATCAAGTTGGACAAGACACATTGAGCTTTGTAGCTGGCTGCGCACCAATAACCAAAAAAATTAATATGCTTGCTGCAGTAAGATGCGGTGAAATGCAACCTATTATGCTTGCCCGAACTATCGCCACCTTGGATCACATGATGAAAGGCCGCTTGACAATTAACATTATTAGTTCCGATTTTCCTGGGGAAAAAGCTGAAAGTGGATATCGATATCAACGCTCACGAGAAGTAGTGGAAATTTTGAAGCAAGCCTGGATCCAAGATGAGATTAATTATGCAGGTGAAATATACAACTTCTCAGGGCTCACAACAGAACCTTCAAAGCCATTTCAAATTGGAGGACCGCTGCTTTATTTTGGGGGTTATTCTCCACCAGCTCTTGAGTTATGCGGACAACATTGTGATGTCTATCTGATGTGGCCTGAACCAAAAGAACAAATAACTGGGCGGATGAAATCTGTGAATGAGGTGGCTGAAAAATATAGTAGAACCCTCGATTATGGTCTGCGTGTTCATATGATTGTTAGAGATACCGAAATAGAAGCCAAAGAATATGCTGAGTATATAGTATCAAGGCTAGAAGATGACTTCGGAAAAAAAATAAGAGAACGTGCTCAAGATAGCTCTTCATTGGGAGTCTCTCACCAAGCAAAAAATAGACAAATTTCGGATGAATTCGGTTATGTCGAACCTCATCTTTGGACAGGAGTGGGTAGAGCAAGATCTGGATGTGGTGCTGCTATTGTTGGATCAACTGATCAAGTGATGAGCGAATTAGAACAGTATCAGAAATTAGGAATTCGCTCTTTTATCTTATCTGGATACCCCCACCTTGAAGAATGCAAACATTTTGGCTCGAAAGTCTTGCCAAATATAAAAACTTGCTCTTTACCGCATGTATATGGCCGAGTTCCCAATAATATACCTTCAACTCCACTAGGACTAGGAGAGCGTAACTAATGGAAAGAATTAAAATCAGTTCATCTCTTACAATGTCGCGTTTGGTCTATGGAATGTGGAGATTGGGTGATGACGAAGACACATCGATTGATCACGTGCGCAATAAAATATCGAGTTGTTTACATCAAGGAATAACTTCCTTTGATCAGGCCGATATTTATGGCGGCTATGAAGCTGAAGAAATTCTAGGAAATGCGCTTAAAAGTTCAAATCTACGTCAAAAAATGGAAATTGTTACCAAATGCGATATCGTAGCTCCAGTGGGTAGATATGAAAGTGCCCGCGTTAAGTATTATGATACGTCAAGAGATCATATTCTATATTCAGTAGACTCATCTTTAAAACTTATGGGTATCGATTACATCGATTTGCTTTTACTCCATAGGCCAGACCCATTGATGAACCACTTTGAAACTGGTGCCGCTCTTGATGAAATAATTGCCTCTGGGAAAGTAAGAAATGTGGGTGTTTCAAACTTTAAACCTTGGGATTGGAATTTATTGCAAACTGGGATGAAAAACAAACTCGTCACCAATCAAATTGAGTTAAGCGTGCTAGCACACGATGGCTTCACTAATGGAGATGTCGCATTTCACCAAAGTAATAATACTCCCATTATGGCATGGTCTCCTTTAGCGGGAGGAGACTTATTTTTGAAATCGAACGAAAAGATTGTAAATCAACTTGACAGTATAGGTAAAATATTTGGCGTCGAACAGGGCACGATAGCTGTGGCTTGGTTGCTTGCGCACCCGGCTAATATTCTACCCGTACTAGGAACAAACTCATTGGCTAGAATAGAGACAATTTCAAAAGCCTTAGAGGTTAAATTAGATAGGCAAACCTGGTTTGAAATTTACACAGCCGCGCTCGGGCGCGAAATTGCGTAATGACAGTGGAATCAAATTTTTATGATTAATTTAGATGAGTTCAGATTTGCCTTAGGAAAATATGTAACAGGGATCACAATTGTTACCTGTAATAGTGAAAATGGTCCTATCGGAATTACAGCCAATAGCTTTTCAAGCCTGTCCTTATCCCCACCGTTGGTACTATGGGCACCTGCGAAAGCTTCTAAAAGGCATAATACTTTTTTAGCAGCCAAGAAATTTATTGTTCATATTGCTAGCGAAAATCAAATTGAGCTCTGTAAAAGTTTCTCAAAGAGTGCAAATGGGGAAAGTGAATTGATTTGGGCTTATAATGATGAAGGTGATGCATTTATCGAAAATTGTTCGGCGCGTTTTGAATGTATAAAATACAATCACTTTGATGGAGGAGATCATTCAATCATAGTAGGAGAAGTCAAGAAGTTTGAAACTACGGATCATAAACCGTTACTTTATTTAGGGGGAAATTATCAAAAACTTTAATCTGTGACAAAAATTCAGAAAAATGAGGAAAATAAAATTTTAAGCAGTTTTTTGTTTTTATATAGCAAAACTTTTTATATTTGACCTGCGTTAGATTTTAGAGTTTGGTAGCGCTACCAACAGTGCAAATTTTAGCACTTAAATTTTAAAGATTAGGTCGTCTATTGACTTAGTTTTTATTAAAATTCAAATGTTTCAACTCTTGGGAGGAAAAGAATGAAACTTAATAATAAAACTTTAAGCATCACAGCTGCTATATCCTTGGGCTTTGGCTCAATGGGTGCCGCGGGCTCTCACGATGTTTGCAATACGCCTTCTAAGTTAGGCGACATGGGAAGCTTTCCCGGTGAAGTCATAACTATGCAAGGATCAATGCTGGGCACTGATCAAGAAATGTTAGAAAATACCATTAGTTGCTTTGAAAAAGCAACTGGTGCAAAAGTTCAATATTCTGGTTCTCGCGATTTTGCAGCTTTAGTCGTTGCCGATATGCGTTCAAACAACCCACCTAACATTTCTATCTTTCCACAGCCAGGTCTTGCCGCTGATATGGCAGCAGAAGGCCACTTAATTCCAATTGGAGACGAAGCAGCAGCATGGATGAAAGACAATTATGGTGCAGGTTCATCTTGGGTAGATCTTGGCACTTATAAAGATCCTGATGGTAATGATCAATTTTACGGCTTTGCCTTTAAAATGGATTTAAAATCACTTGTTTGGTATTCACCAGAGCAATTTGAAGACAACGGCTATGAAATTCCATCCACGATGGAAGAACTTATTGCTCTGTCAGATCAGATGGTAGCTGATGGAAATACACCTTGGTGTATTGGTGTCGAGTCTGGGAATGCTACAGGTTGGACCGCAACCGACTGGATGGAAGACATCATGCTGCGTACCACCTCTGCTGAAAACTATGACCGTTGGGTTTCAAATGACCTCGCCTTTAATAGTCCAGAAGTGATTAATGCTATGGAACTTTATGGTCAATTCTCTCGAAATGATGATTACGTTGCGGGTGGAGCGGCTTCCGTAGCGACTACTTCATTTGGTGATGCGCCAAAAGGATTGTTCACATCACCCCCGAGTTGCATGATGCACCGTCAAGCTTCATTCATTACTGGATTTTTCCCTGATAAGGGTGAAGAAGTTGCACGCGGTGAAGCAGATGCATTTTATTTTCCACCTTTTGCATCTGGAAACCTAGGGAACCCAGTTCTTGGTGCTGGAACTTTGTACACTATGGCGAAAGATTCTCCTGCTACACGTGCATTCTTTAAGTATTTGCAAGAAGCCTCAGCACATGAAGCTTGGATGCAGCAAGGTGTATTCCTTACCGCTCATAAAGGTGCTGACTTAAGTGCTTACGCAACACCGCTGTTAAGAAAGCAAGGTGAAATCCTAGCAAATGCTACTACATTTCGCTTTGATGCTTCTGACTTGATGCCTGGTGCTATCGGTGCTGGCGCTTTCTGGAGTGAAATGACCGCATTTGCAAACGGTCAGAATGCAAAAACTACTGCTGACAATATTCAAGCAGCTTGGGACGCTATAAAATAATATAACAATACAATTTTGATGGGAGCACAGCTAAAACCTGTGCTCCTATTCTGTCAGTTTGGGTCAAACATTTAAATGCGTTCTGTTCAATCTATAATCTTCAGTAATAGCTTAGCCATCGTTCTCACGATAGTTTGCGTATTACCAATTACTGCAGTCTTTGTATTTTCTCTAACTGCCCCCATTGACGACGCTTTTTCAAATTTTGGCCTTTGGCTTCACAATAATTATGGATGGTCTGTAGCAACTTTTGTAACAGAATTAAGATTTGCAAAAGTTGGTTTTGCTTTACGTTCTGTTGTAATCGCTTTGTTTATCTCATTTTTATATTATTGGATCACAAACTGGCTTAACTTTGGGCTAGCAAATTTCAGATCAAGTAGTTCAATTGGCAGAAGATCATTAATCGTAGAAGCCATTCAACCTTGGATATTTGTGGGCCCAGCACTGATCCTACTCTTACTTTTTTTACTAGTTCCCGCACTTACAACATTAAAAATCTCTTTTACAGAACCTGGTGGAGCAGCCTCAGTTAATAACTATTCATTCCTTTGGGATCCAAACGCTTTGGGTTACATACAGTTTAGGCTCGCTATGAGAAATAGCTTAATGTGGCTAATTTTAGTCCCGTCTCTTTGTATAATATTTGGGTTACTAATTGCTGTTTTAGCCGACTCTGTAAGATGGGGTGTGGTTGCAAAAACATTTATTTTTGTACCTTTAGCCATCTCATTTGTTGGAGCAGCCGTGATCTGGCGAAATATATTTGCGGGTGGAGGCATCGAGCCACAAGAAGCAATAAATGGCGTTACACCTTCCTATCAAATAGGACTACTGAAGGCTATTTTGGGGCACACGCCCGAGTATAATGAACCAATGTATAATCTAAAATTTTGGGGTAATTTTTACCTAATGTGGATTATGGTATGGATTAAAACTGGCTTTGCGATGGTTATTTTCTCTGCTGCGTTAAGAGGTGTTCCACAAGAGACAGTAGAAGCCGCCATAATTGACGGAGCAAACCCAACACAACTTTTCTTCAGAGTGAAATTACCTCAAATTTTTTCAACAGTTGTTGTGGTATGGACCTACCTCGTTACGGATGTATTAAAGGTTTTTGATATTCCCTATGCGCTTTCCGCCAATGATGACGACAAGCTTCTTCTTGCCACGATGATGGAAGCCGCAATGAACACATGGTCTATAGGTGGCAACAATGTTGATAATTTATTTGCCGCTATAGCAGTTATGCTGATGCTAACAGTTATACCTCATATGATTTTTCTTGGTTGGCGTATTCGGCGCGAACAAAAGCTGTTGGAGCATTAAGGATTTGACTGCTATGTATAATCGTTCGTTTGCTCACATAATACTCGCTATTATCCTGGTAATCTGGGTAGTGCCTTTCGTAGCCCTTATAACAACTTCATTTAGATCAGAAATTGCATCTAAAACTTCAGGCTTTTGGACAGCATTCACTCCAACAGAACTCGGGCACCGTTTCAGTACACATGATAAAGGCGAGCAGGTCACAATAACGGAAATGCGGGGTAACATTTTCCAACGCATAAACAAAGATGAAGAATGGTTTCAAATATCCGGAGAGATTAACTCCATAATGTTTAAAGGTCGAGTTCCCGACCCTGACAAACCAGGGAAAACCAAGCTAATCCGGAAACTTGTGCCTGCCGGTGAAGTCATGGTTGTCAGAGGGGGCGAATTCGTTTTCCAGGCTAATGGGGATTTTGTTTGGTCTTTTCCGGAAGAAGTTGCACCAAAACCGAAAAGCCTTGATGTTTTTATAAATCAAGACCCCGCATTTGGCACGGAAGCCTATTTTGAAGTTTTATTGGATAATAAAGACGTACCTAACGCCTTGATCTCTTCCTTTATAGTAGTTGTCCCAGCAACAATCATTCCAATAACAGTCGCTGCTTTTGCTGCTTATGCCTTTTCATGGATGCGGTTTCCAGGCAGGGATTGGTTATTCATAATTGTAGTTTCGCTGATGGTAGTCCCGACGCAATTGGCTTTTTTACCAATACTTCAGGGCTTTAACGGAATTGCCACATGGGCGACGGCTCTAAAACAATGGACAACGGACTGTGAATTAACAAATTCATGTCAATTCCCAACAAAATCATTTGCAGGTTTGTGGCTTACACATACAGGCTTCGGTCTGCCTCTCGCTATATTTCTTTTAAGAAATTATATTGTTGGATTACCTAGAGAATTGCTTGAGAGCGCCAAAATTGATGGAGCCAATCATATGCAAATTTTCGTAAAAGTAGTTGTTCCGCTTTCTGTACCAGCGCTTGCTTCATTCAGTATATTTCAGTTTCTCTGGATCTGGAATGATTTATTGGTAGCAATGTTTGTTGGCCCCAGCGAAAATGACAATATAGTTTTCCCAATTTTGTTGGAGCGACAGTTGGGAACTTTTGGAGACCAACTTCACCTTCTCAACGCTTCAGCCGTAATCTCCATGATAGTTCCAGTGATAGTATTTCTTGCTATGCAAAAATATTTTATTAGGGGTTTGCTCGCTGGATCCGTCAAGGGAGGTTAGTGAATGTCTTCTTTGAAATGGTGGGAACACGCTGTCATTTATCAAATCTATCCCAGGTCGTTCCAGGACTCAAACTCAGATGGAATTGGTGATATCAATGGGATCACATCAAGGTTGAAATATATTGCAAACCTGGGTGTCGACGCTATTTGGCTTAGTCCGTTTTTCATGTCCCCTCAATATGATTTTGGGTATGATGTATCTAATTATTGTGATGTGAACCCTGAGTATGGAAATCTAAGTGATTTTGACCAATTACTTGAGAAAGCTCACGAGCTGGGCTTGCGCCTGATGATAGATATTGTCCCAGCTCATTGCTCTTACTTACACCCATGGTTTGAAGAAAGCCGAAAATCAAAAGACAATCCAAAATCTGATTGGTTTCACTGGGTCGACCCAAAACCTGACGGTTGTCCACCAAACAACTGGTTATCTTTTTTTGGAGGCCCTGCTTGGTCATGGGAGCCTAAGAGACAACAATACTATTTACATAATTTTTTACCAGAACAACCAAACTTAAACCATGCAAATCAAGAAGTACAGGAAGAGTTAAACAAAGTTGCTAGATTTTGGTTTGACCGGGGTGTTGATGGTTTCAGATTAGATGCAGTACATACGATTAATGGAGACTGTGAACCCTATAGGGATAATTTGGCGGATCCGAACTTTACCCTCGGCCCATTGCCACAAGACAAACAACCATTCTTTAGACAACTGCATGATGTTGCTCAACTTAATCAACCTATGATCCAGAAATTTAGTGAAGCGTATCGAAGGATAGCTGATGAATATGACGGTGATCGTTTTCTAATGGGAGAGGTAGATGGAGACGACGGTAATGCAATGAGTGTTAGTAAAACATTCTCAGAACCTGGTCGGCTTCATGCAACTTATAATTTTGATCTTCTCGAATGGTCAGGATCAACAGTATCAGAGCTTAAAAAAGCTATTTCTAATGCACTTGAGGTTTTCAATGAATCCGGTCGACTATGTTTTGCTTTTTCTAATCATGATGTTCCAAGGTCGGCAACTCGGCAGTTGGAACCTCTTGGAATTTCTTCAGACAAGCAAGATAATTTGCAATTGTTACTTCTTCAGCTGGAAACATCACTGATTGGTTCAACCTGTATCTATCAAGGTGAAGAATTAGGTTTATCGGACGTTACAGATATTCAATTTGATAAAATGAAGGATCCCTGGGGAATAAACTTTTATCCCGAATTCTTAGGGCGGGATACATGTAGAACGCCTATGGTTTGGGAAAAGAACAAACCAATGGGTGGCTTTACCACATCAAATCAATCTTGGTTACCCATAGCCAAAGCTCATCTAGAGAAAGCGGGCCTAGACATGGCAAAAAATGCAGGATCAATCTACCAAAAATTTTCTAATTTCTTAAATTGGCGCAGAAAACAACCTGCAATGATGACGGCTAACAATATGTCAGAGTTATCCGGTGGGCCAAGAGAGATAATTTTTAATAGAATAAGTGATACTCAAATTTTGAGATGTAAATTTGATTTTGAAAACGTTATAGCCACCTTTGAAGAGGTAACATATGACACAAGTTGAACTTAAAAATGTCAATAAATCTTTTGGACAAACAAAAGTCATTAAAGATGTTCACTTATCTATAGAAAAAGGCGAATTTGTCGTCTTTGTAGGACCTTCAGGTTGTGGAAAATCGACCTTGCTCAGGCTCATCGCAGGCTTAGAAAATTTAAGTAACGGTGAAATCATAATAGCCGATCGGCCCGTTATGGATTTACCACCTTCGGAAAGAGGGATTGCTATGGTTTTTCAATCCTATGCTCTCTACCCACATATGTCTGTTTTCCAGAACATGGCCTTTTCCTTAAGCCTACAAAAATTTTCTAAAGCTGAAATCAGAACGCGCGTTGAAGCTGCCGCTAAAATTCTTCAAATGGAG
Source organism: Paracoccaceae bacterium (assembly GCA_902606585.1). Classification (GTDB taxonomy): domain Bacteria; phylum Pseudomonadota; class Alphaproteobacteria; order Rhodobacterales; family Rhodobacteraceae; genus Salinivivens. The sequence continues at coordinate 35,985 of CACLGX010000002.1, read as the reverse complement.
CACCTCCTTGATCGAAGACCAGCAGCACTATCTGGTGGACAACGTCAGCGTGTTGCTATTGGCAGAGCTATTGTAAGAAATCCTGATGTGTTCTTATTCGATGAACCTTTATCGAATTTGGACGCAGCGCTTCGGCACGATACTCGCGTTGAAATTGCCAAGTTGCACAACCAATTGGATGCAACAACTATTTACGTAACACATGATCAAGTGGAAGCTATGACACTAGCTGATAAAATTGTTGTTTTACGAGATGGTGAAGTTATGCAGGTGGGATCGCCAATGGACTTATTCAATTTTCCCGATAATGAATTTGTAGCAGGATTTCTAGGATCGCCACAAATGAATTTCTTCGAGGGTAGTTTGTCAAAAGTTACAAAAAATGGTTCTTCAGGATCTTTCAAGGGTCAAGGATTTGAAGCCAGTGGCATTCGACTTACTTCCCAGGAAAAGAAAACCAATGATCCTGTGCGCTTTGGTATTCGTCCACAGCACCTGAAGATCCACGAAAAAGGCAATCTGATAGGTCAAGTGACCTTAGTTGAAAAACTGGGAACGGAAACTGTAGTTGAATTAGCTACTGAAAATGGAACCGCTTTTAGATATGCAGCAGCGGAAACACCCGACATAGCTATAGGAAATAACTTAAAATTTAAATTTGAAAGTAGTAAAGCTCACTTGTTCTGATCTGAAATCAATATATTCAGATCACCGCTCAATTCACCCATTTCGGTTTAGTCTTACTGAAGAAAGCTTCTATTCCATGACGAGCCTCTTCACCTTCCCATATATCTGCTAATTGCTCAATTGTTCGCTCTATAACTTTGTCATCTATAGTAGCCCCTAGTGACCTTACCAAAGCTTTTGCTTCACCAACCGCTTTAGGCGCAGTTTTTAAATATGAAAGAATATGGTTTTCGACAGATTGATCCAAATCATCCGAAATCTCAGACACTATATTTAGCCTTTTTGCATCCATCCCACTAAAAATCTTAGCTGACATAAATACTTCTCGAGCCTTGGCTTCGCCCATTTTTCCAACTACATAGGGTCCAATAGTGGAAGGTATCAGGCCCAAACGTGTTTCAGTAAGGCCAAACTTCACATTTGGACTCGATATAACGAAGTCACATACACAGGCTAAGCCAACTCCCCCACCATAAGCCGCGCCATGCACTTTTGCAATTAGAGGGACGGAAATTTCATTTAGAGCTTTTAACATTAAAGCCAGTTTTCTGGCTTCGGCAATTCTTGTTTGCCTATCCGCACTAATTTGAGCATTCATCCACTCTAAATCGCCCCCAGCACAAAATAACTCACCCGCGCCTTGGATGACCACTGCACGAATGTCAGGTGTTAATGAAGAAGTGAAACTTGTTAGTTCATCTATCATTCTTGCAGAAAGGGCATTTCTTTTTTCGGGTCTATTTAAAGTTAGTGAAACAACACCTCTTTTATCTTGGTCTATTAATAAGGTCTCAAAATTCATCGCCTAAGGCTCCTTGCAAACTCAGCTGCTTCTTTTATTTTTTCTCTTTCAACGCCAGTACGCAAGCCTTTGCCTTCTAAAAACTCAATAACTGCTTCTGTTGAAACATTCCCTTTAGCTCCAGGTGCATAAGGGCAGCCGCCCAAGCCAGCAATCGAAGAATCAAAAGTTGAAATTCCAAAATCTAATGAAACATTGATATTTTCAATGGCTTTGCCTTGTGTATCATGGAAGTGAACAGCTAAATCTTTTGTCTCAAATACAGATAATAGTTCAGACAATAATTTTTCTGTTCTGCCTGGATTAGCTGATCCCAAAGTATCACCCAAAGATATTTCATAGCACCCCATATCAAGCAATTCTTCAGCGACTTTAATAACGTCAGCAGGGTTTGTTGGACCGTCATAAGGACAATCCGTTATACAAGAAATATATCCCCTTACCGGCATGGGTGCAGCTTCAACAATCGGTCTAAATGTCTGCAAACTCTCTCTTACACTTTTGTTTATATTTGCTTTTGAAAAACCCTCTGAAGCAGATCCAAAAATGGCTATTTCATCAGCCTTAGCTTTAATAGCGCGCTCTAGTCCTTTCTCGTTAGGAGCTAATGCTGTGAAAGATACACCAGATTTCCGCTGTATACCTGCCATAACCTCTTCGCCATCAGCCATCTGGGGAACCCACTTGGAACTAACAAAACTGGCAGTCTCTATTTTACTTATTCCACTTTTTGATAATAGATTAACCAGTTTTATTTTATCAATTGTATCTATGAATGTACTCTCATTTTGAAGACCATCTCTTGGACCCATTTCAAAAATAATGACATCTGTTTCCATGTTGATTTCCCCTGAAACACACTAACAAGAGGATAGTGATAAGCAAGATCACAATTTCATACGACAAAAGATTTTTCTTGCAGGCTCGCAATAACACTGCTTTGATTTCAACATAAGTAGGAATATCAATATGGATCATTTTTCATCAAATTTATTAGCTGAAATAAGAGACAAATTTGCATTTGTTGAAGATTGCCCATTCGTAGGCAAAAGAATTTTTTTTGAGAATGCCGGTGGTGCTTTGACACTTAAATCAGTGGTGGAAACTTCGTCTAAATTTGCCGCCATTCCTGATAATCAAGGACGTGCAAACACTGCGAGTAAGGCTTTAATGGAGATTATCCAGGAAGCGAAAAAAGATGCAGCAAAGCTATTTGGAGCCACAACAGGGCAATTTTTTGTAGGTGAGAGTGGTACAGAACTATTATTCCGACTTGTTAGAAATGCCGCCACTTCAGCAAAAGTAGGTGGAAATATAGTAGGCAGTAGTTTCGAGCATCCAGCGACAAGAAGTGCCGCAAAATATTGGGCTGCTCAAACAGGACGCCAATATATAAACGTCCAACATGAAAATAATAATGGAAATGTAACAGCACAACTTTATTCAGAAATAGTGAACCGAGATACTCGCTTAGTGACCATTTTACATGCTTCTCCTGTTACTGGTATCAGCGTTGATTTAGAAGCAATAAGCAAGGCTGTTAATTCAATAGCTCCCGAGGCTCTTATAATTGTAGATGGAGTACAATATGCAGCCCACGGCGGGATAAAGATAGATCATTATAAAATTGACGGATATGCTATCTCACCATACAAGATGTACTCTCGTCACGGATATGGTTTTGCATGGGTTTCTGATCGACTGACTCAAATGAGCCACGAACAGCTTCTAGATGGGCCAATTGAAAGCTGGGAATTAGGAACCAGAGACACCGGTTCCTATGCTACAATATCTGACGTTGTAAAATATTTAGAATGGCTTGGCGGAAAAATCGAAAATTCAGAGAGCCGTTCTGTTAAATTATCCAATGCGGCGAAAGCTATTGCAGCCCAGGAAATAGCATTAACCGAGTTAATGATACACGGAGAGGACAATATAAAAGGTCTCAAAGATCTTAAAGGTATTGAAATTATCGGAGGTCAAAAAAATCCAGACCGCAAAGGTTTGGTGAGCTTTAGGATCAATGGAACCTCATCCCATTTACTAGTAGATTTTCTCAATGAAAAAGGCATTAGGACCCATGTACGAAAAGCTGATCACTACTCGGGGAATATCTTGGATCCTCTGGGGTGGGAAGATTGCGTTAGGGTTTCTGTATGCCATTATAATAGTTCCGAGGAAATTAAATCTTTTTTATTGGCACTAAATGAATTCCAAGTTGATGCATCTATTGGTCAAGTCAACTCGAATTGACCCCATTTTTCCTTTAGTTTATTTAAGATTTGATCGCGGGTTTGCCTGTAAGAAACTAACTTCGTTTCTCTAGTCTCGCCTATACCCGTTGGATCAAGAATTTGCCAGTACTCAACTGTTAAATGAAATAAGCGCGTTAGCTCCAAAGCTCTTCTTTGAGACGCTGGCGAAAGTGCTACAATTAGGTCAAAAGAAGACAAGTTATCTCCCCATTGCTCCATCTCATCAAAACTTCTCGATCTATGCCTTGAAAGTTCAACATCGATTTCTTCACATACAGCTATCGAAAAACCATCTATTTCAAGATCATTAATCACTCCAACTGACTGAACATAGGTGCCAGTTCCAAAAAGTTTTTTCATAATACCTTCAGCCATTGGAGATCGAACAGCATTATGATCACAGCAAAATAATATTGATTGTGGGAGCGATTTACTCATCCATCACCTACCAAAATGTAGTACACAAATTAATGTAAATAATCTTCGGGAGGTATCATAATCAATTTCAGCTTTATCTTCTAATCTCTCAAGTAATATGCGTGCACCTTCATTATGAATCCCTCGTCGTGCCATATCAATTGTTTCAATCTGTCCGGGTGGTAGGTTTTTTACTGCATCGTAATAACTTTCGCAGATGGACCAGTAATCTTTGACTACTTGTTTAAATGGTGAAAGAGAAAGATGAAATTCCGTAACCCTTTTTCCCTCTCTCGTAGCTAAGTCAAAAACAAGTCTTTTATCTTTGATTGCTAAATTTAGGTTAAATGGTCCATTTATAGTCCCTCCACTAACCTTTTCCGGAAGTTTAAATGTATTTTTCTCTAACAAATCGAATATAGCTACTTTTCGCTCCTGCTCAATTTCAGGTGTAGGCGGGGGCGAATTTCTGTCATGCAACTCTATATTCGAAAGATAACTCATTTCTACTCCTATAGAGAATAAAGTTAGTTTAGGGTTCGAAGGGGATCAACAATAATTTTGTTATTTAATCGAAACTAGTTCCGTTCAAAATTTCTCAGAATTTGACTTCATTCTCTCACTTATCGATAGACCATGACATTCCAAACCTTCGGATTCAGCAAGAGTTACTGCCGAAGGTCCAATTTTCAGAAGAGCCTCTCTAGATACTTTTGCCAGAGTCGTCCTTTTCAGAAAATCCATTACTGATAAACCACTACTAAATCTGGCTGATCTTGCAGTTGGCAATACATGGTTAGGGCCTGTCACATAATCACTAACGGCTTCGGGAGTCCAATGACCAAGAAAAATAGCGCCGGCATTTGATATTTTTTTTGCTAAACTTTCTGGGTCAGCGACGCAAAGTTCTAAATGCTCTGGAGCTATTCTATTTGAAAGTTCAGCCGCTTTATTAAAATCTGGTACTTTAATAATCGCACCATTATCGCTCCAACTTTGTCCAGCTATCTCGTTTCTAGAAAGGCTTTTTAAATTTTTTTCTATGCACTCCTTAACAGCTTGAGCAACACTATCACTATCGGTAATCAGGATAGATTGGGCGTTTGGATCATGTTCAGCCTGGCTTAATAAATCTAAAGCAATCCAATCCGGCCTACTCGTCTTATCAGCAACAACTAAGATCTCCGAAGGTCCTGCGATCATATCAATGCCTACTTTGCCAAAAACCTGGCGCTTGGCCGCTGCTACAAAGGCATTTCCTGGTCCAGTTATTTTATCAACAGGTTTTATTGTTTTTGTCCCATAGGCCAAAGCCGCAATAGCCTGCGCTCCACCTACCCGATAAATTTCATCTACCCCTGATAGTTGCGCTGCGAGTAAAACCAATGGGTTTATTTTATTATCTGGTGTTGGAACTGTTATTGCTAGCCTTTTAACGCCGGCAACCTTAGCTGGAATAGCATTCATAAGCACAGAAGAAGGATAACTAGCCAAACCCCCGGGAACATATAATCCTGCAGTAGCTACTGGAGACCACCGCCAACCTAATTCAACTCCACATTCATCGGTCCAAAAAGCATCATCTGGTAATTGCTTTTTATGATAAGCTTCTATTCTGGCTGCCGCCAATTCTAATGCATTGCGGTCTTTGTCAGTTACCTTAACGGATTGTTCCTTTAGCTCTGACTTAGTGAACCTTAATTGATCTGACGTTAAATTAATCCCATCAAACTTTTGGGTATAATCAATAAGTGCTTTATCACCTCTTTCTTTAACCGCGCCTATTATCTCTCTAACAGATAAATCAACATCGACGCTATCTTCTCTTTTAGCTGACAAAAGCGTCTCAAAGTCGTTTTCAAAATTGGAATTCAATGAATTCAAAAAAACAGGCATTAATTTTTCCTTTAACCACAACGCTCGAAATAGCGCCTGTTTTTAATTTTCTCAAGTCTTCCCAAAAAACTAACTTTTCATATATCAGTTTTATGCTCTGGTAAAAGTCCAGAAGGAGCAATGTAGGGCATGGAAACATCGCGCAAGTCTATCTCCAATGCATCCACGTCAACTCGGACGGCCCCATCTCCAGATAATAAAATCAAAATACTACCCGAGCCTCCTTCATCACCATCAAAAGAAATGGATAAAATAGACAAGACTTTGTCCTTTTGTTTAGGAGAGAAACCGCTCGAAGAGATATTTTTAACATGACTTATCATCAACAGTGATTGGACGCGCTCTAATTTTCTGCCCTGTGATAATGCTAAGCTTTTGTCTTCCCACCTAAATCTATTGATTAATAAGGCTAATTTATTCGAATTAGAAAGCCACTTTATTTCACTAGCCGGTAGAATTGAGTCTTGTATGAGAGATGATACAATTTCCAAATCATTTTTATCAAATGCGCCAATGTTTAAAGCTTTATCTTCACCATCTTCAAAGCGAGCGTCTTCAGACATTAATCTGAGATCCTCTCTATTTTTGCACCCACATTAGATAATTTACTGACCAAATTTTCATATCCTCTATCGAGATGGTAAACTCTGGCAACTTTTGTTTCACCTTCAGCTACCAAACCCGCTAAAATCAAAGAAACAGATGCACGCAAATCCGTCGCCATTACAGGTGCACCTTTCAATTTTGACACACCCTGCACTTTCGCTGTGCCACCTTGCACGTCTATTTTTGCTCCCATTCTCACCAATTCTGGAGCATGCATAAATCTATTTTCAAATAAGGTCTCTTCCAAAAGACTGATGCCATCAGCCAAGCACATCAACGCCATAAACTGAGCTTGTAAGTCAGTTGCAAAACCAGGATATACTTCGGTCTTCACATCGACAGCTTTAATTGTGTCGTTTACCCTTTTGGCTCTTATACCATGCGCTGTTTCTGAAATTTCTAGGCCCGAACGTTCTAGACTATTCCAAAACTCACCCAATAATTCTTTTTTTCCACCAATCAAATCAACCTGGCCACCAGCGATTGCTGGTGCAATCATATAAGTGCCAAGTTCAATTCGATCAACAATTACAGGGTGAGTGGTTCCGCCTAAAGTATCCACACCTTGGATCTCCACGGTGCTTGAACCCTCTCCAGTTATTTGAGCCCCCATCGATCGCAAACATTTTACAAGGTCAACTATCTCAGGTTCTTTTGCTGCATTTTTCAAAATTGATGTGCCATTAGCTAAAGTCGCTGCCATAATAAAATTTTCAGTCGCCCCAACGGATGCCATACGCATCTCGAAAGTTCCTGCTTTTAATCGACCATTAGATTTGGCATGCAAATAACCTTCCTTTAACTCAATGGTAGCACCTAAAGCCTCCAAAGCACCAATATGGAGATCCATAGGACGAGCTCCAATTGCACATCCTCCAGGCAACGAAACAACAGCTTCACCAGTACGAGCTAGTAATGGTCCTAAAACTAAGTTAGAGGCTCTCATTTTTCTTACGATGTCATAATCAGCGTGGCTTGACTTTAAATTATGGGAAGACATAACGAGCACTTTCCCGCCATTTAAAAAGGTAACTTCAGTACCCAATGAGCTTAATAAAGCCTTGGCTGTTTTGATATCACTCAATATTGGAGCATTTGTGAGTGTAACAGGTTGATCAGTTAAAAGTGTTACAGGCATTAAAGCTAGGCAGGCATTTTTTGCGCCAGCAATTGGAATTTTCCCATTTAAAGGGCCGTTGCCTGTCACTAATATAGAGTCCAAATTTAATCCTTTCGAGCTAACTTGTCTGAAGATGCGGAGGCTCTCGCCTTAACTTGGGCTTTTCTCTTCGCCATGTTCGCTTTCAAGGCAGCCTTTAAGCGATTTTCTCGATTATTTGCTTCATTTTTTTTTGACTTTGAACTTTGCATATAGTTTCTATACTTGATACTATAAATTGCGTCTAGACTTCGTCTTTACGACCTATGCAGTACGAAAATACACTTGCCTCACATTACTTTTAGGTTTACTTCAACTGCGTAAATTGTGCTGCTGTAGCTCAGTGGTAGAGCACTCCCTTGGTAAGGGAGAGGTCGGCAGTTCAATCCTGCCCAGCAGCACCATTAAGGCCATTTTCGTTTAAACGAAAATATGCTCTAGCTCGATGGACATGTACCATCTTTATGACCTGATAGAATTCTTTAATTCAATTTCTATGAAGCTCATTTTTTGCTCAGACGCATTTATCACATTATGATGGACACCAGAATCTCTACTATAAGCACTTCCAGCTGAAACTTTCGAACTAGTTTGAGTACCGTCTGGATTTTGCAAGAGCATACAGCATTCGGTTACAGCAATAATAACATAATCGTATTGGTGAACGTGCCATCCCGTTTCTTGATCCGGTTCAAAGTCAAATCTAGTAACCCTTACCTTTTCATCTTCTGCAAGCAGTTTGGATGAACATGTAGTACGCATTTTAATCCGTATTTATTACATTACACAATCTTTACGAGACTAATCCAATAAACAAAAATAATTCAAAACTCTTAAAATTAGTCAGTTATACCAGATTAACACATTCTTTGATTTCCTCATTCCAAGTTTGCCCAGGAAGACAAAACTTAGAAGGATCATCGCCTCGGTTTGGGCACTGTACTCCCTCTTTTCCTAAAACATAAGTAGACAAACTTAAAGTGAATATAAAAGTAGCTATGTAACGCATAAAAAAATATAGTAAAAAGGTTTGATACATATATTTATACTAATACCTAGAAAAACTACAAATTTTATTTCAATTCCGGAGCCATAATAATACAAGTGGTAGAAGATGAAGCATATAATTTACCTGTGTCTACATCAACAATTCTTCCGACAGCAACACCGGTAGACCTCCCAGCATGCTCAACAGTGCCAATAGCATCAACAGTTGCTCCCAAAGGTATAGTACGAATAATATTCACTTTAAATTCTAACGTCGTTTGAATTTTCCCTGCAGGTAGAGTTGTCATCACCGCGCAAGCCATAGCGCTATCCAAAATAGTTCCGTACCATCCGCCATGTAAGGTGCCCATTGGGTTAAGGGAATCTAGATTGGGTTTGCCCCTAAAAACCACTTTTCCTTTTTCAACAGAGTGAACTTTATAATTCAAGATCTTAGCCATTGGCGCAGCCGGATAAATGCCTGCTAATATTCCCTTCATCATTTCAAGGCCAGGAATCTCAAGTATCTCTTGCATTGAAAGGACGTCTGTAGCTTCCTTTGGCATTACTTTATTCATCATATATTCCAAAATATAATATTTAATATATATATATATTTAAAAATTTTAATCTCCATCCGGCTCTATATTTCTTCCAAAATTTGGGGCCTCTGTATCCTGACCCGCCTCAATAATTCCACGACGAACAGACCTAGTATGCGAAAAATAGTTCAATAATTTGTCGCCATTCCCTGTGCGAATGGCTCTTTGTAAATCAAAAAGCTCTTCGGTAAATCTTCCCAAAATTTCTAATGTTGCTTCTTTATTAGATAAAAAAACATCACGCCACATTGTAGGGTCTGATGCAGCTATTCTAGTGAAATCACGAAAACCCGCTGCAGAATATTTTATTACTTCACTGTCAGTAACCTTGCCTATATCATCGGCGACGCCAACCATTGTATATGCAATAAGGTGAGGAGCGTGGCTCGTTACAGCAAGAACCAAATCATGATGATCGGCATCCATAAATTCAACGTTAGCACCTAACCCTTTCCAAAAACTCATAACATTATTTTGAGCTTTCTCGTCTGCACTTTTATGATCAGTAAGTAAACACCAACGATTATCAAATAAAGAAGCAAAACCACTCTTTGGTCCTGAGTGCTCAGTGCCCGCTAGCGGATGAGCTGGAACGAATTTCACACCAGTTGGCAAATGTGGCTCAACAGCATCAATAACCGCCCTTTTTACTGAGCCAACATCAGTTATTGTTGCTCCAGACTTTAGATATGGCGCGATTTCCACCATTACCTGCTCCATTGCACCCACAGGTACACATAGAATAATCAAATCTGCATCAGTTACGGTGTTCTCCAGGCTATCAGACACCTCATCGCAAAGCTTGATTTTTCTCGCCGTATTCCGTGTTTGTTCAGACCTTGCAAACCCTTTAATGTGACCTGAAACGTTATTTCTTTTTGACGCCCAAAAAATCGAAGAAGCTATTAAACCTAAGCCAATTAAGGCAACACGATCATAAACTTGGCTCATTTTTGCCCCACTAGAAATTCTTCAATTAAACTTACTACTCTTTCGCTTGTAGTCTGATCCCCAACGGTTATTCGTAGAGCCTCGGGCAAATTATATCCATCTACTCTTCGCACTATAAAACCTCTAGATTGCAGATACTTGTCGCAAAGTTCAGCTTGTAATTGATCTTTAAACCGCGGCAAAACGAAGTTTGTAAAGGAGTTATCACATGCTAATCCTAACTCACGCAAACTTTTTATCAGCCAGTCCCTTGTGAAATTGTTTTTTTCTTTGCATTTTATCACGTAGTCTTGGTCGTAAATCGCAGCTTCTGCTACGGCCAATGCCGGTACAGATAGATTGAAGGGACCCCGTACTCTTTGAAGCGCTTCAATTACTTGTTTAGAAGAAAAACCCCAACCAACCCGCATGCCGCCCAAGCCATATATCTTTGAGAAAGTTCTGATCATCATTACATTTCTCAACTTTTTGACCAACTGGATACCACCATCGTAATTATCTACGTATTCAGCGTAAGCCCCATCTAGAACCAGCAATGCCTGCTTTGGTATTTTCGTAGCAAGATCTTGAACTTGGTCTAAAGTTATCATTGTTCCAGTTGGATTATTTGGGTTTGCAATAAAAATTAACTTTGTGTTTTGATTGCACTTATTGAGGATATTAGAGGTATCAGTGGTACGATTTTCCTCTTTAACAACAACTGGATTAGCACCAGCAGCAAGTGCCGATATTTTATACATGGCAAAACCATGTTCTGTGTAAATAACTTCCTCGCCCTGACCAGAAAAAGTTTGACACAAAAGTGAAATAATCTCATCACTCCCAACGCCACAAATTATATTCTCTTCGGGTAAATCCAAAACTCTAGATATCGCTTGTCGTAAATGTTCATGGGATGTTGATGGATATCTGTGAAGGTCTTTGCCAGACTTTAAATAGGCCTCAACGGCCTTAGGGCTAGGACCAAAAGGGTTTTCATTAGAAGATAACTTTACTACGTTATCGTGTCCCTCTAACTCGGATGCTCCTCCCTTATATAGGTCAATTTGCATTATACCTGGCTGAGGTTTTATATTTACCATGCAAGATCTCCAGAAACTATAAATCTTTGTATAAGCCCTTTAAATTTCTTTCCAGAAGAAAAAAAGGCTGCCCCAGCACCCCGTCGCAGCCCTTTTCGTTGGATTTAATTGTATTTAATTTTGGGCATAGTATTCGATGACGAGATTTGGCTCCATAATCACAGGATAAGGAACATCCCCTAGGTTCGGTGTTCTAATAAACTTAGCTGACATTTTTGAATGATCAGCCTCAATATATTCCGGCACATCTCTTTCTGGCAACTGAGTAGCCTCGAGTAGAACGGCGATTTGTCTGGACTTTTCTCTGACTTCGATTACGTCTCCCTCTTTTACACGGAAGGACGGAATATTAACTCGTTTACCGTTCACCAAAATATGACCATGGTTTACAAACTGCCGCGCTGCAAACATTGTGGCCACAAATTTAGCTCTGTAAACAACAGCGTCCAAGCGTTTTTCTAATAACCCAATCAAATTCTCGCCAGTATCACCCTTAACACGTTCGGCCTCAGAGTATATTCGCCTAAACTGTTTCTCGGTCAAGTCGCCATAGTAACCTTTTAATTTTTGTTTGGCTCGTAACTGTAGTCCAAAATCTGACAGCTTAGCTTTTCTTCTTTGCCCATGTTGCCCTGGACCATACTCTCTTCGGTTCACAGGTGATTTTGGTCTGCCCCATATGTTCTCTCCCATACGGCGGTCTATTTTATGTTTGGCAGCAGTTCTCTTTGTCATCTGCTGGTCTCCTTCCTTTTTATGTGGCTGTAAGCCGTTACGAAGGGCGTTGTCCTTTTACATTTAACACCTTAGTGCTTAAGTACGACAGGCAACTCCTTGCGGAGGCCACCAACACCAATAAAGCGCCGGTATAAGCTCTCACTAAAAAGAGTCAACGCATAAATTTTAAAATAAATTGAAAAATTATTATAATTTTCTTGAAGTTAACCAGAGGCCTTATTCCAAATATGTTTTAATTGAGCAACTATTTTCAATTAATTTGAACCCCAACTTTAAAGATCAGGTTGCCGCGACGCAGCAAAACATTTAAAAGCTGAAAAGCCAATTATTAACCCAAGGGATTCGACTGATGACTGATATTGTAATTGCTTCTGCCGCTAGGACTGCCGTGGGTAGTTTTGGTGGATCATTTGCTAATGTTCCAGCACACGATTTAGGTGCTAGAGTACTCTCCGCTTTAGTTGAACGAGCTGGCATAAAAAAAGAAGAAGTTTCAGAAACTATTCTTGGACAGGTACTATCAAGTGGGCAAGGCCAAAACCCAGCTAGGCAAGCTCATGTTAATGCAGGATTACCAATTGAAAGTGCGGCTTGGGGTATTAATCAAGTTTGTGGATCAGGCCTTAGAGCTGTAGCCTTAGCGGCTCAGCACGTTACGCTTGGAGATGCGGATATTGTTGCGGCTGGAGGTCAAGAGAACATGACTTTGTCACCACACGTATCACACCTACGCTCAGGGCAAAAAATGGGCGATGTTAAGTATATTGATAGCATGATCAAAGATGGTCTTTGGGATGCCTTCAACGGTTATCACATGGGCCAAACTGCAGAAAATGTTGCAGAAAAGTGGCAAATCAGCAGAGAAATGCAAGATGAGTTTGCCGTAGCTTCGCAGAACAAAGCGGAAAATGCGCAAAAGCTGGATAAGTTTAAAGATGAAATTATACCTTTTGTAGTCAAACATCGTAAAGGTGAAATTACAGTCGATAAAGATGAATACATCCGACACGGGGTAACAATCGAGGGGATGCAAAAACTTCGGCCCGCTTTTACCAAAGACGGAACTGTAACTGCAGCAAACGCATCAGGTATAAATGATGGAGCAGCGGGTGTACTTGTCATGTCGAAAGAGCAATCCGAAAAAAAAGGCATTGAACCACTTGCTACTATAAAATCTTATGCCACAGCTGCTTTAGACCCTGCAATAATGGGAGTAGGACCTGTAAATGCCTCAAAGAAGGCTTTAGATAAAGCAGGCTGGCGAGTTGAAGATTTGGATCTTGTTGAGGCTAATGAGGCATTTGCCGCTCAAGCTCTTGCCGTTAATAAGGACATGGGATGGGACCCTGAAATAGTAAATGTAAATGGTGGAGCAATTGCTATTGGGCATCCAATTGGTGCTTCAGGCGCTAGAATTCTAAACACATTACTATTCGAAATGAAAAGACGTGATGTAAAAAGAGGCCTGGCAACACTTTGTATAGGTGGTGGTATGGGCGTTGCAATGTGTCTTGAGCGTTAAATTTTTAAAAGATGTATTTAGTAATATAATTGCGTATTTTCAATTAGTTTGGTAATTTGATTACTCAATGATTCAAGGAGTGCCTTATGGAACGCGTAGCATTAGTGACAGGCGGATCTCGCGGTATTGGAGCTGCCATCTCTTTAGCATTAAAAAATGAAGGCTACAAAGTAGCTGCAACTTACGCTGGTAATGACGAAGCAGCTTCAAAGTTCTCAAATGATACTGGCATAAACACCTACAAATGGAACGTTGCTAGTTACGAAGAAAGCGTGGCAGGGTTAAACAGTGTCCAAGGTGACCTTGGCTCTATCGATACAGTAGTTGCCAACGCTGGCATTACCAGAGACGCCCCTTTCCATAAAATGACCCCAGATCAATGGAATGAGGTAGTCAATACGAACCTCACAGGAGTATTCAATACGATCCACCCTTTGTGGCCTTCAATGAGAGACCAAAAATTTGGTAGGGTCATCGTTATATCATCAATAAATGGCCAAAAGGGGCAATTCGCTCAGGTTAACTATTCAGCGACAAAAGCTGGAGATTTGGGTATAGTAAAATCCCTTGCACATGAAGGTGCAAGGAATGGGATAACGGCCAATGCCATATGTCCAGGATACATCGCCACCGATATGGTTATGGACATGCCTGAAAAAGCTATTGAAGCAACTATTTCCCAAATACCTACTGGTCGCTTGGGAGAACCTGAGGAAATCGCAAGATGTGTGTTATTTCTTGCTTCTGAAAAATCAGGTTTCATAAATGGCTCAACGATTTCTGCAAATGGGGCTCAGTTTTTTGTCTAGTTTCTATGAAATTATCTTATTTGAAAAAATGGTTGGTATATCGCTAAATTGAATAGTTATAGACAACTATGTTCTACTGGTCGTAAAATAGAAATTACTAAAGAAACTTTTAGAACGTCATCTTTCCAGAAATACTTTAACCTGCTTTTCAAATACATTTATAAATGTCAAAGTACGCTTAACCAGTTTTGTTCAAAAAGTCTGTCTTGAAAGAAATTCTTTTGCCAAAAGTTATTTTAATATTTTTCCTAGGATCGTTTTTATTTGCTCCAGTTCTTTTGTTTTCGAAGGAAATTCAAAAGGGACAAGTCACAAACTTACAAATTCCAAGATACGTATCCTTAAAAGTTAACGAAGCAAATGCACGAAGGGGCCCTTCACTATCACATAAGATCGATTGGATTTATAAAAGGAAGAATATGCCTCTAGAGATATATGGTGAATATGAAAACTGGCGCCGTGTTCGTGATTTTGAGGGATTTGGCGGATGGGTACACTATACTCTTCTTTCAGGAATTCGTTTTGTTTTGATAAAAAATGAACTTTTGGAAATGAGGTTGTTGCCTTCAACTGAGGCACAAGTGATTGCTAAATTACCGCAGCACAATATAGCCACTTTGGATAAATGTACCAAAGATTGGTGCCGCATTACTGACGATGGATACAAAGGCTGGGTCCCCAAAAGTGGAATCTGGGGTGTTTATAAAAAAGAATTAAAAGATTAAATTTTTATAACTTTATTACATACCACGCCGAATTTTCTTTTTTATGACTTAACTTTATGCTTTCCGGCTTATCCTCAAAAAACTCGTCTATAGCTTTAGATGCACCAGGCCATTTCTTTTCATTGTAGTCATCAAAAACTATGCAACCACCGGAAGATAGGCGCGGATAGATAAAGTTCAAGCAATCAACATGTGAGCTGTAAGCATCACAATCCACATGGGCAAAACAAAATCTTTCACCTTCAATGGCTTTGAGAGAATTTGAAAAAAAACCCTTAACACAAAAACCTTTTATTTTGTAATGATCAAAAAACTGTTCAAGTACTTCGGGTACATCTCCAGCCGCTGTAAATTTTTTCTTCAAGCGGTTAACTGATCTGAATAGTGACGTATCTTCTTTTGTAATAGTTTCACTTCCAAAACCTTCAAAACTATCACAAGCATATATTTTTTTGTCGAACCCTGATTTTTTCATCACAGCACTAATTCGTCTTGTTGTGACACCGCGCCAAACGCCCAATTCTATTATTTCTCCCGGAACAGATAAACATTCTATAAGTAAATCATAGAGATCATGGTTTTTAGCTTGGCTTAACAAAGTTTGAAAATAGTTCTGTCTACCTTCTGCAGTCTTTAACTCTTCAGAGACCTTTTCATCAGCCAAAATTAGCTTTTCATATCTTTTTTTCACCTAAGCACCCTAAAATTTTAAATTCCCAGACGAGATAAAAACCATTGAATTCCACTTGATTTATAAAATACAAAGGCATCAGACCCATGTGTGATAGGTATTGAATTGAAAAAAAAAACACAACACGAATCTAAATATATAATTGATTTTATAATCTATTTTTTCGCCCAATTACTAACTTGGTCTATTTCGATTTTTCCGTACGCTATACGAATAAATCTAGGCGCAAATTTCTTTAGATTAATTATCTCTCCCATTTTAGGAAACAAAAAAAAGATCCACCAGAATTTGTCTCATGTAATGCCTAACTTGTCTTACTCACAAAAAAACGAACTAGCCAAATCTATTACAAAGAACATTGGAAGAACAATTTTTGAATTATTTTCACCAGAAGCATTTTCGAGCTTTGCAAGTAAAGCAGAAATATCAGGTCAAGGCTTTGAAGTATTAAAACAAGCAGATAAATCCGGACGCCCGGTAATTTTAGTCTCTGGTCATTACGGAAATTATGATGTGGTAAGAGCCAAACTAAAAAAGGAAAAAATAGCAGTTGGTGCTCTATATAAACCAATGCAGAATAAGTACTTTAATCGGCTTTATTTAAAAAAAATATCAAGTATAAATGCACCCCTTTTTCCAAAAGATCGAAAGGGTATGAATGAAATGATGAAATTTCTAAAGTCCGGTAATTGCATTGCAGTTTTATTTGATCAAGTGATGGGAAAAGGAGAACCCTTAATGTTTTTTGGTCGACCTGCATATACTGCGACGTCCGTTGCCAAAATGGCCATTAAATATGATGCACTCCTTATTCCTTTTTTTTCAGAGCGACTTAAAGATGGTTTAAATTTTAATCTATTTTTTGGGGAACCAATCTCCCACGAAGACCCTAAGAAAATGACACAATATTTAAATGACTTACTAGAGGATAGAATTAGGGCTAATATGGACCAATGGCTATGGACGCATAGACGTTGGAAGGTCCCTCCCAACATAAACCCTGAAGACTACTCTACTAAAAAGTTCTTAAATCGCTAATCTTATAGTATCCAAAGCTGAAATCAGAGCCGTATCATTTTGCTGCAAAAATCCTTTAACTCGTTTAAATTCTTTGTTTGAATCTTTTTTTCGAAGAATTTTTAATTCATCGGCTAGGGTATCTGCATTTTCAATTTGGACACCAACTCCCAAAGAATTTAACTGATAGTATTTCTCTTCCGCATTATATGTAAAAGGTCCATGAAGAATAAAAGTTTCGAGTTGAGCGGCTTCAACAGGATTATGGCCGCCTTTTTCAACTAACGAACCGCCAATAAAAGCGATACTAACCATTGAATACCATAGGCCCATCTCACCCATAGTATCAGCAATATAAACTACTGTTTCTTTTTGAAGTTCTGGGACCTCAGACCTTAGTTGCGTGGTAAAGCCCATTGCGCGACTAAGGTTAGCAATATGTTTGCCGCGCTCGATATGACGCGGCGCAATCAACAAAATACCACCTATTTTTTTGTGAGCTTTCAAAACAATTTCATCTTCACCAGAGTGAGTACAAGCGGCCAACCAAATCTTTTGTTTAGCGGCAGCTTCCAAAAATTGTTTCATAATATGTTCATCAAAGACTAATTTCTTTGCGCTATCTTTTAGTGAACCGGTTAGAGCTAACTTCTCAATTGAGACCCCAATATCTATTAGCTTTTCTAATGTCTTATTCTCCTGAACATGAATTTCATTGAACAGAGAAAATATAAACTGTGCAGAGTCAGCTTGGTTTTCAATTTTTTCTAGAGATTTCTTTGAAAATCGTGCATTAAACAAAAAACTAGGCACCGTTTTTTTGTTCAATTCAAGAAGAATTCTTGGCCAAATTTCACTCTCTACTCTTACAGCGAGATCGGGGCGCCAATATTTGATAAATCTTTTGGAGACAAAAAACGTATCATGGGGTGCCATTTGATGGATCACTCTTTTCTTCAAACTCTTTTCAAAAATTTGAGCTGATGTTTTAGTAGTTGAGGTGATTAAAATATTAATCTCTGGATTATCTTCTGCAATTTTTTCGATAAGTGGCAACAGTGATAACGTTTCCCCAACACTCACAGCATGTAGCCAAATTAGTTTTCCTGAAGGCCTTTTAATTTGCTTGCTAACCCAACGTTCCCAAAACCGTTTTGGGTTCTCTTTTCCCCTCAAAAGAGAAATCAATTGGTAAACTAAGTAAACAGGATCTAAAACAAAACTAAGAAAAAAATAAAGTCTCAAGCTAAACGAAATTTTTTTCACTAGATTATAACCATCGTTAAATAACTTTAAATGCAATCTTTATATCGTTTTTGGTAATACAGGAAACAGCATTATTTCTACTTTTTAAAAAAATAAATTTTAATTCTCAGATTTTTTCGTATCCTCGCGGTTGGATATGGGTAATAAACTGCAAGGAGATTTTAGAGCTGAACATTCTTTTTATCATTTAAGATCAGCTTAAATTTTCTAACTTTATTTTGTGCGGACCACCCCAATCTAAACGCACCAAAATATGATAAAATTGCAAAAAAAAAGTGCCCAATTTTCCAACGTTATTCTGAGTGAATTTAAACAGTGTAATTCATGGCGATTAATTAATATGAACTTGGCTGAATTATTGTTAATTACGACAAATTCTTTGGCGCTAATAGAAAAGCAATGTAGCACAATTTAAAACCTTGTCTGAGTTGCAAAAAAGTTCAAGTTTAATAAAAGATGTGCAATTGAAGTTTAAATTCCATATAGACAACACACCGGTCGTAGTATTTTTATTGGCTTTTGGAATGTCAATAATACCTCTCAATGACGCGCTAATAAAACTTTTAAGTGACCGCTTTCCCCTCGCAGAGATTGTTGCAATTAGAGCCGTACTATGTATCTTAATAGTTTCTTTTTTTGGAACAGGTATTCGGGAGGTTATTAAATTACCTACCAGAGTAATCCTTCTGTTTTCACTCCGTGGTATGTGTTTAGTAATTGCCATGTATCTGTACTTTATCTCATTGGGTAGCCTACCCCTATCCGAGGTCGTTTCTATATTTTTCGTATCGCCATTACTAATCACCTTACTATCGTCAATTATACTCAAGGAAAAAATAGGCATTCACCGTATCAGCTCCGTCCTGATAGCTCTTGTTGGGGTAATTCTAATAATGCGCCCTGGAACGGATAATTATAAACCGGAAATGTTATTAGCATTGGGAGCAGCATTAAGCTACGCTATTTTTCAGATTTTCACCCGAAGCTTAAAGTCTGAGGGAAATTTATATGCCCTCGTTACTATTCAAAATTTTTGCTACCTCATCTCAGCAATTCCGTTACTTTTAATAAACTGGCTCAATCCATTGGAACCAACCGGTAATTTATCAATGGATTTCCTTCTTAGAGGCCCCATTTATCCAACTTTTCAAGATATGATTTTTATAGTTGTCTGTGCATTTTCCGTTTTAATGCTATCGATAACATCTTCTCATGCATACCGTAAAGTCGAAGCTTCATTACTCGCACCATTTGAGTACGTAGCAATTCCATTTAGTATTTTTTGGGGAATTGCGATATTCGGTGATTGGCCCTCTAATTTGTCATGGATTGGCATGAGTTTTATTTTGTTCGGAGGAATTTATGCTATTTACCGAGAAAGAGTCAGAGAAATTGAGATAATTTCAAAAGTTCCGATGCCCGCTTCAGCTGCTATGTACCAAAAGCCAAACTTAGATGACAAAAATGATGAATAGTTTAATTTTGAGAATGCGCTTTCTCTCGAATAAGAATGTAATAATTCGACGCTACTATTATTAAAGCTCCTGTTATAAATTTTACCGTGATTATTTCATTAAATAATATTACCCCAAAAGCTACGCCCATAGGTATAGCAAGGTAGTGAAACGGAGCTAAAGCTGATGCATCGGCATATCTATGACTCTCAGCGAGGCAAAATTGCTGAAAACTAGCTAGTAAACCAAGAGCTAATAAATAACTCCATGGAAGATCCTTGTGAATGAGACTAATAGAATTATTCTTTAAATAGTTTTCGCTGAAAAATAAGATCATCCCCGAAACGACAACACCAAAAGAGTTATACCATATCGCTGTCGGTATAGAGGCATTTTTCTTGCCAAGCATCCTAATAAAAACAAACATCAGCCCAGCAAAAATGGCACCTAGCAGCGCGTATACTACACCAGAAAAATTAAAAGATGCATTTATAGGTAGAATTATAAAAACTACACCAAAAAACCCCACGATCACAGCGAATGACCTTCGCAAGCCAACACTCTCCCGTGCAATTATTACGGATAAAATTGTAATAAAAAGCGGCATCGTATTTAGAAGTACGGTAGCTAAACTAATATCAATTTTAGCAACGGCTAAGAACCACATTGCTAAACCCAAAAAACCACAAATAATTCGGAGTAGCAGAAGCCTAATGTTGTTAACTTTGACTATCTTGAACCCATATTTTGCAAATCCATAGATCATCAGGAGAGGTAAACTTAACAAATATCTATAAAAAAGGATTTGAAATATGGGAATATTCGGCTCAAGTAGCTTAACAATACTTGCAATAAAAAAAGATAAAACAAGTTCAATTATTAAGTAAATTACACCAACCGGAAGGCTCTGTTTTATTTCCAAATTTTACCGACCTTTCAGGGTTATAACTTACTTATTAGTATTCAAAGAATTAAGGGCAACACCCATCTTCCTAACTAGCTGTGGAATAACTTTTTTTTGAACACCCGAAAAACCCAAGACCAGCGCTTGTCTTTGAACAGGACCTTCATAATAGATCGACAAGGGCAGTGAATCTATCCCCGAGTTTAGAAGTTCCAAATGTGCCAACCTATCGCTTATATCAGTCTTAATATCAGCAAGAATGTGCATTCCTGCATCTGTTTGCTGCGGTATCAAAATATTAGAACAATTTTCTTGTAGAGCATTCAGTAAAATATCTCGTCTATCACGATATAGACGGCGCATTTTTCGTATGTGCTCTGCAAAGCCACCATCATCCATAAAATTTGAAAGGGCCTCTTCCGTTATGGCTGACGAAGTTTGCCCAAAAATATTTCGCATCTTAGCAAATGCATCCATAAGAATTTCCGGAACCACAACATATCCAATACGGACTGATGGGAAAAGTGACTTGGAAAAGGTTCCAACATACAGGACGCGACCAACATTATCTAATGCAGCAAGTGCAGGAAGAGGCCGACCCCGGTAACGAAACTCACTGTCATAGTCATCCTCAATTACCCAAGAAGCATTTTCATGGGCATATTTTAGAAGAGCCAGCCTTCTCTGGAGAGACATTGTGATCCCCAGTGGTTGCTGATGAGATGGTGTAGTAAATATCAGTTTTGGTTTTGGAAAATTTAAAATCGCAAAGGGCAAATTTAAGCCTTCATTATCAATAGGGACTGGTGAGACATCGCCACCAACAATTTTCATCAAATCTCGACCAGCAATGTGGCCAGGGTTTTCATACCAAACATTATCATTTTTATTCATCAATACATAAGAAATGAGAACAAAAGCTTGTTGAGCTCCGGAGGTTATTAAAATTTGTTTTGGATCAACCTTCATGCCTCTTGAGTCCGCTAGGTGATGAGCAATCGATGACCGTAGTTTTTTAGATCCCAGTAATTCACCATAACTAAAATTTGTAATGTCAGATTTAGTCGTCGCCCGGCTTAGGTATTTATTCCATCTTTTAATTGGAAATTGGTCTAAAGCAGGCACACCGGGGCGAAAAGGTAAGATTGACCCATAACGTGCACTTGCTTTTGAAAACGAAATATGCTCAGCGGTTTGAGAAAAATTTCCATCAAAATAGTCTTTTTTTCCTGCGTCAAGGGAAGGCACTACCGGTGTCTCACCATCTAATCCCTGAGAAACAAATGTGCCAGCACCAGTTTTTCCTTGAACATAACCTTCAGAAATTAATTGTTCGTACACCGATTTAATTGTGATCCTAGATACCCCCAGTTCTAATGCCAGTTCACGCGTTGAAGGTAATTTTTGACCAGGTGGAAGTGCTCCTTTAAGTATCATCCGACGTAAAAATTCTTCGATTTGGCGATAAATTGGTGCACCAGAGTTTCTATCGATTTCAAGTGTTGCTAATAGTGCACCTTTTGCAGCTTTAACCATTATCTTTCCCAATGGGTCTATATTTATTGCAAAATTGGGTATAGACGAGATTCCATTATAACTCTAGTGAGTTTAGAAACAACATTTTCGATAAAAGCCTGCTCCATAGAGCAACAAACATTTAAAATAGGTTAGCAAGTGGCACTCAATTTAAGACTTTTTCAAAAAACCAGTGATCTGGAAAATAAAGTAGATAGCTTCTTTATTAAACTGGCAGAAGCTAGTGTAATTTATCGATTGGCAATACGCAATTATTTAAAAGAAGGTTTGTCGGAAGAGTACACAACTCATTTTGAAAAGGTATGCGATATTGAAACCAATGCAGATACTCTACGAAGCGAAATTAAACTAGCAATTTATTCCGAAATGCTAATCCCAGATTCTAGAGGTGATGTTCTTGGTCTAATCGAAACAGCAGATGAGGTTTTTTCACTCATGAAAACATCACTATGGGCTTTTTCAATCGAAGCCCCAGTTATTGACGAAGAATTAGTCCCCGGTTATCGGAGACTAACGAATATGGTGGTAAAAGCTGTAGATGAATTAGCAACAGGCGCGCAGGTTTTTTTTCAAGCACCACATTTAGTTTCGAGCTATGTAGCGAAAATAAATCTCTATGAAAAAGAGGCTGACAAATTAAGTACTAATCTTAAGAAACAAATCTTTTCTTCAAAAATGGAGTTGGCATTAAAACTTCATCTCAGAGAATTTGTTGACCAAATTGATGCAATCGCAGATCACGCAGAAGATGTAGCTGACAGATTAACAATCTATGCCATAAAAAGGCAGTCTTAGTGGCTATTGACCCTCTGGTATTGGTATTTTTATCCAGCGGCCTTTTTCTAGGCTGGGCTCTAGGAGCAAACGATGCCGCTAATGTTTTTGGCACCGCTGTTGGAACAAAAATGGTGTCGTGGCGGACTGCTGCCATGATTTGCTCTATTTGTGTTTTATTGGGCGCTGTATTTTCGGGGGCTGGAACGACAGAAACCTTGGGAAAACTAGGAGCCATTTCGGCACTACCCGGCGCTTTTATGACTGCTCTTTCTGCAGGGTTTTCAGTTTTTATTATGACAAAAGGCGGCCTACCTGTTTCAACATCTCAGGCTATAGTTGGGGCAATAATTGGTTGGAATTTCTTTTCTCAAAAACCCACCGATACAACTGTTTTACTGAAAATTCTGAGTACTTGGATCTTATGCCCTTTACTGGCAGGCATCATTGCCGTTTTAATTGTGCAATTAATAAAATTTATTTCTCGGCGTATGGCTATCCATATGATTACATTGGACGCAATAAAAAGAATTGCTCTAATAGTCGCGGGTGGATTGGGTGCTTACGCTCTTGGGGCAAATAATATAGCAAACGTTGTTGGGGTTTTTATACCAGTCCAACCCTTCCCAACTCTTGAACTTGGGAATTTTACCGTAAGTTCAGCGCAACAGCTTTTGCTATTGGGTGGTTTATCAATCGGTCTAGGTGTCTTCACATATTCTCGAAAAGTTATGGACACAGTGGGATCCCAACTTGGCAGTCTTTCTGCGACGACAGCTTTGATAGCGGTAATCTCACACTCAATTGTTTTGTTTATGTTCGCATCACGTGGTCTTGAGACATTTTTATTAAATCTGGGTTTACCAACTATACCATTAGTACCAGTTTCCAGTTCCCAAGCTGTGGTTGGTGCTATTATTGGCATATCAATTTTAAAGGGTGTAGCCAGTATAAATTGGGCGGTTTTGGGAAAAATCTTATTGGGATGGGTTTTAGCGCCAGCCGTCGCTTTTATTATATGTTTTATAGGTCTCTTTTTTCTACAAAATGTTTTTGCCCTCCGCGTTGTTTAAAAATTTCCAAGTCCTAGTGGGCTTATTAAAAATTTTATAATGGATCTATATTATAAATCCAATTTATTGTGTATACGGCCCGATTAATGATTAGATTTTGTAATAAATCTATTACAAATTAAATTTAAATTTGGGTTTAAAATGATCAATATAGCAACCTATTCCTATCCTAAAGGTCTTCACCTGTTAAAATCATGGCAAGCTGGGAGCGAAGAGGCGAAAGCGGAAATAAAATCTGTATTCGACGCAGCAATTGCTGGTAATTTTGATGAAAACTTTTCTATTCTTGCTCCAGCTGATGAGGTTCATTCAACAGCCTCTGTGCATATGTTAGCTCTCGCCATCTTGCATGACTTGTATGGTGTCACTTCCGCTGAGTACTATAAAACTGATCCCTATAGGTATGTTCGCGCAAACCTTACTGTTGGTAGGCTGTTAGGTGTAAAAAAATTATATATGACTTGGGCCCTCTATGCTTTTTCTTGCGAAATATTAGGCCAAAAAATGATGTATCCAGATAAATTCCCTCCTGGATCTGATCCCGACGAAGCTTTGATCAATAAAGAAAACTGCTTTGAATTAGAAACACCAGATTTCAGCACAGGCATTCCTAAAATAATCGATGATATATTACGCGTAACAGAAGAATTAACTGGCATGGAGCCCTTGCTTCAAATTTCGGCACCTTACAGTCTGGCAGCTGACATATACGGTCAAGAACCACTCTTAGCAGATGTCGTAAATGATCCAGATCATGTTAACGCTTTACTTGATCATCTGGCTGACAAAGTCATAATTCCTTGGGTGGAACACCATTTGAAAGTTTTTCCTAATGGATGGGTAGAGCTTTCAGATGCTTCAGGATCTCCATTTTTTATTGGGCCAGAAAATTGCAAAACGATGTCCATAAGATCAATTCAAAGAATGGATGATGGAAATCTTTGGAACGGAAGAGTTTTTGATTGTAATTATAGAGGTGACTACGTAGCAAATGTACAAAGTAAAAATAGACGATCACGCAGGAGCTCAAAAAGTACTGGTGCATCGACGAAAGTAGGCCTTAATGAGTTGACTGACATCAAATTTAGTGTCTGTCAGAAATTCATGATGCGACTGGAAGCTGATAAAGTTGATGTTGCTTTTTATCGAGATCAGTCTTTGCAAAGAAATATACCACTAACAACAGGTATCGGCTCCGGCGAAGTCGATAGAAACAGCATAGAAGATTTAGCATTAGCCAGAGAACAGTTAGGTAACGCGGCTAAAGACTATGTAAAAGCTATTAAAGAAGTTTGCGAACAAATTGATTTGCCATTAAATAATTTTGTAAATGAGCCTTGGCCCAGCCATCTTTATTTTGAGGACCTGAATGGAGAATCAGAGTTTGGTCTTGTTGAGCTCATTCTTAAACAAGTATATGACTGCCCCAAAATCTCAAGACAGACAAATTGAAAGAAACTACTTTCCAAGAAAATCAATCTTGAAATACAACAAAAATTAAGTTTGTCTGAGATTATACATAAGATAAGAAAAAATTCTTTGAGTTATTGTTTATGGGAAAGAAATTTTCAAAAGTAACTACGAGCCATTGGGGCGCTTTCAATGTCTTTGTCGAAAATGACAAAATAATTAATACTGAACCTTTCCACGCCGATCCAGCACCACCAAATATTTCGCAGCTTGTACCAAATGCTGTTCATCATTCAAAGAGGGTTGACCAACCCTACGTTAGAAAGGGTTGGCTGAAAAAAAACACAACTAGCGCGAGAGGAAATGATGAGTACGTTCCTTTGTCTTGGGAAGATGCAATTGAACTTGCCGCTAATGAGTTAATTCGAGTAAAAAATGATTTTGGTAACGAAGCCATATTTGGAGGTTCATATGGTTGGGCTAGTGCTGGCCGATTTCATCATTCACAGAGCCAATTACATCGTTTCTTAAATTCTATAGGTGGCTATGTAAGTTCTTATGCCAGCTACAGCACTGGTGCGGCACAAGCTATTATCCCCCACGTACTAGGACTAAATTTTCATAAAATAACCTGGGGGGAAATAAATAGCTGGTCAATGATAGAAAAACATACTGATAACCTTATTATGTTTGGTGGTATTAATCCTAAAAATTCTCAAGTCAGTATGGGAGGATCCACAGAGCACGACGTGTCCAAACACTTTAAAAAATTTGATAAAATGGGCAAAAATATGGTTTCAATTAGCCCTCAAAAGGATGATAGCCCAAAAGAAACTAGTTGGCTTCCAATAAATCCAGGCACGGATGTCGCTTTAATGTTGGCAATAGCTTATGTTTTAGAAACTGAGAGACTAACAGACCAAATGTTTTTAAGTGAATATTGCTCAGGCTATAATCAATTTAAAAAATACTTTTTGGGAAAAAATGGAAACCTTGCCAAAACACCTGAATGGGCCTCAAAAATAACAGGAGTAACCTCTTCTGACATAAAAAAATTGGCTCGTAAAATAGCATTTGGTCGAACCATCATCAGCGTTTCGTGGTCTTTGCAGAGAGCACAATACGGTGAACATCCTTACTGGATGGCTTGCGTCTTGGCGGCCATGCTGGGCCAAATTGGCCTACCTGGTGGAGGTGTTGGCTTTGGATACGGGGCGATTGGTAATGTTGGAAAAACAGCAAAGAGAATGCAAGGCCCTCTCTTTGAGCAGGGGCAAAATCCAATATCTGATTTTATACCCGTCTCGCGCATCGCAGACATGCTATTAAATCCAGGCGGACCATACAATTTCAACGGCGAAAAACGGATTTATCCAGACATAAAACTTGTTTACTGGTGTGGTGGAAATCCATTCCATCATCACCAAGACCTCAACCGTCTCAATAAAGCTTGGCAATATCCTGAGACTGTAATTGTTCATGAACCTTGGTGGACAGCGACAGCTCAGCGAGCTGACATAGTTTTTCCAGCCACCACACAATTTGAAAGATCAGATATAGGCTGGGCGAAAGGGGACCCTTATCTATTTTATATGCCGCAAATGATACCGCCCGTAGGGCTCGCAAAAGATGACTATGATATTTTTGCAGACCTATCTAAAAAGCTTCATTGCAAGCAGACGTTTACAGAAAATCTGTCATCTGAGGAATGGATCAAACGCATTTATGATATATTTTACACGCAGTCAAAAGAACTGGGAATAAAAGTATCAACATTTGAGGAATTGAAAGAAAAAAATTTTGAAAGACTGGCAATTGACAAGGACGAAGACGATTTTGTTCCTTTTAAAGCTTTCCGAGATGACCCTTCCAAAAACCCTCTTGGTACACCTTCGGGTAAAATTGAAATTTATTCGGAAAGGATCGCAAAGTTTAATTATCCAGAAATCCCTGGCCATCCTATTTTTAACAAGCCACAAGTAGATAAGAAGTTTCCACTCCGTTTGTTATCACCACAACCGTACGATAAATTGCATAGCCAATTACAATCCGCTATCGAAGACTTAAACAAATATGCAGTTTTAGTTATGAATCCTCAAGATGCAGAAGAAAGAGGCATTTCAGAGGGTGACTTAATCAAGACTTGGAATTCTAGAGGTTCTTGTCTAGCTACTTTAAAGATCAAGAAAACAATTATTCCAGGCGTCATATCTTTGGCGACGGGTGCTTGGTTTTCTCCAACCAAGGATGGTTTAGACATTTCTGGAAACCCTAACGTCCTTACGGCCGATACAGGTACGTCGGATTTAGGGCAAGGCTCTGCAGCACATAATATCGAAGTGGAAGTTGAGAAATACCAAGGAGTTTAACGTTTTAGCGTTGATGCGAAATTTGCTAATTTTCTGATTAAATTTCTAAAATGCTTGCGTTCGCTTTCAGAGAGGATACTGAAAATTTCAGCTTCACGGGCTACTAAATATTCTGAAACTTTCTTATGCATAATTTTGCCTTCGTTAGTTATTTGTAATTTTGCTTGTCTTGCATCACTTGGATCTGGGACCCTCTTCAAAAAACCTAAATCCAACATTCTATGAACCGCTCTAGAAATCGAATTTCGTGGGCGCCGAGTAATCCTGGCAACATCCTGCGCCGTCAGCTCTGAATAATGTGCCAAACATAACAACAAATGGTACTCTGCTCTGACTAAACCAAAATCTTTCCTAACGTCCTCATATGTTGGAAAAACGATAGCATTTGCTAAGTATGAAACTTTATAGGCATCAGGAAATTCAACAGATTCAAAAATATTTGAATAATCTAGTTCCACTTTTACTCTACCCATATTTTGAAAATCCAATAGAATTCAAAATTCTTCCTGATTTATTCACTTGTCAGTTCTCAATTAAATAACTAATTATTGTTCCAATTGGAACAACTTTAAGAGTTTTGATGCGAGAAAGCAAACTTACAATACCCCAATTAACCGAAAAAAAAGCCCATGGCGAACGTCTAGCTATGGTAGCTGTCGGGGAAGCCATGTCAGCTGCCTGGGCGGAGCGCGCTGGCGTTGATATTATCGGTGTTGGAGATAGTCTTGGAATGACATTACATGGTCACCAGAACACACTGCAAATTACGGTTGATCAAATGATAATGCATATCCTTGCTGTGCGTAACGGTGCCCCAAACACAATGACGATAGCATCTATGCCATACGGCTCTTATGCGACTGAAGAAAAAGCCGTAGAAAATGCTATACGAATGATGAAAGAAAGCGGAGTCGACGCTCTCAAGTTACAACTTGGAAAAGAGGGGAGAAGTATAATAAAGGCGGTCGCTGATGCAGGAGTTCCCATAATGAGCCACGTCGGACTTTTACCTCATAAAGTTCACCTGCTTGGTGGTTTTAAAATGCAAGGTAAAACAGCTAATGCAGCTGTTGAGCTTATTGAAAATGCTAAAGCCATTGAAGAAGCTGGCGCTATTGGTTTGGAAATAGAAGCGATGCCCTATGAAGTGGGCAAAGCTGTAGACGACGCGGTTTCTATTTTTACATTTTCAATTGGCGCTGGAGCAGCTGGAACATGCCAGTTGTTAAATGGTTATGATTTGTTGGGCGCTTTTGATACTTTTAAACCAAAATTTGCGAAGCGTTATGCAAATTTTAGTGAAGCCGCTACTAAGGCTTTTTCAGAATATGTCCATGAGGTTCAAACAGGCAAGTTTCCAGATGCAGATCACAGTTATAAAATGAAAGATGACGAAATAGAAAAATTCAAAAAAGAATTATTAAAGAGGAACCAAAAATGAATATGCAAGGAAAAAACCCTACGGGTCAACGAATACCGAATGGTATGTTAGTGGACAACTATCCCCGTAATATGTGGTGGGTTGCTGCCTACAGTGAAGAGGTAACCACTAAACCAATTACACGATGGTTGCTCGAAACACCTATTGTTCTTTATCGCCTAGAAGATGGAAAAGCTGCGGCCTTGTATGACCGCTGCCCACACAGGTGGGCGCCTTTATCCGAGGGACATGTAAGTGGTTCGAAAATCATATGCCCCTACCATGGTATGGAATTTGATACGAATGGGAATTGTACTAAGGCACCCACACAAACAATGATGCCCAAAACAGCACAGATTCCTTCTTATCCTGTGAGAGAAGCTGGTGCATTTGTATGGATATGGATGGGTGACCCCGAGGCCATTGACCGAGAGCCTCCTGATGTTGCATATCAGGTGGATAAAGATTGGAGTTTCATAACAGGGTACATGGAAGTAGCCGCGAATTGGATTTTAATCCGAGAAAATGTAATGGATTTAACTCACATTGCTTTTTTACATAAAAATACTTTCAAGCAAAATGATTGGATTACTGCTCCAGATACTTACTGGGAGGGCGAGTCAATTTGTTACGAACAAGAATTTGACTTAGCGCCCCTTTCTCCATTGTTTTGCGCAGGGATGGGTTTGCCTGAGGACAAGCCCATTAAGCGAGTTCAAAAGGGAACAATGCCATCACTTGCAATTTCATTTTCTGATTGGAGGGTTCATGATCCAAAGC
This sequence comes from Paracoccaceae bacterium, assembly GCA_902606585.1. Classification (GTDB taxonomy): domain Bacteria; phylum Pseudomonadota; class Alphaproteobacteria; order Rhodobacterales; family Rhodobacteraceae; genus Salinivivens. Next base: position 6,053 of record CACLGX010000002.1, on the reverse strand, counting down.
CCGAGAGAGGTCACCGATCAGATTTTATTATGAGAGGGTGTCACATAGTAACTCCATCCACTAAAGGCAAAACCCATTATTTTTGGGGAGCAGCTTTTGACGTACCTAAGATAAGTGAAGATGTTGCTAACAAAACCAAAGCCAGTGTAGTAGCTGCCTTCAATGAAGATAAAGATCTGCTTCAGAAACTCCAAAAAAATATCGAAAATGATCCACGTGGGCTTGATTATCTGGAAGTAACACTTGGAGCAGACGGAGCAGGCGTGAAGGTTCGTCAGCTACTAAATAATAAACTCGCAGCTGAAGGTCGCTCTTTAGGCTAATACCCAAAAAAGCAAAAAGGGCACAACCTGTTCCTTGCAACTTCGATATCTGGTGTCTTTGATCGAAATACGCCAAAATTCACTGAGCCTAATTGGTTCAGCTGTGTTATTTTGGGTCACGTGGCAAGAGTTTTTCCTGATCATAAAATGGTAAATCAACGATTGTGCAACTCACCTCACCAAATTTATGCGATTGTAAAGTCAGTATTTTGCCGGACCAGTCACTGGGTTTATCAAACCGGACATATCCTATGCCGCACTCCAAATACGGTGAGAACGCACCAGTAGTGACTTTTCCTACAGGCGCATTGTCACTTAGCACAAGATCGCCAACTTGAGGGGTAGAATCTTTGCAGTGAAGACCAAAAAGCCGGACCCCGGAGTTGGCGACCATCAATGCATCACGACCCATAAAACCTTTTTTGCCGAGATCAATAAAGTTTTCTAATCCTGACTCAAAGGGGGTCATGGAGCTGTCAAAATCGCTGCCGCTGTCGAAAATACCAGCCTCAATCCTACGAATGTTCATGGCCTGCATCGAGCTAAATACCATTCCATACGGTTCACCTTTTCGCATCAAGTGATTCCACAGACGGGGACAATCTGTCTGTTCGCCTAAGGTGTAAAGTTCATACCCTAATTCACCGGTCCACCCAGTGCGAGAAACATAGACTTGCTGACCATCAAAATTGAAAAGCCCGGAATGAAAGTACCCAAAGTTTTGTGTAATAGCGCCTCTAGTTGCATCCTGCATGATCCGAAAAGACTTTGGCCCTTGCAACTGCAATACCCTAGATTTTGGATCACTCACCTTTACATCAAAGCCCCTACTATGAGCTAGGAGCCACATATCTAGATCACCATCTGGATGTACCAACCAAAACCGGTTTTCAGCTAATCGGAATAGGATGCCATCCATAAAAATACCACCCTCATGGGTACATATTAATACATAACGCCCACGACCTACTTCCATATCTTTGATCTTTCTAGCGACTAGGTACTCTAAAAATGCAACAGCATCCGGGCCAGCAATTTCAACAGGGCGTTCTGGCACATCAAAAAGTGCTGCCTTTTTTCTCAGTGCCCAATAGCTGGAAATCACATCCTCTCCGTTGTAGTGGGCATAAAAACGCCCAGCTGCCAGGCGTAATACGGTATTTTCATTTGCGTAGCAGTTATGAAATGGCGACAGTTCTTTATTGCCGACATAAGTTGCAAAAATGTTGGCAGGATTAAGAGCGGGATAGTCATTCATGAGCCAACAGCTTTTTTTACTCCGTCATAAAATGCACAAATTTTATTTCCATCTAAATCGCGAATATAAGCGTAGCAGACATCACTGCCTTCTTCACGGGGGCCAGGGGCACCCTCATCGGTACCGCCACTCGATAGCCCAAATCTATGAAACTGCTTGAGCGCAAGCATTGTTGGGGCTGCAAGCGCAATCATTGTTCCATTTCCACGTGTTGCAAATTTTTGATCGAAGGGAATGGTAACGTAGAATTCAATAGCATCTTTTGACCCATTTGGCGCGTAAGCCGTATAAGTTGCAGTTCGTTCAGACTGCAGAATTCCAAGTGGGGCTAAAATAGTATCATAAAATTTTGTTGCCTTAGTCAGGTCATTTGTGCCAACCATCACATACCCGATCATTTCATTTTTCCTTGTCCAATTATTTTTCCGTTGTGGTTCGCATGTTTTCTAAATTTGTGTTCTGCCAGATATCTGCATCAATCCTTGGCAAAGGGTTACGTCCTAAGATTTCATCGCTTAGTTTTTCAGCTAGCATGATAGTAGGGGCATTTGTATTACCATTGGTAACAGCAGGCATTATGGAAGCATCCACGATCCTCAAACCAGACAAACCGTGGACCCAACCGCCAGCATCAACGACTGCCCCTTTGTCTGTTACTGCCCCCATACGAGCCGTGCATGAAAGATGCCACTGTGTTGTCGTATGTGAATTCAAGACTTGATCAAGATCCTCATCGGACTGCACATCACATCCTGGAAAAATCTCGTCACCTTTGAGGTCAAAAAAGGCGGGTTGGTCTACCAGATTTCGAACCAAGCGAATGCCTTTGCGCATTCTGTCTCTGTCGCGATCGTCTTTAAGATAATTTACCAAAATATGGGGAGGATCGTTCGGATTAGAGGATCGTAACTCAATGCTTCCGCGGCTATGAGCACGCATTAATCCCACATGAATTTGAAAGGCATGCTCTTGCAGTGGCGTCCACGTTGAGTCATCGACTGCAATCGGAGTAATGATAATCTGAAGGTCAGGGTAATCCACATCTTTGCCTGATCGAATACAACCCAGACCTTCAAATGCATTTGACGAAACAATGCCACGACGTGTTAATATCCATTGAATTCCTGCCCCAAGTTTGGCTAGCCCCTTTGTTTTCGGCCAAAATGAAACAGGCTGTTTACATTTATACTTCAAGACAAAATCAGGATGGTCATTCAGGTTTTGACCTACGCCTGGCAAATCATGAAGAACATCAATCCCCATATCCTGAAGATGTGCAGCGGGACCGATACCAGATAACATTAATATATGAGGGGATCCAACCGCACCCGCACTTAGAATAATTTCTTTTCTAGCATGAACGCTCTTTAAGGCCCCACTTCCAGTCATATAGGTCACCGCCACCGCTTTGGTTCCATCAAAAGTAATTTTATGAACAAGTGACCCCGTTTGAATTTTCAGGTTTGATCGCTTTCGAGCTGGATCAAGGTAGGCACGTGCAGTACTCCAGCGTTCACCATTATAAACAGTCCTATCCGAGACACCGAACCCCTCCTGACAAAAGCCACTAATATCATTTGTCCTCGGATAACCAGCCTCCTGACCCGCCTTTATAAAAGCCAGTGTGATTGGATCCTGAGGATCCGCGCGATGAACGTGCAAAGGACCATCTACACCACGAAAATCATCTTCCCCACCACCGTAGTTTTCCATACGTTTGAAGTAGGGCAAAACATCTGCATATCCCCAGCCTGGGCATCCAGACTGTTGCCAACCTTCGTAGTCTAAGGCGTGACCACGGATAAAGACCAAACCATTGATGGATGAAGATCCACCTATCGTTTTACCTCGATCATGTTGAATGACACGATTATTTAGTTCAGGCTCAGGCTCACCCTTAAACGCCCAATTGTGCTTTGTGCTTGTCAAGTTCGATAAAACGGCTGCTGGCATTTTAAGAGAAAGCGCCCCATTTTCTGGCCCCGCTTCAATCAATAGAACCCGATTACTTTTATCGCTGCTAAGATGGTGAGCCAAAACACAGCCCGCTGAACCTGCGCCTATAATAATGTAGTCGAATTCCATTTTTGGTCTTTTCCAAACAAATTTTCACTAATTCCATGCATCTCAATTTGATCATTACCCGCATGGAAAATTAATGTTTACTATTTTACATATATACTTACTATTTGACAATATACTGACCAATGGTTAGTTATGAAACAACAGAAAGGTTTTGCAAATTAATCACGATTTGGAACGCGAAACATCCCAACACTTCTGAAATTTGATTGCGGAAATTTAATGCCAGGGCGGCCACTGCGATGTTACATGTTTCCACTTCCCTTGAATTCAAAGCTAAACTCGCATGTCTCTATGCTGGAGCAGTATGGGGACTATTTTGGATCCCCCTCAGAGCCCTCGAAGAAGCTGGTATTAACGGGCTGTGGATTACTGTTATCTATTTTCTGATACCAACAATATGCCTCATACCAGTAGTCATATTGCGATGGCAGCATGTCAAAGAGGGTGGGATTTCATTACAGCTTACCACGATGTTATCAGGCGGGGCACTATTACTATATTCCACGTCAATAGTGTACACCGATGTTGTGCGTGCAATATTGTTATTTTATCTCACGCCAATATGGGCGACGATATTGGCCCGTATCTTTTTAGGTGATTTGATAACCCCGAGCCGTGTAATTGCAATGGTCCTGGCCATACTAGGTATGTTGACCATTTTTGGTCTAGGAGCGCGGTTCCCCATCCCCCAAAATATAGGAGATTGGCTTGGTATTGGATCTGGCTTCCTTTGGGCTGTTGCAATGGTGCGAATACGGATGTCTGAAAGCCACTCAGCCATCGAGCTAACTGCCGGATTTTTTCAGTGGTCGCTGATTTTTTCATCAGGTGCCGCCTTCTTGCTAGCAACAAGTCAAATGCCAGATATTGAACAGATTTTACCAGCGCTGCCGTTATTGCTTATTTTCATGGCACTTCTTGTTTTGCCAGGAACCTACGCGTCACTTTGGGGACCTAAGTATCTTAGTCCAGGAATTGTCGGGCTTTTGCTTATGACTGAAATTATCGTTGGGGCAATTTCAGTAGCCCTTTTGGCAGGTGAACCTTTTGGCATTCGAGAACTAATTGGTGTCTTGCTTATTGCAGGAGCAAGCATGTTGGAACCACTGTTAGCACTCAGAGGCACTAGCACAAATTCAGCCTGAATTGTGAATATTAAATGTTTAGACTCTAAGAAATTTTTCTTTAAATATTTTTGAACCTAAAGCAATATCTGCAACTGTTTCAATCTTCTTGCGAGCCTCTTTATGTCTAGCAGCGCTAACTTCATCGTATGGCAGCATCTTTGATATAGTAAACTCCATTTCAGATATTGCAGTGCTCGTGTCAATGATTTGAGGTAGAAGGCCAGCGCGTACCCAGATGCCATCAATTTGAACTCCAATATGACGTGCCACCTCCTGCACCTCATCTGCTGGCAGAAAATGTTTCAACTCATGTATGAGGTTACTTCTGATGCGTTCATTGTTTATGAGCTGGACGCGTTGGCACCCTTTGTTATGTGGCACTTCAGAGATTAAAGATACCCAAGCTTGGCACACTGGCCGATTAAATATACTATCACAAAAATTAGCAAATATAATTGCCCAAAGTCGCTCATAAGGAGTTTTTGCGTACCGATAAAGCTCAACGACAGATCCACTTAACAACATATTTGATCTACGGAAAACCGCCTCGAGCAACGCGCCTTTATCTTTGAAATGGTGAAGTACAACACCTTTAGAGACACCCGCGATACTCCCTACCTTTTCCAGTGTTGTCTTTCTTAATCCATATCTTATAACCGCCTCGAAGGCTGCTCGAGAAAGTTCTCCGCGTCTGATTTCTCGAATTGAGTTTGTGCGCATTGAGGCAACTCCGGTAGTAAGCTTCTATTTTAGCTCGATAATATTAGAATAATCGATATAAACAACCATTGACACAAATATTTGTCTAATGGTAAGTTTTACGTACATTTAGAAAGATAAATGAGCGATGCTCAAAGTGAATTACCGCACATTTTCAGGGAGGAAAAAATGTTTAAAATATCTAAGCTATTCAGCATTGCTGCAACAGCGTTTATAGTATCAGGTCAGGCACTTTTCGCAGGTAATGTTCCTGAAAGTGATGATCCGATCAAAGTAACAATTCAAGATTGGACAGGTCAGCACTTTTCAACGCATGTAGCTGCAGGCTTATTAGAGGAAATGGGTTATAACGTAGAGATAGTTGTTTCTGATGCTATCACCCAGCATCCCGCCATCGCGTCCGGCAATATCAATCTTTCCACTGAAGTTTGGACAAATAATGTTGGCGACTTGTATGATGGCTTGGTGGACAAAGGAGACATAGTAGTAGTTGGAGAATTGGGGCTTTCTCCTAAAGAGGGTTGGATTTACCCACCATAT
>CACLGX010000001.1 GCA_902606585.1 Paracoccaceae bacterium | reverse complement strand
ATTTCGTTGTTTGGTTCTAAAGCTTCAAAGATGATAAATAACTGTGATTTGGCAGCACCATCATTCCATTCTCTATCTCTGCGAAAAAGCTCCAATAACTGCTCAACAGCGTTTTCTACTTGCCCTGCTCCATGTAAAGCCTGTGCAAGTTTAAATCTGGCTTCGTTATCATCCGGTTTTTCTTCAACTAATATAGCCAATTCGTTGATTGGGCCGGCATCACGAGCCTGTTTAGCCAATTCAATTTGAGCATGAACAGTTTCAATCTCTGGGCTCTGGGATATTTCCATTGGCGCTCCATTTAAAATTGCTTCAGCTTGATCCAAATCATTGGTAGCAATATGGCTCCTTATGAGGCCCACATAGCTTTTTAAATTACTCGGATCCTCCTCTAATATCGCAGAAAATGTTTCTATTGCAGCCTCGAAGTCACCATCGTTAAGCATTTGCTCAGCTGAGGCAATCGCACTTTCAAGACCACTTTCAACCTCACCACCATTAGCAGTTACCACACGGTCTACGAAAGCCTTGATCTCGGAAGCTGAAACAGCCCCTTGAAAACCGTCAACTGGTTGACCATCAGAAAAAGCAAAAACGGTAGGTATTGACTGAACCTGCATCTGCCCTGCAATCATCTGATTATCGTCTACATTTACTTTTACCATTGTCACGGCTCCATTTGTCGCCTTGACTGCCGCCTCAAGCTGGGGGCCGAGTGTTTTACAAGGACCGCACCAAGGCGCCCAAAAGTCTACAATAACGGGTTTTTCTTTACTGGCCTCGACTACATCTTCCATGAAAGTAGCCTCGGATACTTCTTTAATTAAAGACCCATCTGCATTTTGTTCAAATTCCAACATGATTACCTCTTTGCCTTCTTATTTTGCATATAGGACGTTTACCTAACAATTCATAGATCAATTGTAGCTAAAACGGGTACGTGGTCACTCGGTCGCTCCCAACCGCGAACCTCTCTCAATATTCTGCTACCACCTGTATTCGGAGCAATGTCGGCTGAAGCCCAAATATGATCAAGTCTTCGACCTCTATCTGAGGCACGCCAATCTTTAGCTCTGTAAGACCACCATGAGTATAATTTTTTCAACGGAATGTCTTTGCGTGTGACATCTACCCAATTTCCCGCCCTTTGAACCGCATCCAAGTGAACTACTTCAACTTCAGTGTGGCTGACAATTTTAGCCATCTTTTTATGGTCCCAAACATCTTCTGGACGTGGTGCAATATTTAAATCTCCAACTAGAATAGACTTTTTTGGTTCATTTGCGTTGAAATAATCCCTCATCTCAGTGAGATAATTTAATTTTTGATCAAACTTTTCATTTTTCTGGCGGTCTGGTTCGTCTCCTCCAGCAGGAACATAAAAATTATGGATAGTAATACCATTTTTTAATTGCGCAGCAATATGACGCGCGTGCCCCAAACCAGCAAAATCTATTGCACTTTTTTCCAGAAGAGGAAATTTAGAAAGTATTGCGACACCATTATATCCCTTTTGCCCGCGGGCAACTAAGTGCGAGAACCCAATTTTCGAAAACACATCAAGTGGAAATTTTTCTACTGGAGATTTACATTCCTGCAAACACAGCAAGTCAATGTCTTCATTTTTTAATAACTTGCATACTAAATCAGCGCGTAAACGCACTGAGTTTATATTCCAAGTCGCTATATTAAAAGTCAAAACTTTATCCTTTTTCTTAAATTAAGATTTCATTTAAAAAACATCATTTCCAAGTTGAAATAAGAACAATAGAGCTATCATGCCTAAATACTTCTTAAATTGAGCGGATTGTAAAACCGCCACCTTTGGAGATTATCAAACGTGGGATCGATTGGTCTATCTCCAATTTTTGTCGTAATCTATAGATGTGAGTTTCTAGTGTGTGAGTAGTCACATCTGAATTATAATTCCACACTTGCTTCAATAATTTTTCTTTATCTACATATTCTTCACCTGAATTTATAAGGCATCTTAAAATATCAACCTCTTTTTCAGTAAGTTCAATCTTTGCTTGGTCCCCAAAAATTATTATTTTTTTAATAGGATAAAATACAAATGGACCAATATTGTGAGCAACATCTATACTTGTTGATATTTTTGCCAAAATAGCAGAAATTTTTTTAACCAAATTCTGAACTCTAAACGGTTTCTTAATATAGTAATTTGTTGCCAAACTTTCTTCAAATTCTGAACGGATACTAGTGCTTGGGTCTACCATAAAAAGGATTTTGCTCTTCAAATCAGTCCCTTGAATGAATTGGTTAATCGAAAAAAAGGAATGGGCTTCGTTATCCGTACCTATTATTATTAAATCAGATGTTGAGCTCTTGTTTTGTAAAATAATTTCTTCAAGGCTGAATGCATCAAAGATTTCAAAACTTTGGACCATAGACATTTGGTCAAATAAAGCTTTCCTAAGAAGATTACTTGGTTCAAAAAATAAAATTTTTTTCTTCATTTTTCATACAGTCAGTTTAATAGTCCTCAATGATATAACAGTTAGCATTGAATTAACTAAAAAGAATAGAATAAAGAGAGCTACCTTTACTGCTATTTTTTTTGTAAGATCTGTTTAAACCTCACTTAATTGTATTTTAATCATTGAGGGTCAATATTTTTAGGTAGTTTTACTTTTTTTAATCTTACGGAATAATTAAGCCATTGGACTATAAACAACTGTATAAACTCGCATAGAAACAGGGTCGAATTGAAAAATATATTTAAATTTACTAGTCAAGAAATTTTGATGCGCGCGCGCGCGGACTTGCGCCTGGGTATTCCAATTGTTTTGGCCGGAAAAAAAATTGATGCTGTCGTGACACCAATAGAAGTTTTAAACCAGACAAGGCTCAATGAACTGCGCCTAATTGATATAAATTCGTTTATTTTAATTACTGCTAGAAGAGCTCAAACATTGAAATGCCCAATTTATGACGGAAGTTTTGTTAGAATTGAACTAGGTGAAAAATTTACACCCAGTTCAATAAAAGCAATAGCGGATCCAATGCTTGATCTGAAAAATCCATTGAAAGGTCCTTTCAAGATCATTAGAGGAATGTCCCTTGAAATTGAAAATGAAGCTATAATTGTATTAAAATCAGCCCAACTCTTACCGGCAGCTATTATCTCCCAAGTTGCTAATGGTGAAAATTTTGCTGAAACTCACAAGCTGTCCTATCTCAAAACAGAGCAGTTATTGGAAATGGCTATAAGCCCGAAAGGCATAGCAGATGCTATTACAGCGGAAGTTCCAACAGCAAGAGCTGAGAAAGCTCAATTTCATATATTTAGACCAAATATAAGTGGGGAGGAGCACTATGCTGTGGAGATTGGTAAAATTGACCGAGATCAACCTACTTTAGTCCGTATCCATTCTGCGTGTTTCACTGGGGATGTCCTTGGTAGTTTGAAGTGTGATTGTGGGCCTCAGCTACATGCAGCTACAAAAATGATTAATGACAAGGGTGGTGGGTTTCTTATATACCTCAATCAAGAAGGGAGAGGTATTGGATTAGCCAATAAAATTAGGGCCTACTCTCTCCAAAATCAGGGCTTTGACACAGTAGAGGCCAACCATCGTTTAGGTTTTGAAGATGATGAACGCGATTTCCAACTCGGTGCTACTATTTTGAAAGAAATGCGGATTACCAATATCCAATTGATTACAAATAATCCTTCCAAAATTTCTACTATGGAAAAATACGGCGTTTCTGTAGCGAAACGGGTTCCTCTGAAGGTAGGCCAAAATAAAAATAACCTACGATATTTGAAAACAAAAGCTATAAAATCAGGCCACTTGATGTGAAAGATTTAATACTTACGCCCACGGGGTTAAGGGTTGGAAATAATGTGTTTCCATGTACAGTGGGAAAAAACGGTGTCTCAAATCTCAAACGTGAAGGCGATGGGAAATCACCAGTCGGTAAGCATGAAATAGTGGGCATTCTTTACCGGCCTGATAGACTAGCACGACCACGCAGATGGGCACTACCAATCCGACCCCGTGATATTTGGTCTGATGACATAGAAGACCCTAATTATAATTTGATGGGTACTTCTACCAGTTTGTTTAAACACGAGCGACTTTTCAGGTCTGATACTCTATATGATTTATTGATAATCACGAATTGGAATTGGCCATATGCTGTGAAGGGCAGAGGATCTGCCATTTTTATTCATAGTTGGAGGAAAAAAGTTTGTCCCACTGAGGGGTGCATAGCACTAAGTAAAAATAATCTTTTACGGGTTGCCAAATTTATTGATTTTGGAAGCCGTCTTATTATTCCGGAGACTTTAAACGCTCACCAAAGATGGCCGAGCCGACTCGGATATGGGTTGCTCCAAAACTAATTGCTTTTTCAAAATCATCAGACATTCCCATCGAGAGCTGTGCCAAGCCACAATTTTCAGAGATTTTTTTTAGGAGTGCGAAATGGAGGCTCGCTTCCTCATTTATTGGAGGAATACACATTAACCCTTTAACGGGAAGATCCATACTCAGACATTCCTTTACAAAATTTTCAGCTTCATTGGGTGAGATGCCAGATTTTTGCTCTTCATCTCCTGTATTGACTTGCACAAAAAGTTTTGGACACTTACCCAACTCTTGGGTCAGCCTCGCCAAACTTCTGGCTAGTTTATGTCGATCAACAGTATGAATACTGTCTGCAATCTCCATCGCAACTCTGGTTTTATTTGTTTGCAGAGGGCCTATTAGATGCAACTCAACATTATCATATTGCTCTTTAAAAAGAGGCCATTTTGATTGAGCCTCTTGAACCCGATTTTCTCCAAAAATACGATGACCCTCTTTCAAAGCAATTTCAACTCGCTCTAATGGTTGCACTTTCGAAACAGCAATTAAAGTTGTACCTCCTACAGCCCTGTTATGTTTTTTCTCGGCAGCGAGTATCTTTTCTTTTATATCTACTAGGCTCATTTGAACTCCAAAAAAAAGGGTGACCGAAAGGCCACCCTCTTCTAATACATATGATTAACTATTAGAAGCTGAAAGCTACGCTAACTTCAACTTCGTCCTGGTCGTTGCCTTTTGCTTCGATAGTAGCACCATCTACAACATATCCCATGGTAACTACAGTTTCCGCTTCGTCACCATAATCGCCTTCATCGCCTGAATCATACTTAAATCCAAATGATAGGTCACCAGATGCATAAGTGATACCAAATTCTGTTTCACTATCTGCATCTGCAGTTCCGCCAAATTCTTGACGAGCTGTAAATGTCATATCACCAGCTGCATATGCGAGAGCTACTGAGTAAATTGATTCTTCGTCAGCGGCGACAGTCATTGTAGTGTTGCCTGACACGTATGCTACAGAAGCATCCCAATCGTCAGCGTCGTCGGCTTCCAAGCTGATTGTTGCATCGCCCATTACGTATCCAACAGACGTTGTCGCTGTTGCGTCACCGCCCTGTGCATTGTCATTCTCGCTCAACTCAAGACCAATAGTTAGGTCGCCCATAGCGTAACCTAGATTGATCAATGTGTCTTCGCTTGTTGTGTCTGTTTCATAACTTGCTGAAAGACCACCTGCTGTGTATGAAACGCTATAGTCACCAGTGTTATCGTCTTCGCCGTCAGCGCCTGCTACGGTTAGACCACCAATGTCGTTTTCGTCATACACAAAGGTCAAACCACCTGATGAAATTGTGAATGCACCAGCATCTTGGCCAGATTCGTCCAGTTCAAGAGTTGCCGAGTAAGTTACTGTTCCACCGCCGCCTGAACCAGCAATGTCAAGATCGGCTTCGCTAGACCAAGCTGCGTCTGGTGCAGTCGCCCCAGCTGCTCCGTTTGAACGGAAGTCACCTGTACCAAAGTTACCATAGGTTAGTGTTGCACCTGCGGACATTGACATCTCTGCAGCTGCTACGCCGGCAGTCATTACCAACGCTGTAGAAGTAAGAAGAACTTTTTTCATTTTATTTCCTCGAGTTAATTAACTACTCTCACCACGAGAGTTGCGCAGTATGTCCCACATAAATTACGCTTTTTGCAATGAATTTCAGCTTTTAGAAGCATAAAATGCCCAAGTGATGCAAGTTTGCAACACTCACAAATTCTTCGAATTTTTAAACAGCGCATAAAATATTAAGATTTACGACCACGCATAAACAAAATATTTTGTGTCCCAAAGAAATTTACAAATGGTATAATCCTAAGTGATATACCTGTTATTTTGCGCAAATGGCTTAATATAATCTGGACGTTCAATTGAATACAACTTAACACAGACAAAAAATAACAGGATTTTCAGGATGTCAGGCTACAGCCCAAAGGAAATAGAAAAAAAATGGCAGGAAAAATGGGCCGAACAAAAGGTTTTCCAAGCACAAACCGACCATAGCAAACCCAAATATTATGTATTAGAGATGTTTCCTTATCCCTCAGGCCGCCTGCATATGGGGCATGTGAGAAATTACACAATGGGGGATGTTATTGCGCGTTATAAAATGAGTACTGGACACAATGTTTTGCATCCGATGGGCTGGGATGCTTTTGGGATGCCTGCGGAAAATGCGGCTATGGCGTCGGGAGGTCATCCAAAAGAATGGACATATAACAATATTGAGGTGATGAAATCTCAAATGCGCCCCATGGGTTGGACACTGGATTGGACGCGAGAGTTTGCCACTTGCGATCCAGAATACTATGGAAAACAGCAAGAATTATTCCTTGATTTCTTAGATGCAGGCCTTGTTTATCGTAAAAATGCTGTCGTAAATTGGGACCCTGTGGACATGACCGTCTTGGCTAACGAGCAGGTTGAAAATGGACGGGGATGGCGTTCAGGAGCAATTGTTGAACGTAAAGAACTCACGCAATGGTTTTTTAAAATTTCCGATTTCTCAGAGGAGCTGTTAGACGCCATAGATGCTTTGGATAATTGGCCCGCGAAAGTGAAACTGATGCAGTCAAATTGGATAGGCCAGTCAAAAGGTTTGGAGTTCGATTTTGAAATCAAAAATTCTTTAAAAAATTATTCAAGAATAAAAGTCTACACTACTAGGCCTGATACCCTAATGGGAGCATCTTTTGTAGGAATATCTGCGGATCATCCTCTGGCAAAAGAATTAGAAAAACAAAGTGAAGAGATATCTGCTTTCAATAAAGAATGCCGTCAAATGAGCACATCAGAAGCAGATATGGAAAAAGCCGAAAAAAAAGGGGTTGATACGGGTTTGCGTGTTAGGCATCCGCTTGACCCTGATTGGGAATTACCAGTCTGGATTGCTAACTTTATTTTAATGGAATACGGAACTGGTGCCATCTTTGCCTGCCCAGCGCACGATCAACGTGATCTAGATTTTGCGCGAAAATATAAGTTACCAGTAATTGACACATTTTATGGATTAGAAAACAGTTCCCCAGTAAAAGAAACGGCCTTCGTGCCTCCAAAGACAGAAACAGTGCAGTGGATAAATCATTTTACAGACATTGATGTTGCCAGTGGGCAGGAGGCAATCGACAAAACAATTGATTTGGCTGAAGAAAATGACTGGGGAAAGAGTATTACTAACTTCAGATTGCGGGACTGGGGTCTAAGTCGCCAAAGATATTGGGGCTGCCCGATTCCTGTTGTACACTGTGGTAATTGTGGAGTAGTTCCCGAAAAAAAGGAAAATTTACCTATTACTCTTCCAGATGATGTGACATTTGATGTTCCAGGCAATCCCCTAGACCGTCACCCTACCTGGCGAAAATGCGAGTGTCCTTCCTGTGGCGGTCCAGCCTTACGCGAAACAGATACTATGGATACTTTTGTAGATAGTTCATGGTATTTTGCCCGCTTCACTTCACCCAAGTCGGAAAAACCAACTTCGAAAGAAGACGTCAGCTATTGGATGAATGTAGACCAATACATAGGTGGGGTTGAACACGCCATTTTGCATCTGCTGTATTCAAGGTTCTTTGCACGTGCCATGCAAATTACCGGACATTTACCCAAAACAGCGAAAGAACCATTCGAAGCACTATTTACCCAAGGCATGGTAACCCACGCAATATATAAAAGCATAGGATCTGACGGCCGAGATTTATTCCATTATCCGGAAGAAGTGGAGTTACGTGAGGGCAAAGCTTACTTAATTAAAGACGGCAAAGAAGTAACCATTATACCCTCAGCAAAAATGTCAAAATCTAAAAATAATGTTGTCGACCCTGTCAATATAGTAGATGCATTCGGAGCTGATACTGCAAGGTGGTTTGTCTTATCAGATAGCCCACCTGAACGAGACGTTGAGTGGACTGCCTCTGGCGCTGAAGCCGCGAATAAGCATTTATCAAGAGTTTATCGTGTCATTGACGAAATTATCAAAAGTGACATTTCTTCAAATAGTGACGATGAGACCCTGTCAAAAGAAATGCACAAAACAACTCACGATGTAACTCAAGCCATTGAAAGTTTTGGTTTTAATGCCGCTATAGCCAGGCTTTATAGCTTTACAAACAGTTTGGCAAAATCAAAGGCCGGGACAGAAGCTAAGCTTTCAGCAGCCAAAACTCTTGCCCAGTTAATGTCGCCTATGACACCACATCTATCAGAAGAAATCTGGGAAAAACTAGGAGAAAAAAACTTGGTTTCGCGAGAACCTTGGCCAACGGTTGACGAAAACTTGCTGAGTGATGATACCATAACAATGCCAATACAGGTAAACGGAAAACTAAGAGGCCAGATAGAAGTGCAAAAGGATTTGGAACCTTCTGAAATTGAAATTTTAGCGCTTGCACAAGAAACTGTACAAAGAGCAATAAATGGCGCAAGCCCCAAAAAGGTAGTAGTAGTGCCAGGTAGAATAGTTAATGTGGTCATTTAGAAAAATAATTTTTGTTACATTATTCCTGATTTCCGCTTGTGGCTATTCACCACTATATAATAACCAAAACGTTTATAATTTCGTCGGAAAAATTAGCATCCAAGAACCTAATAACCAAAACGACTTTATCTTTTATTCACATTTAATAGACCGTTTCAGTAAAAGTAATGGCGAGTATACTTTAACCTATGCAATAACGACGTCTAAAAAAGACAGCGGATTGAATTTTGATGGCACAGTACATCGTGTAGAAATTTCTGGTTCTGTTGCCTTCAGTTTGAAAGATACGGAAAGTGGGGTTGAACTCTTATCCGATAATGAAAGAATGTATTTGAGCTATTCTAATTTTGGATCTACAGCCGCTGTTTTAAACGCTGAAAGGACTATAAATAAACAACTTATGGTCCTATTAGCTGATAAAGTTGCAGACAGAATATCTCTAATCATTGTTGAAAAAGCTTCATGAAACTTACAAATCGAGATATCACTTCATTTTTCAAATCACCTCCAAAAGGAATTACAGGTGTCTTGATTTACGGAAACGACTTGATGCGGGTCTCCGACAAAAGGCAGCAGTTTATCAGGTCTCTTTTGGGACCCAATGCCGAAGAAGAAATGAGATTAACTCGAATTTCCCGAGAAAACTTGAAAAAAGCACCTGAGCAGGCAATTGATTTGTGCAAGGCGCAAGGCTTCTTCCCAGGCGAGCGGGCCCTCTTACTCGAAGAGGCCAATGAAACGGTCGCTGACACGATAATAACAGCTATTGACGCATGGCAAGATGGTGATGCCACTATAGTCGTGACTGCTGGTTCATTAAAACCGACATCAAACCTTAGGAAATTTTTTGAGCAGAAAAAAAATATATTTTCTGTACCGATATACGATAATCCAATGAATAAATTTGAGGTCGAAAAAATAATTGCAGAGTCTGGCCTGCAAAACATTACACAAGAGATTTTAAACCAGCTAGTAACAATCGCATCGGAGTTAAAACCTGGGGATTTTAAACAAAGTGTTAACAAATTGGCACTTTATAAACTCAACGACGAAACCCCTGTTACATACCAAGATGTAATTAACTGCACTCCAGCCTCGAATGAGGCCGCTATAGATGAAGTTTTAAATGTTATTTTGGCCGGTAACGAGTTTAAGGTTAGTCAAATACTAGGCCGATTAAGGTCACAGGGTGTTCTGCCAGTAACCCTTGTAATTGCAGCCACAAGGCATTTTAAAGCATTATTTTCAATAATTTCTAACCCTAATGGGGTCAGCGTGGGAGCTGCGGCTCTTCGACCTCCCATTTATGGACCACGAAAGGAGAAGCTAATAAATCAGGCCCAAAAATGGGGGCCAGTTAAAATCAAAAATGCAATTAAAATTTTAACTGCAACTGATTTGAAACTACGCTCTGCTGATCAACGGGCGCCACAGATGGCGTTGGTAGAAAGACACCTTATTAGAATAGCCATGCTTTTAAAAAACTAAGTTTTTTAGATTTATTTATTAGCGTTCAAGCCTATCTGTTCACCCATCGCCACCATATCTGACAATAATTTTGCAGCATCATCTACAGGACCAGGTTGATTTTGGAAATCTACTTCAACTCGCTTGTACATGGACTTGGCTTCTTCAAGAATCTCATCAAAAGCATCCTGAGATAATTCATCTAATGGCAATGCTCTTTCTGCCAAAACTGAAAGCCCCTCACCTATTTCAGCGAAGCCACCAGTTACAACATAATCTTTATTTCCTGACGGTGCTTCAACTTTTAAAATACCGGGTCGAAGGTTTGTGATAACAGGAGCGTGCCCCGGCATAGCCGTAAGGTCTCCATCGGCACCAGGTATTAGGACCGCAGAAACATCTACGGAGGCTAGTCTCCGCTCGGGGCTTACTAAATCAAACTGCATTGTACTTGACATTTAACTTTCCTCAAGCTGCCTCAGCTGCCATTTTTTCAGCTTTAGTGATAACTTCATCTATTCCGCCAACCATGTAAAATGCACCTTCAGGAAGGTCATCATAGTCACCTGCGACAACTGCTTTGAAAGAAGAAATAGTATCTTCGAGCGGCACCTGAACACCGTCGGATCCAGTAAAAACTTTAGCGACATCAAACGGTTGTGAAAGAAACCGCTGTATTTTGCGGGCTCGTGCAACGGTTAATTTATCTTCCTCACTTAACTCATCCATTCCCAAAATTGCTATGATATCTTGTAAGGATTTATATCTCTGTAATATGCCCTGCACATCTCTAGCAACTTGATAATGTTCCTCTCCGACAACAGCAGGGTCCATTAGTCGCGACGATGAGTCCAGCGGATCAACCGCTGGATAAATACCCAACTCTGAAATAGCTCGCGATAAAACCGTTGTCGCATCCAGGTGAGCAAATGTTGTAGCTGGAGCTGGGTCAGTTAAATCATCAGCAGGCACATAAACAGCCTGGATTGACGTAATAGAACCATTCTTAGTCGAAGTAATACGCTCCTGCATAGCGCCCATATCTGTGGCCAGAGTAGGCTGATAACCCACAGCTGACGGAATTCGGCCCAGAAGAGCAGATACTTCAGAGCCCGCCTGAGTAAAGCGAAAAATATTGTCCACAAAGAAAAGAACATCTGTACCGGACTGATCCCGGAACTGCTCAGCCAAAGTTAAGCCAGTTAGGGCAACCCGCGCTCTCGCACCCGGAGGCTCATTCATTTGACCATATACTAGGGCAACCTGAGATTCCTCTAAATTATCAGGTTTTATAACGTTAGACTCGATCATCTCATGATATAAATCGTTTCCCTCGCGAGTACGCTCACCAACGCCGGCGAAAACAGAAAACCCCGAGTGTACCTTTGCGATGTTATTGATTAACTCCATGATCAAAACAGTTTTACCAACACCGGCACCACCAAAAAGTCCAATTTTCCCGCCTTTTGAGTAAGGCGCGAGGAGGTCTATAACTTTGATACCCGTCACTAGAACCTCTGATTCCGTCGATTGTTCATTAAATTCTGGCGCTGGTTGGTGAATGGCTCTTGACTCCTTGGCCTTAACTGGGCCCTGCTCATCAACTGGCTCACCAACTACGTTAAGGATTCTGCCAAGAGTAGCATTGCCTACTGGAACAGATATTGGGCCATCAGTATCAATCACTTCTTGCCCTCTGACCAAACCTTCAGAAGCATCCATTGCGATTGTTCGAACTGTATTTTCACCCAAATGTTGAGCGACTTCCAAAACTAATTTTTTACCATTGTTATCAGTATTCAAGGCATTTAAAATTTCTGGTAAATGATCTTCAAATTGCACATCAACCACGGCGCCGATCACTTGAGTGATTTTACCTTTTGCATTAGCCATTTATCTCTCTCCAATTCTTAGAGCGCTTCAGCGCCTGAAATAATTTCAATTAACTCGTTAGTAATAACAGCCTGACGAGATCTATTAAATTCAATAGTAAGCTTGTCTATCATATCGCCCGCATTGCGCGTTGCGTTATCCATTGCCGACATCCGAGCGCCCTGCTCAGATGCACCATTTTCCAATAACGCAGCAAATATCTGCGTCGCAACGCCGCGTGGAAGTAAGTCAGCGAGTATTGTTTCTTCATCCGGCTCATAATCGTAAACTATTTGGTCTGATGCCAATGATTGGTCGTCGAAGATTGCAGGGATTATTTGTTGAGCGGTTGGAATTTGAGTAACAACATTTACAAATTTCGAATAAAAAATTGTTGCTACATCGTATTCACTATCATCAAAACGAGCTAACAAAGCCTTAGCAATCGCCTGTGCATTTACATATTTTATGGATTTAAACTCACTTAAGTCCACGTGCTCAATGAAATACTCTCCCAAATCTCTTTTAAGAGCATCTCGGCCTTTCTTTCCAACCGTAACAATTTTCAACTGCTTACCATCTTCTTTTAATTTGGCGGCATGGCTCCGAGCCAGCTTTGCTATGTTGGAGTTAAAACCTCCACATAAACCACGTTCTGCGGTCATAACAATTAACAAGTGAACATCCTGTTTTCCCGTTCCACGAAGAAGAAGAGGTGCACTATCCGAGCTCCCCACAGAAGCTGTCAAAGAGGCAAGTACGCTGTTAAATCGCTCGGAATAAGGTCTGGAAGCCTCTGCGGCGTCTTGAGCCCGCCTTAGTTTGGCTGCCGCAACCATTTGCATGGCTTTGGTGATTTTTCGCGTATTTTTTACGCTTTCAATCCTATTTTTTAGATCCTTAAGATTTGGCACTTCAGATATTCCTTATGCAAAATCTGCCGCAAACTCGTCTAAAACAGAGCTTATTTTTTCAGCAGCATCACCTTTAATCTTAGGATCTTCTTTTGTAATATATTCTAACAAATCAGAATGCTTGCCTCTCAAGTTAGCCAGCAAGCCGGACTCAAAACGTCCAACTTCTGAAACATCTATTTTATCTAAATAACCATTTGTGCCCGCGAAAATAAGGCAAACAATCTCTGCATTTGTTAATGGAGAATACTGTGGCTGCTTCATTAGTTCAGTCAGTCTAGCGCCCCTATTAAGCAACTGTTGTGTGGCCGCATCTAAATCAGATCCAAACTGGGCAAAAGCTGCCATTTCTCTATACTGAGCCAATGAAAGCTTTACAGGTCCAGCTACAGATTTCATAGAATCTGTTTGAGCAGATGAGCCCACTCGGGAAACTGAAAGGCCGGTGTTGACTGCTGGCCGTATACCCTGATAGAAGAGCTCTGTTTCCAAGAATATTTGACCATCAGTAATTGAAATCACATTTGTTGGTATAAATGCGGATACATCACCACCCTGAGTTTCAATTATTGGAAGAGCGGTTAGCGACCCGTTTCCGTGATCATCACCCAGTTTTGCAGATCTTTCCAGCAATCTAGAGTGGAGATAAAACACGTCTCCAGGATAGGCTTCACGGCCAGGTGGTCGACGCAATAGCAATGACATTTGACGATACGCAACAGCTTGTTTTGACAAATCATCATATATTATTAACGCATGCTTCCCATTATCTCTAAAAAACTCCGCCATCGATGTGGCCGCGTAAGGGGCAAGAAACTGCATTGGAGCTGGATCAGATGCAGTGGCCGCAACAACGATAGAATACTCAATTGCTCCACTTTCTTCCAACTTTTTGACCAACTGAGCCACAGTAGATCTTTTTTGGCCAACGGCCACATATACGCAGTACAATTTCTTACTATCGTCATTTCCAGCGGCGTCATTGTAGGACTTTTGGTTAAGTATTGTATCCAAAGCCACGGCAGTTTTGCCGGTTTGCCTATCACCAATGATAAGCTCGCGCTGACCCCTTCCTATTGGGATCATGGCATCAACTGATTTCAGTCCAGTAGCCATTGGCTCGTGAACAGATTTCCGAGGTATAATTCCTGGCGCTTTAACATCTGCCACACTTCTATCTTTTGATTTAATATGTCCTTTGCCATCGAGTGGATTACCTAAACCATCAACCACTCGACCCAACAGACCTGGACCAACAGGCACATCAACAATTGAGTTTGTTCTTTTAACCACATCACCTTCTTTGATATCTCTGTCGGAACCAAATATAACAACGCCAACATTGTCAGCCTCTAAGTTCAGAGCCATGCCTTGTATTCCACCAGGAAACTCAACCATTTCCCCAGCCTGAACATTATCAAGACCATATACCCGGGCAATTCCGTCCCCCACAGATAATACTCGACCAACTTCCGCAACCTCGGCTTCTTGCCCAAAGTTTTTGATCTGATCTTTTAGAATTGAAGATATTTCAGATGCTTGGATACTCATTTATCCGACCTCTTTCATTACGTTTTGAAGTGAATTTAATTTCGCTTGTATAGTTGTATCAATCATTCTTGAGCCTACTTTTACAATCATCCCGCCGATAAGAGTTTGATCAACGGTGGCATTTATTTTTACATCCTTGCTAAAGTTAGCTTTGAGCGTTTTGGCGAGCTTGTCTAATTGACCTTTGGACAGAGCTTTTGCGCTCACCACTTCGGCTTTAATTTCGTTTTTACTTGAGGCAATTAGATCTTCTAAAATCGACAAAAAAATGGGCACCACAAACAACCTTCGTTTCTCCGCCATCAGAGCCAACGTGTTTGTCATTACGGCACTCAAACCCAACTTCTTTGCAATCAAATTTATTGCACTTTGCTGTTGATCTCGAGAATAAATCGGGGATGAAATGAGACTGCTCAGGTCTGCGCTCCCATCAATTGCTTGTTTTAGAACACCGACGTTTTTTTCTAGCGCTGACATTTCATCCTGCTCATCGGCTAAACCAAACAACGCTGACGCGTAGCGCATTGCTATGCCTTTTGATGTAGAGGCTTGTTCGGACACAATCACCCTTCCGACCGTTTTTCTGCGTAAATTTAAATTACTTTAAACTTTGCGCGGTGAATTAACTGAGAACCTAACATGTTCCGAGCGGGGTTTAGCAGAGCAATTTCGTTCTCGCAACATCAATAATGATATTTATTAAAAGCTTTTTAATTTATTTTTTAGGCACTTGGCTCTGATGCGACTTAAGGCCTTAAAAAAATAACGACTGCTGGAGCGGAATCACTTTACCTATGATTCTTTTCTACGTACCTTTTTTATTGTAGATGTCCAATACCGGCTTAGGATGACCTTTAGCAAACCCTTCCAGAACACCTCTACCCTCTTTCTTATTATCCAGAACCGGAGAACCTTTTCCAATGTCGGGTAGTTTGGACACCTCCAGCATTATAAGACCTCCGACCAAAAATGGGAGTTTTTGGCCCATCTTTTCCAAAAATGGGCCAAACCTCTGCAAACTACTCCTCTTTGAAGGTAACATATGCAAAGCGGAAAATTGTTTTTCTGGTAAAAACCCATGCAACCTTAATTGCGTCTCTAGCTGCCCAGAGCTAAAGGGTTTCCCCTGCCCAAATGGCGTACCATCAGATCGAGACCACAAACCAGCACGATTTGGGACAATGAACAAAGCCCTTCCACCGGGACCCAAAACACGATAAGCTTCAGCTAAAAGCGTTGACGGGTCATTTGTATGCTCCAAACTATGAGACACAATTAGCCGATCAACATGTCCTGTATCGATGGGCCATCTTTTTTCATCAACGAGCACAGAAACATTTTTGTCTTCACTTGGCCAAGCCAGCACACCCATTTGAGCTGGCATAAGAGCGATGACGCGTCTAGAAGCGCTCAAATATTGACGTAAGAAGGGTAATGAGAAGCCAAACCCCACTACGTTTAAACCAGTGGTTCCCGACCAGATATTTGACAAACTTTTATTTATCGAAGTCTTAGCGGCTCTTCCCAAAGTGCTGCGATAATAAAAATCTTTGATTTCTTTGACATCCAGATACATGTTAAACTAGGTATTCATTATTGAAATGGAACTTTGGAATTTTTTGTGTCTTTTGAACTAATAACAATACCTTGTCTGTCTGACAATTACGCATTTATCCTTTACAATGTGGAAAATCGTTCAGCTTTTTTAGTGGATGCGCCGGAAGCTGACCCAATAAATGAAGTTCTGAGTAAAAATAATTTAAATCTCGAAAAAATTTTTTTAACACATCATCATGCTGATCACATAGATGGATTGGATAAAATTTTAGAAAAACACAGTGCTGTAACAATAGGAGCAAAAGCCGACATTCATCGTTTGCCAAAGTTAGATGAGTACGTTCAAGCCGGGGACCAACTTCTTTTTCAAGGCCAAGTTGGGGAAATTTTTGATGTCTCTGGGCATACGATTGGTCATATAGCTTTATATATTTCTGCACAAAGCATTCTTTTCTCTGGCGATAGCTTGATGGCTTTGGGTTGCGGGAGATTATTCGAGGGAAGCGCTGAGCAAATGTGGCACAGCCTTTCTCGACTACTATCTTTGCCCGATAATACACAGATCTGTTCAGGCCATGAATATACAGAAAATAATGCCTCTTTTGCTTTGTCGATTGATCCCAAAAATCATGAATTGGTAAAAAGATGCGAACAAGTTAAATTAGAGCGCAGTAAAGGTGTATTTACAGTACCATCAGAATTGGGACTAGAAAAAAAAACCAACCCATTTTTGAGACCATTCGACAAAAACATCCGCGAAAAACTGGATATGCAAAGATCGACAGATGTCGAAGTGTTCAGTAAAATTCGTACTTTGAAAGACAATTTTTAAATATTTTAACAAAATAAAAAAAAAATTTGAAATAAAAAGACGTTTTGCACTTGAAGACTTGAATTAAAAAACCACAATTTAAGGTATGAAATTTGCATAAAGCGTATTAAACAGAGCTTGAATAACATACGGGAGCAAGATCATGCCGTCATTTTCGTCTACACTTGAACAAGCTATACACAAGGCTTTGAGCCATGCAAATGAACGCTCCCACGAATTTGCTACTTTGGAACACCTACTATTAGCCCTATTAGACGAACCGGACGCTCAGCAGGTAATGAGGGCGTGCGATGTTGATGTAGTACAGCTTAAGCAGTCATTAACGGAGTATGTTGAAGACGAATTATCAACTCTTGTTACCGATGTAGAGGGGTCAGAAGCCGTTCCAACCGCAGCATTCCAGAGAGTTATTCAACGAGCGGCAATACATGTACAGTCGTCAGGGCGTACAGAAGTAACCGGAGCCAATGTCCTGGTTGCTATGTTTGCTGAACGGGAATCAAACGCTGCCTATTTTTTACAAGACCAGAATATGACAAGATATGATGCCGTTAATTTCATAGCACATGGTGTTGCCAAAAATACCAATTATGACGAAGCGCGCTCGGCATCTGGTTCAGACCAAAATGAAGATAATTTAGAAAAATCTGCTGATAGTATCGAAGATCCAAAGAAAGAAAGCGCACTTGAAAAATATTGCGTTGATCTAAACCAAAAAGCCGAAGATGGTGATATTGATCCTTTGATAGGCAGGGACCATGAAGTGGAAAGATGCATTCAAGTCCTATGCAGGCGAAGAAAAAATAATCCGTTGTTAGTAGGTGACCCAGGAGTAGGAAAAACCGCAATCGCAGAGGGACTGGCTCGGAAGGTTGTGTCTGGCGAAACGCCCCAGGTTTTAGCCAATACAACTATTTTCTCGCTTGATATGGGAGCGCTTTTGGCAGGAACACGCTACAGAGGTGATTTTGAAGAGCGCTTGAAAGCAGTTGTGGCTGAACTTGAAAGCCATTCTGATGCCGTATTATTTATTGATGAAATCCACACCGTCATTGGGGCCGGAGCAACTTCCGGTGGAGCAATGGATGCTTCTAATTTATTGAAACCTGCACTACAAGGTGGCAAACTCAGAACGATGGGTTCAACAACATATAAAGAGTTTCGCCAGCACTTTGAAAAGGACAGAGCGCTGAGTAGGCGTTTCCAAAAAATTGACGTTAATGAGCCCAATGTTGACGATACGATTAAAATTCTTAGAGGTATCAAAGGATACTTTGAAGACCATCATGATATCAAATACACTGCAGATGCCATAAAGTCTGCTGTTGAACTTGCCGCTCGATACATTACCGATCGAAAGCTGCCCGATAAAGCAATCGACGTAATTGATGAAGCTGGAGCAGCCCAGCACCTTCTCGCATCCACGAAGAGAAGGAAAACCATTGGTGTAAAAGAAATAGAAGCAATCGTTGCTAAAATTGCGCGAATACCTCCAAAAAATGTCACTAAGGACGACGCGATTATATTGAAGGATTTAGAAGCTAGTTTAAAAAGAGTTGTCTTTGGACAGGATAAAGCGATTGAGTCTCTTTCATCGGCAATAAAATTAGCTCGGGCAGGTTTGAGAGAACCTGAAAAGCCAATCGGAAGTTATTTGTTTGCAGGACCAACGGGAGTTGGGAAAACAGAAGTAGCTAAACAACTTGCTGATAATCTAGGCGTCGAACTACTCAGGTTTGACATGTCAGAGTATATGGAAAAGCACGCTGTAAGTCGGTTAATTGGCGCA
Source organism: Paracoccaceae bacterium (assembly GCA_902606585.1). GTDB lineage: Bacteria > Pseudomonadota > Alphaproteobacteria > Rhodobacterales > Rhodobacteraceae > Salinivivens. Next base: position 154,524 of record CACLGX010000001.1, on the reverse strand, counting down.
CCACCTGGATATGTTGGTTTTGATCAAGGAGGCCAGCTAACTGATGGAGTAGATCAACACCCACATTGTGTTTTGTTGCTTGATGAAATTGAAAAAGCACATCCAGACGTATATAATGTGTTGCTTCAAGTTATGGACCACGGAACTTTAACAGATCATAATGGGAGATCAGTAGATTTTCGCAATGTGATTGTTATTATGACGTCAAACGCTGGAGCGGCTGAGCAAGCGAAAGCTGCAATTGGATTTGGCAGAGACAGGCGTGAGGGCGAAGATACTGCAGCCATTGAGCGCACTTTTACCCCTGAATTTAGGAACCGCCTGGATGCCGTTATAAGTTTCAGTCCATTGCCGAAAGACACTATTTTACAAGTCGTTGAAAAATTTGTTCTTCAACTAGAAGCTCAGTTGATGGATCGTCACGTAGCAATTGAAATGACAAATGAAGCTGCATCTTGGTTGGCAGATAAAGGCTATGATGATAAAATGGGTGCTAGACCACTATCTCGAGTAATCCAAGAGCATATAAAGAAACCCCTTGCAGAGGAACTGCTTTTTGGAAAATTGTCCAAAGGTGGTTTAGTTATTGTAAGCGTAAAGAATAATAAAATTAAATTGGACCTAAAAGGACCGGAGAAAAGACGGATTTCTCGAAATAAGCCACCGCTTCTGACTGCAAGTTGAGCATACACGAAGTAACGCGGTAAACTTTACTACCTCTCAGTGAGTTTGATTTCAATTCTACGGTTCTGCGCACGGGCCTCTGGAGTATCTTCGATATTAATTGGCTGATATTCACCAAAGCCATTTGCAGCAAGGCGTGATCCTGAAAAGTTAAGTTCTTTAATCATATATTTCACAACAGATAGGGCTCTAGCCTGACTGAGCTCCCAGTTGTCTTTAAACTCCCCGACGCCTGACAAGGGAGTATTGTCCGTATGGCCATCTACCCTTATTATCCAGTCGATATTATCTGGTATATCTTTCATAATAGAACTTAGAATTTCTGTCACATTAGATATTTCAGCTTTCCCCTCTGAACTGAGATCAGAACTCCCAGTCGAAAATAATACTTCAGAGGAAAATATAAAACGATCCCCAACAATCCTGACACGCTCTTGTCCCATTAAAACAGTTCTCAATCGACCAAAGAACTCAGACTTATAATTTGCTAATTCCTCTGCTTGATTAGTTAGTTTATTATTTTCTTCCTCAAGCCTTTTTCTCTCATTCTCTTCTAGTTTACGGCGCTTCCGCTCCTCGCTCGCTAAGCTAGCAAGCGCTTGGTTCAGTCTCGAGCCAACATTTTTCAACTGAGCTTTTCGCTCTTGGTCCCTTTCCTCTGAAAGACTGAGAAGCTGATCTAATTCTCCAAGTTGCTTTCTAACTTCCGACAATTGCTGGTTAAGAAGAGCTGTCTGACGCTCAGCTTTAAGAAGCTCCTCATTTGATTTTTTATTTTTATTTGCTTGATTTTCAATTTCCCTCTGAGCCTGACTCAATAGAATCTGCTTTCTCTCTGCCTCCTCTAAATTTGACTTTGCTAAAGCATCAGCTGCTAAACGAGCAACCAAAGCATTTTCTAAATTTTTTCTCAACTCACTATTATTCTTCTCAATTTCTGATTTCTCGCCTAGAGCAATCATTAATTTACTATCTAAAGACTTCTTTACTTCAATCAATTCTTGCTTTAAATTTTCTCCTTGAGATAAGGCAGCGGCAAGGGCAAGATTGGACTTATCCAGCTCTGCTAAAATTTGTTTTTCCCCAGTTTCCAGTTTTTCTATTGATTGTTTTTTTTGGATTATTTCACTGTTTGCTACTTCCAAAGCGAACAATGTTTCTTTTAACCTATTATCTATTGCACTGCGTGCGTTGTCCGCTGCAGCTAATAAGGTTAGTGTTTCCTCAGCTTTTTTCCTTTGTGCTTCTAACATCAAAGTCATTGCGGTAAGTTCAGCATCAGCATTTTTCAAGCGCTCTCTTAACTCTTTAGCTACAGCGATCGAAACAATCCGTGCCTCCTCTTCCTGTGAAAGCCTTTCCTGCAAAAGGCCAATTTCGTCAACTTTTTCGGTAACCTTCTGCTCGGTGTCACTGAGATCTTGTTCAAGTGCTGCAATCATGCTTTCAAAAACTTCCCTTTGGGCGGCGGCCATTCTAGCAGCTTGTGCAGCTGAATCAATTTCATTTCTCGCACTTGCTAAGGCTAATTCCAGTTGATCTCTATCACTTTTTAAATTGTCACTCTTATTTTGCAGTTCCAAAATTTTCTCTGTGGCTGTTTCTTGATCATCTTGCAAACTACTAATCTTTAGATTTAAATTATCCCGTTGTGACAGCAGGCCTGCAACTTGAGCTTCAAATTGGGTAATTTTTGAATTTGCCTCATTAATTAATTGTGCCTGCTCTTCCCTTTCCTGAGTTAGTGATGATATGAGAGTCGCCTGCCTTTGAAGTTCAGTCTCAGTATTTGCGAGGCTGCCAGCCAAAGAATTCAATTCAAGTCCCAGTTTTTCTGTTTGTTTTTTTTCTAAACCAAGAGCCTCTGCTATGAGCGCCATCTCATCTTGCAAATTATTTAACTCACTCTCCTGGCCACTGATTGTTTCTCGAAGTACAAATTGGACGATCATAAATATAGTCAAAACAAACATCAAAACGAGCAAAAGGCCAGTCATTGCATCTACAAAACCTGGCCAAATTGACGCTTGGAACCTTTGTCCTGTCCGACGGGAAAGTGCCATGCTAACTTTTGCCTTTAACCTTACTGTTAGACTTAGAAATCAAATCGGAAAGTGAATTTAATTCTGACCTTATCGCTGAGGTAATTTCCTGGCGACCAGCAGCTAAATCTTCCATTAAGTGAAGCATTTGCACGTCGATAGATCGCAATCGCATTCGGCTTTCTGCATCCGCGGCATCATTTTTTTCAATATTTGACAAAACTTCAAATAGTTTTTCTTGACCAATTGCAACACGTTCAAGTGCTGCGTTACTTGGTGTGCTCTGTCCAAGCTGATCGGTCAATCCATTTAAATTTTCAGCAAGAATGGAGAGTTTTTCATCTACCAATGTCCTAGAATTTTCTGATTGAGAGAATAAAAGCTGCATTGCTTCCATCTGCTCAGACATCTGATCCAAAACTGAATTTATTAAAGCCTGATCACTAGTACCTTCTGTTTCACCAGATGAGAAACCCAAGCGAGTTATCGAAGATAACCACTCCTCCAACTCACGATAAAATCTATTCTGACCATGGCTAACAAATAGTTCTAAAAGACCGACAACAAGGGAACCTGCTAATCCTAAAAGTGAAGAGGCAAAAGCAACACCCATGCCATTAAGCTGACCTTCAAGGCCATTCATCAGTCTATTAAACACTTCGACTCCCGTTTCGCCATCTTGCTGAACAAGAGACCTTATAGTTTCGACAAGCGCAGGAACAGTGGTAGCTAGACCATAAAATGTCCCAAGCAACCCTAAATATATTAAAACATTTACAATGTAGCGCGTAAATTCTCTAGCTTCTTCAATTCGGGTTGCAACAGAGTCTAAAATAGAGCGCGTTGAGGAAGCTGCTATTTGGGTTTTGGCGCTTCTAGACCCTAAAAGCGTAGCCAGAGGAGCAAGTAGCCTTGGCGCCTTATCTTTCTTGTTTTCTTTTTCGCCAGCAAAGCTTTCAAGCCAGCGAACCGAGAAAACCAATTGCACAACTTGTGCAAAACAACTAATTACGCCAATCGCAAAGACAAAAAGTATCGCACCATTTAGATATATATTTGACGCAAATACTGGCCAAACACTTGGTGCAGCGATTACAACACCTAGGCCGCTCAAACCAGCTACTATTAATAGAGAAATAATCTGTCTGATGGGTTGAGAAAATTGCGAGCCAATATTCAAATTACTTTGATCCATACTTGGAGACCTTTATATTTTGTTTGCAGTATACAGTGTTGTTAACTTTTTCCAATTAATCATCTTTTTGATTTTTGATTAGCATAACTTTGGTATATAGACATTCAATCTCAGCGTCGTTGATACCTAATTCTGCTATTTTTTTTCTTGTGCGATACAGATACTCATCATTGGGTCCTCGTCCCCCTTTTGCAACTGCAATAATTTTTGCCTGCTCAGCTAGGGTTAATTTACAATATTGTGCATGTCCTTCGTCAATTACATATACTAACGACTGGATGGATTGCCCATTTTTTAAGTTCAGGGATAATTGTCTTTCAAGATACGCAGATGAAACGAGTTCGCGCGCTCTTAAATATTCTAAGGTTTCAACTTCTTTACCTTGTTCTACTTCAAAAGCTAAACCCTCGCAAAAACTCTGCCTATCTGTGCTCAAAGCTAAAACTAAACCAGGGTTTTCAACAGTACCGCGATGATGTATTGATCGCATAGAGAAAGATCGCCTGTAACCATCTAATCGAGCAATTTCTTTTTTGGAATATTTAAAGCCAGGGTTCCAAAGCAGAGAACCATAACCAAATACCCACATTTTAAATTCTCCTAAACTGTAAAATTTATGTTAGGTGCAAAACTGTAAATACAGAAGTAAACAACTTAATATGCGGTTTATAATTTTCATAACGACTTTACTAGCATTTGTGTGGTCTTGTTATTGGTTTATAATGTCAAATAAATATTCCGATTATGTTTATTTATGGAGTGATATCGGCAGCGCTAATGTATCAGCAAATTTAAGTAAAATTCGGGGCTTTCCAAATCGATTTGACACTACAATTACGAATTTAGAAATTAAGCAGGCGCGTTTTGAACCTATCAAAATAGACCGTTTGGACGTTATGCGATTGAGTTATGACAGCTCACACTACATTTTTGCAGCCAAATCAATACAGAATATCTTTGAAAATAATTTCACATTTTCGAAAGGTTTAGCCTCTGCTGTAAGCAATGGTGAGGTTGCTCCCACTATTAACTTTCAGGGAGGAAATGTTTTTATCAATGAGAAATTAATATTTGAAGAGCTGAACTTCAAAATATGGCCTACGACCAATTTATCTAAACTAAATGTTTCACTGTCCTGTAGAACGGCTGATGTCGAGGCGCGTGAATTTGATTTATCGTTTCAAGGTCAAATAGAATTAAATTCTGATTTTGACTTCGATAGTTTAATAGGCCTCGTCTCAAATATAGATGCGCTGAACCATATTTCAGGAAAACTTTTTGTCAATGATATGGCAGGATTGGATGCGTTTATAAGACAAGATTTTAATAGATGGAAAATTTTTATTAAATCGGATTCATTAGAAAAAATCCCAAGTTTTATTCAAAATTTAAATATGCTTGTGCTCAATTAAATAATTTTTTTTTGCGATCATAAAAAATCACCTTTTAATTTATCAGAAATTAAATTACAACTAAGTTTTTTCGTTAAAATGACCGTAAATCTTTTCTGCCATAGATTTCGAAATTCCACCAACTACTTTTAAGTCAGCTAAACTAGCTCTTTTTACAGCCTTACCTGATCCAAAATGACTCAGAAGCGCTTTTTTCCGCTTAGCGCCTATTCCAGATATCCCATCAAGCGGACTCGAAACTATTTGTTTTGCCCTCTTCGCACGATGAGTGCCAATGGCAAATCTATGTGCTTCATCTCTCATCCTTTGTATGAAATATAAAACTGGATCATTTCTTTTTAATGCAAATTTTGGCATGCCATGCCTATAAAATTCTTCTTTGCCGTGATCACGATCCATACCCTTCGCTACTCCGACTAAAGGTATTTCCGAAACACCCATTGACTTCATTGTTTCTGAAACGGCTGAAATTTGACCAGCGCCGCCATCTATCAATATTAAATCAGGCCACTTTCCAAGCCTACGCTCTGGGTCTTCAACAATTAGCCTCTTAAAGCGGCGCGTAATTACTTCCTTCATCATTCCCACATCGTCACCTAGGACAATTTTGTCATTTTTTATGTTAAATTTTCGATACTCATTTTTTTCCATACCCTCTGGACCAGCCACAACCATAGCACCCACCGCATCAGTACCTTGTATGTGGGAGTTATCGTAAATCTCAATTCTATTTGGAATTGATTTTAGATCAAAGGAAACTGCTAAACTCTTTAGAAGCTTCTTTTGGGTCGCGGCTTGCTCCAGTTTTCTACCCAAACTCTCTCTTGCATTTCGTATAGCGCTCGAAACAATATCAAACTTTTCTCCACGCCGCGGAATAATGATATCAACCTTTTTCCCTAATTTTTCCGTAAGAAAATTGATAATCAAGTCATGATTTTGAACCTGATGTGACAATATTATTTGTTTTGGAGGCTCTTTGTTGCTGTAAAACTGGCCAATGAATGCCTCTAGCACCTCTTCATCGGAGTTATCTAAACTTATTCTAGGATAAAAATCTCGGTTTCCCCAGTTTTGATAACCTCTTATAAAAAAAACCTGCAAACATACATGCGCACCCTCTCTATGCAATCCTATTATATCCGCCTCACGTATTCCCTTTGGGTTTATTCCTTGTGACGACTGAATTTGTGTCAAAGCGCGTATCCTATCACGGAGGCCCGCAGCTTTTTCAAATTCCATCTCAGCTGAGGCTTTTGCCATTTTTGCGGCCAACATTTCTTGAATTTCTGTTGACCTACCTTTAAGGAAATTGTCAGCAGAATTTACTAACTCTGCATAATCTTCTTTTGTCACTTTACCACCACATGGCCCAGCGCATCTTTTCATATGATAATTTAGACACGGCCTATTTCCAACCTCAACTTCTCGATCGCTGCATGACCTGAGAAGAAATATTTTCTGAAGAGTGTTAATTGTTCTGTTTACAGCTCCCGCGCTTGCGAAGGGACCGTAATACGACCCTTGTTTTATTTTAGCACCGCGATGTTTTTCTATTCTTGGAAAATCATGTTCGTTGGAAATAAAAATGTAAGGAAACGATTTATCGTCTCGTAGAAGAACATTGTATTTTGGCTTGAGTTGTTTAATCAAATTTTGCTCTAACAACAAAGCTTCAGTCTCAGTCTCTGTTGTTAAAACCATCAAATCGGCAGTCTCTGAAATCATACGGGCTATTCGCGAGCTATGACCAGAAATTCGGGTATAATTTAAGACCCTAGCTTTTAAGCTGCGCGCCTTGCCAACATAAAGTACGCGCGCCTGGCTATCCAACATTCGATACACTCCTGGCGAGTTATCCAATTTATTGGCGAAATTTCGGATGATTTCTTGACCTTGTTTGCCCAACGGTTCTCTCTACTGTAACTTTTTGTTTACAAAGCGATTCTCATTTCACTGCAACTATATTGTGCCAAATTCAAGAGAAAAGCTGTCCACTGTTTCTGTGGATAAGTCTGAGGGTAAGTTGATGCAAATCAAGAATTTTCTTTAAATTTGAAGTATTTTGCTCTTTTGCACAAAAAATAGGCATTTTTCTAAAGCATTGATAACATTGAGTATTTTTTTTCATATCATCCAAATAGTTGAAAACATTAGATTTTTACAGACATTTAAGAAATAATTCCTTCAGCGGTGTAAAACTTTACAGTTTAATGTTTATTCTTCTCCTTGGACATCTGGAGTTTGCCAGGCCAAATGCTGACCTCCGTCAACACATATTAACTGACCTGTAACACTTTTGGCATTTAATAAATAGTCTACAGCATCAACAATTTCGCTTGGATCAGATCCCCTACCTAAAACTGTATTTTTCCTCTGATTTTCAAAGTGTTCTTCCGATTGGCGTGCGCCTTTGAGGGTAGGACCGGGGCCGATTGCATTCACTCGGATTTTTGGTGCCAGAGCCTGCGCTGAAGTTTGGGTCAGCGCCCAGAGACCCATTTTAGCTATCGTGTAACTAGTAAATTCAGGTGTTAATTTTTTTACACGCTGATCAATTAAATTTATGATTGAGCCTTGAGCCAGCGGCTCACCGTTTTCATCGTTATTAATTGATGGGACTTGGTTAGCGAAACACTGAGTAAGTACTAGTGGCGCTCGTAGATTACTTTCAATATGACGGTCCCAGCTTTCACGATTTACAGTCCATATATTATCATATTCAAATATAGATGCGTTGTTTATTAAACAACTTAGTGGCCCACCTAGCTTTTCATTGGCCCGTGTAATTAGCTCTCGCACTTCTACTTCTTTTGTAAGGTCAGCGCGGATGGCAACTGAATTTTTGCCAATTTTTGATTTGATATATTCAACAAGTTCGTCAGCACTGTTTTCAGATGAATGATAGTGAATAGCAACTTCAAAGCCTCTTTCAGCAAGAAATATCGCCATTTGCTTACCTAACCTTTTTGCTCCCCCTGTAACTAGCGCTCTCATTTAATCTCTTTTCATTTCAAAATAGCATTCAGATAGCTAATGTATAACGCTACAAAAAGAAAGCCAGACAGGCGATTAAATTGGATATTTAAAAATATAAATGGTGCTATTAATACACTGGCTCCAAGCATGATCCAGAAATCAAACTTTATAAAGGTCGGATCAACGGGTACTGGAGAAATCAAAGATGTTATCCCAATAATCGCGAGTATATTAAATATATTCGATCCAATTAAATTTCCTAAAACAACTTCTGCTTTTTTTCTAACAACAGCAATAAATGTAGTTGCCAACTCTGGTAATGATGTGCCTATTGCAACTAACGTCAGACCTACAACCGCATCACTGATACCGTAGCCTTTCGCTAGTGCAGAAGCATTAGTTACGAGTAGATCGGCGCCCATGGGCAAACCTATTACACCCAAGATTAGGAAAAAGATTATTGTCCACCATGAGTGCGATTTTCTTTGCTGAAATTCCAAACTTTCATTATTTAGTGCTTTTTCACTGTTTTGCCTAAACGTATCGAGTAGAAAAAAAGCCAGTAAAGAAAGTAGTACAATTCCATAAACCCAAGAAAAACTACCACTCATTCCAAACACAATAAACAAAAGAGAAGCTGCGATCATCAAGCCAAATGATCGTTTTGTATCTGCTATATCGTTTTGCAACCCCACTATTAAAGTAGGTAGACCTAATACTAACAGAATATTAGCAATATTTGATCCAACAACGTTGCCCAAAGCCAAACCAGATGATCCACTCAATGTAGCTTTTATAGCGACTATCAGTTCGGGCGCAGATGTTCCAAAAGCAACTACAGTAAGCGATACAAGTAAGGCTGAAACACCCAATCTGTTGCTAAGTTGAATAGCTCCCTTAACTAGAAAGTCCCCTGAAATTAACAAAAGAAACAGACCCAAAAAAGAAAGAGCCCACATCATTAGAAAGGTTTATGGTTAGGAACAACCACAAGATTTTCCAATCTTCAGTTGCCCACATTTTCCACAACGCAGCTTTTTAGATCTACCAGGCAAAAAAATATGAGCTTTTCCAAACATTGCTAAAACTATTATTAAAATTAAAAATAAAATAACAATTTTAATAATCATTAGAGACCAAACCGAGCAAATGCGGCGCGCTCTTCTAAATAAACGCCAGCCTCATTTATTAAATTTACACCAAAGCGCTGCAAAAAATTCTTTTTTTGACCATAAATTTTAAATCGGGTTTTCTTACCAAATTTTTCTTTTATTACGGTGTCGAGATGTCCTATGCCATCAATTAGCCCCAATTCTTGGGCCTTTTTACCCAACCAGATTTCGCCTGTAAAGATATCATCTTCCTGAATGAGTTTACCAACCCGTTTTTCTTCAACATATTTTATAAAGAGTTCGTGCATTTCACTCAGTATTCTTTTAAGCCGTTTTATATCTTCAGGCTTTTCTTTTTTAAAAGGATCGAGCATTGATTTCGACTTACCTGCTGTGTGTACTCTCCGTTCTACGCCATATTTATCGATTAATTCTTGGAAACCAAATCCGGCGGAAATAACTCCGATAGAGCCTATTATTGAGCCAGTATCTGCATAAATTTCATCCGCAGCGCATGCAAGCCAATACCCTCCCGAAGCGGCCACATCCTCAACGAATGCGAATACTGGCATTTCGTTTTCTTCTGCTAAGCGCTTTATTCGAGAACTTATTAAAGAGGATTGGACCGGGGATCCGCCTGGCGAATTAATTAATAGTGCCACTGCTTGATGCTGTCCTTTCCTAAAAGCTTTTTCCAAAATTGGACTTAAAGTCTGATCGCACAAGCTGGCACGAGCTCCCGCAGAAATTACGCCAGACATCTTAACAACTGCAACACTGGGCTTGGACGGTAAAAAGGGTATTCTTAATTTCATAAAGAACACATAATCTTTGGTTATCAATCAAACAAGGGATCCATCAACTTTTTTATGATTATTGCTTTATTCGCCAACCAGTGTTGAAAATCCAAGCAACAATTATAACGCAGACAACAGTAAAAGAACTTATTGCCAAAAGACTTACAAAAATAGGCACATCGGCATTTCCAAAAAATGACCACCTAAAACCCGAAACCAAATAAACCACGGGATTGAATAGCGTAATTGTTTGCCAAATTGATGGCAGCATAGAAACTGAATAAAATGAGCCCCCAAGAAATACTAACGGCGTTACAACCAATAAAGGTACCAATTGTAATTGTTCAAAATTTCTTGCCCAAATCCCTAGAATGAATCCTAATAAGGCAAACGAAATACAGGTCAAAACCAAAAATAAAATCATGGCGACAGGATGCATTATTTTTAAATCTACAAAAACCGCTGCAGTAGCTAAAATAACAAGACCAATAAAAAGGGCTTTAGTAGCAGCAGCACCAACATATCCCAAAAGTATCTCGAAATAACTTACGGGAGCCGACAAAAGCTCATAAATTGTTCCTATAAATTTTGGGAAATAAATACCAAAGCTTCCATTTGAAGTCGCTTGCGTCATGACGGATAACATAATCAATCCAGGAACAATAAAGGCCCCATAACTTATTCCTTCAACCTCTTGGATTCGACTGCCTATAACTGTACCAAAAACTACAAAATAGAGGGAAGTAGATATTACTGGCGAAACAAAACTTTGCAGTAGAGTTCTAAAAAACCTGGCCATTTCAAAGAAATAAATTGCTTTAACTGCTTGGAAATTCATTCTGCTTTCTCCTTAACCAGATTTACAAAAATTTCCTCTAAAGAGGATTGATCTGTTTGGATATCACGTAAATTTATTCCTGAATTAGAAAGATTAGATAATAGTTTAGTTATTCCTGTCTTTTTTTGCTTAGTATCATAAATATAGGTTAAACTCAGACCGTCATCAGACAATTTAACATTTTTTTCACTGAGGTCTTTGGGAAGCTGATTTAATCTTTTCTGCAATTCGATCTTCAATATTTTTTGACCAAATTTTTGCATTAATGAGGCCTTTCCCTCTATGAGAAGAAGCTCACCTTTGTTTATAATTCCAACCCTATCTGCTATCGCCTCAGCCTCTTCAATGTAATGAGTTGTTAAAATAATAGTAACGCCATCTTTTTTTAAATCAGCCACGACATCCCACATGCTCTGACGGAGCTCTACGTCGACACTTGCTGTAGGCTCATCCAAAAACAATAGTCTAGGCTCGTGAATAAGGGCTTTGGCAATCAGCACCCGGCGTTTCATACCACCAGATAATTCCATAATACGAGAGTCTCGTTTATCCCAGAGTGACAACTTAGTCAGAATTTTTTCTGTTAGAGCATCATCTTTTTTCCTCCCAAACAAACCGCGTGAAAAGTTTATTGTATTCAGTACCTTTTCAAAAGGCTCTAGAGTTATATCTTGCGGCACTAATCCAACTAGTTTTCGAGCGTCTCGAAAGTTTTTTGATATATCATATCCGTCAATAATCACGGAACCGCTAGATGGGTTTGTAATGCCACAAATAGTTGAGATAAGTGAAGTCTTGCCAGCACCGTTTGGGCCCAGTAAAGCTAAAATTTCACCTTTATTCACTTTCAGCGAAATCCCTTTTAGAGCCTCAAAACCTGTCGCATAAGTTTTTCTAAGCTCATTCACTTCAAGTAGCATAAAACCATTCACCTTTTGGTTAGAATAAATCAATTATAAATCAATAGTTTTCGGGTAAATCAAAATTACTCAGCGTTGCGAATTGTATCGATCATGACCTGAACATTTTGAGGATCAGCGTCAGGCGTAATTCCATGGCCAAGATTAAAAATATGCGGGCCATTGGAAAGAGCTTTCACTATTCTTTTCGTCTCTTCAATAAGGGCACTACCTCCAGAAACCATATGGGACGATGCCAAGTTACCTTGAACACAGCCATCCACTTGAATATTTTGTCTGATCCATTCTGCGGAAACAGATTCATCCAAGGCCACACAATCGGCTCCAGATTGTTTTGCAAACCCTACGTAACGATCATCAGCTTGTCTGGGAAATGCTATAATCGGGATTTGCGGATGCTTAACTTTAAGTGCTGAGATAATTTTTTTACACGGCTCAAGTGCGTATTTGTCAAAATCATTTCCTTTTAGAGATCCGGCCCAACTGTCAAATATTTTTATAACTTCAGCTCCTCCATTTATCTGGTGAGATAAATATTCTACTGTTCCCTCAACGAGAAGATTAATTAGATTATCAAACAATTCTGGGTTTTCATTTTTTAAAATATGTGCTGGCGCCTGATCACGGGTACCACGTCCAGCAATCATATAAGTCGCTACTGTCCAAGGCGCACCAGCAAATCCTATAAGGGTAGTTTCACTAGGCAATTCCTTCGATAAAATTTTAACTGTCTCATAAACGGGGGCTAATGTTTCGTTTATTTCTTCTGGCTTTCGTAAATTTGTGAAATCCAGTTTTGTTTGCACAGTAGATAAGCGTGGACCTTCTCCTGTTACAAACCATAGATCAGCCCCCAATGCTTGAGGCAAGAGCAATATATCAGCAAATAATATTGCAGCATCGAACCCATAGCGCCTGATTGGTTGAAGCGTAACTTCTGCAGCTAACTCGCTATTATAGCAAAGCGATAAAAAATCACCTGCCTGTGCTCTTGTTTCGCGATATTCGGGCAAATAACGACCGGCTTGCCGCATCATCCATATTGGAGGTACTTTCTGCTTTTCACCTGCGAGAGCCTTTAAAATTTTTTTTGTCATCGTCAGCCTTTTATTTTGTATAACCTGTTAGTGTTATTTGTCTGAACAATTGTCAATTATAATTGTCACATTCATTTCACTCGGCTAGTATCAACCAGCAGAAAATAGCTTAAAGTAAATTAAATGGAAAATAACTTCCCCTCTCCATCAGCTCCATTGCGTATTGGCACCCGCGGCTCTCCATTAGCTTTGGCTCAAGCATACGAGACAAGAAGGCGTCTTACAGAAACTTTAAATACCAGTGACGATTCTTTTGAAATAGTAGTTATTTCAACAAGTGGTGACAGAATTTTAGATAGACCTTTAAAAGAAGTAGGTGGAAAAGGTTTATTTACTAAAGAAATTGAGCAAGAGATGCTTGATAGAAATATTGATATAGCTGTCCACTCGATGAAAGATATGCCTGTAGAGCAACCAGATGGATTAACGCTGGGATGCTACTTGCCGCGAGAAGATGTCAGAGATGCTTTTGTTTCATCACAATTCAAAAATGTTAGCGATTTACCAAGTGGCTCGAAAGTTGGTACTTCATCACTAAGACGCAAAGCTCAACTTAAATTTTCTCGACCAGATCTCGAAGTTGTCGAGTTTAGGGGCAATGTTCAAACACGTTTAAAGAAACTAAAAGACGGTATCGCTTCATGTACTTTTTTAGCCATGGCAGGCTTAAATCGTTTAGGATTGGAGGAAGTGGCTCAAAGCGCAATAAACCCAAATGAAATGTTACCAGCAATAGCACAGGGCGCGATTGGAATAGAATGGCGAGAAGAAGACAAACAAATAACTGATATGCTTAAAAAAATACACCACACAGAAACAGGACAACGGTTAAATGCGGAGAGAGCATTTCTTGCCGAACTAGATGGTTCTTGCCAAACACCAATTGCAGGCTTGGCAACAATTGAAGGTTCATCACTGAAATTTACTGGCCAAGTTTTGCGTACTGATGGATCAGAAGCTATATCTGAAACTGCCTCTTGTAACATTGAAGACGGACCAGAATTAGGTCGGGAAATGGCGCTAAAAATTTTAGCGCAAGCGGGCCCAAAATTCTTTGATTGGAGAGATTAGGCCTAATGTGCTTTTGGTAAAACTTTGCCTGGGTTCATGATGCCTTCTGGGTCAATTGCATTTTTAATTTGACGCATTACATCTAAAGCTACTCGATCTTTACGTCTTTCCATAGAAGATAGCTTAGATAACCCAATGCCGTGTTCTGCAGAAAAACTCCCACCTAAGGTTAGAACGACATTTTCTATTGCCTCCATAATTTTGTCTTTATATTTTTCATCGTCTTTACTTGGCCAAACGGTGTAATGAACATTTCCGTCGCCAAGATGAGAAACAATTAAAACATCAGCGCCAGGGTCCAACTCTGGGAGCTTTTTTTCCATGGTAGTTAAGAATTTCGATACCTTGTCTAATGGAACCGCTATATCATTATTTATTAGAGGTGTTTTTAATAGAGAAATTTCTGCTGCAGCCTCACGACGCTCCCACATAATCAAGCGCTGCTCTTCATTTTGAGCAATGTGAGCATCTAAGATGAAACCTTCATTTAAGTTTTTGTTTAAAATTCTTTCTAATTCACTACATAGCAAAATTTTTCCATCATCTCCATATCGTGAAAATAATTCTACGGTTGTTTCCAATTCAACCATAACTAAATGTTCGTAATCTTTTTTAAATGGCTTCTTAGAAGAGGAAGATAGTTCCATATGACCTTGAATATATCTTTTAGTCATATACTCATATGCCGCAACTGCTCCTCCGGTTCCATCCTGTAATTCATTCAGCAAAGCGAGGGCGCTATCAGGACTTTTAACTGCAACCATGGCAGTTGCATAAGCTTTAGGTTTTGGAAAAAGTTTTAAGACAGCCTTGGTTATTATTCCTAATGTTCCCTCAGCTCCAATAACCAAATCTCGCAAACAATAACCTGAATTATCTTTATGCAACTCAGACATCAAATTCATTATTTCGCCATTTGGTAAGACAATTTCTACTCCCAAAACTAAATCCCGAGTATTGCCATACTTAAGTACGTTCGAACCCCCAGCGTTTGTAGATAAAACACCACCTATCGTTGCCGAGCCACGGGCTCCAAATGTAAGCGGAAAAATTAAATCATTTTCATTTACAATCTGATGTAAATTCGCAAGAATTGCCCCAGCTTCAACGATGGCTATTTTCGAATTTAATCGGATTTCACAAATTTTATTCATCCGCTCCATAGAGATAGAAATCGCATTATCTGAATGTGTACCTCCGTTGAGACCAGTATTACCACCTACAGGGACTATGTTTACGTGAAAAGAACGAGCTAATCTCACAACTTTTGATACTTCTTTGGTAGAAGCTGGGCGAACAACGCAAAAAGGCTCAAATCTATATTGGCCTAGCCAGTCTGACGAATAGCGCTCTTTGTCATTTCCCGTTAGTACATTTTGATCACCCAAGACTTTTTTAAGTTCTTCAATTAAGGACATCGAAACCACCAAAGATAAAGTATAAACTACTTACTAAACTTGTATCAGTTTTAAATCAAATAAACAAAATTGGCATTTTAAAGCTCAATGCCATTTAGCCACTGGGGGTAAACTCATTAACACGGCATCTGCGTCATGACCAGTTGTTAATCCAAATTTTGTTCCACGGTCATAAACTAGATTATACTCAGCATATAAACCGCGATGGGCCAACTGCTTTTCTTTATCAACATCTGAGAAACTTTCGTTTTTGCGCTTCTCAATAAGAGGAAGATATGCAGGCAGGAATGCTTTTCCAATGTCTTTAGTCAATTTAAAGTCGGCTTCCCAATCTCCGGTACAGCGGTCATCCATGAAGATCCCTCCTACGCCTCTGGCCCGGTGCCTGTGAGGAATGAAGAAATATTCATCAGCCCAAGATTTCAATTCGGAATACAAACCAGGACCATGAGGTTCTACAAATTTTTGCAGCGTTTTATGAAAATGTTCCGTGTCCTCTTCAAACTCTAAACAAGGATTGAGATCAGATCCGCCACCAAACCACCAGGCGTATGGGGTCCAAAACATTCTTGTATTCATATGAACAGCTGGACACTGAGGATTTTGCATGTGGGCTACTAAGCTAATACCACTAGCCCAAAACCTTGGATCTTCTTTTATTCCGGGTATGTCTTTTCTTGCAACCATCGCTCTTTGAGCCTCAGGTCCTAAATTTCCATAAACTGTGGATACGTTTACGCCCACTTTTTCAAAAACACGACCATTTCGCATCACGCTCATTATTCCACCGCCAGCATCACTACCATCGTCAGCAGTACGCTCAGTTTCTTTGACTTCAAAGATACCTGGTGCTTCATCTGAAAATGGGCCGGATAAATGGTCTATTTCGATTTGTTTAAATGCACTAACAATTTCGTCTCTAAGAGATTTAAACCAACTACTAGCTAGTGACTTTTGAGTTTCAAACATTGATAGAAAATTTCCTAAATTCCTCCTGAACATTGGCTATGAAGTTATAAAGTGTCAATGGAACAGCAAGAAATATAAACCACTTAAAAGTTAATGAGCAGCAATGGGAACGGGGTCAATTAAGCTTCGCCCCCCATCAGCATTAATAACCTGGCCAGTAATAAACCCTGCTGCGTTAGAGGCTAGAAAATGTACCGCTTCAACCACATCGGAAGCAGGAGCAATTCTTCCGGCGGGAGTATGAGCTTCGATTTCTTTCCTAAAATCAGGGTTTTCCCTTAAATTGTCCTGTAAACTCGCTGACATAACAGAACCAAACGATACTGCATTCACTCTTATACGATGCTTAGCAAGTGCTACAGCCATTGACCTTGTCATTTGCTCTAATGCCGCAGTTGAAACTGAATAAGCAAGAAGTTCGGGCTGTGTCAATCGAGCTGCAATAGAAGACAAATTTATAATTGTACCCGCAAACTCATGGTCCTGCTCGTCATCTTGTTTTATCATTCGCTTTGCGACCATTTGTGATAATCTTAGTGAGGTCATTAAGTTTTGCTGTAGTAATTTTTCTACTGTTTCATCTTCCATATCCAATGGATCTGTAGTTGCCACCTGACGAGAGGCGTTAACTAGGACATCCACTCGGTCAAATGCATCTACCGTTGCAGAAAGAAGGTTTGCTAAAGTTAATTTTTCGCGCAAATCACCAGCAAAGTATCTAACATTACTATCGTCAGCACTTTCACCTAAGTCTTTTTTTAAAGCTTTTTCATCTATATCGGCACACATAACGTTAGCACTGTTTTCAGCAAAATGACGGGCTAGCGCCGCTCCAATCCCATTTGCCGCCCCTGTTACGATAACGGTTTTTCCATCAATTGAAAAAGACATGTTGTGGTTTCCTAAAAGCTAAAAATTTATTGGGTTTTCTGCTCGTATCACTTTAAATTTTTTTGATCCTGAAAGTTCCGAAAATGAAGAAAAATGACGTTTAATTGCATCCTCATATGGTAGGTGTCTGTTGGCAACCATCCAAAGAGTACCAGATTTTTTTAAGTTACGCGAGGCGACTTTTATAAAATCTATCCCAAGTGTCGGTATTGCTCGACCTAAATGGTGGAATGGCGGGTTCATGATTATAAAATCTAAAAGTTTGGGGGCCTTCCACGTTAACGCATCACACCAATAAAACTTCACTCTTTGATCATTCAAATTATTTTTAGCTAGATTTATAGCAGTAAAATCAGCCTCTATAAAATGTAATTCGCTAATACTATTTGTTTCAAGAACTTTGACGCTTAAATAGCCCCACCCTGCCCCTAAATCAGCGCCAACGCCTGTTAAATCTCGAGGTAGAAGTTGTGCCAGTAATTTAGAAGCTGGGTCGACTCCGTCAGAAGAAAAAACGCCAGCTCGTGTTTTAAAACCATCCTCAACCTTTAGTGGAATGTCTTTATACATTTCCAAATCAGCAGGTGTTTCAAACCATGCAGTTTTGCCATGTGCCTTAGAGATAAAGTTTGTAATTTTTGTACGTTTTTTAAGATCGCGTATCATTGACTCAATTCCATAACTTTTATCACCATCCACAATAATTAAACCTTCAGGAACAGCTTTCGTTGCCAAATAGATTAAGTGCCTAGCTAGCTTTTTTGAGTTTGGAATTGAAATTATTGCCAAATTAAATTTCTGCTGAGATATACTTTGAACACATTTTATTCCTGCTCTTTCGAGTTGATCAACAACAGGAAAAAATGTTTGATATGCAA
Source organism: Paracoccaceae bacterium (assembly GCA_902606585.1). GTDB lineage: Bacteria > Pseudomonadota > Alphaproteobacteria > Rhodobacterales > Rhodobacteraceae > Salinivivens. The sequence continues at coordinate 136,221 of CACLGX010000001.1, read as the reverse complement.
CCAACTTATCCAAAGAAAGAGACAAACAGTGAGATGGCGTTTCGGGGTTGAAAAAAATCATCGCATTATCCTGGGAGAATAAAGGACCAAATTTGCGCTGTACGAATTTTATGCGTTCAGGAAACATAATTAAAATTTTTCAACAAATATTACTGAAGAGGTATTACTCTTTTTCCATTGTACATTGCAAAGGGTGCTGATGTTGTCTAGCACAATCCATTACCTGGGCTACCTTTGTCTCAGCTACTTCATAACTGAAAACACCAACGACTGCTAAACCCTTTTTGTGGACTGTAATCATGATATCAAATGCTTGTGCATGAGTAAGGCCGAAAAATTTTTCCAAAATCATGACTACGAACTCCATGGGAGTGTAATCATCATTTATTAATAATACTTTATAAAGAGGTGGCCTTTTTGTTTTTGGCTTGGTTTTGACCAACAGCTCTTGGTCTTCATCACCCTCTTCGTTTTCAGATATTATTTGTTGCGATAAAATGTTCATTACTCAAATTTAGGTTTTTTTTTCTTAAGTCTATATATAAACACAAATTCTCCATAGAAAAGGGAGTAAAATATTACCTCAATTAACTTTTAGTCTTATTATATCTTGTGTCTATTAATTATACACCTACAACATATAGTATAAAAAAGAAAAAAATCATTAAAATATAATGGTTTATTTGACGAAGTTATTCTAATATTGTTAGATAGCTTTTAAAGGCCCGTAGAGGTTAACCGAGGCAGTAAAGGAAAATAGTTTGAGACGAAGGCAAGTTTCGCCGGCGCGTGTCGGTGCTGTATTACTATCTTTTTTGTTCTGTGTAACCGCACCAATGGTGTTGATGGCGAACCAAAAGTATGCCGCCATGGTAATGGATGCACGGAATGGTAAAATTTTGCATTCAGAGAATGCTAATAAGCGATTGCACCCAGCTTCTTTGACAAAAATGATGACCTTATATGTCGTATTTCAGGCCGTAGAAAACGGTGAAATATCTCTGGATAAAAAAGTGAAGATATCACGCCATGCAGCTTCTGAACCTCCCTCTAAACTTGGTTTGAGATCCGGGCAAAAAGTAAGATTGCGTTATTTAATAAGAGCCGCAGCTGTTAAATCTGCAAATGACGCTGCAACAGCATTAGGTGAGGCTATTGAAGGTTCGGAAGCAGCATTCGCACGAAGGATGAATAGAACCGCCAAAGCAATGGGAATGAACCGCACTACATTTAAAAATGCCCACGGTCTAACAGAGTCTGGACACCTATCTACAGCGCGAGATATGACAATCTTAGGTCGTCACTTATTTTATGACTTTCCTGATTATTATAACTTATTTGCGCGCAAAACTACGTCAGCTGGATCAACTAATGTTCGCAATACTAACCGAAGATTTTTAAACCACTACCAAGGAGCAGATGGTATAAAAACCGGGTACACGCGAGCGGCTGGTTACAATCTGGTTGCATCTGCTAATCGAAATGGTGAAAGAATAATCACCACGGTTTTTGGAGGAAGAAGTACAACTACCAGAAATGCGCAAGTGGCGAAACTTATGGATCTTGGGTTCAAGAAAGCCCCAAGAAACGTCAAAATTCAAAAACCGGAACCTCCTTCTTATATTGCGATAACAAAAGCGTCTCCAGTAAAAAGTATATCCAAAAGTTTACGTCCCAAAATCCGGCCAGAAAACAATGAAAACGGCATCTTGATTGCAACCAACGAATACAGATCTGATATCATATCTGCTTTAAAACAAGCTCAGATAGCAGGTAAATTAGTGGATCAGACATCAGAGGTATATACAAAGATATCATATACTCCCGAGCCTGGCCCTGAATATAATACCGAAGCAGTTGATTACCCAAGGACGATTAGTCGCCTTACTTCTTCTGGACAAAAAGATTGGGGCATTGATATTGGCACTTACTCAAATCGATTTACCGCTGACAAAATACTTATAAAAACAGCTTTGTCAGAAATGATATCATTGGAGGGTTCATTGAGAAAAGTAGTTAAAAATAAATATGGGTTTAGAGCTACTTTTCTTGGCCTCTCAGAAAATAAGGCAGGACAAGCCTGTAAACGCCTTAGAAATAGAAACATTAGTTGTAATATTATTTCGCCCGGCTAACTATTTGCCGCCATTAAAAGATCGCGGGTATAAGCTTCCTTTGGATCCTGGAAAATTTTATCAGTATAGCCACTCTCAACTATATCTCCTTGTTTCATTACAAGAATCCGATGTGACATAGCCCGAATAACAGCAAGATCATGACTGATAAATATGTAAGCTAATCCATACTTTTCTTGAAGTTGCTTCAATAGCTTTACTATTTGAAATTGTACGGTTCTATCTAGAGCCGACGTAGGTTCATCCAAAATAACTAATTTTGGCTTTAGCACCATGGCCCGGGCAATAGCGATCCTTTGTCTTTGGCCTCCAGAGAATTCATGGGGGTAACGATGTTTAAACGCTGGGTCCAAACCAACCTCTTGCATAGCATCTTCTACTAAAAGTTGGGCATCATCAAAACTTTCTGATTGATGGACCTCCAAACCCTCAGATATTATCTGGGCACAAGTCATACGGGGTGATAGTGAACCAAAAGGGTCTTGAAATACGATTTGCATATCAGATCGCATTCGCCTTAATTCTCTTGTTTTTAACGAACCAATGTCTTTACCATCAAAGATAATTTCACCCTCGAAATCAATTAATCTCATAAGGGCTAGAGCAATAGTTGATTTCCCCGAACCACTTTCACCTACTATTCCTAATGTTTCACCCATTCTTACATCAAAAGTAGCCGAGTTTAGCGCTTTAATATGGCCTACTGTCCGCTTCAAGAAACCCTTATGAACAGGAAACCACACCTTGGTATCTTGAGCTCCCAAAATTATCTTAGAGTCTGCGGAGACTGATTTTGGGCCTGAAGAACATACTGCCTTCAAAAGTTTTTTTGTATACTCATTCTTGGGCTTTTCAAAAACAATATCAGTACCCCCTTGCTCAACTATCTTTCCAGCATTCATTACACAAACTCGGTCAGCTATTTGCCTAACTATGTTAAGATCGTGTGTGATGAAAAGCATCGACATTCCAAATTCTTTTTTTAAATTTGCTAAAAGATCTAAAATTTGGGCTTGAATTGTTACATCTAATGCCGTCGTAGGCTCGTCTGCTATCAAAATTTTAGGGCGATTTGCTATTGCCATCGCGATCATAACACGCTGCCGTTGACCTCCAGACAATTGATGCGGATAAGCGTTTAGCCTAAACTCAATGTCTCTTATTCCCACCTTTTCTAAAAGATTTATGCAATTTTCTCGTAATTTTTCTTTATTCAAGTTTTGATGTAACGATATTGTTTCTGAAAGCTGCCGTTCGATGGTATGCAATGGATTGAGTGATGTCATCGGTTCTTGGAATATAAAGCTAACCTGACTTCCTCTCAATTTCTGCAGAGCCCGCTCATCCTTTGGGTCAACTGAATTCCCATCAATATTTATTTCACCATCAACTGAAGCAGCATTTCCCAATAAAGCAGCAGTACTTAGTGCAGTTACTGACTTTCCCGACCCACTTTCTCCAACCAAAGCAACAGTTTCTCCTTTATTAACCTGAAACGAGACGCTGTTAACTGCCTCGACACGTGCTCCATCTTGTAAGAAACTAATGTTTAGATCCTTCACACTAAAAATAGGTTTCATTTAAAGGTCTTCCTGGGATCGAACGCATCTCTCACACCTTCAAAAATAAAAACTAAAAGGGCCAACATTATTGCAAAAGTAAAAAATGCAGTGAAGCTAAGCCACGGTGCTTGAATGTTTTGTTTTGCCTGTAGCGTAAGCTCTCCTAATGACGGCGCAGAAGATGGCAGACCGAATCCTAAAAAGTCCAAGGCTGCAAGACTAGCAATGGTCCCGGTCACAATAAACGGCAGCATAGTAAGAGTGGCCACCATCGCGTTTGGTAGCATGTGCTTAAACATAATTTTCAAATTTGAAACACCTAACGCTTTTGCTGCTCGAACATATTCTAAGTTTCTGGCACGCAAGAATTCTGCTCTTACAACTCCCACTAAACCCATCCAGCCAAATAGAACTGACAAAAATACAAGCAACCAAAAACTTCGTCCAAGGATCGCAAACATGATTATGATTATATATAACGATGGCACACCAGACCAAATTTCAATAAATCTCTGAAAAAGCAAATCAGTTCTTCCACCAAAATACCCCTGAACGGCTCCTGCAATGATACCAATTAAGCTAGCTAAACTTGTGACTATAATTGTGAAAACAATCGAGAGCCTAAACCCATAAATTACCCGAGCTAGGACATCTCGCTTGGTATCATCTGTCCCAAGAATATTTTTACTATTTGGGGGCAATGGAGCTGCGCCCGGACGATCGACTGGGGTATCGTATGAATATGGGATAATTGGCCATAAAGAATAACCTTGTTTAAAGGAAGGTGTGTTCAAATCAAAAGATGCGTCTAAGATTGCCTCCATAATTTCTTCTGGAGATTCAAAACAATCCTCCAACCCACCTGATATAATGAGACACTGAACTTCAGGATCTCTATAAACTGCCTCCGTTTTGAAATCTCCCCCAAAAGTCGTTTCAGGGTAAAAGTTTGCAATAGGAAAAAAATACTCACCTCGATACTTTACAAGAATAGGTTTGTCATTTGCTATTAGCTCAGCAATAAGTGAAATAAAAAAACAGATGCTAAATATAACTAAGGACCAGTAAGCACGTTTATTCGCTCTAAAATTACGCCACCTGCGCTTATTAAGAGCAGAAATCTGCATCAGCCCTGTCTTCCTTCGAAATCAATTCTGGGATCAATAAAAACGTACATCAGATCAGATAATATTCCGACTACGAGCCCAATGAGCCCAAATACAAAAAGTGTCCCAAAGATTACTGGGTAATCGCGCGCAACTGCGGCCTCAAAACCCATACGCCCAAGACCATCCAGAGAGAAGATCGTTTCAATTATTAAACTGCCTCCAAAAAAGACGCCTATAAAAACTGCTGGAAACCCTGCTATCACAATCAGCATTGCATTTCTAAAAACATGACCATAAAGAATTTGTTTTTCTTTTAAACCTTTTGACCTTGCTGTGATCACGTATTGCTTTTGAATTTCATCAAGAAAACTGTTTTTAGTAAGCAATGTAAGAGTAGCAAATCCAGATATAGATGACGCGAGAACCGGTAAAGTTATATGCCATAGATAGTCTTTAATTTTTCCAAAGAAAGACAGGTTTTCAAAATTTTCTGAAGTCAGCCCACGTAGTGGAAAAATCTGATAATAAGAACCACCAGCAAAAAGAACCAATAGCAATATTGCAAACAAAAAACCCGGGATAGCATATGCAAGTATAATTACTCCGCTAGTCCAAGTATCAAAATCACTGCCATCCGTAACCGCCTTTTTAATGCCTAAAGGTATGGAAACCAGGTAAGCTAAAAGAGTTGACCACAAACCCAAAGTAATTGAGACGGGCATTTTCTCTATAACCAAGTCGACTACACTAATTGAGCGAAAATAGCTTTCACCAAAGTCAAATCGCATATAATCCCATAGCATATTCAAAAAGCGCTCGAGTGGGGGCTTATCAAAACCAAACTCCTTTTCAAGCTCTTTAATAAAATCATCAGGCAAACCTCGGGCTCCGGCATAGGATCCATCATTATTATTGCCTACTTCCCTGCTTCCCCCAGAAAAAGCTTCAAAAACATCGCCCTCACCTTCAATTTGAGCCAAAATTTGTTCTACTGGTCCGCCTGGAACAAATTGCACAAGTGTAAAATTAATTATAAGAATTCCCAGAAGCGTTGGAAATACTAATAAAAGTCGGCGAATAATGTATGCGCCCATAAACTACCTTAAAGCTCCAGAGGACTTAAGTACGTCAGCCTTTTCTGAGTTAAACCACCAAAAATCAAGATGACCTAAGTCAAAGGGTGGTATTTCATCAGGATGTTCATACATATCCCAATATGCGACCCGGTAAGTATTATTATACCACTGCGGCACCCAAAACCGTAGAGATCGCAACGCTCGGTCCAAGGCTTTGACAGATGTTTTCAGCTCCGCTTTATTCTCTGCGTTGATCACATATTCAATTAATGCATCTATAGCTGGATTGCTTACACCTGCAGAATTAAAAACAGATACGTCTGAACTTTCAGAACCAAAATATTGTTTCAAACTGGAAGATGGTTCCAGAGACATTGGGTGTTGAGTTGTAAGCATGTCAAAATTATAGTTTCGCTTTCGGTCAGTAAATTGTGCCGAGTCTATTCTTTCATATTTAGCATCGATACCTGCCGCCCGAAGATTATCTATATACGGTAAAATAACTCTATCAAATGCTGGACTGCGCTCAATGATTTCAATAGAGAACAGCTCCCCATTAGAATTTCTACGAAGCCCGTCATCACCAACCAACCAACCAGCATCGTCAAGTAAATTCGAAGCTGCTCTAAGATTTTTTCGGTCTAAAGCCCTCAAGCCTGATACTGAGGCTGTGACTACCTCATCATCCAAAATACCGGCGGGCAAATCAACGGCCAACGGTTTTAGTAATGCTAATTCTCCCTCGCTAGGCTTACCTTCCGCAGCCAACTCAGAGTTTTCCCAAAAAGAATTTACACGAGCATACTGGCCAAAAAATAGCGACTCATTTGACCATTCAAAATTATAAAGCAAACCTATAGCTTCTCGAACTTTAGGATCTGAAAATTTTGATTTTCTCAGATTCATAACAAACGCTTGGCCAGTTGCGATCCCGCCGTCTGGAAGAGTCTTTTTAATAACTTTTCCTTCATCCAAGGCGGGAAAGTCATAAGCAGTCGCCCAGTTTTTCGATACGTTTTCTATACGCATCGTATACTCTCCAGACTTAAAACCTTCTAAAGCTGCACTACTATCAGCGAAATATTCAACTGTTATGGTATCAAAGTTTGATCTTCCTTTCATCAAAGGAAGATCAAGCCCCCAATAGTTTTCATTTCGTTTATAAGTGATACGTTTGTTCACCTCGAAATCTTCCATAACATATGGTCCTGAGCCAATTGCAACTTCCATTCTGCTTTCATCTAGCCTAGCACCAGTAGCCTCAAACCATGCTTTTGACATAACCGGCAACCCTCCAACGATCGGTATTGCATCGCGCTTAGATGCATCAGGAGTGAAAAAATATTTTATTTTTTTTGGACTTATGACTTGTGTATCTTTTACAATCTGTTCCAAAATTGCCTTATAGCTAGCTAAACCTTGTTCTAAAAACAGCTGAAAAGTATATTTTACATCATCAGCAGTAACAGGTGTGCCATCGGAAAACTTGGCCTCTTCTCTAATGTTGAAGATTACCCAAGATTGATCTTCCGGGTATTCGATGCTCTTAGCAAGCAAACCATAAAGCGAACCCACCTCATCAGCAGTGCCATCTAATAAAGACTCAAAAGGTGCTGAAGCAAGCGCACCAGACCGTCCTTTTCTTGTGTACGGGTTCATAGAATCAAACGTTCCCATACTCCAAATGGAAATATCGCCGCCCTTGGGTGCGTCCTTGTTTACATAGTTCAAGTGAGTAAAATCCTCTTGATAACTCAACTCTCCAAAAAAATTAAAACCATGTGATTTTGTTATCTTTTCATCTGCCCAAGCAACCCCAACAAGCAAAATGACTAGAGAAAGTGTAAACAGCGAACTAATTATGGGCAAAAAAACAAGATTTTCATCTGTTTTTGCAATAGCATTTACTTTGCGAGACAGCTTTGACATTGGAAACCCCCTGATTGATACATACTTAAGTTTTATGGATCAATCAGGGGGTTTCAAGGGTATCAGCGCATTTAAGTAAAAATAATTTGCCAACAATCATTTAAGACCCAGATTATTGCCACTAAAATAAATTACTTCACCGTGGCAAGATATGCTATTAAGTTTGCCCGATCTACTGGCTTTTTTAATCCAGAAAATCCCATTTTAGTTCCGGCTGCATATTTTTTTGGATTTTCCAAAAAACCATCAAGATTTTCTGGAGACCAGATTTCTGCAACAGCGACAAGAGCACCGGAATAGCCATATCCATCTACAGAACCAACGGCACGATCAACAACAGCGTAGAGGTGGGGTCCTGTTCCATTAGCACCATCTTCTAGTTTATGACAAGCTTTGCACTTTCCAAAAACTTTAGCACCTTTTTCTATATCGGCTGCTAAATAAAGTTCAGCAAACTGTGGACCCTCGTCTTCCATCTCATCAGCTTCCACTTCAATTTCAGCGACTTCTATTGCATAACCTGAAGCGTATTCGCCCCCGTGACCGCCACCAACATGGTAAATTTCTTCAGCTGCCCAATTGCCCAAAAGGTAAATTAACAGGGCTCCACAAAAACCACCCAAAACCTTCGTCGCTGTCATAGTATCCATTTGATTTAACCTTTTGCTCGAATTTGCGCGTTATCTACTCTTTTCCTCTGGGATTATGCAAGGTGTAAGGTATATATAGTACAGCAAAATATTAGAAAATCGGATAAAAATGACAAACAGGATTGCCTTTCAAGGAGCTCTAGGAGCTTACTCTCACGAAGCTTGCATTGCCTACAGGCCTAATATGGAGCCTTTTCCTTGCCAAACCTTTAGCGATGTGTTGCGTGCAGTGCGTGATAGTGACGCAGAACTTGCGATGTTGCCTGTTGAAAACTCGTCTTACGGCAGGGTCGCCGACAGCCACCGTTTATTACCAGAATCAGGTCTGCACATAGTTGATGAATGCTTCACGAGGGTGAGGATATCGCTAATGGCTAATCCAGGAGCTAAGTTAGAAAATATTAAGGCTGTAAGAGCACATTTAGTTTTACTACCCCAAGCTCAGAAATTTTTGGATAAACACAAAATAAGAGCAGATGCGGCTGCAGATAGTGCTGGCGCAGCTGCTAAATTGGCAGTTTCAAAAAAATTAGACGAAGCCGTGTTGGCGAGTAAACTTGCTGCCGAAATCTATGGCTTAGACATTCTAGCGCGAGACATAGAAGACTACGGGCACAACACTACACGATTTCTTGTGATGTCAAATGCTCCAAATTTAGAGCGCCGCGGAAGTGATAAATTGATGACAACCTTTGTTTTTCAGGTTCGAAACATCCCTGCGGCTCTATATAAAGCTATGGGGGGATTTGCCACAAACGGTGTTAACATGACCAAACTCGAAAGTTATATGGTGGGAGGCTCATTTACTGCAACTCAATTTTACGCAGATATTGAGGGACATCCAGATGATGAAAACGTCACTAGGGCGCTTGAAGAATTGAGTTATTTTACTGACAGCTTATCAATTCTCGGAGTTTACCCTACCGATAAAAATCGTTATTAAATGCTTTGATATGTCGGCGGCTTTCAGTCAGTCTTGCAAACGATCTGAAAGCCATTTCTCCAACAGAAAATTAGCTATCGATCCTTTCCGAGCAGGAAATATACTTTGATTTAGACCTGCAAAAATATCCAAAAGTTCCGACTTTCCAATCCACCTGGCGTCTTCAATTTCATTGATATCAATTGTTATTTTCTCACTATGGGCAATACCATGACATCCAAACATCAAAGAATTTGGAAAGACCCAAGGTTGGCTTGCCAAATAGGATACTTTGCCTACCTCAATACCACTTTCTTCCATCACCTCTCTTCTTACCGCCCCTTCTATTGTTTCGCCTGGCTCTACAAAACCAGCCAACAAAGAGTACATTTTTTCAGGCCAATTCGGAGACCTACCAAGCAAAACCTTATCGCCCCTTGTGATTAGCATGATCACAACTGGATCTATCCTAGGGAAATGAGAAATTCCACAATTATCGCAGTTTTTTTGCCATCCAGAAAGTGTCATTTTGAGCAATGAACCGCAAGCCGAGCAATATTTTTGGGTTGTGTTCCAGTGAAACAAACCCTTAGCAATTGAACACAGTTCTGCCTCTCTTTTATTCAAATTTAGCATTTGACCTCGTAGCTCACAAAAGGCATATTTTTGACCCAACTTTGGGTGGCGCTGTTGAGTTGGGTCAAAAAATACGTTTGGATCAGGCTGTTCTCCAGTAGCTGGTTCCCATTCAGATATATCAAAAGCAATGTAGTTTTGGTTATTTTCGGATCCTAAAAAGATTTCAACTGCACCTTCACAGAGTGTATGGGGGAACTCAAACTTTGCCAAAGAAGGTTGAGTTTCTAAATCCATTAAAATTTTGCCACGCCAGACAAAAATCACAGAGTCGCCCTTTGAAGCTTTTGCTTTTTCCGTTCCACGAGAAGCAGCAGATCTGTTGAGTCCAGAACCTCCAAAAGTTACGTCTTCAGCATTTCTCACAAGAATATCTCCGCTAAAATCTCATTTATATTGATAGAATACTTTCAATTAGAAGCAATAAGGTTACTGCAGAGATCTTGAATAAAATGTCAAATAGACCTATACGGTTAGTGAGAGGTTGGTCGGGCAAGCGCCTCGCCAACCCGGTCAGGTCCGGAAGGAAGCAGCCGTAACGAGCACCGTTTGGGTCGCACTTAACCTCTCACCTTCAGTATTAACTGTAATTTCCCTTAGGTAATTTTGCCCAGTTTTCCTGGTCTTCGGTCTCGACGGCACAAGGTCTAATTTTGCGAAGCCTATCTAAGGCTTCGTGCGGATCTTCTCCAAACTCTATCATAATCCGTAAAACGATCATACCCGTCCTTCCACAACCTCCTCGACAATGTACTAGAATTCTCTCCCCATTGTTAATTTTTTGATGTATATTTTTGGAAATTGGTTCCCAAAAAACTTCTTGCTGCTTATCAACTATGCCAAAATCCTTTATTGGGAAATGTAGCCATGGTAATTTTTCTTTTTCTATTAAAGAAATAAAGTCGCTTGCACCAAGGTCCTCCATCTCTTTTTTTTCTGTTAGCGAAATAATTGCAGCCGGCTTCCAATTAAAAATTTTTTCAATATCACCCAAAAAATTCCCTTGAAGGCCCGGCAAACGGCTTATCCCTAATAATGCGGGTCCAAGGGGTATTTCGAAAACTTCAAAGGAATGCATTAGAATTTTCTTTTCAATTATATTGATGACTGGACGTCTAGCACACAAACACTTAGCTTATAACTACCTTTAACTAAGAACCACGATATGACAGCAGAACAAACAACCAGTTATCAAGTATTAGCCCGAAAGTACCGTCCAGAAACATTTTCTGACCTTATCGGACAAGAGGCAATGGTAAGAACGCTGAAAAATGCCTTTGAGGCCGATCGGATTGCTCAAGCATTCATGATGACTGGTATTCGTGGTGTTGGAAAAACAACTACTGCTCGAATCATAGCAAAAGGTATGAATTGTGTTGGAATCGAAGGAAAAACAGGTCCAACAACAAATCCTTGTGGCCTGTGTGAGCACTGTATTGCAATAAGCGAAGGACGGCACGTTGACGTTTTAGAAATGGATGCAGCAAGCAGAACTGGTGTCGATGATATTAGGGAAATAATCGATAGCGTTCATTACCGTGCTGCTTCTGCACGGTTCAAAATTTACATCATCGATGAGGTGCACATGCTATCGAACAATGCATTCAATGCATTGTTGAAGACCCTGGAAGAACCGCCAGCACATGTAAAATTTATATTTGCAACTACAGAAATTCGAAAAGTTCCCGTAACTGTTTTATCAAGATGTCAAAGATTTGATTTGCGTCGGATTGAGCCAGAAGAAATGATTAAAATGCTTCAAAATCTGGCAAAGCTTGAAAATGCGAGTATTTCAAATGAGGCTTTGGCGTTAATTACGCGTGCATCCGAAGGTTCTGCAAGAGATGCACAATCATTGCTAGATCAAGCTATCAGCCATGGGGCCGGGGAAACTAACGTCGACCAAGTTCGATCAATGTTAGGTTTAGCTGACCGTGGAAGAGTTTTGGACTTATTTGAATTTATCATGCGAGGTCAAGCTAAAGAAGCTTTAAATGAACTTGGCAGTCAATACTCAGATGGAGCGGACCCCATCGGGATAATTCGGGATCTTGCAGAAGTAACCCACTGGGTTTCTGTTATTAAAATCACTCCTGACGCAGCCAATGACCCAACGGTTTCACCTGATGAAAAAGCTCGGGGGCAGGCATTTTCTCAGTCTTTGTCAATGCAAATACTTACCAGAACCTGGCAATTGCTTTTGAAAGCCCTGGAAGAAATTTCATCTGCACCAAACTCAATGATGGCCGCAGAAATGGCAATTATCCGAATAACGCATGTTTCAGATCTTCCAAGCCCTGAGGAACTGATAAGAAAACTTATAAATACTAAATCAGATACTACGGTGGTTACAAAAGAAAGTTATGAAGGAGCTACAAACAATATCACTTCTTCTAATTACAAACAAACCCAAACCACAGAAACAAATTCTATAGGGAGTGAAGGCAATACAGCCCTTGCTTTGGATGCCGAAACTTTAGCTTCACAATACCCTACGTTTGAAAGTGTTTTAGGAATAATAAGTAAGTTTCGGGATATGAAACTTCTTATAGATGTGGAAAACTCAATTCGCTTAAGTAGCTATGTTCCAGGTAGAATTGAGTTCACACCCACTGAGAATGCTCCAAAGGACTTAGCGCAGAGACTTGGTCAACTGTTACAAAATTGGACTGGCTTTCGATGGGCAATAACAGTAGTCAGCAACTGTTCCGCCAAAACAATTCAAGAGAACAGAAATGCCGAAGAAGCACAGTTAAAACATGAAGCGAAACTGCACCCTTTTGTAAAAACAGTTTTTGAAAACTTTCCAAAAGCGTCTATAACAAAAATCAAGTCACAGGCACAAATTATTACAGAGGCAGAAGAAACAAGATTACCGGAAATTGAGGGTGAGTGGGACCCTTTTGAAGAATAAACTTAGGAGTTTAAAATGTTTAAAGGCTTAGGCGGGTTAGGCGATATGGGCAAAATGATGAAAGCTGCCCAGGAAATGCAGGGTAAAATGGCCCAAATGCAAGAAGAGATGGTAAATATCATGGTGGAAGGCCAAGCTGGGGCAGGTATGGTCAAGGCTACTTGCTCTGCAAAGGGCGACCTCAAAGCAATAGATATCGATCCGACAATTTTTAACAGCAATGACAAGGAAGTTGTCGAAGACTTAATCGTAGCTGCAATTAAAGATGCTCAAGAAAAGGCTAACGAAAAAGCAAAAGAAGAAATGGGAAAACTTACAGAAGGTTTAGGGTTACCTCCCGGCATGAAACTCCCATTTTAAAAATGAGAAATAATCAAGAACTTGATGTTTTAATCGAGCTTATGGCAAAACTCCCTGGGCTTGGACCACGGTCAGCGCGCCGCGCTGTTTTGCATTTAATTAGGAAGCGTAACTCTATTTTGCTCCCATTGGCCGATATGCTTTCTAATCTATCAGAGACAGCCCGAGAATGTTTAAATTGTGGAAATATTACAACTACAGAATTGTGCGAAATATGCAGTGACCAAGACAGGGGTAATGGAGAACTATGTATTGTAGAGGATGTATCCGACCTTTGGGCCATGGAGCGAGCAAATATTTTTAAGGGTCGCTACCATGTTTTGGGTGGTACTTTATCTGCTCTTGATGCCGTGGGCCCTGAAGAGTTACGCATACCAAAGTTACTAAATCGTGTTATTTCAGAAGATATAACCGAAGTCATTTTGGCTCTAAATGCCACCATTGAGGGTCAAACAACAGCGCATTATATATCTGAGCAACTTGAACACTCAGTAAAAGTCACCTCGTTAGCGCAAGGTGTTCCGATCGGTGGAGAGTTAGATTATCTTGATGAAGGCACAATAATGGCTGCACTCAAAGCTCGACGCCAAATTTAACAGATGAAAAAAATACCATTATTCTTCTTCGGCCTTCTCGCCTTCTTCTGGAAGATTGAAAAAGCTATCTGCATCCGAAAAGTCCTCGTTGGCCACTTCTGAATTTTGAGACTGATTTTCTGTCAAACTAAATGCTTCTAATCCCTCCATACTAGAGGGTATTTTAGGCTCCACGGGCATTTCAAGCGATTGCTCAGTACTTACCAACTTACGTCTTTCATCATCAGACATAATCGCTCCATCAGTCACCTTTTTTGCCGCTGCTTTTTGTACGGCAGTGTCTAGCTCAGATTGCTTACAGAGACCCAACGCAACTGGATCAATAGGCTGTATGTTTGAAATATTCCAATGGGTTCGTTCACGGATAGACTGAATGGTTGGTTTCGTTGTTCCTACAAGTTTAGAAATTTGGCTATCGGTTAATTCTGGATGAAATTTGACCAACCAATAAATCGAAGCCGGTCTATCCTGTCGTTTGGATAATGGTGTGTATCGCGGGCCACGCCTTTTTTCCTCTCCTAAAGCTGCAGGATTATGTTTTAGAATCAACTTATAGAGCGGATCCGCTTCAGCTTTTTTAATTTCTTCAGCATCTAGTTGGCTGTTCGTAACAGGATCAAATCCCTTTACACCGGTCGCCACGTCCCCATCAGCTATACCCTGAATTTCTAGCTCATGCATTCCAACAAAATCTGCTATTTGTTTAAATGTAAGCATAGTATTATCAACTAGCCAAACAGCTGTCGCTCTTGCCATGATAGGTTTAGCCATTTTTTATCTCCTTCATATAATCTACAACCACCTGAATTAAGGCGCCCATCCTAAAGGAATTATCCGATGATAGGGGAAGTGAGTTTGCTATAACGATTTTTTTTTAAAAGTGAAGTCCTATAAATAATTTATTATCAATTTGTGTTTATCAGATTCGATTTAGAGCAACTTTTTATCATAAGCAAATCCATTATAAGACCCACCAAAAATAACACTTAAAGACAAAAATTTTTCATTGAAAAAAGTCTATGGCGAAATATTTAATTAAAATTAATGTGATATTAGTATTTTTGTTGCGCTGCGGTTGCGAAATCACTAAAAGATAGAAAATTTGAGGAGACTCCTATAATGGCTCATGATGGACAGCACGACCTTATGGTCTCGATGCCAATTTTGGAAAATGTTTTAGGCTTAGCCAGAGAAGCAATTGAGCCCTTAGAAACACTCAATCAAAAAGCCATAGATAAGCTGCGTGATCTAGTCACGATAGAAGGCAAGGTTTCTTCTACAGCTATAGAAACAAATCAATCAGTAGCCCATGGCGTTGCTTGGCTGGCAACCTATACAGAAAGCATTAGCCAAATGGTAAATTGGGCTGAAAATCTTTTTCAAGAAAAGAAGTTTGGACAAGCGGAACAACTTTTATTGCAAATCGGGGTCGGCGAGTACCTTGGGCAAATTATTGGTGGAATTATGATGAGCCAAGGTGAAATCTTTAGGCTTAACGATATTGGATTAAGTACTTTAGATCTATCAGAATTCCAAACCCAAGCAGTGCAACAGCTGTTAAATAAAGGCAACACTCAGCAGGCTCGTAGACTTTTAGTTGATGTTATGCTGGAGCATTCAGCTAATATTACAGTCGGCGACAGCGGTTTGGACGAAGATTTAGAAATGATAAGAGAGCAATTTAGAAAGTTCTCGATTGATAGAATTGAGCCACTCGCGCATGAATGGCATTTGAACGACGAGTTAATTCCTCTCGACGTGATTTCAGAGCTATCAGAGCTAGGGGTTTTTGGACTAACCATCCCCGAGGAATACGGAGGACTTGGTTTAAGCAAGGCATCGATGGCAGTTGTCTCAGAAGAATTATCTAGAGGATACATAGGCGTTGGCTCGCTAGGGACCAGAGCTGAAATTGCAGCTGAATTGATCCTTTGCGGCGGTTCAGAAGAACAAAAAAAACAGTGGCTACCAGGTTTAGCCAGCGGTGAGATTTTACCAACTGCAGTTTTTACAGAGCCGAATACAGGTTCTGACTTGGGAGCGCTTCGAACGAGAGCAATAAAATCTGAAAATGGCGACTACCAAATTACTGGAAACAAGACTTGGATCACACATGCATCTCGTGCGCATGTTATGACCTTACTGGCGCGCACCGATCCTGAATCGAAAGATCATCGGGGCTTGTCTATGTTTTTGGCCAAAAAGCAACCTGGAACTGATGATAATCCTTTTCCAGACAAAGAAATATCTGGTGGCGAGATCGAAGTCCTGGGCTATCGAGGTATGAAAGAATATGAAATGGCCTTTGACAAATTTACAGTGAATAAAACAAACCTTCTAGGCGGTCAGGAAGGAAAAGGTTTCAAACAACTTATGCAAACATTTGAAAGTGCAAGAATCCAAACTGCAGCACGAGCTGTTGGAGTTGCTCAGGCCGCTTTGGATGAAACTTTCAATTATGCGAAAGATAGAAAACAATTTGGAAAATCGCTAATCAACTTTCCTCGAGTTATAAATAAATTAGCAATGATGGCTGTAGAAATTATGATAGCTCGGCAACTGACTTACTTCAGCGCATATGAAAAAGACAACGATCGCCGATGTGATCTTGAAGCTGGCATGGCAAAGCTTCTTGGCGCAAGGGTCGCTTGGGCTGCTGCAGATAACGGGCTTCAAATACACGGTGGAAATGGATTTGCCTTAGAATATAAAATTAGCCGTATTCTTTGTGACGCTAGAATTTTAAATATTTTTGAGGGCGCAGCTGAAATCCAAGCTCAGGTTATAGCACGCAGATTGTTAGAAAATTAAATTAAAAAGATAAAACCTAGATTAGATTTAACTAAGCGATAAGCTAACGTCTGGCAAAAAATCAGACGGAATATTATTTTCATTTAATAGTAAAAATTCTGAAAAAACTTTCCCCATTTGGGGTGCCATACCTAAGCCTATTTTAAAGCCACCATTCATTATGAATTCTGAAGGAAAAAGCGGATGTTTACCTAATACTGGTGCTCTAGAACGAGAACGCGGCCGGACATTTGCCCAGGTGAAAATTGGATCTTTACCCCTTAGTTCTGGTAAAATGTTTGACGCTTTTAAAATCAAAGCCTTTAAATTATCATCGTTGGTACCTTCATGTTCAAAACTACGTTCGGATGTTGAACCAACAGCAAGTGTACCATCAAAATGTGGGATGAAATGTAAAGTTTCTGCAAAGAGTTGTGCTGAATTTGGCTTTTTTAATTTAAATAATGCCGCTTGTCCTTTTACGCCGCTTCCAAAATTGTTGTCTAATTTTCTTGATATTCTACTGAGGTCATGGACACCAGTTGCCCAAATAACTTTACCTTGATTTTTTCCTTCTAAAAGAAACTTGCACCCTTTATTTTTCAAGGCTTGAGCCAAGGATAAACAAGCCAATCTAGGTTGGATTATTGCAGACAATGTATCAAAGACCCATAGGCCTGTAGGTGACATTAATTCCCAATCTTTACTATTATCTATGATCTCCCAAGTCGCAAAATTTTTCCAAAGATTATCGGCACTTTCTTTCCTTTTCTGAGCCAAGGCAAGGCTAGATTCATCCATCAAAGGCTGTAATCTACCAGTCCTTCTATATCCACTTTTCAGTCCAGAAACACTGTCTACAGATCTCCAAAACTCCTGACTATAAAGCAAACTCTCAAGTTGGAATTGTTTCTTAGTGTTCCATTTTTCTGGAACATGAGGCGCTAGCGCTCCTACGATACCGCCACTGGCTCCATTAGCAATGCCATTTGGATCAATAACTCTTACTGACGCGCCCAAATTAAGACAATGCCAGGCGAGTGTTAGCCCCATAATCCCAGCACCTCTTATCGTGATGTCTATCATTCGCTCTTGTCACCTGCTAATACACGAGCGATAGAGGTGACAAAAGAAAAGTGCAAGCCTTTGACAAACTATACTTACCCAAATCTTGTTTGGCAAAATGGTCGAATACCAATAGCTCAAAAATTTGATGATCCATACTACTCGCTGGATAATGGTTTGGAGGAAGTTCGTCATGTTTTTTTAAATGGTAATAAACTTCCTCAAAGGCTGAAAGATGGGTTCAAGATTGCCGAATTGGGATTTGGGACTGGACTGAATTTTTTGTCAACTCTGTGGCAATGGAGACTAAAAAAACAAAAAGGGAAACTTTCTTTTACTTCCTTTGAAACGTTTCCGATGAAACCAGAAGACATGGTCAAAGCACAAAATGAATTTGTTGAATTGAGTAGCATTAAACATGAGTTTTCGTCTCTTTGGATCGAGCTCCTAGAAAAAGGGGTGCTATATGGTAGAGACTACAACCTGCAACTTATTTTGGGTGATGCACGACGCACAATTAAAAATGTCGATATAAAAGCTAATTGTTGGTTCTTGGACGGTTTTTCTCCAGCTAAAAACCCTGAACTGTGGGAGGAAGAATTATTGAATGAAGTCTATAGATGTACAGCTAATAAAGGTACATTATCAACTTACTCTGCAGCAGGTATCGTGCGCAGAAATTTAAGTTTAGCAGGCTTTGAAGTTGAACGAACTAAAGGTTTTGGGCGCAAGCGACACATGACAATCGCGATCAAAAAATCATGACAAGTAATCCGAAATTAGGAATATCGCTTATGGCGGTAACTATGTTAATTTTCGCTATTCAAGATGGGATATCGCAATATCTGGCACGCGAATACAATGTTTTTTTTATTGTTATGATTCGGTATTGGTTTTTTGCTATATTTGTATTTGTTTTATGTTCCCGACAGCCTGGTGGGCTTCGCAGGGTGGCATCAACAAAACAACCTTTTTTACAGATTTTTCGTGGGGCATTGCTCGCTTTCGAAGTTATTGTGATGATTACGAGTTTTACTTTGTTGGGCTTGATCGAGAGTCATGCTGTTTTTTCAATTTACCCACTACTGGTAGCGGCATTATCTGGACCAGTTTTGAAAGAATATGTTGGTTGGAAAAGGTGGTCTGCAATTTTTATCGGTTTTGTTGGTGTGATGATCATATTGAAACCAACTAATAATGTTTTCTCTTTGCAGGCGATAATTCCCTTGATTGCTGCTCTTATGTTTGCTTTGTACAGCCTGCTGACAAGATATGTAGCCCTCCAAGACAGTACAATTACTTCATTTTTCTGGACTGGAATAATTGGGGCAATTGTAATGTCGGCTGTTGGAAGCGGCTACTGGGTTCCTTTAGAGCATATCGACTGGGCCTGGTTAGGTTTGCTTTGTGTTCTTGCGTGTTTAGCACATTATTTGCTTATAAAGTGTTATGAAGTCGCAGAAGCAAGTTCGCTTCAACCTTTCGCTTATTTACAACTTCTCTTCGCGACAATTATTGGTCTTTGGATATTTAGTGAAAATCTGGAGACACATCTTGCTATAGGCGCATTACTTGTTGTGCTCGCTGGATTATTCACTTTTTGGCGCGAGCGGCAAAAAGCCTGAACCTTTAAGGTAAAAATAAAAAGATTTAGGAGGTTCTTTTTTCAGTCTTACTTTATAGTTTGGAAGGCTTTCTGAAACTCGCATAACGTAATTACGTGTTTCTTCAAAAGGGATACTTTCAACCCACTGGACCAAATCAACTTTTGGGTTTCGTGGATCTCCCAGAAGCTCAATCCAACGGTCAGCACGAGATGGCCCAGCATTATATGCGGCTGCCATGAGAATTGGATTGCCATCATACCTTTCAGAGAGCTCTTCCAGATATGCTATTCCAATCTCAGCATTATATTTCCAATCTGATAACATTCTTTCAGATGAAAATTTCAAGCCTAACCTTTTTGCCATTTCTTTAGCTGTCTTTGGCATTACTTGCATCATGCCAAGAGCTCCAACAGGTGATTCAACTTTCGGATAGAATTCGCTTTCCCGACGCGCTATAGCCAACGTCATTTCTGGAGGAATTCTTTGTGGTATATCTGCCACCGGGTGAAGCGCAAAATAAGGCCTTGGGAAAATCTTGCTTTGACTTGCTGCTCTTTTTGCAACCATAACCAGCTCATGAGCCTTTTGGTTTTCTTCTAAAAAATCAACTAATCTTAATATATCCTCATCAGATAATGTTTCGGTTAAATGGGTGAGAAAGCGCTCTGCGAGTACTTCCCTATTTGCAGCAAACAGTAGCAAAGCTGCTTTAAAAACTGAACCATTTGAAAAACTTGCATTCTTCCATGACTTGGAGTGAGAAGTATTTAGAACTGTCATATCTACCGTCCTTCCCACTTTTTCGGCTGCCAGCAAACCGTAGTAGGTTTCCCAACGATCGGCTGCTATTTGATAAATTTGTTGTGCAACATCCATCTTGCCTTGCTTTTCGTATGTTCTTCCGAGCCAATAAAGACCCCGCCCTAATGAAATTGGAGCATCTACCGCGACTACAAAATTCTTGAAATGCTTGAGGGCCAGCTCTGCGTTATTCAACTTTTCCAATGCTAAATACCCAGAAAGCCATTCTAGAACAGCATAAGTATCACCTTCTTCAAGATAGTGATTAGACGAAATATTATAAGCCTTTTTATACTGTTTGCTATACATCAGATCACGAGCTAAAATTTCTCTTCTTTCAGCCCATTTTGGCGGCTGAGATAAATGCCTGGCAGATTTACTATATTCTTCTAAAACTTGGAGAGCCGAATCCCGAAGATTATTTCTAAGTCGCCATTCGAAACGCGCATGCATCACTACAGGATGTTTCTTCCACTCTGGAGGTAAAGAATTAATTTTTGCAGATACACTTTTTTTATTCGCATAAAGAGAAAAAATAGTATCAGCTACCGCTTTTTGCGTATCACTCAATAAAAAAGACATCGCATTTAATGAGGCTTTATCTTTTTCCCATAGGAGAAACTCAAAACGATTATCTTTTAAAGGAAGTAAATTTGTTCGGAAATTTTCAATAATCTCAAAAGTTGTATTCTTATTCATACTTTGATCAGCCCAGGCTGCTTGAGCAACAAGACTTGCCTTAAATTTTTGCCCGTCCCGCTTCAGCGCAAGTGCATAAACTAGGCTCCCCAAACCAGTTTGAGGTTTTCCCAAATCAAAGAACGCTAAAACGTCCTTATCCGAAGCATTTAAAAAAGTTTTTTCAGATCTTTTCCTGAGATAAGGTAGCCCTGGCCAATCAGAATTTTGTTTCAAAAAACTCAAGGCTTGATCTGGTCGTCCTAAACCTTCTCTTAAATAATGCCACAAAATTATAGAGTAACCCAAATCCCCATCTTTATCAGCAAGTAGAAAGGCTTTATCCCATTCTTCATTTTCCATAGCCTTGAAGGCAGACTCTAAAGGTCTTAGTGGCGCCTGAGCATCTGCCGCGGTGAAAAACAAAAAAAGAAATAATGTAATATATCGCAACTTTGCTTGCATTTTTGATCCAGAACCTAAATACGGTACTTTAAGTGTACTGTGCAATTTAAGTTAAGCAATGTTGCTTTTTAGGAAATTCTTAGTTTGCATATAAACTATAAGGAGTGTTTCATGTTTAAAGGGTCATTACCAGCAATGGTCACACCGTTTAACAACGGCAATGTAGATGTGAAGGCGCTGCGGAAACTTGTAAATTGGCATATAGAACAAGGAAGTCATGGACTTGTGCCCGTTGGCACAACCGGTGAAAGCCCTACCTTAACGCATACTGAGCATGAGCAAGTAGTTAGCGAAGTTATTAACGAAGCAGCAGGCAGGGTCCCGGTTATAGCTGGTGCCGGCTCAAATAACACTGCCGAGGCAATTAGATTTGTAGAACATGCTAAAAATGCCGGAGCAAACGCTGCTCTTGTAGTTACTCCTTATTATAACAAGCCAACCCAGGCAGGCCTGATAGCTCACTTCACTGAGTTAACAAAGATTGGCCTTCCAATAGTTATCTATAATATTCCAGGGCGATCTGTCGTAGATATGTCACCTGAAACCATGGGTGAATTAGCAAAATTGAATGAGATTATAGGTGTAAAAGATGCCACAGGCGATTTAGCCAGAGTTTGTGATCAACGTTTAACCTGTGGTGATGACTTCATACAACTGTCTGGAGAAGATGCAACAGCACATGGGTTTAATGCTCAAGGAGGTGTTGGTTGTATTTCTGTTACTGCAAATGTTGCTCCAGGGCTGTGTTCAAAGATGCAGGAAGCAACTTTAGCAAGTGACTATTCCCTAGCCCTCAAAATCCAAGATAAATTAATGCCCTTGCATAAAGCTATTTTTACAGAACCTGGTCTAGTTGGTGCCAAATACGCAATGAATAAATTAGGATTATGTAAAGATGAGGTGCGTCTTCCACTAACTCCACTTTCAGAACCAACCAAACAAAAAATTAATTCAGCACTTAAGCATGCGGATCTAATTTGATCAAAATTATAGAAATCAATTAATTTATTTTAACTTGATTTTGAACGTAAAGACCGCAAATCTTTTACTATGAACAAACTGACACCATTTCCTGGCCGAAAATCACTTCAAGTAATTTCATTTAATCGGAAAGAGCTAGCAATTATATTATCTATCTATGGCAAAATGGTAGCTGCTGGCGAGTGGAGAGACTATGGCATTTCGGCACTTAACGACGTGGCAGTATTTTCAATTTTTCGCAGAACAGCGGAGAACCCTCTTTATCGAATAGAAAAACGCCCAAAATTACGAAATAAACAAGGTGAATATGCGGTAATAGGCATGGATGGCCAAATTTTAAAAAGAGGTCATGATTTGAAAAAAGTAATACATATTTTAGAGCGTAAATTAATTAGAGCCGTTGTGTAAGTTTGTAGACAAAAGTGTTGTAATCAAGTCTTTGCTTCAAAAATAATACAAAATATAAAACTACTACTAGACAAAGAACAAAACAAGAACATATTTATTTGTATGTTTGCTGAATTATCAATAATATCAAACTTTACATTTTTAACTGGGGCTTCACATCCTGAAGAATACATGATGCGTGCTGCACTTCTTGGCCTGCCAGCTATTGCAATAGCTGATGTCAATTCAGTTACTGGAATCGTGAGAGCATACAATGCGGCACGAGATATAAAGCGCTTCGTAAAAGACCGCGAAAGTAAAGATTTAATAGGACCTCCCCGACCCCAAAATATTAAAAAACCTCCCTCATTAAGTCTAAATACAATACCGAGATTGGTACCTGGCTCAAAATTACAATTAATAGACGGGTTTGAAGTAACGGTACTGCCTAAGTCACGCAAAGGATGGGGTACATTATGTCGTTGTCTATCTAAAGGTAGGCTGCGCAACAACAAAGGTTTATGTGATTTAGTTATAAGTGAAATCATTGAGGAGCTAGATGAAGTAGTACTTCTTATTCATTCGCCAGAAACTCCATGGAACTTGAAAAAGTCAAAACTGTGGTTAGAAAATAGCGCCCTTCTTAAGAACAGATTTAATCAAGATGTCTATATAGTATTAACACCAGAATATGATGGAATCGATCCTAAAAGATTTAAAAACATCAGAAAACTATCCAAAATTATTAGATGTGATCTCGTTGCTAGCACACATCCAATTATGCACCACAGCAAACGCCGCAAACTAGCAGACGTTCTAACGGCAATTCGCCTAGGTAAAAGTGTAGATCAATTAGGAAAAAATGCATTACCAAATGCGGAAAGGCGCTTACGTTCATATAGTGAAATACTTCAGGTTTTTTCTAGGTACCCGGCAGCAATAAATAATACGATCCGTATTTTAAATAAATTACAGTTTTCACTAGATGAATTAAGGTATGAATACCCTTTGGAAATAAGCAATGGGGAAACCCCTCAAAAGCGTTTAAAAAGGTTAGCGATTGAGGGACTCAATTGGAGATATCCTTCGGGAGCACCCAAAAAAGTGCAATCCATGCTAAATCATGAGCTAAACCTTATAGGAAAATTAAAATATGAACCTTACTTCCTAACTGTTCATGACATCGTTACTTTTGCACGGAGCCGTAATATTTTATGCCAAGGTAGGGGTTCTGCAGCAAACTCAGTTGTTTGCTACTGCCTTGGGGTCACATCAGTCAGCCCAGAAATTGGAACAATGGTTTTCGAGAGATTTATTTCTGAAGCACGCGACGAGCCCCCTGATATCGATGTTGATTTTGAACACGAACGTAGAGAGGAAATTATACAGTACATTTACAATCGCTATGGTCGGCATCGCGCTGGCCTTTGCTCAACAGTGATTCATTATAGAGGCAAGCGCGCCGTTCGAGAGGTTGGTACTGCAATGGGTCTTAGTAAAGATACAGTCAGTGCTTTATCATCCCAACTATGGGGGTTTTTCAGTACAAAAAAGTTAGAGGAAAAACGTATACGTGAGATTGGTTTAAATCCGTCAGATTGGCATTTAAACCTCACACTTAAAATTATTGATGAAATTATTGGTTTCCCAAGACATTTGAGCCAGCATGTGGGTGGTTTCGTAATAACTGAAGGACGCTTAGATGAGTTAGTACCAATTGAGAATGCCTCAATGGAAGACCGAACTGTCATAGCTTGGGACAAAGATGATATTGATGCCCTCGGTATATTAAAAGTAGATATCCTTTCATTAGGTATGCTGACCTGCATCAGAAAAAGCTTTGACATGATTCAACAATATTTTGGTGATGATTATACGTTAGCAAATCTACCCGCCGAAGATCCTAAAGTTTATAATATGCTATGCCGCGCCGACAGCATTGGTGTTTTTCAAGTAGAAAGCCGTGCGCAAATGAATTTTTTACCTAGAATGAAGCCTCGGTGCTTTTATGACCTTGTTATTCAGGTTGCAATTGTGCGGCCGGGACCAATTCAAGGTGATATGGTACATCCTTACATTCGCCGCAGAAATGGTGAGGAAGTTGTCAATTTCCCTTCAGACAAGCTTGGAGAAGTATTAGGGAAAACTCTTGGCGTTCCTCTTTTCCAAGAGCAAGCAATGCAAATTGCAATTATAGGCGCTAATTTCAGCCCTGATGAAGCTGACCGATTAAGAAGAGCTCTAGCCACTTTCAAAAAACATGGAAATGTCAGCGAGTTCTTAAACCGATTTATTAATGGAATGCTCAAGAACGGTTATGATGAAAACTTTGCAAAGCGATGTTTCTCTCAAATTGAAGGTTTTGGTTCATACGGCTTTCCTGAAAGTCATGCTGCTAGCTTTGCACTATTGGTCTATGCAAGTGCTTGGGTTAAATTTCATTATCCACAAATATTTGCATGCGCCCTACTCAATTCTCAACCTATGGGTTTTTACGCACCTGCACAAATTATCAGAGATGCAAAAGAACATAATGTAACTGTAAACCCTATATGCATAAATCATAGTCTTTGGGATAATACACTTGAACCTGATGGGATCGGTGGTCATGCTGTTCGTCTTGGCTTTAGACAAATCAAAGGAATGAAGGAAGAGGATGCAATCTGGATCAATACAACCCGCGGAAATGGATATTCTTCTGTTCGTGATGTTTGGCGCCGTGCAGGAATATCGCCAAACTTATTAGCACGCCTTGCAGAAGCAGATGTTTTTTTAGCTCTTGGGTATTCTCGCCGCAAAGCCCTGTGGGAGGCAAAAGCTATAAAGTCTCATAAACCCCTTCCCTTATTTACAGATGACCTTGATGACGAATTTATAAACGAACCTAGCCCTAATTTACCAGTTATGACAACCGGTGAGGAAGTCATTGAAGATTATACTGCGCTCCGGTTCAGTCTTCGCGCACACCCTGTTGCATTGTTGCGCTCATATCTAACACCAATTCGTTAAGCTAAAACTAAACTACCAAACTAAAATGGCGCTTTTGACCGAAAGGACATACCTCTTCCACTCTCGGGATGATTTAACCTTAATTCTTCTGAGTGAAGCATCAATCTATCATAATTAACTGCTTCTCCTTCTGCATACAAAGGATCGCCTAAAATTACGTGCCCCATAACCATACAATGCACCCTTAATTGATGTGATCTGCCCGTTTTAGGATTTAATTTCAAACGACTTTCATTTTGATCAGCTCTGACACGGCGCCAGTTCGTTATTGCCGGCTTACCAGTCTCATAGCAAACTTTCTGTAATGGCCGATTCGGCCAATCCACAATGATTGGCTTTTCAATTAATCCTGATTTTTCGGATACTTGCCCCGAAACACGAGCAACGTAAGTCTTTTTAATTAGTCTCTTTTCAAACTGCATTGAGAGTTGTCTTTGAGAATGTTTACTCATAGCAAAAACAATTAGACCTGACGTATCGCAATCCAAACGGTGAACTAATAGAGCCATTGGGAAAATTTCATGTATTCTGTTAAGCAAACAGTCTTGTAAGTGCAGACCACGACCCGGAACCGACAGCAAACCTTCTGGCTTGTTCACGACTAGAATATCGGAATCTTCGTAAACAACATCAATCGGAGTAGCTGGAGGAGAATATTTTCGCTGTTTCATTCCTAAGCCGGTACGAAATTTTAATCCAACAAACAAGTCAATCTATTCAGATCCAAAGTTACCAAGCATTTTGATCTCTAAAAAAGACAGGGATTTTATTGTATTAAATGGATAATTTATCAGTTACTCAACGACATGACTTAACTTAAAGCGATTTATCAATGCCCTTAGAAGATTGGATTATTTTTATAGGCTTTTGGGCACTCTTTGTTACAATGCCTGGACCAAACGCACTTAATTGTATCGCTAGTGCAAGTGAATTTGGTTTTAGAAAAAGTCTAGTTTGTGTAGCGGCCATATTGAGCCAAGCAACACTATTTTTGGCACTCACTATTCTCGGACTTTCATCAATAATCGTGAATACTCCCGAAACACTGATGATCTTAAAAATCATAGGAATTATTTTTCTCGTTTATATTGGGATTAGAGGCCTGATAGATGCCGGAAAATACATCCAGCCAAAATTTTCATATCGCTCTTTATTTGTTAAGTCATTTTTAATTGCGACAATAAATCCGAAATCACTCGCTGGATACTTGGCCGCATTTACTATCGTTATAAACCCTGACGTCGCAATCAGAACTCAAATGTGGGCAATTGTACCAACCGCCCTAACAATCACCTGTTTAAATTATACCAGTCTTTGTGCTTTTGGGGCTTTTTTAAAAGGTAAAGCAGCCACAGTCACACTAAATATTCAACTGCGTAGAGTGTTGTCACTTTGTTTTATTTTTTATGGAGCAGTACTAGCATTTTTGACAATTTAAAAAAAAACCAACTAATCAGAGTTTTCATGTTTAAATCTTTTAAAATTGTAATAAAATTTATTTAGAGATCGCTGTAAAATATCAGGGGAGATTATTTTATGTCTGACTTTCCAAAAGAAGCTAAAGTTGTAATTATTGGTGGTGGCGCTGTTGGTGCAAGTTCGCTCTATCATCTAGCCAAAGCTGGTTGGACAGATTGCGTTTTACTGGAAAAAAATGAATTGACTGCTGGTTCTACTTGGCACGCTGCAGGTAATGTGCCCACATTTTCAACTAGTTGGTCGATAATGAATATGCAAAGATATTCGACAGAACTATATGCAAGACTTGGTGACGAAGTCGATTACCCGATGAACTACCATCAGACTGGGTCTTTACGTCTGGCACATTCTGAAGAGCGGCTCCAAGAATTTAAGCGTGCCGCCAGTATGGGCAAATACCAAGGAATGGATATAGAAATACTAACTCCAGAAGAGGCTAAAAGTTTATATCCTTTTTTAGAGATACATGATCTTGCTGGTGCACTGTATGATCCAAATGATGGTGATATCGATCCAGCACAACTCACTCAAGCTTTAGCCAAAGGAGCAAGAGATCTAGGAGCCAAAATACTTCGCTTTACTCCAGCAATTGGGGTCACCCAAAAAAATGATAAAACCTGGACTGTTCATACCGAAAAAGGCAATATTAACTGCCAATATGTTGTGAACGCCGCAGGATATTATGCTCAACAAGTAGGAGAATGGTTTAAACCTTACGGTGGAAGAACCGTTCCTATGATGGTTATGAGTCACCAATATCTTTTATCTGAAGAAATACCTGAAATTGAAAACTATGCCAAAAAGTCTGGTAAAAAACTACCTTTATTGCGGGATGTAGATATCTCTTATTACTTAAGGCAGGAGAAAAATGGCTTTAACTTAGGACCCTACGAGCCAAATTGTAAGGCACATTGGGCCACTGAAGACGACCCCATGCCAGACGATTTTAGTTTTCAGTTGTGGAACGACGATTTAGATCGAATAGAAGATATTGTTGCTGATGCCATGGAGCGTGTTCCGCTCTTGGGAACTTCGGGCGTAAGTAGAGTTATAAACGGCCCAATTCCATACGCACCCGATGGCCTTCCACTAATTGGACCCATGCCTGGTGTTAAAAATGGCTTTGAAGCCTGTGTTTTTACTTTTGGTATTGCACAAGCTGGAGGCGCAGGAAAAGTTCTTTGCGAGTGGATGACTGAGGGCGTTACGGAATGGGATATGTGGTCATGTGATCCAAGAAGATATACGGACTTCACAGATCATGAGTATTGTGTTGCAAAGGGTATGGAAGTCTACGGTAACGAGTACGCAATGCATTTTCCTTGGCATGAATGGCCAGCTGGCCGAAATAAAAAAATCTCGCCTGCGCACGACCTTGTTTTGAAAAACGGTGGTCAGATGGGTGCCTATAACGGATGGGAACGTGCTAATTGGTTTGCTCAAAAGGGAGACGATACATCAGAAGAGGCGACAAAAACCTGGAAAAGATCAGGCCCTTGGGAACAAAGGATTAAAGAGGAATGTGAAGCTGTCAAAGACGATGTTGGGGTTTTGGATTTGCCAGGCTTTAGCCGTTTTGAATTAAGTGGTGATGGTTCAGCCGAATGGTTAAGATGCCAGATAACAGGTGGTTTGCCAAAAATTGGTCGGATCAATCTAGCTTATTTTGCAGACGAAAGAGGGCGAATTTTAACAGAAATGTCAGTCATGCGACATAGCGAAGATCACTTTACTTTGATTACTGCGGCCTCTGCCCAGTGGCACGACTATGAACTTTTAAGTCGATCACTCTCAAATGGATTATCGCTTATTGATATTACAAATAAGTATGGCACCTTGATTGTTACTGGACCAAAAAGCCGTACCCTATTCCAATCTTTGAATACCGAAGCTGATCTAGAAGCAAGTTGGCTAACGCACCAAAAAGCAAAGATTAAAGATATAGAGTGTAATTTGGTCAGAGTAAGTTTTGCCGGAGAATTAGGATGGGAAATACACGCACTCAATAAGGATATAGCAGCCTTGTATGAGCTATCCGTTCAAGCGGGGGCAAAACCCTTTGGCATGTGGGCCTTGAATTCACTCCGAATTGAAAAGGGCTATCGAGCATGGAAAGGTGATTTATCTACTGATTATTCCATGCTTGAGGGAGGGCTCGAAAGATTTATCAAATTTGAAAAACCGCAATCCTTTCCAGGAAAGTTGGCACTTCAAAACGAAAAACAACAAGGTAGTACCAAAAAATTCGTAACTTTGGTAGTAGATGCTGAAGAGTTTGATGCGCCATATATGTCAACTTTATGGCACAATGGTGAAGTTGTAGGGGAAACAACATCAGGTGCTTGGGGTTACAGGGTCAATGAGTCAATCGCTTTGGGCATGTTAAGAAGTGACCTAGCCAGACCCAACATTAACCTGGAAGTAGAGATTTATGGAGAACGTAGAAAAGCAGTGGTTCAGGAAAATGATGCACTTTGGGATCCACAAAATGAAAGGCTGCGAGCTTGAGATAGACTAAGAAGTCAGTCACATAATTTAAAAATATTTAAATTTATTTCATTTTTAAAAAAAAAGGCTATTACACGTGATGTCCGAAATTACTTTACTTGATGGGTCTATTGGTCAGGAACTTGTGAAGAGATCAGGGGAAAAACCTACACCACTATGGTCTACAATGGTTATGCTTGATGATACCAAGTTACTTTCCGAGGTACATGACGAGTACTTCTCGGTGGGTGCAACCGTTGCAACAACCAACACTTATCCTGTTCTTAAGGATAGATTAGAAAGAGTTGGCTTAGAAAAGAGATTAGAAGAGCTTTGGGATAAGGCCATTGATACGGCTATTAGCTCAAAAAAAAGAAATGGTTATGGGCAGGTTGCTGGCTCAATTGGACCTCTGCATGCGAGTTATCGACCTGATTTAATTCCAGATGCTATAGAAGCCTCAAAACAGTACGAAGATGTAGTAAATCATCTGGGCGCAAAATGCGACGTTTTGCTGATTGAAACAGTAAGTTCTATAGAACACGCAAAGGCTGCTTTAATTGCAGCTAAAAATATCGACATTCCAATTTGGATGGCATTTACAACAAAAGATTTTGACGGAACAAAACTCCGATCTGGTGAAGAACTTTCTTTGATTAAAAATCTTCTCAGTGAATATAAAGTGGATGTAATTTTAGTAAACTGCTCAAGACCAGAGGTAACGAAAAATTCATTAAAAATAATAGCAGATTTTAACAGTCCGTTTGGAGCTTACGCAAACGGCTTTACTAAAATAACAACAGGTTTCTTGGAGGATTTTCCAACAGTTGACGCACTGAAAGAGAGGCACGATTTAAACCCCAAAGAGTATGCAAAATTTGCAATGGAATGGGTTGAAATGGGCGCAACGATCATCGGTGGATGCTGTGAAGTTGGGCCACGGCATATTGAACAGCTAGCTAAAGATCTGAGAGAAAATGGGCACAAAATAGTGTGAGGTTAGTATGAGTAACATTCCAGAACATGCACGAGTGATAATTATTGGCGGTGGCGTAATTGGATGTTCGGTTGCATATCACTTAACTAAACTGGGTTGGAAAGACGTTTTATTACTTGAAAGAAAGCAGCTCACATCCGGCACAACTTGGCATGCTGCTGGTTTAATTGCGCAATTACGTGCAACGGCTAACATGACTAAACTGGCCAAATATAGTCAAGAGCTTTACGGGACATTAGAAAAAGAAACAGGTGTTTCGACCGGTTTTAAGCGAGTAGGTTCAATAAATGTTGCTCTGACCAAAGAGCGTATGGAAGAATTAAGCCGATCTGCGGCAATGGCGAGAGCCTTTGATGTTGCAGTAGAAGAGATTTCGCCAGATCAAGTTTCGGAAAGATATCCACATATTAATTTAGACGGGGTTGTAGGTGGTGTATTCCTCGAAAAAGACGGACAGGGCGACCCTGCTAATATTGCGCTGGCTTTAGCCAAAGGAGCAAAACAAAAAGGCGCCAATGTAATTGAAGGAACAAAAGTTACAAAAATTCACAAGTCTGGAAGAGTAGTAAAGGGCGTTGACTGGGTCAGTGGCTCGGGAGAGACGGGGCATACTACCTGTGAAATGATCGTTAATTGTGCCGGCATGTGGGGACATGAGGTTGGCAAAATGGCAGGTGTAAATGTTCCGCTTCACGCTTGCGAGCATTTTTACATTGTCTCAGAGCCAATAGAAGGGCTCAGCCAGTTACCAGTACTTCGCGTTTTAGATGAGTGCGCATACTACAAAGAGGATGCAGGAAAATTAATGCTGGGCGCTTTTGAGCCAAACGCAAAACCCTGGGGTGCAAAAGGCATCCCTGATGATTTCGAATTTGATCAATTGCAAGAAGATTTTGATCATTTTGAGCCCATATTAGAAATGGCCATTAATAGAATTCCAATGCTAGGTGAAGCTGGAATACATACTTTTTTCAATGGGCCAGAAAGTTTTACTCCAGATGACGCATACCACCTAGGAATTGCTCCTGAATTAGACAATTTTTGGGTAGCGGCAGGTTTTAATTCGATTGGAATTCAATCTGCTGGCGGAGCAGGCATGGCGTTGAGCCAATGGATGCATGATGGACAAAAACCATTTGATCTTGGAGATGTCGACATTTCTAGAATGCATCCATTCCAGGGCAATAAACATTACCTATTCGAACGGTCAAAAGAAACTTTAGGTCTGTTATACGCAGATCATTTTCCTTTTAGGCAAAAAGAAACTGCGAGAGGTGTAAGGCGATCGCCTTTTCATTCCTATCTAAAAAATCATGGAGCCGTTTTTGGGGAACTCGCCGGCTGGGAAAGAGCAAATTGGTTTTCAGAAGAGGGTCAAATTCAGAAATATCAGTATAGCTGGGGCCGGCAAAATTGGTTTGAAAACTCCCATCGTGAACACATGGCCGTACGTAATAATCTAGGTATGTATGACATGTCTTCCTTCGGCAAATTAATGGTCGAGGGGCGAGATGCTGAAACTTTCCTCAACTATATTTGCGGTGGAAATATGTCAGTGCCCCTTGGCAAAATTGTATATACACAATTCCTGAATCCAAAAGGGGGTATAGAAGCCGACGTAACTGTCACCAGGCTCACTGAAACTTCATATTTAGTAGTAACCCCGGCAATCACAAGATTAGCTGATCAAACATGGATGAGAAGAAATAAAAGAGATTTTGAAGTCATAATCACTGACGTTACAGCGGCAGAAGGCGTTTTAGCCATCATGGGACCTAATTCTCGGCAATTTATGGAGGCCATAAGTCCTAATGATTTTTCAAATGAAACAAATCCATTTGGAACAGCTCAAGAAATTGAAATTGGAATGGGATTGGCTCGCGTTCACAGAGTATCCTATGTTGGTGAATTAGGTTGGGAAATTTATGTCAGCACAGATATGGCTGCACATGTTTTCGAAACAATCATGGAACAAGCAAACGGCAGCCAGTTAAAGCTTTGTGGCATGCATATGATGGATAGTTGCAGAATTGAAAAAGGTTATAGGCATTTTGGCCATGATATTACCTGCGAGGATCATGTATTAGAAGCAGGTTTAGGGTTTGCAGTAAAATCAGATAAGGAAAAATTTCTTGGGCGTGATGCGGTAGTTACAAAAAGAGAAGAAGGATTAGAAATGCGTATGGCTCAGTTTCTTCTGAAAGATTCCGAGCCCCTACTCTACCACAATGAACCTATTGTTCGCGATGGCGAAATAGTTGGTTATTTAAGTTCTGGAAATTATGGGCACGCCTTGGGAGGCGCGGTTGGCATGGGCTATGTACCTTGTAAAGACGAAAAATCATCAGAATTGCTTGCTTCATCGTATGAGATAGACGTAGCTGGAAGTCGCGTCCAAGCCGAAATTTCCTTCAAACCTTTATATGATCCTACGGGCGCGAGAACGAAAGCCTAAAAATTTTATCTTAGTTTTGGCGGAGCCAAAGCTGCCTTGTTTTTCACGTCGCGAGAAGCATTCTTAACTTCGCTTACCTCAGGAAACTCAAGCTTAATGCCTATCTCACGAATTTTAGTACAAGCTTCATCATCATAACTAAAATGTGCCACATCAATATTTCCCAAATCAATATCGGTAAAAGAAAGAACCTCTTTGATTGATTTTACCATTGCTTGCTGTGCAGAATTTTGAACTCCCATTAAGCAAATGAGATGAGAAATTTCATCTTCATTATATTCAACAGCACAAATCCAAGTTTCATCAAATAAGCCCACCGCAGGTTCAAGTTTTTCTTGCAGTGCTTTAAAAATTATCTCAGGGAAAGCTTTGACGGGGAGGAATTTTTCAGGGGTCGTTTGTACCAAATTGGGAGTTTCATCCAAAACATTTACAAACCATTCAATAATCTCCCATGGAAGCAGCAATTCACCTTCGGAAACACCTAAATTAATACCTAACCCTATTTTTTCTTCTAGCAGCATCTTTGCTAAGACACGGCCGGTAACTTCCGCAAATGCGGCAGTCTCCCCATAAAATTCAGAAAGCTTCTCTTCGCTATCAAATGCTAGGGCAAAGTTGTTACCCTTAAGCTGGATAAATTTGGGATCAAGTATTTCGTTGCTAGGTTCCTGCTCAAGTAACAAAAATAAATTTGTATCCGCAAGCACTCCGTAATACTTGAGACGAGCATCATTACTTTCTGGATTCTGGGACATTTCCAAAAAAGCTTTGTTAAGCTGTTTCATTTTTCAAAATGCCTCTAACTTTATTTCTCAATACAGGTACTAGTTCTTTTTCAAACCAGAAATTTTTCTTTACCCAAGCTCTGTTTCTCCAAGAAGGGTGTGGAAGAGGTAAAATTTCAGGGGTATAAAGTCGCCAATCCTTCACAACATTAGTCACAGTTAAATTGGTATCAAGATGCCATTTTTGAGCGAAAGATCCTACAAGAAGTTTTAATTCTAAATTTTGGAAATTCTCTAGAATTGAAGAACGCCAAGTTGTTGCACAAATTTTGGGTGGCGGTAAATCACTTCCATTTACATCGTAACCTGGAAAACAAAAAGCCATCGGAATTATAGCTATATTTCTCTCATCATAAAAATCTTCTTTGTTCAAACCCATCCAACCCCTTAAAACATCTCCTGACGGATCGGAAAACGGAACACCGCTTTTATGTACACGGGCACCAGGTGCTTGGCCAGCAATCAAAATTTTTGCAGTACTTTTACCTCTAATAACCGGCCTAGGGCGATGCTGGGTCTTTGTCTTTGAGAAATTAACACTACAGATTTTGCAAAGTTTAACTTGCTCAAAGATATCGCTCACGACAATAGCTAAATTTTAGCTTTTTTGAGATGAAAAGTGTTCATCCACATTTCGAATAACCACAACTTCTACAAATCATGCATCCCTCAACCATCTGCATCTCAAATTGGCCACAGCTGGAGCAAGCTTTTGCTTTGTTCTCTGAAAAATTAATAACTTGATTTGATTTAGGATCTTCTTTTAGCCCCAATCCTTCACCCGCAAGAAAACCAATTTTTACCATGTGTGTTTCTAGAACTCCACCAATCGCAGCAAGAATAGAGGGTATATATTTGCCGTTAACCCATGCACCACCACGCGGGTCAAATACTGCTTTCAGCTCTTCGACCACAAATGAGACATCTCCTCCTCTTCGGAAAACAGCTGAAATCATTCGTGTTAATGCAACCGTCCACGCGAAATGTTCCATATTTTTAGAATTAATAAAAACTTCGAAAGGGCGCCTCGAACCATTCACATGCGTATCATTTATTGTCACATAAATAGCGTGTTCACTGTCAGGCCACTTTAACTTATAAGTTGAACCTTCCAACTCATTAGGCCGGTCTAATGGTTCTGACATGTATATGACGTCCGCGCCATCTTCTTCCATTGGCTTTTCTTTAGAACTGGAGACAGTCAGTACGGATCCTGTCACATCATTAGGACGGTAAGTTGTACATCCCTTACAACCAGTTTCATATGCTTCCATGTAAACACTTTTGAAGGACTCAAAATCAATATCCTCTGGGCAGTTTATAGTTTTAGAAATCGAACTATCGATCCACTTTTGCGCGGCTGATTGCATTTTGACATGCTCTATTGGACTAAGTGTTTGGGCATTAACAAAATGGTCTGGCAGAGGGGTATCACCTTTTAGGTCTCTCCACATTCTCACAGCATAATCGACAACTTCTTCTTCAGTCTTGGAACCATCTTTTTGCAAAACCTTGCGATTGTAAGAGTAAGCAAATACTGGTTCGATTCCAGAGCTTACATTTCCAGCATAGAGACTTATTGTTCCAGTAGGAGCTATTGATGTTAATAAAGCATTCCGAATTCCATACTTTTTAATATCGCTACAAATTTCTTTATCCATTGTCTGCATGGATCCCGACTTAAGGAAAGCCTCTGCATCAAATAATGGGAATGCGCCTTTTTCTTTGGCCAATTCCACAGATGCAGCGTATGCAGACCTTGCCAAAATATGCAGCCAGCGCTCTGTTTGCACAGCAGCTTCATCCGAGCCATATCTTAAACCGACCATCAACAAAGCATCAGCCAAGCCAGTTACGCCAAGTCCAATTCTTCTTTTGTTTTTGGCCTCTTGGGCTTGCTCAGCCAAAGGAAATTTTGATGCATCAACAACATTATCCATCATTCGGACAGCCGTTGCTACTAAACTTTCCAGCTCCGATTCGTTAATTTTTGCTTTTTTTTCAAAGGGCTTCTCGACTAATTTAGCGAAGTTTATCGATCCAAGCAGACATGCTCCATAAGGTGGTAGTGGCTGCTCTCCACACGGGTTTGTAGCAGAAATAGTTTCGCAATAATTTAGATTATTAAGTTTGTTTATTCTGTCGATGAAAATCACACCTGGTTCTGCATAGTCATATGTGGATTGCATTATTTGATCCCACAACTTCTGAGCTTTCAGTGTTTTGTATACTTTACCGTTAAATACTAAATTCCAGTCATCATCATTCTTCACTGCTTCCATAAATGGGTCAGTGACTAAAACTGATAGATTGAACATACGCAATCGTATGGGGTCAGATTTTGCAGAGATGAACTGTTCTATGTCCGGGTGATCACAACGCATTGTAGCCATCATTGCGCCGCGCCTAGACCCAGCACTCATGATTGTTCGACACATTGAATCCCACACATCCATAAAGGAAAGTGGGCCAGAGGCGTCGGCTGCTACTCCCTTTACTATTGCCCCATTTGGCCTAATAGTGGAAAAATCGTAACCTATCCCACCACCCTGCTGCATAGTTAGGGCAGCTTCTTTTAACATATTAAAAATGCCCTCCATGTCATCGGGAATAGTTCCCATAACAAAGCAATTAAATAAGGTTACTTTTCGATTTGTTCCAGCGCCCGCTGTAATGCGGCCAGCAGGCAAAAACTTAAAATCTTCTAGGGCTGCATAGAACTCTTTTTCCCAATGCACTTTATCCTTCTCAATACTTGCAAGGTCTTTTGCAATTCTTGCCCATGTGTCCTCAACTGATTTATCAATAGCAGTTTCATCGGCATCCTTTAAACGATACTTCATATCCCAAATTTGTTCGGCAATTGCCGCATCGAAGCGTGACATTTAAAAATCCTTGATAGAAAATCTTAAGAACGGTAGGCAATTACTCTAGTCTTTTGAACTCTCTTGGTCAACTTGCTAGTTTTGTTAATGGCACTATCGTTTACGTTAGCCTGAGGATTATTATGAGCGAATATGTTAATTTGGTAAAATTAAGCGTAGGATCACAAACCGTTTCTGACCTCGTCGCTTGGCAAAATAACCCAAGAGCGCAAGGTGCAGACGGTTGTCCCCGTCATGTAACCCGCATGTGGCCAAAGCGCGAAAAAGAGATTGTGAATGGTGGCTCTATTTACTGGGTGATTAAAGGCCAAATCCAATGCAGACAAAAGATAATCCGGCTTGATGAAATCATTGGTAATGATGGAATACGAAGATGTGCAATTGTTTTGGATAAAAATTTGATTTTAACCACTATAGCCAACAGGCGTGCTTTTCAGGGCTGGCGTTATCTCAATCCGACAGACTCACCCAGTGACTTAAATGCCATGCGCCAAAATGAAGAACCCTTACCTCCATCTTTAGCTGGGGCACTTGCTGACATTGGCGTGATTTAAATTTTCGCCTCAAGCTAAAGATCTGACAGCCTACTTAAAGGCAATGCAGCACTTTGTGTATAATTAATTCAATCTTTTGTGGACAGTTTCTTTACTAAAAAATTGGCCACCTGGTTTTCCTCTTGAGAAAACCCAGCCATTAGAGACTTAAAAAGCGTTGCTTGTGATTTAAGGATCAAACCATCTGATAAAATTTTAAGATGATTTGCCCTTAGGGTATTTCCCGTCGAGGTTATGTCTGCGATAGCCTCGGCTAAACCGTTTTTAACCGCACCTTCAGTAGCCCCCTGACTATCAACAATTTGGTAATCTGCCACGCCTGTTTGCATTAAAAATTCCCTGAGCAATCGATGATATTTGGTTGCTATGCGTAAGCGATATCCGTGATTATCTCTGAACTGGGCCGAAACAGCGTCTAAATCATCTAAAGTCTCGACATCAACCCAGAAGCTGGGAATTGCAATAATCAAATCAGCAAATCCAAAACCTAGTTCTGAGATGGGCTCTACTAGCTGATTAAAACGAACCAATTTTTCTTGAATTACGTCATTTCCAGTAACCCCAAAGTGCAAACGCCCAGCAGAAAGCTCTCGCGGTATTTCGCTAGCTGATAAAAAAATAAGCTGAACGTTCTTTATGCCCTCAATATGACCTGCATACTCTCTGTCTGACTCGCTTCGAACTAAATTTATTCCACGTTCTGAAAACCAGTGAAAAGTTTGGCCCATTAGTCGGCCTTTTGAGGGTATGCCTAATCTAATCATGATAGTTTTCCCTTAACAAAAGGGTAAGGTCTGGCCTCAAAACCGCTCCAACTGCAGGTATTTTCTTGCCTGGGCCCATTCTTTCCGTAAGCGCATCGTAACGACCACCAGTAGCAACTGGTGCTAGCTCCTTGTGAGTTTCCGAGTAAAAACCAAATACAAATCCATCATAATATTCCATGGATGTTCGCCCGTAGGAGCCTTCAAAATCCAAAAGGTCTGCCTTAATTCCATTTTTTTCTAAAAGCGTCAGGCGCTTGGCAAAATTTTCTACCGTCAACTCTATGCCTGGCATTTTTTTTGATAATTTTTCCAAATACCTAAGAGCTTCTGTGCATTTATCTTTTAAGGATAAAATATCATCTAAAATTTTAACCTCTTCTGAGTTTATTGGATCTGTTTCAGTCTCCAACTTAATTTGTTGGAGCCGTTCTTTTATTTCCCGAACATTTCTCGAGCCAATAATTTCAAATTTATCAACTATCTTATTATAGTCTTCAAATTCTTCAGTAGTGTGAAGTTTTGAGGATAAACCGGAAAATTGGTTCAAAAGCGTTCTAAAACGGTCGGGGCGCCAGATATGTCTCAGGAGCGCCTTTTTACGTGGTTCCGAGGTTGATAAAGACCGCACAGCAGACATCAAAATACCAATATCACCAGTAGCTATTCTAACTGGAATACCACTCAAAGCTTCATTAACTAGCGAAAAAACTTCTGCATCTGCTTTTTCAGGCTTAGCACCATCAAATATTTCATAACCTACTTGCAGAAATTCTCTTGGTCGGTCCGGAAACTCTTCTTGTCTTCTAAATACCTTACCACAATAAGTATATCTCGCGGGTGACACACTGTTTGTCATATGTTGCTCTACTATCGGAACGGTAAAATCAGGCCTTAACATCATTTCACCATAAACCGGGTCATTAGTTATAAAAGCTCGGCCACGAATATCCTCCCCATACAAATCGAGTAAAACATTTGAAATCTGCAAGAAGTCTAACTCAACGACTTCTGCACCTGTTGCTTCAAAAATAGCCGCTAAATTTTTGGCCTCTAGTAATATATCTCTTAGGACTGTCATTATTTGTAGACACTTAATATTTCTCTAATTTTTTCTACGAGCTCTTCGCGCCGAACTGTGAATTGACTAGGCCTATCTTTCCATTCTTCTAAAGTTGCCTCCTCAGAAAGTTTTTTACCTAAAATCAGATCCTTAATTTGAATCATTCCAATTTCACGTTCCTCAGTACCCTCTATAACGGCAGCAGGTGAACCTCTATTGTCTGCATACTTCAACTGATTACCAAAGTTTTTTGGGTTCCCGAGATATACTTCAGCACGTATTCCAGCGTTTCGTAACTCAGTTACTATCTCTTGATAATCACTAATTCGATCTCGATCCATAACAGTAACAACGACAGGGCCTAATCCAGAAGCTTGTATTCTTCCTTTTGCTTTTAATGCAGCTAGAAGCCTATCCACCCCAATCGACACACCTGTTGCAGGAACGGTTTGACCTGTAAAGCGCTTTACTAAATCATCGTAGCGTCCACCGCCTGAAACTGATCC
This sequence comes from Paracoccaceae bacterium, assembly GCA_902606585.1. GTDB lineage: Bacteria > Pseudomonadota > Alphaproteobacteria > Rhodobacterales > Rhodobacteraceae > Salinivivens. The sequence goes on along the minus strand of CACLGX010000001.1, from coordinate 96,571 downwards.
AAATTGTCTTTCCCTACCCTTTTCATCAAAAATTTCAAAGGTAAGCTCCGCTTCATAAACTGGGCCAGTATAGTAGCCCAAACCCCTTACTACAGAAGGATCAATTGAAATCTTTTTGCTGCTGTATCCGCCAGTTTCAAAGAGTTCTGCCATCGTTTCCAGTTCATTTACACCCTCCAATCCTATTTCGGAAGATCCAATCAAATTTTTTAGATTTCTTAATGTTGTTTCAATATCGGTGCCCTTAGAAGTTAAGAACTCCAAAACTATATCGGCTTCGCTATCAGATAGACCTACCCCATCAATGTAAGCCCCAGATGCATCAAGCCGGCCTTTTCCCAGTAGCTGCCTTATGCCACTTTCTCCAATTTTATCAAACTTATCGATAGTTCGAAGTATTGCATCTTTTTTAGGTGTTTCTTGAATATTCACACTCTCAAGGACACCGTTAAGAACTTTGCGATTATTTGCTTTAATTATGTAGTCACCTTCCGGAATTCCTACATTCTGAAGAGTATCAGAAAGGAGCATACAAATTTCTGAGTCCGCTGCTATACTTGCCGACCCTACCGTGTCGGCATCACATTGATAGAACTGTCTAAAACGGCCTGGACCGGGTTTCTCATTTCTCCATACTGGCCCCATTGAATACCGTCGGTATGGGGTCGGGAGTTCATTTCTATATTGCGCATAAACCCTTGCCAACGGAGCGGTTAGATCATAGCGAAGTGCCAACCAATCTTGATTATCTTCTTGCCAGGCAAAAACACCTTCATTCGGCTGATCTACATCAGGTAAAAATTTTCCAAGCGCTTCTACAGTTTCCACTGCGGAACTTTCAAGAGCCTCAAACCCATAGCTCTGATATATTTCCGCTATTCTCTGTAACATCTGGTTTCGTTCTGTCACTTCGGAACCAAAGTAGTCACGAAAGCCTTTGGGCGTAATAGCTTTTGGTCTATTTTGTTTTTTGTCTTTAGCCATTATGAATGTCCTGCGGCATCTATTAATCATTCATCTAGCGATTTCCCATTCAATGAGCAAGCAATGTGGGAGCACATTCTTGATTGTTCTATTTATTCTACTACCTCAAATTATATGAAAAGAGTTTTAATATTTGGAAATTCTGGCGGAATAGGGGCAGCCCTACAAGAAGCGTGTACTGCCAAAGGACATAATGTTTCTGGGCTTTCTAGGAGCCACCATGATCTGGATTTATCAGATGAAAGTAAAATTATTTCTGCTATCGAAACTTTGGATGGTACCTTCGACCAGATATTTATTACAACTGGAGCACTTGTGGTGAATTCAGCAGAACCGGAAAAAACCATTCGGCAGTTCAACTCTAATGCTGCACTCGACCAGTTTATAACTAATGCCGTGGGGCCAACTCTTATTTTAAAACATATCAAAAAACTAATAGATAAGAATTCGAGTTGTTTTATTGGTGTATTATCAGCAAGGGTAGGCTCCATTGGCGACAATAAGCTAGGTGGTTGGTATAGTTACAGGGCATCGAAAGCTGCTTTAAACCAATTTATTCGGACTACAGCTATCGAATATTCTCGCACTTTTCCAAACTTAACATGTGTTGCCATTCATCCTGGAACAGTGAGAACAAACTTCACTAAAAAATATCTTGGCCGCCATCCAGCTGTTTCACCTGAAGATGCTTCTACGAATATTTTGCGGTTAGCCGAAAATTTAAACCCAGAATCTTCTGGCCAATTTTTTGATTGGAATAGAAAAACAGTGCCTTGGTAAAATTGAAAATGTATTAGTCGGAACCTGTTTCAACTAATGCTCCATCATCCCATTTTCCACTAGCCGAATCCCCACTGGCAAATTTAATGGTACCCCTTCCCTGGCGTTTACCCTTCACAAAGCTACCTTGATAGATATCGCCATTAGCGTACGTTGCAATTCCAACTCCAGTTATCTCACCAAACTCCCAATCACCCGTGTATTTAAAACCGTCAGCTAAAGTAATTGTGCCTATTCCATGTCTTTGTCCATCCAAATAGTCACCTTCATAGACCATACCATCTGTAAAGGTTGCTTTCCCTACACCGTTTCGCCTACCCTCTTTCCAGTTTCCTTCATAGATATAGCCATTTTCAAAACGCATTACTCCGTACCCATGGTACTTAGCATTACGAAATAAACCCTCGTAAACTGCATTGTTCGGATAAGTAGCTTTTCCTTTACCTTCAATTACTCCAGCCAGCCACTCTCCAGAGTAACTTGAACCATCAGGATAGATTATCTCACCAAGTCCATCAGCCAAACCGTTTGAGAAAGTCCCCGCATATCGAGAACCATCGGGATAGATTACTTCACCCTCACCCTTTATTTCGCCTTCCTGCCAACTTCCTTCATATGTATAACCGTCAGCACCAATAAACTTCCCCTGACCACTTCTCTGATCATTAGAGAAGTTGCCTTCATATAAATCACCATTAGCGTAAGTTACTTTCCCTAAACCCTCGCGGCGGCCATTAACAAGTGTTCCTGTATAAACATCGCCATTCTCCTGAGAAAGTTGGCCTTCTCCATTAATTTCACCAGCTTTCCATGTGCCCTCATAGGCTAGGCCTTCTGGCATTTCGAGACGGCCTTTACCCTCACGGAGTCCTTGTGAAATGTCGCCTATATAAATTGATCCATCCGGATAAGTTACTTTTGCAGTGCCTTGCTTTACGCCATTTTCCCATGTTCCGTCGTAAATGTACCCGTCCGGGCTCTTCATAATTCCACTTCCATCATGCATTGCATCAAGAAATTTTCCTTGGTAAGTCGTTCCGTTGGCATATTTTGCATAGCCAACACCAGTTATGCTTCCGTTTACCCATTCACCTTCATATGTACCACCGTCACTAAAGGTGATTTTTCCACTCCCCTCAGGCTTTCCCTTGACAAAACTTCCAATATAAACAGACCCATTCGGGAATAATGCTTCACCTTGTCCATTTATTTCACCTTCAAACCACTCACCTACATACCTATAGCCATTTGGTAATTCATAAGTTCCATTTCCATGTGGTAAGCCATTCAAAAATTCACCCTCATAAGCCCCACCATCACCATATTCTTGAGTACCGCTTGATGTTTGCGAAATAGCAATACTACCGCTGACAAAAAATGCGATGATTACAATAACGATGTGACTAAATTTCATCAGTTAAGTCCCTGCTCATGTATCTTACGCACTAACCTAATAAGAGAACTCGCGGGTTACAATGTTTTCTTTAATTAGTTTTTATTTCATCACCAGTGTGGTGGTTTATCACCTAATACAACAGCACTTATATCATCTCGCTCAGTTTCTTTTTGAATTAAGAAACTGACTTTTTTATTTAGTTTTTCTAATTCGAGGCTCTGCTTTGCTACAATATCTGATAAATCTTCAATATCCTTTATAAGATATGAAATCTTTGCCTCATTTTCGGTCAACCGTGAATTAGTTGCGTTATTTTCTGTTTTACCCATAATTTCTCACTATATCGATGACTGTTATTTAACAAAACTTTCACCGAGCCAAATAAAAATCCTTTTTTTCTGTAACTATATGATTTGATTCTATGTTTACTATCATTAAAACTGGGTTTTCATTTTTCAACAACGGTGTATAGTTAAAACATGATTTATGAGTTCTTAACAAAAAAAACCATTAATGAGGTGCAAAAACCTTTAGAGCTGCGCCTACTACTAAGCTGCCTCTGAGCGTGCCATTGTCTGGTGCGACCGCTCAGAGAGGCAGACTACCGCACCAACAACTTAGTAGCAAAAACGAGATCCAAAAATGAAAAAAACAACAGACAAAGATCGTGTAGTAATTTTTGACACCACGCTTAGAGATGGCGAACAGTCACCAGGGGCAACCATGACCCATGAGGAAAAATTAGAAATCGCAGAGCTCCTTGATAATATGGGAGTTGATATTATTGAAGCTGGATTTCCCATTGCATCAGAGGGTGACTTCAAGGCAGTAAGTGAAATTTCGGAGCGTAGTAAAACGGCCGTCATATGTGGCTTAGCACGGGCTAATTTTGGAGATATCGATCGTTGCTGGGATGCAATAAAAAACTCGGAACGACCCAGAATTCATACATTTATTGGAACTTCGCCGTTACACCGCGCGATACCAAATTTAGATAAAGATCAAATGGCGCAAAAAATTCACGATACAGTGACGCACGCTAGAAACTTGTGTGACAATATCCAGTGGTCGCCAATGGACGCAACTAGGACCGAACATGATTATCTATGTCGTGTTGTAGAAATAGCTATTACAGCTGGGGCAACAACCATCAATATTCCAGATACAGTAGGCTATACAGCGCCACTTGAGTCAGCTGATCTTATCAAAATGTTAATAGAAAAAGTACCCGGGGCAGATGAAGTTGTCTTTGCAACCCACTGTCACAATGATTTAGGCATGGCTACTGCAAATTCTCTAGCTGCTGTAGAAGGTGGTGCAAGACAAATTGAGTGTACAATAAACGGATTAGGTGAGCGTGCCGGAAACACGGCTCTTGAAGAAGTAGTTATGGCATTAAAAGTCCGTGGTGACATCATGCCATTTTATACTAATATCAACACCTCTAAAATAATGAATATATCCAGACGCGTTGCTTCTGTTTCCGGTTTTCCAGTTCAATTTAATAAGGCAATAGTGGGAAAAAATGCATTTGCACATGAAAGCGGTATTCATCAAGATGGTATGTTAAAAAATTCTGAAACATTTGAGATTATGCGTCCTGAAGATGTTGGGCTTTCAGCCACAAATTTAGTATTAGGAAAACATTCAGGTCGCGCAGCTCTTCGATCAAAATTGCAAGAATTAGGTTATAATTTAGCCGATAATCAACTGAAGGACGTGTTTGTCAGGTTCAAAGAATTAGCTGACCGCAAGAAAGAAGTTTATGATGATGACTTAATCGCGCTTATGCAAGCTGGCGAAAATGCCGCAAACGATCACATTGTTTTAAATGAGTTGAGAGTAATTTGCGGGACAACTGGTCCACAAGAAGCAGCTATGACATTAACGATTGGGGGGGAAGAATCTTCAACTACTGCCACCGGCGATGGACCGGTAGATGCAACATTTAATGCAGTACAATCACTCTATAAACATAATGCGCACCTTCAATTATACCAAGTTCATGCAGTCACTGAGGGTACAGATGCTCAGGCCACTGTTTCTGTTCGAATGGAAGAAGACGGAAATATAGCGACGGGACAGTCTGCTGATACTGATACCGTTGTTGCCAGTGCTAAAGCTTATATCAATGCTCTAAATAGGTTGTTTATTCGTAGGGGTAGAACTGGGCAAAACAAGCGGGAAGTTAATTGGAAAGATGTCTCATAGAACAAAATTAATGATCATGTTTAGGCATATTATTTCCAGCTTGAACGCACCCTAGCACGTTGTATTTCAATCAGCCCCATGGCTGTCCAGCCAACGATATTTGTTTCAACGGAGTCTTTTCTAAAGGCCGTCCTCAATGATGTATCAAAAATCTTTCGATCTTTTTTTGAAATTGGAGCAGGATCTAAAATAATTTGCCCCCCAATACCTCGAAGGCGCAGCTGTCTGGGAAGATCCCGTGCTGTGGCTAGATTGGCTTTCAGGGCTGCTGCAGGATTAGTATCCGAGCCAGTGTTTATATCTACAGTCGTGCAAGCTCTGGTAGTTTCGATAAAAAAATGCCCATCACTAGTTTCGACCCGTTCAGATTTTAATTCCTCTAATAAATCTAAAACTCCATGAATTTCAAAGCTTCCATTTTCTGAAAAAACAACTGCATCTTCGCTCCATTCACGCCATGCAAGAGCGTGTGGCTTATCAGATTCTAAAATCAGCTTTTCTTCACTCGAGTCATCAGAAAATATCTTGCTTGCCAAATTGAGCATTTCCTCTGCATCATCCAAGATGTCTTTATCAGCCGCATTTTTACAGCTTGATCGTAAAATCATACCTTCCTTAAAATCTTTTAAATTCAGACGGATTAAGGCAATTAATTCCTCTCTGCGCTCTTCGTTTTTAATTTGTCTGGAAATATTAAGACCCGGATTTCCAGGAGTAACAATAACGTACCGGCTCTTTAAAAGAATTTTGCTGCTAACCGGTATCGCTTTTCCTCTCTCTGCAAAGCCAGATACTTGGACTAATAAACGCGAACCCTGCGATAATCCTTTACCTTTTCGCAAGAAAGCTGAACCGTCAGGTGTTTTTAAAAAGTAACCACCTTGACCCTTGATCGGCCGATCAATGGTGGCACGGTAAATCTGCCCTGGAGTTGGGATGTCAGTATCTATAAAAAAGTCCTGCAAAACACCATCAACTACAAGCGCTGATGCCTCTTGGTCTTGAACATGGTCTAAATATATTGATCGCTTAACCATTGTTTTTACCAAATACCGGATATCCGAAGGCGCTCAGCAATTTAATTGTTTCAGTTAAGGGCAAGCCTACTATACCGGTATATGAGCCACCTATCCAAGGAATAAACGATGAGGCAAGTCCTTGTATTCCATATCCTCCTGCTTTGCCCTCCCAGTCACCCGTATCTAAATAAATTTCTTTTTCTTGGGGGCTTATAACCCTCATTTTTACTCGACTGACTACTTCTTTTGTTTTTATCTTATTGTGTTTTTTAATTGCTACGCATGTTATTACTTTGTGTCGTCTTCCTGATAACAAACTAAGAAATCTATCCGCTTCCGCCCGATCGATAGGTTTGCCCAAAATCCTTCTACCCAAAGCAACTGTTGTATCAGCACAAATGGCGATTTCATCATCAGCTAATTTTATTGCACGAATTTTTTTTTCAGCAATTCTCATGCAGTACTGAAGAGGTAGCTCTTTTTTAAGCGGCGTTTCATCTACATTAGGAGCACGAATTTCGAACGGAAAAATACCAACTTGTGCCAAAATTTCTCTTCGGCGAGGGCTTCCTGAACCTAGAACTAATTTCACAGCTTATTTGTAGCGGTAATTTATACGACCTTTTGACAAGTCGTACGGTGTCATCTCCACTTGAACCTTATCTCCTGCGAGAACACGAATTCTGTTCTTTCGCATTTTCCCTGCCGTGTGAGCGATAATTTCATGGCCGTTTTCTAGCTCAACTCGAAATGTCGCGTTTGGCAGGAGTTCCTTTACGACACCTGGAAATTCGAGCAATTCTTCCTTAGCCATGTTATCTCCTTAGTTATTATGGACACGTGCATAGGCGATATATAACCAAATGAAAAGTATTTAAAATTTACCGGCCTATAAATAGTTAACTCATCGAATGATTTTTTCTTTTCTTAAAAATTTTAGAAGTTGTGGTGAGATATACTCAACAATTACTTTCACGCCGGCCGGGTTTGGATGCAAACCATCAGATTGCAAAAGGTATGACACATCTTTACCATTTTTAACGTCATCAAGCATGGGCTTAAAATAGCTATCAATATAAGCAATGTTCTTTTCTTCGACGAGATCTGTGAAAATAGCATCAAATTGTAATTTATATTGCTTACCATAGTTTCCAGGTGCATATGTTCCAATTAACAGGACTGGCGTGTTATTATTTGCAGCGATGTCAATAATAGCTGATAAGTTTTCTCTAGTTAACTCAGGTGGAAAACCACGTAAAACATCATTAGCACCGAGAGCAACCACCAAGGCCGATACATCATCCGTTAAAGACCAGGATAGCCGCTCTAAGCCACCTGCTGTTGTGTCCCCAGAAACTCCACCGTTAATAAAGGTGACTTCCAAACCTGCATTCGCGAACCAATTTGATAATTGATTTACAAGACTGTCTTCGACTGCCAAACCAAAACCATGGGTTAAACTATCACCCAATATGAAAACTTTTTGGTCAGAATAGGCCAAAGTTGGCGCCATATATATAATTAGCGAAATAATGGCCTTGTACAGCAAATTTTTTGCTTCATATCTAATTACACAATAAAAGTTTCTTAGGTGTTTTATCATGCAGTGCCCCTCCATATTAATAGAAAATGTCTCATTATCTTTAGATGGCAATGCCGGGGTTGTGGATATACTAAAAGATATTTCAATTGACATTCAAAAAGGTGAAAGCATCGGTATCGTTGGACCCTCAGGATCTGGCAAGTCTTCGCTTCTAATGCTCATGGGCGGATTAGAGCGAATTTCAAATGGCTTGATAAAACTGTTAGGCCAAAATCTTAGCGAAATGAATGAAAATAAATTAGCTAGCTTCAGAAGAAGTAATGTTGGAATAGTTTTCCAGTCTTTCCACCTTATCCCAACAATGACTGCTTTAGAGAATGTTGCTGTTCCCTTAGAATTAAGCGGAAATAAAGATGCCTTTGGCCTAGCAGAAGAGGCATTGGAAAAAGTAGGCCTTGAAGATAGGATATCACATTTTCCATCACAATTATCGGGTGGCGAGCAGCAAAGAACAGCTCTTGCAAGAGCTATTATTGCCAAGCCAAAAATTTTGCTGGCAGATGAGCCAACTGGAAATTTAGATTATGAAAACGGAAAAATTGTGGCAGACTACTTATTTGAGCTTCATAGTGAGCACAACGCCACTCTTGTCCTAGTAACTCATGATGTAGATTTAGCAAATCGCTGTGGAAGAAAAATCAAAATCTCTAATGGCGAAGTATTTAGCCCATGAAAAATCTTCGAGGACTACCAATCTCTTGGCAACTTGCTAAGCGAGAAATACGTAACGGTTTTCTTGGTTTTAAGGTGTTGATTTCTTGTTTAGTACTTGGGGTTGCAACAATTACAATAATTGGCTCAATCAAAAGTGGAATTGAAAAGGGTCTTAGCGAACAAGGCGCTTTATTATTGGGCGGTGATGCAGAAGCAGAGTTCACCTACAGATTTGCAAATCCAACTGAACTCACGTGGCTTGAAGAAAAAGCAAATACTATCAGCGAAATAGTTGATTTTCGTTCAATGATTTTGGTCGAACGAGAAACGAGTGAACGGGTTCTCACTCAAGTGAAAGCCGTAGATGAAAATTATCCACTTATGGGTGAAGTAAATCTTTTCGCTGATGTAATTCTTTCTGATGCATTGCAAAAAAGAAAAGGATTGCCGGGAGCAGTTATTGAAAAAATTTTAGTGGACCGTTTAGAGTTAAAACTCGGTGATACTTTTAAATTAGGTCAGACACAATTTCACCTTGGAGGTGTCATTGAAACTATTCCTGATAATGGTAGTGACGGTTTTGGGTTGGGGCCAAGAACAATTGTTTATACTACCGACCTAGAGGACTCAGGCCTCCTCACACCTGGGACACTTTTTTCAACCAAATATCGGCTAGATTTGAAAGAAAATATAAATTTAGATATAATTTCAAAAACTGCTGTAGAGAAATTTGAAACAACCGGTATGCGTTGGACAGATGCACGGAATGCTGCTCCTAGCATCAGTGAGTTTGTTATAAGATTAGAAACTTTTTTAGTATTAGTTGGATTATCAGGATTGGTCGTTGGTGGCGTTGGAATTGCAGCGTCAGTTAGAAGCTATTTACTTCTTAAAACGGCTACAATAGCGACACTCAGGAGTATCGGCGCATCAAATAATATTATTTTTCAAACTTACTTTATCCAAATATTATGTTTTTCTTCATTAGGAATTTTAATAGGGGTCTGTTTGGGGAGTATTGGTCCTTTTTTACTCGGAAACTGGATCACAGACACAATTCCAATCCCAGTAAAACTAGGTATCTATTTTCAACCAATTTTTGAGGCAATCATTTATGGATTAGTTACTGCAATAACCTTTTCATTATGGCCTTTATCTAGCATTGAAAACGTTAACTCTTCCGAGTTATTCAGAAATGAAACCGAAGCTAATTATAACCTTCCTCGGTTTGTGTATCTTGTTACTACTTCAGGATTTATACTTTTTTTAATTGCTTTAGCCTCATATTTTACAGGATCAATTAAATTCACGCTGTGGACTGCTTTAGCCATTATCTCTGCTTTTCTCTTGTTAATTATAGTCGCTGCGGCAATTAGGGTAATTACTGAAAAAATTAGAACAAAATTAAGATCCAATCCAAAATTGAGATGGGCTCTTTCAGCAATTACGGGCCCAAAAGAAGGTGCTATTATTGTCATTTTATCAATAGGAATTGGTCTATCTGTGCTATCTAGTATTGGGCAAATCGGTGGAAACATTAGAACATCAATCCAAAAAGATTTACCTGACGTGGCGCCTTCATATTTTTTTATTGATATCCAAAAGTCCCAAATGCCAGAATTTCGTCAAATTATGGAAACCGATAAAGATGTGACTTCGTTTGATGAAGCTCCCATGATTAGAGGTATAATATCACGGATAAATGGTATGCCTGCAAAAGAGTATGCAGGGGATCATTGGGTTCTTAGAGGTGACCGCGGCCTCACTTACTCAAGCAAACCACTTGAACGAAGTAAAATCACTGAAGGTGTTTGGTGGGAGCCGGGCTATGAGGGCCCAGCTCAAATAAGTTTTGCTGAAGAAGAAGGTAGAGAAATGGGCTTATCTCTTGGGGATGAACTGACAGTCAATATCATGGGTCGCGATATCAATGCGACCATTACTAGCTTTAGAGATGTTGATTTTTCTACCGCGGGAATAGGGTTCATAATGTCAATGAACCCTCATGCATTACAAAATGCTCCGCATTCCTTTATTTCAACCGTTTATGCAAATCCAGAAGCTGAAGCTGAATTGCTCCGGAAAGTTGCCAGCAAATTTCCTAATATTACTGCTGTAAGAATTAAAGAAGCCATTGCTCAAGTCTCTAATATTCTTTCTTCCATTTCTTCCGTAGTTTTATATGGAGCAACAACTACAATTTTGACTGGATTTTTAGTTTTAGTGGGTACAGCGGCATCCACTGAAAAAGCGCGCAAATACGAAGCTGCCATTCTAAAAGCATTAGGCGCAAGTACAGCATCTATCTTATTCAGCTTTGCACTTCGATCAATCTTACTAGGTGGGGTAGCCGGTGCAGTTGCATTGCTAATTGGCGTTATAGGAGCTTGGGCAGTATGTAGCTATGTAATGGGAACAGAATATACATTAATGTGGCTCAATGCATTTGCAGTTGTCCTTGGTGGCATATTTGCAAATGTTTTCGCAAGTTTGTACTTTTCGATAAGAGCCATGCGCGCGAGCACCTCATCGGTGCTTCGTTCGGAATACTAAGATATCAGAAAATTAGTCACCTTCAGCGACATCACTACTTATTTTTTTTGAAAATCTAGACCTCAGACTTGGTAAAACAATCAGAACCATTGCTAAAATAATCAAACCTAAAGTCATTGGCCTTTCAAAGATAAAACCAACTCCGTCATACAATTGCATTGAACGCGAAAAATTATCTTCCAGCATACTTCCCAAAATAAAACCTATTAATAGAGGAGCCAATGGATAATCGGCAAACTTCAAAATGGTAGCACACACACCGAAACCAACTAAAATCAATAACTCGGTTGAATTGTTTTGCCCTATGTAACTACCCATAAGTGTGAAAAATAAAATAAATGGAATTAAGTAGGTTCTGGGAATAGTAAGTACTTTCGCAATATAGGGAATTAATGGTAAATTTAAGATCAACAAAACAATATTACCAATATACATTGAAACGATGACCGCCCAGAATATTTCTGGACTATCAGACATAAGTCTTGGTCCGGGAGTTACATTCAAGGCAATTAAAGCACCCAATAAAATAGCTGTAGTGCCTGACCCCGGAATTCCAAGTGTAAGCAGAGGCACAAAGGACCCTGTGCAAGCTGCATTATTAGCAGTCTCCGGAGCTGCTAAACCTTTAATTGACCCTTTTCCAAATTCTTTTTGCTCTTTTGCTGGAGCAAGATTGCGCTCTATTGCATATCCTAAAAATGATGCGATTGTTGCACCAGCCCCAGGTAAAACTCCGATGAAAAATCCTTGTATAGATTGACGGCCTATAACGGGAGCAATTCGGCGACCCTCCTCACGCGTTATGCGTAAGTCTTTTATATCGTTTTTCCTACCACCTTGGACAGATCTAGCAGGGTTCATTACCAGAAAGATGGCCTCTGGCAAAGCGAACATAGCCATAGCCAGTGTTATAAAACTGAAACCGGATTGAAGATCCATCAAACCCATCGTGAACCTCGGCATATTAAAAAGAGCACCCTCCCCAACCGTTGCCATCATCAGGCCTAATAAGGTCATTAAAACTGCTTTTGCTACATTTCCACTGCCCGCAAATGCGGCGATTGCAGATAAGCCAACAATCATCATGGCAAAGTATTCGGCAGAGTGAAACAGCAAAGCGACGGTTGAGAGAGCCGGTGCAAATATCATCAATAAGACAGCACCAATTGTTCCACCCGCAAATGACGCTATCGCTGCGACGGTTAACGCCTTACCAGCCTGTCCACGACGCGCCATTGGGTATCCATCAAAACTCGTTGCAACTGTGCCAGCAACGCCCGGTGCGTTTAGTAAAATGGAGGATGTTGATCCACCAAAAATAGCCCCATAATAAACGCCAGCTAGCAAAATTAACGCAGCCGAAGGATCTCCAATAGTAATCGCAACGGGTATCATGATCGCTATTATGGACATGGGGCCAAGACCTGGCAGCATTCCAATAAATGTCCCAATTAGGCACCCAAGAATAACCATAACAATGTTTTGGAATGAAAATGCAGCCCCTAAACCAATCAACAAACCTTCGAGCATCTTAATTTCCCATCACAGAAAAAACGGCAAAGGTCTCAGAAAAATTCCTAAAACACCTTGAACCAAATACCAAATTATTAAAGTTGCGAGTATTGTAATGGGAATTAGAAGATAAATTTTTCTTTCACCTAAAACAACTCCACCCAAACTAAGAAATGAAATTGTCGATAACAAAAAACCTGCTGGCCGCAGAAGTAAAGCATAGGCTACCATCAATGCTAGAAGAATAATTGCTTCTTTTATCTTATAATTTTTAAGCTCACTTAGATCCATATCCGACGAAGATTTTCTTTCGACAGGGCGTTCGATCTTCAATAAAATAATAAAAGAAGTAGCAACGGCTAAAACTGTTATAATTTTTGGAAACGTACTGGGCCAAATCGGATTCCGTTTCAAAAATGGCGCTAAGAGTTCGTCCATAACGAAAAACGCTGAATAGCCATAGATTAAACTAATACAAAGAATAACAAATGAGATCCAACGATCTAATTGCATAAGCTCTCACAAAAAAAAATTGGCGGCAGAAATAAACTGCCACCAATAAGATTACCTTAAACTTACAAAAATCCCAATTTTTTCATAAGGTCGCCAATAACTTTTTCCTGACCTTCGAGAAAAGTTTGAAACTTATCACCTGGATTATGGATGTTCACCCAACCGTTTCGAGCTCTAACAGCTTCCCACTCTGGTGTGTCATACATCTTGGCAATTGCGTCTTGATAGGCAGCTAACTTATCAGCTGGCAAACCAGGAGCTGCAAAAAACCCCCTCCAATTAACAAAATTTGTATCTATGCCCTGTTCTTTCATTGTCGGAGCATCTGCAAATGCATCAACGCGAGCATCAGAAGTAACACCTAAGATTTTTACTTCCCCTGCTTGTGCCATTGCTACTGCCTCAGAAAAGCCAGTGGACAGAGCTTTAATTTCACCAGATAGCAATGCAGCCATGGCTTTACCACCAGCGTCATATGGAATGTATTTTACATTCAAAGCATCTTTTCCTGCTGCTTCCATCACCATTGCCGCCACAAGGTGATCCATACCACCAGGTACTGATCCGCCACCTATTGCAGTTCCAGATGGATCTGCATCATACGCATTTATCAAATCACTCATTGAACTTAAGTTGCTGTCTGCATTTACAACTAGAGCTGCATAATCTCCAATTGTTCCTGAAACTAGGGTAAGATCACGGAAATTGTGAGGGAAAACACCTGTCAAAGAACGAATTACGATAGGTGTTGAATTCACCATTAATGTACCATGTGAACTAGCTGCATTTTCTATCAAATAGCCGATAGCTTTACCGCCACCGCCACCAGACATATTTTCATAGGATGCACTTCCTACTAAACCTGCGCCGGTAAGTGCTTCACCAGTACCTCTTGCTGTTCCATCCCAGCCACCGCCGGCTCCACCAGGAATTAAAAAGTGTATACTTTCAACTACTTGGTGCCCACCAGCATAGCCTGGCCCAGCAATCATTAGCGCTGCAGATGCAGCAATAGCCACACGCCGCGTAAATTTATACAATTTCATTTTTTACCTCCCATTTTAAGAAGTTAATAACTTCTTGGTAACCCCAGACTGTAATAGTAACTGATCTAAGGGCAAGTAAATTCTGCCATATTTTCTTAAAAATCTGATAATTTTAAAGAAACTCAGGAACCTGCAATCCTGATCTTAAAATTTCATTTCGTGCGTCGAGCCTTCTGTCTCCTGGTAAGCGAATTCTCTCCATCTCTTCGATGCTGTTTAATAGCTTTTCAAGCCGAGTTAAAAATGAATTACTGTTTTTTCCAGGACTTATTAACAAAAGAAATTGGCCAACACCTGGTGGCCCGCCTTCCGAGTTAAGAAACGAACTTGCTTCGTTACTTTGCGTTCCTCCAGAAAAGGTAGCGGCTAGTATTTCAACCATAAGAGCCAATGCACTGCCTTTAGCTTCACCAATAGGTAGCATTGACCCTTTTAAAGCTTGATCAGGATCAGTCGTTGGTTTTCCTGAACTATCCAACGCCCACCCCTCTGGTATTGTAGTACTTTCCTTTTTCGCATGCATTATTTTTCCACGTGCAACCTTTGATAAAGATAAGTCTATAACTAACGGATCTTTTTCTATTCGTGGAACTGCAAAAGCAATTGGATTGGTACCAAAAAATGGATCTTTACCACCCCAAGGGGCAATTGCCTTAGGCGTGTTTGCCATCATCAAACCAATTAGGCCATGGTTTGCTATTTTTTCAACTTGTACAGAAAGAGCCCCACAGTGATGCGAATTGAAAACAGATACTACGGCACTCCCATATTCATTTGCGACGAAAGCACCCTCAGAAATAGCCTGATCAAGAGCCGGGTAGGCAAAGCCATAATCCGCATCTACCGATATAGATGTTGGCTTAGGATGTTCTATTTTAATTTTAGCATCCACATTGATTTTTTTTGATTTAACTTGGGCAATATAATCTTTCACTCGCGAAAACCCATGGCCAACTTGCCCTTCAGCCTCAGCGGCAACCAGAGCAGTTGAGACTGATGCGGCAATGTCTTCTTTTACACCATTTTTAAGGAATGCGTTTTTTACTAATAGTTCAGCTTCAGAAATTGATACTCTGGTCTCTAAACTCATTTGAAACCTCTTGTTAATTAGTGGCTGCAAAGCAGCCACCAAATTTAACTCATCTAAGCACTTCTATATAGTTTTGTCATAGAAAATTCACGGTGACCAAGTGCTTCTGCCGCAGTGTTTCTACCATTTGCTGTTCTTCGGATCATTTCTATGAGAGCATCGCCTGCTTCGTCGATTGTTTGATCTCGCCGAAGAATTCCAGACACATCAACATCAATATGTTCGCCCATGGTTCTGACAGTTCTTGGATTAGCAGTTATTTTGATAACAGGTACAATCGGGTTTCCTACTACGTTGCCCTGCCCCGTTGGAAATGTATGTATAACAGCCCCGCCTGCTGCCATAAGGGTCACACATTCTGCAGCTGCTGATGAGCTATCCATAAAATACAAACCTTTTCCTGAGTTGGGTTGTTCTGCAGGATATAAAATATCTATGTATTGAGATGTTCTGCCAATTTTTTCTAAATTACCCAAAGCTTTTTCTTCAATCGTAGTTAACCCACCAAGTATGTTACCCTTGGTTGGCTGACTGTCAGAAAGATCATCTGTTTGATGGGCAAAAATAACATCATCTTGGTAAGCTTTCCACATCTTATACCAACGCTCACCGACTTCCTCACTGATAGCTCGCTTTTGACAAATATGCTCTGCACCAGTTATTTCTGATGTTTCCCCGAAAAATCCAGTAATTCCTTCTGGTAAAAGCTTGTCATACATGTTGCCAACCGTGGGACATGAACCCAGGCCAGTCGTCGTATCACTCTCACCACATTTTGTAGAAACCCAGAGTTCTGAAATAGAACATTCTTCTCGTTGTACCTCAGTCGCTTTATGAACAAAGTCTTTTGCAGCCCAGCTAGCCGCTCTTATAGTTTCAAAATCACCTTTTTGCTCAATTGAGAATTCCGCAACTTCTTTACCAGTCTCACGAATTCCATCAGCAATTCGTTTTGTCCAATCAGGTTCAATTCCAATTACAACAACTGAATGAACATTCGCGTTGCTGCCAGTACCAATCATTGTGCGAAAATGTACTTCCAAATCTTCCCCAAATTGCAGCCGACCGTATGCATGAGGAATTGCCATAGTACCTTTTACATTATTGGCTACAGCTTCACACGCTGCATTCGAAATGTCATCGACTGGGAGTATTAAAACATGGTTCCTAACGCCAACACGCCCGTTTTCTCTACGAAAGCCCTTAACTGTTATATTTGAATATTTTGATGCCATTTTTCTTTCCTTACCAGCGTTTGGTTTTGCAATTGTGTGTATGAACATGTCCACCTTTAGGGATATCAGCTATTATTTTGCCAATATCTTCCCCATATTTAACTGCAGTATCACCGTCCTTTAAATCTTTTAGAGCTATCTTGTGCCCAATCGGTACATCTGCACCCGAAGTAAGCGTAAAGGTTGAATTATCGTGCGTAACGCAGCAAAACATTTCAGTTCCAGCCGTTAAGCCTTCGACCACGACAACACCAACATTATCTTCATGATCGTGAACTAAAAGATGCGGTATATTCGACATATTTCTCTCCTATTTTTATTAATCACTGGGACTAAGTACAATTTTAGGAGAGGCTACTTTCCCCTCCCTTATCTCACTAAAAGCTCTGGTTCCTTCTGAAAGAGGTCTTCTTTCAATCCAATCTAATGGACCAAGACGGCCATCAAAAATCGCTTTAGCAGTGTTTTTGAAATCTTGTGCTGTATATGTGTACGTACCAATAAAACTGACTTCTTGAAGAGTAATCCTCCTGACATCAATTCCACCTAAATCTTCACCTAATCCTATATGGGTAATTATTCCACCTGGAGATACTTTTTCAGATGCTAACTTACGGGTTTTTTTAAACCCAACTGCATCGACAACAATCGAAAATAACTCATTAACTTTTTCGACAGCGACTACGTTACAGTTGTCATTAAGGTACTTTCTCCTAATAGTATTAGGTTCGACTAATACTATGTTTTCAATTTCCATGGCTTTAAAGGCAAGGGCCGAAGCCAAACCTATTGCACCTCCACCTATAATTAAAACATTTCTATCCATACTCGAATGTAAAGCCTCAATTGCTAGCCTAGAAGCATGCCAGCTTACAGCTAGTGGTTCAGTTAAGGCAGCTTTTTCTAATGGAATGTCTAAAGGTATACTTACTAAATTAACTTCAGGAACTGATACCATCTCTGCAAAAGTGCCCTCGCGAGGAGCCATTGAGATAATTTGACGCTTTGAACAAATATTTTCACGACCGGAAGTACAAGCCTGGCACTTCATGCAAGTCACGAGCGGATTAATTGCAACTCTTTCTCCATCACGATCTCCACCCAAAATAATGCCAGCTGCTTCATGACCTAATATCAAAGGAGCAGGCCTGCGCTCATCATAGCCAAGGTAAGCATGCATGTCAGAACCACAGATGCCGGCGCTATCAACTTTTATTAATTGCTCGCCAGAGTTTACAACTGGGTCAGCGACTTCACGGAAATCTAATTTTTCCTCTCCGACATAAACAAGTGCCTTCATTTTGCTGTGAACCCCCCATCAACCATGAGAACCTGGCCAGTAACATAACTGAAAGCCTCAGAACAAAGAAAAAGCAAAGGACCATCTAAATCCTCCATCTCGCCATTTCTTCCAATACAGGTCTGATCAGCATTTCTGTTGGATCGTGCTGCATCTTCAAAAACTACTTGAGTTAATTCTGTAGGAAAAAACCCTGGACCAATGGCATTCACACAAATGCCGTGGGATGACCAAGCTTCGGCCATTGCTCTCGTAAGCTGTCCTATTGCACCTTTTGAAGCACCATAAGCTATTCCACCGGGAAATGCCCTAGTGGTTTGAACCGACGCAAAATTTACAATTCTTCCCCAGCCTTTCCTTTTCATTTCAGGAACAAGAAGTTGGGTTAAAAAAAATGGTGTTGAGAGATTTAATGAAATCGTTTGATCCCATCCAAGATCGGTTACTTCATCAGCTGTTTGCCGAGTATTAACTCCAGCCGCATGGACCAGAATATCTGGTGGACCAAACTTGCTATTTATTTCTAAGCTCAAGTCTCCCAAGAGACTACGATCAGAAATATCTGCAGAAATATAAGAGAAATTTTTCCCCAATTCCAACGCTAAATTTTCCAAAACCTCTTTTCGCCTAGCCACACCGACAACTTTAGCCCCAGCCAAAGCAAGCACCTCGGCCGCGCGACGACCCAGCCCAGAACTTGCACCCGTCACAACAGCAACTTTTTTAGACAGGTCAAATAATGAATCAAATCTATCCATTAGCAGTTAAATCAAACTCCTCATAAGGAAAAAATTTAGCTAACCTAACATCTGCAGCCCGCGCATGACCCTCCATCCCCTCTAACCGAGAAATTCTGGCCGTAGCTTCAGCAATCGGTTTTGATCCCTCTCTGGTTGCTCTTTGATATGTCACTATCTTCATATATTTGTGGACGCTCAAACCACCAGTATAATTTGCAGCTCTTGAAGTGGGCAAAACATGGTTAGTTCCCGCAGCCTTGTCACCATAAGAAACAGTTGTTTCCTCTCCTAAAAATAATGAGCCATAACATGTCAGGCGTTCAAGCCACCAATCAAGGTCATCAGCCTGAACCGTAAGATGTTCAGGTGCATATTCATCAGAACAAGAAGCCATTTCTTCCCTATTCCCACAAACAATTACCTCCGCATAATCCCGCCAGGCCACAGTTGCATTTTCTCGGTTAGTCTCAGGCAGGTCATCAATCAACTTTGGAACCAAATTCATCACATTATTCGCTAGCGTTTCGTTATCCGTAACCAACCAGACAGGTGAATTATACCCATGTTCTGCTTGCGACACTAAATCTGTTGCTACAATAAATGGATCAGCAGTTGCATCTGCCAAAATCAAACTATCAGTGGGACCAGCTATCATATCTATTCCAACTCGCCCAAATAGGATACGTTTTGCCTCAGCTACAAACTGATTGCCAGGCCCAACTAAAATATTTGCCTGCGGCAGTCCAAATAAACCGTAAGTCATGGAAGCAACTCCCTGAACGCCCCCCATGGCCATTATTTTGTTGGCACCGCATATATGAGCGGCATAAATAATAGCCGGAGCAACGCCAACATTTGGCTTAGGCGGTGAACACGCCGTAATAAATTTACAGCCAGCAACTTTTGCGGTTGTTACGGTCATTATTGCACTGGCAATATGGCTATAACGACCACCAGGAACATAACACCCAGCTGCATCAACTGGAATAACCTTTTGACCAGTTACAAATCCAGGATGAATTTCAATTTCAGTGTTTTTTAAAGTTTCCTTCTGCCGTTCTGCAAAGCGTTTCACATTGTCATGAGCAAACTTGATATCGCTTTTTAACTTTTCTGGTACTAAGTGACTTGCCGCGTTTATTTCATCATCCGTTAAGATTATATCACCTTGATACTGATGGAATTTGGACGCATATTCTTTGGCCGTTGCATCACCACCACTCTCGATATCTGCAAGAATATTTTTTACTGTTTCATGAACCTCTGAGGCATTTGTTTTTGGTGTTAGTTGTGCCTTCTTTAGGTAAACTCGTGACATATTTGTGTCTCCTGTTTAGAGCGTCTGCTCTTTTTTGTTGTATCGAACGGATGAATATAGGGATAACCCAATAATTACTGCTCCAATGGCTCCAGTGATAGTTTCAGGAACCTCAATGATTGATTGGGCAAACATGATTATGGAAAGAGCAAAAATTGAGTAAAAAGCTCCATGCTCAAGGTATCTAAATTGTTGAAGGGTACCTTTTTCGACCAACATTATAGTCATCGCACGAACATACATCGCGCCAATTCCAAGACCTATGGCTATTAAAATTATGTTTGTTGTTAATGCAAAGGCTCCAATAACACCATCAAATGAAAAACTGGCGTCAAGTACTTCCAAGTATAAAAATGCACCTAGACCACCTCGAGCGCCCATATTGGTTCCACTATTTGAATAATCGTCAAGAAAACTGCCTAGCCCATCTACAAGAGTAAAGACCAACAAACCAGAAATAGCTGAAAGAAGAAATGAAGCCTGCTGGTTTTCATTAACCACTTGAGACATAAATGAAATAATCAATAGGACGAGAGCAATTTCAAACCCTTGGATTGAACCCCACTTCCTTAGGTTTCTTTCTAGACCAACTATCCAATCAACAGATTTGCCCTCATCTATAAAAAACTTGAGCGAAACCATTATTAAAAATGTTCCACCGAAAGCTGCAATTGAGCTGTGTGACTTATGAATAATATGCGAATAATCGTCTGGATCTGAAAGCGCCAAGTGCACCGCTGCAAAAGGATTTATCCAAGCAAATGTCGCAACGATAGCTACTGGGAAAACTATACGCATCCCAAAGACAGCTATGAGTATACCCCAAGTTAAAAATCTTTTTCGCCAGATAGGTGTCATCTCGACTAATTTATTGGCATTTACTATTGCATTATCAAAAGACAGAGCAATTTCCAGCGCTGCTAAAACTGTCCCAACTAGCAAAAATGAAAAAACTGCACTCAGTGTTTTTTCTGTTTCCCACCCTAACCAAGCTGACAAGACTAAGCCGGCAAATGTGATAATTAATGGCCACCTGAGATAGGAAACTACTGATCTTTGTTGAGACATTTGCGGCTAGGCCTCCTGTAAAATTAAATCACTCGCTTTTTCGCCAATCATTATGGCAGGTGCGTTTGTGTTACCGCTAGTGATTTTGGGCATGATTGACGCATCAGCGACACGCAAACAGTCAACACCTCTCACCTTTAAAGACGGATTTACGACCGACATCTCATCCGTTCCCATTTTACACGTACCTGTGGGGTGATATATGGTAACAGCAGTCTGCCGAACCCAATCTAAAGTTGCTTGTTCATCATCAAAAGCCACATCGCCTCCTGGAGCATACTCCTCTAAAACATGCTTCTTCAAGGGCTCATATTCAACAATTCTTCTGGCCATTTGCACAGCTTTCACGATTGTCTTGCAATCAGTGTCCGTTGCTAAATAATTTGGGTGTATGTCAGGATGATCATTGTAATTTGGAGACTTTAAAGTGAGAAAGCCTGTGCTTTCGGGTCTTAATTGAAGCACAGAGGCCGTGAACGCTGAAAAAGAATGTGTTCTTGTTGAAGGCATATCAGCACTAAAGGGCTGGATATGAAATTGAATATCGGGCGTTTCCAAGTGACTTTCAGTTCTAAGAAAGCCAGTTCCCAAACTTGCAGCCATTGTCATTGGACCACTTTGAGTTAAAATATACTGTAATCCGATCAAAGCTTTTTTGAAATAATTATTCGTTTCGTTATTTATAGTAGTCAAGTCTGTTTTGAATACAGGCCTGGCTTGCAGATGATCCTGTAAATTTTTACCGACTCCCACGAGGTTGCTGACCACGTTTATTCCAAAATTCTGAAGTTCTTCAGCAGGACCAATTCCTGAAAGTAAAAGAATTTGAGGCGACCCAATTGAACCAGCACAGACAATGATTTCTTTTTTTGCAGTTACTGGGCCTAAATTTCTCTTTGACGAAATTTCAACTGAAACAGCCCTGCCATCGACAATATTAATTTTTTTAGTCTGAGCATTTGTAATTATATGCAAATTATTTCTACTTTTAAACGGCGTAATATAAGCTGCGGACGTTGAGCATCTACGGCCACCTTTCATCGTTAATTGAAAGTGGCCAACGCCTTCTTGAGTTATTCCATTATAGTCGTAATTACGCCGATATCCAGCTGCCACAGCAGCTTCAACCCAGTAATCGACAATAGTACGCTTTATGCGCGAGGGCTGAACAGAAAGTGGGCCTTCTCTGCCTCTCAGGCTACTTTCACCTTTACCCTTCCAACTTTCCGAAAGCCTAAAATATGGTAAGACCTCATCCCAAGACCAACCAGAGCAACCAAGTTGAGACCAAGTATCAAAATCATTAGGCTGACCGCGTACGTAAAGAAGACCGTTTATTGAGCTTGAACCACCCATTACCCGACCTCTCGGCCAAGGTATAGACCTACCAGCAATTCCAGGGTCTGGTTGAGTTTTATAACACCAATCAGATTTTGGATTACCCATCGTTCTGAAATATCCAACTGGCACATGTATCCATGGATTATTGTCTGGAGGTCCTGCCTCAATTAGGGCAACACTGTATCGTCCACATTGCGATAGCCTGTTTGCAACGACACAGCCAGAAGATCCAGCACCTACGACAACATAATCAAACTCCATCAACCCACCCAATATCCATAATTGAGACTTTCTATCGAAGATTGAAAATAAAAGTCTTATCTAAATTCCACAATCAACTATTGCTTTTGCTAGTACTGGAACAGTATCAGAATTCAATCCCGCTATATTCAATCGACTATCACCTACCATATAAATGCCATGTTTTTCTCTCAAGGCACTAACTTGTTCTGAAGAAGCTCCAAGTCTTGAGAACATACCACGGTGATCAACTAAAAACCCAAATCGATTTGAGCCGGATACCTTCTGTAATTCATTTGCTAATTGCGAACGTAGCGAAAGCATCGACTTCCTGACGGTCTCAAGTTCTTCTATCCAATCACTTTTTAGGTCTTTATCCGATAAAACCATCGTTACCAGACGCGCACCATGGTCAGGTGGAAAAGAAAAATTTTGCCGGTTTAAAAAAGCAAGTGTTGACTGATGTAAATTCCGGGCATCTTTGTTATGTGATACCACCGTTAAAAGACCCGTTCGCTCACGGTAAATACCAAAATTTTTAGAACAACTAGCTGCTATAATTGTTTCTGGTACACTGCTCACAAGTTTTCTAAGTCCGGCAGCGTCTTCGTCCAAACCATCGCCAAAACCTTGATAGGCAATATCTATCATTGGCGTCGCCCCAGATTTAAGCAAAAGTTCAATTACCGCATCCCACTCGGGGGCCTTTAGATTCGCGCCCGTCGGGTTGTGACAACAACCATGAAGCAAAATTATATCGCCTTCACTTGCATTAGATAAATCTGCCATCATCGCAGGAAAATCAACTGAACGTGTCTTAGCGTCAAAATATCGGTAAGGTTCGGCAGGTATGCCTAAATATTTTAAAATTGAAAGATGGTTAGGCCAAGTCGGATCCGAAACAAAAACCCTGAGGGCCGGGTTGGCCAATTTACCTAACTCAAAAGCTTGCCGTACAGCTCCAGTTCCACCGGGTGTTGCAGCCGAAGCTATCAAGTTTCTATCAAATTTATCTCCCAAGAGAAGATTAATCATAGCTTCAGAAAACTCTGGGGTACCCGTTAAGCCAACATATGACTTTGTTTCTTGGGTTTCCCACAATAGATGTTCAGCTTTTTTAATTGAGTCCATTATTGGAGTTTGTCCTGAGGCGTCTTTGTAAACACCAACGCCAAGATCAATTTTATTCTCCCGAGGATCGTCTTTATAAAGCTGCATAAGAGCTAAAATTTTATCCGCAGGTTGTTGCTGCAAAGAATTGAACATTATGTATCCCCCGTTTCTACAGGCACAGTTGGATACATACCCCACTCAGTCCAACTGCCGTCGTAAAGCGAGTGGTCAGATTTTCCAATTCGATCCAGAGCTAAATTTATAATTGCTGCTGTCACACCGGATCCACAAGTGGTTATTGCCGGTTTTTCTAAGTTTATATCCTTGCCTTTAAAATGATTGATCAGCTCATTTTGGGATTTAAGAGTACCGTTATCATTTAAAAGATCGCCGTAAAAAATATTCTTCGAACCCGGTATATGCCCCGACCGAAGTCCAGGTCTGGGTTCTGGCTCATCTCCTCTGAACCGTCCAGCCGATCTTGCATCAAGAATTTCATAATCACCTATTTTTGAAGCCAACGATACTTGGGTCACATCTTTGACCATTTCTTCACGGTATTTAACAAACATGTGCCTATCTCTTATTAGAGATGGACGACCATCAACGGGTCTCCCCTCCCTTAACCATTTAGGAAGCCCACCATCCAGCACAGCAACATTTTTTTGGCCCATCACATTAAATAGCCATCTTACTCGAGCCGCTGAAAAGAGCCCGTGAGAATCATAAATAATAATTTGATGTCCATCCCCAACGCCAAGCTTTCTGACTTTAGACATAAATTTTTCAACAGGTGGAACCATATGAGGTAAATCAGAACGATGATCGGAAATATCATCAATATCGAAGTATTTAGCATTTGGAATATGAGCCTCGTCATATTCAGCCCGTGCATCTCTAGCAATATTAGGGAGGTACCAAGTGGCGTCCAAGATTCGAATTTCAGGATCGGACAATCGGCTAAATAACCAATCAGTTGAAACTAAAACCTGCGGATCATTTTCCATTTAATTTTTCTACTCTCTTTAAATAATTGACTACAAGCTCAAAGTAATTAGGGCAAGCATCAAGATGGATTAAATTTAGCACAAAATAACTCCTTTAATTTCCGGCAATTCATCTTCATTACTCAGATTGCCGAAGAAGCCTTTGTTTTTGCCTTCCCCAATCGCGTTTTGCCTCATCTGCACGCTTATCGTGTATTTTTTTACCCTTAGCGATACCGATTTTGATCTTAACCCTTCCAGTATGATTGAAATACATCACCAAAGGAACAAGCGTCATTCCTTTGCGTTGAGTATCATTCCACAACCTAGATAACTCTTTTTTGTTTGCCAGTAATTTTCTTTTTCGACGCTCCTGGTGCCCCCAGTTTTTAGCCTGTTCATAAGGTGCTACATACGAGTTTACTAACCAAAGCTCGCCATTTTCGATTTGAGCATAACTTTCTGCGATATTTGAACCACCATTTCGTAAAGATTTAACCTCAGATCCAAGCAAAACAACACCACATTCAAGATCACTGTCTATGGCATAGTCAAATCGCGCACGCCTATTTTCGGCGATGACTTTATAATTTGGATCTGCTTTAGCTTTATTCATGAACTAGTCGCTTACACACACTAGTAATTATTGTCCACAAAACGATAAATTTACACTAAAATTTAATCGACAGGATACGTAAACATAATTAAGTTTAAATTTGAGTATGGGGGACAATATGCGAGACAACAATTTTATCATCGAAAATAATGCAAAACATTTATGGCATCCAATGGGAGCGCCAGGCGACTCAATTAATAACCCTCCTAAAGTTATTACAAACGCTAGTGGATCGCAGATTAGCGATATGGACGGGCATACTACAGTTGATGCCGTTGGAGGGCTTTGGTGTGTAAATCTAGGTTACTCAAATGAAGCAGTTAAAAACGCCATATCGGAGCAACTTAATCATTTACCTTATTATTCTGGCTTTGCAGGGACAACTAATCCAGCTGCTATTGAAGCCTCTTATATGGTCAAAGAAATGTTTAAAACTGATGGAATGGAGAAAGTTTTTTTCACATCAGGTGGATCGGATTCAATAGAAACCTGCCTAAGGTTGTCTCGGCAATATCACCGGTTGCGGGGAGAACCTACGAGAACAAAATTCATATCCCTAAAAAAAGGATACCACGGAACGCACTTTGGTGGGGCATCCGTAAATGGAAATAATAGGTTTAGAATAGCGTATGAACCTTTATTGCCAGGCTGTTTTCACTTACCTAGCCCATACACTTATCGAAATCCATTTAACGAAACAGATCCCCAAAAATTGGCGCTCAATATTGCGCAGACCTTCGAAGATGAAATTGCTTTTCAGGACAAAAATACTATTGCTGCTTTTATTATGGAACCTATCCAGGGAGCAGGTGGCGTAATAGTTCCAGACCCATCTTTCATGGGCCTCATGCAAGAGATTTGCGACAGAAACGGCATTCTGATGATCTCAGATGAAGTAATAACTGGTTTTGGCAGAACTGGATCCTGGTCAGGAGCAAGGCACTGGAACGTTAAACCAGATATGATGAGTATGGCTAAAGGAATTACATCAGGTTATTTCCCTGTCGGTGCAGCCTTAATGGGCGAAAAAGTAGCAGATGTTTTTGAAAACTCTAATAGTCCTGAAGCTGGCATATTTCATGGCTACACTTATTCCGCTCATCCTGTTGGCGCAGCTGCTGTTTGTGCCTGCCTTTCTGAAACTCAAAGAATTAGCACAAAAGACAATGCAGGAGTTCGAGGCAAACAACTCTATGAGGGCATACTGAAATTGAAAAAAAAATTTGATGTTATAGGTGATGTAAGGGGAGGTCAGGGTTTAATGGCAGCTATTGAAGTTGTAAGCGATCAGAGGAAAAAAACTGCCATGAGTATGGATGAAATGAAAAAGCTACATCAAAGTGCCTATGAAGCTGGAGCTATGGTTCGGCTCGGGTTGAACAATATATTGATGTCGCCACCTCTTGTGATATCGGAAGCAGAAGTAGACCAGATTTTAGATGCTTTGGATTATGGTTTTTCATCGATGTAACCTAAAGCTTTAACCGAAGTTATATTTCCTACTTTATAAAACTTTGAAGTCTCCAGGCTTTAAATCTCCTAATTTCCATTCTCCAATTGATGTTCGGATGAGCCGAAGCGTTGGAAATCCAATATTAGCAGTCATTCGCCGAACTTGCCTGTTTTTCCCCTCCTTAATTTTCAGCTCGATCCAGCTGTCGGCAATAGACTTACGCACCCTAATGGGCGGGTTTCTTTCCCAAAGCCACTTTGGCTCTTCTATTGTTTGAGCTTTCGCAGGCTTTGTAAGACCATCTTTCAATTCAAGTCCTTTTCTGAGAGCGTACAAATCCTTTTCTTTCGGTATTCCCTCAACCTGAACAAAGTAAGTTTTTTCAATTTTAAATTTAGGCGAGGATATCTTAGACTGCAGACTGCCGTCATCGGTTAAGATTACTAAACCCTAACTGTCTAAATCTAATCGTCCTGCCGAATAAACGTGTTTAATATTTATGAAATGGGATAAAGTTTTTCTTTCTTTTGCAAAATTTGCCTTGTCAGTAAATTGAGAAAGAACATTAAACGGCTTATTAAATAAAATAATCATACTTTGAAGGAATTGCTTGCTTTCATCAACCCAGTCTCGATCTTTCGCCAGTTTAGTATCGGCGCATGCGTATAAGCTAATGCCGTTGGATGGTTAGGGTTAAGAACACCTAATTGTATAAGCAGTGAAGCGATTGCACATTCTGAAGCTCGAGTTCCCCCATCAAATATTTTAAGTGCAATTCCTTTTTCCAACTCAGGTAAGATTGCTACAAAGACACCTTCTGCCCCGGTTTTTAAAATTGCTTTCTTTTCGCAAGCCCTCATTAAATTTGTACAAGCACGCCGCTCGCCGGCCACCAGTTCTGGGTAATTTACCATTGCATTTCTTAACTTAAGAGCCGCTTTGCTTAATTGATCATCCCGTTTATGCGCTGTTGCAAACCAAGACATGGCTTTGGCAAGAGAATATAAAGGCATGGCAGGGTTGGGAGCCGAGCACCCATCTATTACAATTCCGTGAACTTTATTTTGCGTTAATTCCTGGAATACGTCCATTACCATGAGTTGAACGGGATGGTCTGGATCTGTATATTCTGCTCCAGCGTTTAGATGGCGAGAAACAGATAGAAAACCAGCATGTTTTCCAGAACAATTGTTGTGAATTTGACAAGGTGAGCGCCCCTTTTCACGCATCTCTTTTTTAACATGCGGATCTTTTGGTGGTTGAGAACCACATCTTAAATCAGTGTCACTAAAACCAAGATGAGAAAGCCAACCTGCGACTCTTGATAAATGAATTTCCGCTGCATTGTGCGAAGCACAGGCAAGGGCTAGCAAATCTTCCCCGATAGAAAATTTTTTATCAGCTCCTGATATGATAAGAGGTATAGCCTGCATCATCTTTGCAGAGCTTCGAGGTATAATTAATGCATTTGGATCGCCCCATTGATGGCTTATTTCACCATCTTTATCGCAAATTACAGCCATACCAGTATGTACAGACTCTAAATATGAACCGCGCCATATTTCACACATAATTTGTGGTTTCATAAAATTTTTATACCTTTTATTATAAAATTAACTTTCTCAGGGGTTTAAACTGAAGCATATTTTAGGCTAGGGTCCTATCAACGTACTATACCATTTAAACGGGCATGACTAAATAAAGAATAAATCTATATTGGCGTTCGCTTTGATGATAAAGGAGCAGTTGTTTATGAAATTTTTGACACTATTGATACCAGTAAAAACAATTATCGCTTTTATTGGTATAACTCTTTCAACACAGGCTTTCTCACAAGAAACTAGTAGCAACAAAGTTGCAGATAAGACAGACTGGAGCATTTTTGTGGAAGATAATCCAAAAGAATGTTGGAGCGTGTCTAAACCTAAAGAAATAATCAATACAAGAGATGGGCGAATTGTAAGTGTGAAAAGAGGGGATATTCTGCTGTTCGTAAATTTCCGGCCGGAAAGTAAGGTTAATGGCCAGTTAACATTTACGGGTGGATATCCCTTTGCAGATGGTTCAAATGTAACATTAAATGTAGACGGAACAAATTTTGCCCTTTTTACTGAGGGTGAATGGGCATGGGCCCGCTCTGACGAGGATGACGCTAAAATCATCAAAGCTATGAAAAAAGGCGCTAAAGCTATTTTGACCGCAAGATCATCCCGTGGCACCAAAACCCAAGATACTTTTTCTTTATTAGGCTTTACTGCAGCAGTTGAAGATGCCGAAAAGCGCTGTAAATAAGCTCCATACTATCGAATTAATTAGCCATTATTATTTGGGGAATACAAAATTTGACTGGAAAATATTTTGACTAAAGAAACTCAAACATCAAAAATATTAACACATAATTTTGTAACAGTTCCGAGAAAAGCGCCTGAGGGACCTCTAAATATAGTTGGTCTTACTAGATCGTCTTTGCGGGAGGTTCTCATCGAAAGCGGTACTCCTGAAAAACAAGCAAATATGCGTGTTGGACAGATATGGCAATGGATATACGAGAAAGGTATACGTGACTTTGGCAAAATGACAAACCTAGCCAAACCTTATCGCGAAACTCTTCAAAAAAACTTTCTGCTTTCAGTTCCCGAAATAATCTCAAAAAATATTTCCCAAGACGGAACACGAAAGTATTTGATGCGAATAGACGGTGGGCATGAAATAGAAACCGTTTACATCCCCGAAGAGAATAGAGGAACTCTTTGCATAAGTTCCCAGGTAGGGTGTACTTTAACCTGCTCTTTTTGTCATACAGGAACGCAAAGATTAGTTAGAAATTTAACTTCCAGCGAAATTGTAGGGCAAATTTTAGTTGCGCGAGATGACTTGGGTGAATGGCCAACTCAAGGAATACCTAGAACTGAACCTAGGCTTCTATCTAATGTTGTTTTAATGGGCATGGGAGAACCCTTATACAATTTTGATAATGTTCGTGATGCTATGAAAATAGCGATGGACCCTGAGGGAATTGCTTTATCAAGAAGAAGAATTACGCTTTCAACATCTGGTGTTGTTCCAGAAATTGCAAAAGCAGCTGAAGAGATTGGTTGCCAATTAGCTATTTCTTTTCACGCCACCACTGATGAAATCCGCGATAAACTGGTTCCGATAAATAAAAAGTGGAATATTTCCAATTTGTTGGAAACTCTTAAAAAGTATCCAAAAGTTTCAAATTCAGAAAGAATTACATTTGAGTATGTAATGCTAAAAAACATAAACGACTCTGATGAAGACGCTCGCCGGTTGGTGAAATTAATAAAAGGAATTCCGGCCAAAATAAACTTGATACCTTTTAATGAATGGCCAGGATCACCATTTGAAAGGTCAGATTGGAAGCAAATAGAATCGTTTGCAGAAATAATTTACCGAGCTGGTTATGCCAGTCCGATACGAACGCCTAGGGGCGAGGATATTATGGCTGCTTGTGGTCAACTCAAATCTGCTACAAAAAAAGAACTCAAATCAAACAGAACTTCAGTACCTGTAGACCTAAACGGATAAATTTAACTTTTACCCTTCATTGCAACGCGCATTTCGAGCCGAGAGTAACTTCAGCCGAAGAGCATTCAACTGGATGAAACCCGCGGCGTCTTTTTGATCATAAGCTCCAGCATCATCCTCAAAAGTAACATGAGCCTCAGAATATAAAGAGTTTTGAGACCACCTTCCAATCGCACGAACAGAGCCCTTGAAAAGTTTTAGTCTTACTGTTCCCGACA
Source organism: Paracoccaceae bacterium (assembly GCA_902606585.1). Taxonomy (GTDB): domain Bacteria; phylum Pseudomonadota; class Alphaproteobacteria; order Rhodobacterales; family Rhodobacteraceae; genus Salinivivens. Next base: position 66,033 of record CACLGX010000001.1, on the reverse strand, counting down.
CAAATTCTTGTGAAAGATCTATTGCAGCCTGAAGCATCTCACGCTCTGGTGAGTACCAGAACCCATTATATATCAATTCAGAATACTTGGGCATTAGGCTATCCTTTAGATGCCCCGCGCCACTATCAAGAGTTATTTGTTCAATTCCACGGTGTGCCTCTAACAAAATCTCACCACCTGGGGTCTCATATATACCGCGCGATTTCATGCCAACAAACCGGTTCTCTACAAAATCCAACCGCCCGATCCCATGTTTATATCCATATTCATTCAAAGAAGTTAAGATTGTAGCTGGCGACATTTTATTTCCGTTAATTGCCACTGGGTCGCCCTTATTAAATTCGACTTCAATTATCTCGGGTTCGTCCGGTGAATCTTCTGGATTAACTGTACGCTGAAAAACATATTCAGGAGCAGTCTGTGCAGGATCTTCTAAAACCTTTCCTTCTGAAGATGTGTGAAGCAAATTTGCATCAACTGAGAAAGGAGCTTCACCTTTCTTATCTTTTGCTATTGGTATTTGATGCTCCTCTGCAAATGCCAGCAACTTGGTTCGACTACCCAAATCCCATTCCCTCCAAGGAGCAATAACTTTTATATTCGGGTCTAAAGCATAGGCCGACAGCTCAAATCTAACTTGGTCGTTACCCTTTCCAGTGGCTCCATGTGCAATAGCGTCAGCACCGGTTTCTGCAGCAATTTCAACCAGTCTCTTGGATATTAATGGCCTCGCAATTGAAGTTCCTAAAAGATATTGTCCTTCATAAACTGCATTAGCTCGAAACATTGGAAAAACAAAATCTTTTACAAACTCTTCACGAACGTCCTCAATGAAAATATTTTTAGCATCGATACCAAGCAATTCAGCTTTTTTTCTAGCTGGTTCTAGCTCTTCACCCTGACCAAGATCAGCTGTGAAAGTTACAACCTCACAGCCATACTCATTTTGGAGCCATTTCAGAATAATAGACGTATCTAGACCGCCGGAATAGGCTAAAACAACTTTTTTCGGTTTGGACATTAAACAATCCTCTACATTTCTAAGTTCAGCGCGATAACGTTTTTTACCCTAATGGGCAAGTTAACAAATTTTCTTATTGTATAAAAAAATAAGCAGGTATTTAAATCTTTTGAGTGCTTGTAAGATGTTCAAACTTAATGCAAAGCTATGCTATGGAACACTTCAACGAAGCGGCAAAAGAAGCCGAAAAAGCAATGCGTGGAGTCTTTGAAAGAACACCACTTCAAAAAAATGAGCACCTTTCTGCAATTTATGGTGCAGATATTTGGTTAAAACGAGAAGATTTAAGCCCTGTTCGCTCTTACAAGTTACGGGGTGCGTTCAATGCAATGCGCAAACAAGACAAAAATAAGCTTTTTGTTGCAGCAAGCGCTGGAAATCATGCTCAAGGTGTTGCGTACATGTGTAAGCACTTTGGCGTTAAGGGTACCATTTTTATGCCTGTGACTACTCCAAAGCAAAAAATCCAAAAAACTGAGATTTTTGGAGGCGATGCCATTCAAATTGAATTAGTTGGAGATTACTTCGACGACTGTCTAAAGGCTGCACAAAATTTTTGCAAAAAAAACAATGGGCATTTTTTATCGCCCTTCGATGACGCTGATGTTATTGAAGGCCAAGCATCGGTTGCCGTCGAAATCGAAGCACAACTCGGTTTTTGCCCTGATCACATTGTTATGCCTGTCGGAGGCGGAGGACTTTCAGCTGGAGTCTTAAACTATTTTAAAAATAGCGCACAATATTCTTTGATTGAGCCTTTGGGAGGTGCATCCCTGTGGGCTGCATTAATTTCTGGTAGGCCTGTGCCTCTAGATAAAGTTGACACATTTGCAGATGGTGCTGCTGTTGGCCAAATTGGCAACAAGCCTTTCGAAACACTGAGGTCAATTGGTTTAGCTAACGTTTTAAGAGCGCCAGAAGACAGAGTTTGTATTACAATGTTAGAAATGCTCAATGTCGAAGGAATTGTTCTCGAGCCAGCCGGAGCACTTTCTATAGACGCGTTGCAGGATTTAGGACAATCAATAAGCGGTAGATCTGTGGTTTGTATTACCACGGGTGGAAATTTTGATTTTGAGCGTTTGCCAGAGGTGAAAGAAAGGTCACAGCGTTTCAAAGGAGTTAAAAAATATTTAATTCTTAGAATGCCTCAACGCCCCGGTGCTCTAAAAGAATTTCTTAATTTTTTGGGCCCAGATGATGATATTACGAGGTTTGAGTATTTGAAAAAATCTGCCCGTAATTTTGGATCGATCCTGATCGGAATAGAAACTAAAGATCCCAATCATTTTGATGATTTTTTTGAAAAACTGTCAAACGCAGGCATAACTTTTTCAGATATTACAAATGATGAAACGCTAGCTCAATTCGTAATTTGATGAACTTCAAAAACCAAACAATTTTGATTACCGGTGGAGCCCAAGGTATAGGATTTGCCTTATCTAAAAAATTTTCCACTATGGGCGCTAATGTTGTAATTGCGGACAAACATAAAGACACTCCTAATTTAGCAGAAAACTTTGGTGGCTTCGGATATGTATGTGATGTAACTCAAGAAGAAGAACTCAATAACTTTATAACTTTTGCCGAGGATAAGCTTGGTGGAGTTAATTGTTTCATTTCAAACGCAGGAACGATTTTTGTTGATCCAGATCACGTCGCATCTGCTTCAAACAAAACTTGGGAGTTAAGCTGGAATTTACATGTAATGGCACACGTCTATGCTACTAGAAGATTGTTACCGGGGATGTTGGACCGTAAATACGGTTATCTCGTAAATACGGCTTCGGCCGCTGGCCTCCTTTATCAAATAGGCGATGCCCCGTATAGCGCCAGTAAAGCAGCTGCAATAAGTTTTTCAGAAGGAATAGCAATATCACATGGCGATGACGGCATAAGATCTTCCGTTATATGTCCACAGTACGTTGCCAGTAATTTATTGGGATTTAGTGATCCTTCGGATGCTGAAACTATCGAGGGATTATTATCGCCCACAGTAGTTGCTGAAAAAGTTTATGAAGCTATGTGTCGTGAAGAATTTTTAATCTTACCTCATTCAAAAGTCCGAAAGTATTTGAAAAATAAAGTGTCAGATTACGATCGCTGGATCGATAGCATGCGCACATTAAAAAAGAAGTCTATTGCAAAGCGAGGCTCAGCAAAACCTCTGGACATACTTCATCTAGTTTAAATTTTCTGAAGATGCTTTTCTAAAAAATGTAAATCACCACCATGCAATAAGCGAATTGCCAAATGCGCATGCATAATGTGAGCTGAATGGCCTTTTTCTAATATGTTACTTGTCTTAAGCGAAGGAATAGCATGGTAGATTTTGCATACTTTCTCGGCGTACATTTTATATTCAGGCATATAAACAAAGCGCTTGTATACACCCAAAAACCTAGGTTTTGAGATTAGCCACCCTGTTTCTTCTAAAACCTCGCGATGCAGAGCTTGAATAGAGTTTTCTCCCTTATCTATACCACCACCAGGTAATTGAAATTCAAAATCTGGTTCTTCTTGGTAGGTTAATAAAATCTGATCACCTCGAGTTAAAATTGCGTAAACGCCTGGTCTTCTTACATATTTCTTTTCTAAATCAGGAACATTTCCAAAACGCCGCATATTAATTTCTCACTTAAGTTATCTTGTAGCCACTATATAGACAGGTTATGCGTGTCGCCAGTGTAATTAAAAAGAGCATATCATGAACTCATCAGCTAGAATTTGGGATGATACAGTCCTTCCATTTCAACTTGATAAATCTGATATACGAGGCCGCGTGGCAAGATTAGACGGGGTTCTTGACGGCGTACTTAAGCAACATAACTACCCCAGTGTCGTTGAAGCGTTGGTGGCAGAGATGGCACTTTTGACCGCAATAATTGGCGAAAGTATTAAGCTTAGATGGAAACTATCCTTGCAAATCCAATCAAAAGGTGCAGTCAGAATGATTGCAACAGATTACTATGGACCATCTAAAAAAGGGGAGCCTGCAAAAATAAGGGCCTATGCAAGTTTTGATGAAAAACGTTTAAATAAGGCACCCTATTTTGAGCAACTCGGTGAAGGCTATTTTGCGATCTTAGTTGATCAAGGCGAAGGGATGAAGCCATATAAAGGAATTACTCCACTCTCTGGTGGATCATTAGCTTCTTGTGCTGAAGCTTATTTTGCTCAATCGGAACAACTTCCAACACGATTTAAGCTTAGTTTTGGAAAATCTACAGAAGCAGATCGAAGGGAACACTGGCGTGCAGGCGGCATAATGGTCCAACACATGCCTAAATCGTCAATCGAAGTATCGGGTGAGGGCGGTTCAGGGGAAAACGGTCTGATGGTTGCATCAGATTTATTGACCGGCAATGATCATGATGACTGGAATCGTATAAATATATTATTGGATACCGTTGAAGAAATTGAGCTCACGGGCCCAGTTATAGAACCGAAAAACTTACTTATTAGATTATTTCACGAAGAAGTTCCAAGAGCTTTTGAACCGCAAAGCGTAGAATTTGGTTGTACCTGCAGCGAAGAACGCGTTCGCCAGTCGTTATCTATTTATTCAGCTAAAGATATTGAGAAAATGACCACTCCAGAAGGAACCGTAACCGCTGATTGTCAATTTTGTGGAGCCCATTATGATTTAAGCCCAGAGACAGTAGGATTTCAGGCACGCAAAAATGGAAAGTCATAAAAATAATTTAATAAATAATATTAAGTCTAATCTTTCAAAATATGGATCTCGCTCCTCAGATTTTGATCTAAACCCAGATATGGCTTTTAATCAAAACTCAAACTTTCTTGAAGCTAGTGTGTTAATTCCGGTTTTAACTTTTAAAAAAAATCTTGAGATTTTGTTAACAAAAAGATCGATTAACCTTAAAAACCATCCTGGACAAATAGCATTTCCAGGAGGTAAGAAAGAAAATTTCGATATTAGCCCGATAGAAACTGCTCTCAGAGAAACCGAAGAAGAGGTTGGCCTAAGCCGACATCTAGTTGAGATAATTGCATCTCTTCCAACACATAAAACCGCAACGGGATTTATAATAAAACCTTACATCGGTATAATTAGCCAACCTTTCGAAGAAACATTACGATGCGGCGAGGTTGATGAAGTTTTTACTATGCCTTTCGATCATATTTTAAATGGAGAAAACTTTTCCATCCAAACACGAAAATGGAACGGTACGCAAAGAAAATACTATGTAATCCCATATGGCCCCTATTATGTCTGGGGTGCAACTGCGAGAATATTGTTAAATTTATCACAGGCATTAAGCCGATGAAAATATCTGCTGATTGGCTAAATTATCCATCAACTAGATCAGTTATGAAAAGATTGGTTTCCAGAGGATATCAAGCATACTTTGTTGGTGGCTGCGTTAGAAATGCTCTCTTAAATATTGAGTCCAAGGATATTGATATTGCTACAAGTGCTCATCCAAAAAAAGTTTTGGAAATTATGGAAAACGCGGGGTTAAAAGCTTTACCCACAGGAATTGGACATGGGACTGTTACAGTAGTGGCTGATAAGAGAAACTACGAAATTACTACCCTTAGAGAAGACATTGAAACAGATGGGCGAAGAGCTAAGGTAAAATTTACTAAATCTATTTTAGAGGATGCTAAAAGACGGGATTTCAGCATTAACGCAATATATTCTCAACAGGACGGAACAATTTTAGACCCACTAAATGGGATCGATGATATACTTGGAAAACGAATAAAGTTCATAGGAGATCCCTATGTACGAATAAAAGAGGACTATTTACGTATATTGAGGTTTTTTCGCTTTCTAGCATTATTTGGTAAAGAAGATGAAAACCATGAAATCGAAATTAATGCATTAAATAATTTAAGAGATGGATTGGACACAATATCAGCTGAAAGAAAAAGTGACGAAATTTTTAAACTATTTGCTGCGCCTAATCTAAAATATTCAATTTTTTTAATGGAAAAGGCGAGCATTAATTCAAAAATTTTTGACGCCTCCAATTACGACAGCCTTACAAATCTAAAAAAGCTCGAAGACAGACTTGAAGTTGCTCCTTGCGCTCTGAGGCGTTTAGCTGCGTATACAAGTGATAATTTAAAATTCAACCTAAAATTTTCTAACAAACTGGCGAAAACTCACAAAGTTTTGAGAGAAGAGGCGGCAAGTCAAAAAAACGCGGCTGAGCTTGCTTATCGGTACAACGAGAAACTTGCTTTGGATACTATTCTGGTGAGGTCGAGCTTGCACGGCACAGAACCCAGTGAGGACATTTTTAGTAGAATAAAAGTGGGATCTGTTGCTAAATTTCCAATTAAATCTGATGACTTATCCAAATATTTTTCTGGTCCAAAATTAGGCGAAATGCTCGCATATTTAGAACAAAAATGGATTGATTCAGATTTTACACTAAGTAAAGCACGGCTGTTGACCACCATCAAATAGTCAAAAGAATAATTCGCCATCTAGGAAACGAAAGATACAAAAAACAAAATGTTCCGTTTTTTTGAAAAATTAGTAGATCCATTTTCAAACTACCAAGAATTAGATAATCCTCCGAAAACCGTTCGCTCATTTTTAATGAGTTATACAAAACCTTTTCTAAGTATATTTATTGTGACTGGCGTGGTAGCCATCTTAGCGGCCGCGAGCGAAATTTACCTTATTTATTTATTAGGCTGGATAATCGATATTGTAAGCGGTGATCCAAAAGATGTTTTCACTAAAAATTCGAATAATTTTATTTGGGCGATAGCTTTTATACTTATTTTTCGTCCACTTATTTATGCCATAGATGTGTTATTAATTAACAATACTTTAATGGTTAATGTCGCCACACTTTTTAGATGGCGTGGGCATAAACATGTTTTACGTCAGTCAATTGGCTGGTTTGAGAATGATTTTGCAGGCAGGATTGCTAATAGAGTAATGCAAACACCTAGATCTGCAGGAGAAGTAGTATTTCAAGTATTTGATGCTCTGGGATACTCACTTGCCTATATTTTCGGCGGCTTGTTATTATTAAATAGTGTTGATTTTCGACTAATGTTACCCATGGCAATTTGGTTTTTATTATACCTGGTTTTAATCGCCTGGGTTATTAGAAATATCAGTCCAGCCTCTAAAGCATCTTCAGACGCACGATCGAGTTTAAATGGCCAAATCGTGGACACCTATACGAACATTCATTCGGTTAAATTATTCGCGTATCAAAACCAAGAGTTGGAGAGCGCCAAGTCAGCTATTGAGAAAACACGCCAAACGTTTGCCCGTGAGATGCGCCTTTATACTATAATGGACTTTGGCCTGAATATCCTAAACGGTTTGTTAACAACGAGTTTGATAGGAATGTCACTTTACCTCTGGTATCTTGGAGAAGCTACCGCAGGCACAATAGCTGCTGCATCAGCTCTGGCAATTCGATTAAATGCCATGACAGGTTGGATAATGTGGGCAATATCTTCGTTTTTTAGAGAACTTGGCGTCATACAAGAGGGTATGGATACTTTGGCTGATCCAATCAAACTTAAGGATCAAGAAAATGCAGAAAATCTGGAAGTTACAAAGGCTAGAATTAAAGTAAAAAATTTAAGTCATCACTATGGGCTTAAAAAGGGCGGTTTGAATAAGTTAAGTGTGACTTTTAAAGAAAATGAGAAAGTTGGATTAGTTGGTAGGTCAGGCGCCGGAAAATCTACCTTGTTAAAATTAATTCTTCGCTTTTATGATGTTGAGGCTGGTGCGATCTGTATCGACGGCCAAGATATTTCAAAAATAACACAGGTTAGTTTGCACAAGAATATTGGTGTTGTTCAGCAAGATAGTAGCCTCCTACACAGGTCCATTCGTGAAAACATTTGCTACGGAAAATCAGATTCAACCGAAAAAGAAATCATTGCAGCAGCAAAGAAGGCTCATGCCCATGATTTTATTTTAAATCTGCAAGATGAAAGTGGAAGAAAAGGATACGATGCCCACGTTGGAGAACGCGGAATTAAACTGTCAGGAGGACAACGCCAGAGAATAACTTTAGCACGAGTAATTTTAAAAAATGCACCCATTTTGCTTTTGGACGAAGCTACGAGTGCGCTAGACAGCGAAATTGAAAATCAAATTCAAGATACTTTAAAAAATATGATGAAAGGGAAGACAGTAATTGCAATCGCGCATAGATTATCGACGATTGCTCAGATGGACCGAATACTTGTGCTAGATAATGGTAAAATAATAGAGGATGGAGATCATCAGTGCCTTTTGTCAAAAGGCGGATTATACTCTGAGCTTTGGCATCACCAATCTGGTGGGTTTTTGAAATCTGAATAACTAAAGACTTCAAGCAAAACTAGGAAACTTTAATAAATTTTATCAAGAATTTTGTTGCCGAAAATTGAATATTCAAGTTAATAAGGTGTAAGAAGAGCAGTCAAATTATAAAATGAAAATAAAATTATTTCTGATTACAGTCATATTTACATTCTTAAGTACAATATCGTCTTGGGCAAATAGTACTGCAGCCATCGCCGAACCAATCACTTCTATTGTCATCAAAAAATCAGATCGAAAAATGTATCTTTTTAATGGTGAAAAAGTACTACGGCGGTATCGCATCGGACTGGGATTTTCACCCAAAGGTGACAAGAAATTTGAAGGTGATGGCAAAACACCAGAAGGTAAATATTACATAGACCGTAAAAACCCCAACAGTCAGTATTATCTGTCTTTAGGAATTTCTTACCCAAACGAAAGCGATAAAAAAGAAGCGGCAAAGCTAGGAAAATTACCTGGCGGCGATATTTTTATTCATGGCCGCGATAAGTCACCAAAATGGTGGAAGCGCGATTGGACGTTTGGTTGTATAGCTATACGAAACCATGAAATGGACGAAATTTATAGTGCTGTCGATATTGGCACACCAATCTTTATTCTCCCATAAATATTTAAGTTTTTCCGCCTACAACTAGTGTCCACCAAATTTTTCCACTAGGCTCTTGATACCAAGAGAAACCTAACTCAAGTGCTTTTGGGTCCAGAATTACAGCTCTAGTATTTTTATTTTCCATCCATGCAGAAAGAGTATCCAACTCGTTCTCAAATGTTTCAGAAATTACCTCGCCCAGAAACTCTCCAGAATAGTTTAAACGTCGAGCTCTATCCAAAGGCGAAGATCCGTCTGAACCAAAATGCCAAGGGCGATTTTGAACAGACATATCACGGGAATGTGTCGCTGCTGCTGCATTTAGCTGAGCATCCAACTGCAGGTTGGTTAAAGACCTGCTAGACCGTAAGACATTAACAGCATCAAGCATCCGGAATTGTATTTGGGCTGTTGATTGGGCCCTCATATCATAAATTTTAGGGACCGGCTTGCCATCTGGCGCCATTTGTATTCCTTGAGGAGCACAGCCTACTAGGAAAATTGAAGTTACAATCAAAATTAGAATTTTTAGCATTACGCCCCACACCCATGCTTTTTCGTACTAGCAAATTAGCCTAATATTTCCAATTGAGCCTATAACGTTCTTGCACTAAAATATACAGAATACAATTAAGGTTTTCCCATGTTAAAAGTTAATCGTCGTAATTTTTTAAGAGTTTCGGGTGCCTCCCTATGTGCCCCAAGCCTTGCTTTATCAAATGTCAACCAGGACAACACAACAGAAATAGAAAAGGAAATTTCGGAAAATATAAGACACAACGTATCTAGTTTTAGAGCTTTAAATTGGAAGCCATATTTCAAAACTCTCCGAAAAGGTGCAATTTTGGTTGATATCTCGTCTAGAGCATTACATTATTGGTCATCTGATGAAAAAATTTATCGTTTGTTTCCATCTTCAGTTCCTATGTCTGATGACCTAATAAAAACTGGGAGAACAAAAGTTACCAGAAAGGTTGAAGGCCCTAGCTGGAGACCAACACCAGCTATGAAAATTAGAAATCCAGAATGGCCAGATTTTATAGGACCAGGCCCAGAAAATCCCTTAGGCACGCATGCTCTTTATTTAAGTTGGACGTATTTCCGAATTCATGGAACTCACGATACGCGAAAAATAGGACGTCGGTCATCGAATGGATGTATTGGTCTTTATAATGAACATATAGCAGAATTATTCGCTGTGACAGAAGTTGGCACGCAGGTTCTAATTATCTAAAACCGCTAATTTTGGTCAAAATTAGTAATAAATTTAATTCGATATTTTGTTTTCCACTCTAAGACGATGGACAAATGGAAATTAGCCCAGATAAACCAACAGAAATTGAAATTTGCTCAGCCTCTGTTTTTTACGGAAAAGAGAGAATTTTAGAAAACCTAAGTCTATCCATCAAAGAGCAAAGGGTTGGATTTATCGGGCGGAACGGTTCGGGCAAAACCACCCTTTTGCGCATTTTGGCCGGCTTACAAGAATTGAATAATGGAAAGGTTTTAATAGATGGAACCGAAGTAGCAAAAAAAAGGAAGGAGGCCATTAAGAAGGTAGGGATAATTTTTCAAAATCCCGATCATCAAATTATTTTCCCAACTGTTGGCGAAGAGCTACGGTTTGGCCTCTCTCAATTAGGTCTGAGCAAAAATGAGGCTGATTTAAAAGTTATCGCGTGTTTGAAGCAATATGACAAAGTTGACTGGTTTGAACGATCCATTTCTACTTTATCGCAAGGTCAAAAGCACTTAGTTTGCCTACTCTCAGTTTTGTTAATGAAACCTCGGGTTTTACTTTTGGATGAGCCCTTTACTGGAATAGACATACCTACACAACTAAAACTAGAACATTACTTAAGTTCTCTAAAGCAAACTATAATTCACGTTTCCCATATGCCAGAAACATTCGAAAATTATCAAAGATTAATCTGGATGGATGAAGGCATTATTCAAGCTGACGGCACACCAAAAACTGTCATAAAAAAGTATAGAGATGCTATGAAAAATTATGACGAAAAGACTATTTGATGTTTACTAACACCTCTAAGTATAGCACCAAACTAGATGGAGTCTCTGTTCAGAAAAAGATCGTTCTCAGCTGCATTACTGCAGCGATTTTATTTTTTATAAAAAATCCACTTGTAATGTTCTTTATATTCTTAGTGCTAATGCTAATCTATTTTTTGGCCGGTGGGCTAAAATTTCTAGGGCTAGGGCTTTATCACCTAAAAATTACTATCCCCTTTGTTATCATTTTGGCTATTTGGCATCTGTATCTAGGCAACTTAGATAACGGTGTGACACTTATTTTTCGGCTCATTTCAGCATTCTTAATCGCGAACCTTTTTTTATTGACCAGCAAAATTCATGATATCATTTTAGCAATTCAGAAATACTCATTTTACCTCAAGATTTTTAGGATCAACCCCCATGCCGTGTCTATAACAATAGGCTTGTTTATTAGGTCAATTCCAATATTGAACCAACGCGCAAAAAATTTAATGCTTGCGCAATCAGCTAGATCAACTAAACGCAGTTTCTGGAGGATTTCCGTACCGCTTGCATTATCGATTTTAGACGATGCCGATCACGTTTCAGAAGCTCTCCGTGCTAGAGGTGGAATAAAGGAGCGAGAAAATTGATAGAAAAAACAAGTGTTCTGGTTGCTTTATTTGCCGCTCTGATTGCTGTTCTGGGGTTGGTTCCTGCTTTTCCATTAGCTTCTGGAGTGCCAATAACGGCACAAAGCTTGGGTATTATGCTTTGTGGAACAATCTTAGGGTCTAGAAAAGGTGGCTTGGCAGCATTATTGTTCGTTCTTTTGACGTTGGTAGGTTTACCCTTATTGGCTGGTGGAAGAGGCGGATTTGGCCTCCTCGCAGGAGCATCCGCGGGTTTTATAGTTGGTTTTCCTATTGCAGCCTATATTACTGGCTGGCTTATGGAGAAGACAAAATCTGTTGATATCCTAATTTCTGTTGCTCTATCTTCCATAATGGGAGGAATAGTCATACTCTACATTCCTGGGCTTATTGGTATGATGATTAATGCTGGAATGTCTCTGAACGCGGCAATCGTTGCTGTTTCGGTATACTTACCTGGTGATATTTTGAAGGTGATACTAGCAACTATAGTTACTAGTGCGATATTTAAAGCGAGGCCAAATAGTGTCTTAACGAGAACCTAAGACTTTAACATCATAGCCGAACCAATACCTCCAGCCGCAGCTATTGTCGCCATTCCAGATGCTCCTGGTGTTTTAATAAGTTCATTAAATAATCGAACTACCAATATAGCACCTGAAGCGCCAATTGGATGACCTCGAGAAAGAGCTCCTCCTCTTATATTTACTTTATCTAAATCAAGATCGCATAAACGAGTACATATTATTGCTTGTGCCGCATACGCCTCCATGAGTTCGATAAAGGTCACACTTGATAAGTTTATTTCCGTGTGATCTAAAAGCGCTTTTATTGCTCCGACTGGCGCTAGAGGTGCTTCTTCTGGAATAACTCCACTTGTCCGAGAACCTAAAACTTCGACTCCTTTACACAGTTTATTTTTTAAAAATAGCTCTGACACCAAAACAACAAAACCAGCCGCATCAGCCGCTATCGCTGAATTTGCGTGAGTAATGGTATCTGATAATTTGGGTGCTCTTTCGCAAATTTTTTGGTTAAGTTCTCGCGCAAACAAATCATTTGTTTGATTTAAAACTGGCGTTATTTCAGATCTTAATATCTCTTTGGATTTCAATGCATTTAAGTGGCTATTAATAGTCCAATCATCTTGTTCTTCTTTAGTAATACCAAACTTCCTAGCCAACTTTGCAGTGGCTTCAGCCAAATCAGGATCATTGAAACCAGCTGGAGCAAAAGCTGGCCTATCGTAAGAAACTAATGGCTGATCTGAATTTTCGTGGTGTAATCTAACTGGCCGCGTCGAGTAACTTTCTGTCCCTCCAGCAACTACAACTTCTGCACGACCACTTTTTATAAGATCCGTTCCGATGCTTATTGCATCCAGTCCTCCGCAACACTGCCTATCAATTGATATTCCACCTACCGAAAGATTTAGTTTAGCTTCAAGGCTAACCATTCGAGCTGGATTTCCACCAGCACCCAAAGCATTAGAAACAATAAGTTCATCAACTTCAAGCTTATCTATTTTAGCCTCTTTTAAAAGATCAATCACAACCTGAGCTGCCAAATCATAATAGGTCAGCGAGGAAAATGCTCCAGAGCGGGGAGCCACAGCGCTTCGCTTGCCCGCAATTATAAAAACGCGTTCACTGCTCATGGTTTTGACTTTTCAAAGCTCTAAGATTTGTCTTGCCGGAAGGAAGTAAGGGCCACTCATTTGAACTAATCTTATAAATTTTTTTAGGTTTGAATATTTTGTTTATCTCTTTCAAGGTATCGTAAAGCTTGTCGGAGTGAACTTCGCCATTTGTTGCTACTGCGGCTACTATTCGATAGTCACTTAATTTATTTTCAATTTTCCAAACAGCAGCATCTATTACATTCTCAGCCGTCTTAAGTTTGTCTTCAATTTCGTAAGTTTCCATAGTTTTATCAGCGATCGTTATTCGTGAACTATCTTCACTAAGCAGGAATAAATATCCGTCTCCATCTATCTTTCCATATTCACCAATAGTTAACCAATCATCTTGCCAAACTAAATTTTTGTTAGATCCTTCAGCATATTCCAAAAATAGGTAATCCGATTTCACCCATATACGGTTTTTGTTGGATCCCTTTTTTTCTAATTTGATCTCAACATTTGGAAAAGCTTTTCCCACTGAGCCAACAGGAGTAAACTCATCTGAAATCGTTATAAAACTTGTTTCACTGGATCCGTAAAACAAATGCACAGTCGCATTGGGAAAAATTTGTTTGGCCATCTCTTTAGTTTCAGAATTTAAGCGCCCTCCCCCAATAAATATATTTAAAGTACTTGGTAGAGTTATAAAAAAAGAATAAATAAATCTTATCTGTGTAGGCGTAATATAGACAAAAGTTGGCTCAAATTTAACCGATGCCTTTAATTCACTTTTAGATCTCAGTTTCTGAATGTGGTGGACGTTGTGACCTGAGTGTAAAGCCTCAAGCATTCCGTATAGTGCTAACGAATGCGTTAAATCACCAAATACCAGATAGTTTTCTTTTTCTTTTTGTAATGAATTGATAATTTCAAATGAGCTAATCCAGCTCCGGGCAGTTCTCAAAACAAATTTAGGTTCTTTCGATGTCCCACCAGTTTTAGTTCTAAAAACGCCTATAATCTTTGAGTCGTCAGTTTTTACCTCATCAAAATCTGAGATAAGTGGGCACTTGCCTTCAGAAACCTTTTTAATAAAAATTCCTATTGCCAAATCTGCAGATATAGCCTCTGAAAAATTGCATGGCTTTAAGTGTGAAGTTGAGTAACGAGCTTCGGTATGCCACTCAAATAAACTTCCCAATTTTAACACCAAGAACTTTTGTTAGAACTAAGGCATATTTTGTTTAAAGAAATATATACTTGTAGCATTGAGTTTTCTTCTTTTTGACGTAACTATAATATCAACCGATCTTGGAAAATCAAAAAACACAGTTTATTATTAATTTCTAACAAAATTTTAAACTGAGGAGTTAGTCCGATTAATCGCATTGTGGAAATTTCCGATCTTAAAAGGTCCGCTGAGAAAGTTATGCGCTTGGATCGTATGGGCTCAATGCATCAATCTAGGCTTTCTTTTTTAAGGCAGTTTTTAAGAAGAGCTGCGAAAGAAAACTGGGAGTTTAACAGAGATCTGTTTGAAATAAAGGCTAATGGTGTAGGCAGAGCACTCTACAGGCTCAGCACACCTTTACGCGATTATACTCTGATATGCTTTTCTCATGATTTACCTGATGAAATGCGTAGTGATCGCGTCATTGCCTCAGCTTGGGACGCTACATTTACTCTTTATGATGGAAGGCCTACGCTTAATGACCTAGAAAGACTAGAAAAGCATGTGCCTTACCAAGAGCAGGGTCGGCTAACGCAAAATGAATTATGCCTGTCGCGAGCAAACCGCTCCGTTAGACTTTGGGATTATGTTTTAGACTGTCTTTCAAATGGCAACCAGCCCGACTTAGACCGCGTCAGAGATGTTGGGTATTTGATGCGTACAACAGCGGTATATGGATCAGGAAAGTTCGGTTCGGCTGACCGTCGAGTTGTCGAAAATAGGGAAGAAGCGAATTCTCCGTTCCAATTAGAAATGATGACTGTGTATTTAATACGAACATTTGTAATGGATTTAATTGAGCACTTGGCAAAAATAAAAAATCCGGACTGTGCGGTAAAGTTGGATAACGCTATAAGGCGTTCGTTTGGAGTTGGTAACTCAACAGGTCTTGGAATGGCTCCATTTTTAGTGAACCATCCTAGATTAATTCATAATTGGTTTGAAGCAAAAGAAAACGCTATCGCGACAGTAAAAAATTTAAAAACTGCGACACAAACTGAAATATCAAAATTCAAAGAACTAGTAACAAGATTAAAACCACATTTAAAAGCTTGGCAGTCAGAACACCCTATACAAATTGAAAAAAATCTGGCGCTTGAGGAAGATATTGAAAAACTAGAGACTAAATTAGAAAACTTCAGTTTTAGTATAGGATCCCCTTGGAAACTTTTGTGTGACTGGTCAGAGGTTGAGCTAAGTATAGAGGGCCAAGAGATGTTAAACTCTCTTATTCTCGAACCTTATGGACATCTAGTAGATACTTTTGGCGATGAAATGTCTTGTGACGAGGCAAAATTATTCGCGATAAATGGCAATGTGACTATTGCAAATGCAAAGTCGACCATTGAACAAAATTATGGCTGGGCTTTAGAAATTGATTGGGCAAATCCCAATTGTGATGCTTGGGCATGGTATACTTCAGAAGAAAAATTAGAGCCGCGCCTAGGAGAACGCTATGAGATGCCAGAATTAAACGATTATGAACAAGCGCTTCAGCCAGGTCGAGATGTAGCCAGAGCATATAAAGATCTATGTGTACTTGAACCAAACACCACTTTAGCAGATTTTTTAAGGACATATCCGAAACATAGACATATAATAAGACGCTGTCTTACTTGTTGTGAACTGCCATTTTCGGAAATTCGAGACAACACAATAGACAGTTCGATGTTACCAATTGATATGTTGAGAGCAAAGTTATCATTTTTTGGCGCTTGTCATTTTGATCCTCGCTCTGACCGGTGGGTAAGGATTAACATGTTTAAAGGCGCGCCGTTTCCAGATGAATTATCCTCTGGAAGTGATCCAGAGAATTGGATTTGGGCACCTTGAAAAAGGGAATTGAACTTTCTCTAAATGAATATGAAGCTCTTCTTAACAAGGCTGCGGTGGGTTCGGGTTTACCTTGGGGAATTGCAGAAGATGCTGCCGCTTGTGGGGCTTGGTTTATGTCTTGTGGAGTAAATAAGCTTGACACCTGGATTGATCGCTTAAAAGATAACTCTTTTTGGATAGATTATTGTAAGAAAATAGATCAGCCCAGCAGTAACAAACTAAATAACATTTTTGATTTAGCGGCTTCAGTCTACGTGCAACCTGATACCAAGGTAAAATTGGATAGCTATGAGTGGAATGGGCGGGAGCTTATTATTGATGGAGTAAAGCAAACAATATCATTTCGTGCCTGTCTTAGTGAAACACAATTCAAAATATTAAACGAACGTGCTCATAAAACTTACGCACCTGCTACAGATGAAAGCAGGCTTACTGGAGCCGGCGCTGGACTGTCCGATAATGACTAATTTCAAGATAGTTTCGCCGAGATCTCACAAAATCTAAGCGGCTCGCTTTTTTATCGGAGCCCACAGCGTTTTATTCGTGGCATAAAGCAATGCAGATAATAGAATTAAAAATAAAACGGCGCGAAGACCAACATGCTTTCTAGCCATCATTTTTGGCTCAGCAGCCCACGTTAGAAATGCCGCTACATCCATAGCCTCATATTTCAGCTCATTCGAGTGCCCATCGTCAAAGTCTACATCTTCACCGTATAGTGGTGGTGCCATTGCTATCCAACGACCAGGATAAGCAGTGTTTTCATAAAATACCGTACCAAATTCTTCTTTTTCTTCTCCGGTGTAGCCAGCTAGTAGTGACGCTATATATTCAGCCCCACCAATTCCCTTCACAAATTGATTTATACCCGTACCCATAGGACCATGAAATCCAGCCCGAGCTTTTGCCATGAGAGAAAGATCAGGAGCGCCTGCATCAACAATTTCTGGAAAATGGTCTGTTGGCTTTGCAGGACGATAATCATCAAGTTCTGGGTCAAAGATTTCGTAGTTCTCTGCATAGGCTCGAACTTGGTCTTCAGAATATCCTAGACCGCCTTCGTCCCCTAGAGTGCGGATTGGAACATACTTCAAACCATGGCATGCGGAGCATATTTCCGTGTATACCTTCAGACCCCTTTGCAACTGATTTTGATCAAAGGACCCAAATGGGCCTTCGAATGAAAACTTGTAATCTTTAACATAATTATTGCCACCACCAGCAGCAAAAGAAGATGCTGCTGTCAAAAAGAATACAACAAAAAAGTTTAGAATTGATTTTCCTACAAACATACTATTGATCATCCTTGGCTCATTCAGCAGGTAATTCGGTTGGAGAGGAGCTCACAATAGCTTCTTTAGGAGGGTGCTTTTTGTTGAAATCTTCTTCAATTGTCATCGGTTGCGGAAGGGGCTTCTCAAGCACGCCCAGCAGCGGAAGAATAACTAGAAAATAAGCAAACCAGTAGGCTGATGCGATCAGTGACAGCGAAGCATATGGCTCCTCAGCTGGCATTGCTCCTAACCACATAAGAAGAATGAAGTCGATTACCAATATAGCAAACCAAAGCTTCAACATCGGTCTATACCGGGCTGACCGAACAGAAGAAGTATCAAGCCAAGGAGCTATTGCCATCACAAGAATTGCTCCAAACATTGCTAAAACGCCGAAAAACTTAGCGTCGATAATTCCACCTGTTAAAAAACTCACAATCTGAACCACCCAAACATCAGCGGTGAAGGCGCGTAGGATTGCGTAAAAGGGTAGAAAATACCATTCAGGAACAATATGAGCTGGGGTAGCTAGAGGGTTAGCCTCAATATAATTATCAGGGTGTCCAAGATAGTTTGGCATAAAGCCAACAACTGCAAAGAAAATAACCATAATAACTGCTAAAGCAAATACATCTTTTATTATGTAATAAGGCCAAAATGGAACTGTGTCTTTTTCCGCCTCCTCTTTGGACCCTCTTCGTACTTCCACACCCGTTGGATTATTATTTCCAGTAGTATGAAACGCCCAAATATGTACAATCACCAATCCAGCTATCAAGAAGGGCAGTAAGTAATGTAAGCTAAAAAATCGGTTTAGGGTCGCATTATCAACCGCTGGACCACCTAGTAATAGCGTTTGAAGTGCATCCCCAATAAATGGTACCGCTCCGAATAGACCGGTTATGACTGTTGCACCCCAAAATGACATTTGTCCCCAAGGTAATACATAGCCCATAAACGCTGTCGCCATCATTAGAACATAAATTAGCATTCCGATGATCCAAGTAACTTCTCTAGGTTCTTTGTAAGATCCATAATAAAGGCCTCGAAAAATATGAGCATACACGGCAATAAAAAACAGAGATGCACCGTTAGCATGGAGGTAGCGGAGCATATGTCCGCCATTAACATTTCTCATAATGTGTTCGACGCTAGCAAAAGCCTGATCTACGTGAGGCGTATAATGCATCGCAAGCACGATGCCTGTTATGATCTGCAAAGCCAAGCAAAATGTAAGAACCGCACCCCAAATCCACATCCAATTCAAATTTTTTGGAGTTGGGAGCATTATAGTGTCATAAAGCAAACCGACTATCGGTAATCTTCTATGCAACCATTTTTCACCCTTTGATCCAGGTTCATAGTGGTCGTGAGGTATTCCTGCCATTGCTTTAAATCCTTATCCTAATTTGATAGTAGTATCATCAACAAAGACGGCTTTGGGTACCGCCAGGTTTTCAGGTGCTGGACCTTTTCTAATTCGTCCTGATGTGTCGTAATGAGATCCGTGACATGGACAAAACCAACCATTAAACTCACCCGCACCGTCTCCTAGAGGGACACAACCTAGGTGAGTACAAACACCCATCATCACTAGCCATTCACCGTTTTCATCTAAACTTCTGTTCTGATCGTCAGCAGATGCTTCCGCAATGTTATCGTTTCGGGCGGTATTATCGAGCAGCTCGTCTAAGTTAACACTTTGAGCTTCTTCTATTTCTGTTTCAGTTCTACGACGAATAAAAACAGGCTTCCCCAGCCATTTCACGGTAAGTTGAGTACCAGGCTCAATCTCAGATATGTCCACCCTAATTGATGCCAGCGCTTTGACGTCTGCGGAAGGGTTCATTTGATTAATTAGCGGCCAAACAGCTGCTCCAGCTCCTACAGCGGCTGTCCCTCCAGTTGCATAAAACAGAAAGTCTCTGCGAGTACCTTTTTCTTCATACAGTGACATTAACTAGCTCCAAAAAACTTACGTGGCGATCCCGGACCCATTAATACTTTCAATGGATTCTCAATTATGATCGGTTATGTAGCCCTACATGCAACTTTAGTCCAGCTTTCAAACAGCATAGCTTGAGATTTATTTCGTTAAGCGGTAATGTGTCGCGGCATTTTTTTTAAAAAACTCTGAAACCAACTGCTTTGATCTACCGGGATTATTTGATAAAGGTTTAAAAATGGCCCGACTTATTTGCAGTTTTTTATTTTTGTCGATTTTTTTACCGGCCCAAAACGTTAATGCGCAATCTATAAAAATAGCTGTTTATGGAGGTGTTCAGTCTTCACCGCATAGCCGAATAACTGGCAAGCATAGCACTTCTGGGGCCCAATATAGTGAATTACTTGGATGGGAGGGAAAATCTTTCGATGCCCCAATCTATTACGGTATCCGAACAACTTTTTGGCGAAATGATAAGTTGGGGTATGGAGCAGAATTTACACACACAAAAGCTTACGCACCCAGTAACGCTTTAGAAAACGCTGGATTTGATCGGCTAGAATTCACAGATGGCCACAATATTATAACTTTCAATATAAATAGACGTTGGGAATTAGGTGAGTTTAAAACCTACTCTCTCGTAGGGCTAGGTATCGCTATGCCGCACGTAGATGCTCTACCTTCAGGAGGTCTGCACACATTTGAATATCAGTATACCGGGCCCGCTGTGAGATTAGCTGTAGGCTTATCACGCAAGTTAAATGAGGATTTTTCAATTTTCACCGAATATCAATTTACAGGGTCAGACAACAAAGTTTCACTAAGAAATGGCGGCACTTTAAATACTAAACTTTTAACAAACGCCCTTAACGTAGGCGTAAGTTACAACTTCTAGGGATCCTTTAAGATCTAACCAATTTGTCGTAAGCATCCGATATGTCTTTAGTAAGCGTACCTACTTCAAATGTATAATCACCAATCTGACCAACAGGTGTCACTTCGGCAGCCGTACCCGTAAGCCAACACTGTTCAAAACTTTCTAATTCTTCAGGCATGATATGCCTTTCACTTACTGAAATGCCTTTTTCCTTTAAAAGATCAATTACTGTTTGGCGGGTGATCCCATTTAAAAATGTGTCAGGGGTGGGAGTATGCACGGCCCCATCTTTTACAAAAAATATGTTGGCCCCTGTTGCCTCAGCAACATAGCCCCTATAATCGAACATCATAGCGTCTGAACAACCCTTGTCTTCGGCTGAATGTTTGGACATAGTTGCAATCATATAAAGACCAGCAGCCTTTGCCTGCGATGGAGCTGTAGCTGGATCAGGTCTTCTCCACTTCGCAATATCTAGTTTTGCTCCTTTAAATTTCGCATCTCCGTAGTAATTTCCCCAAGACCAAACGGCCACAGCAACTTGAACAGGATTTTTTGATGAAGCAACTCCCATATCCTCGCCCGCGCCGCGCCAGGCAAAAGCTCTTACGTAAGCATCCATAAGACCGTTTTCTTCTAACGCTTGATATTTAGCCTTTTCTATTTCTTCGACAGAGTAAGGTATTTCAAAATCAATTAAATTGGCTGATTTCTTAAATCTTTCAGAATGCTCCAGGCTTTTAAATATTTTACCACTATAAGCACGTTCACCTTCAAATACAGAACTTGCATAATGCATGGCATGCGTAAGAACATGAACATTGGCGTCTCTCCAATCAATGAAGTTTCCATCTAACCAAATTTTACCATCCCTATCATCGTAGCTACCTGACATAGTAAACCCTTTCAAATTGCACACTGTTTTCAAAAATTACAAAATTAAGGCCGAAACGGACATAAAATTTCGTAAAATGTCAGATTGGCTAACATTTGATACTTACAATGTCAATAAGACTGACTTATTATGAAGCATCTTTGGAGATTCAATATGACCAACTCAAGTAACATCACTGGCGAGTCACTTCTTTACCTCACAGACAACCAATTGCGGCACGGTATTGAAGCAATGTTTTTTGCATATCGCGGCTTTACCGCTGACCCAGACAGAATCTTGGAAGAATACGGTTATGGCCGTGCTCATCACCGAGCTGTTCACTTCATAAATGGATCACCAGGAACAACTGTTAATAATTTACTGAGTATATTAGGAGTGACAAAGCAGTCATTAAACAGAGTCTTAAGAACCTTAGTTAATGACACACTTGTTGAGGTGAAAGTTGGCACTCAAGACAAAAGAGAACGGCATCTTTACTTGACCAATCAAGGACGTGAACTCCATGAACGTCTATCATCAGCACAAAGTGATCGGATGCGAAAAGCTTTCAAAAATGCTGGCCCCAACGCTGTTTCGGGCTTTAAAACAGTTCTAGAAGCGATGATGGATCCAGAACTTAATAGAATTTACTCAAAATTAAGAAAAGAGGGTTAACAACATGGATCCGCATCTTTTAATTATAGATGATGATGAGCGAATTCGTTCTCTTTTACAGCAATTTCTCATCCAAAGTGATTATTTAGTATCTACTGCTGAAGATGCCGAACAAGCCAGAACGCTTTTATCTGCGATAGAATTTGACTTGATCATTCTCGACGTAATGATGCCCGGTCAAGATGGTATTTCATTTACCGCTGAACTTAGAAAATTACAAAATAAAACACCAATTTTATTACTTACAGCTAGAGGGGAAACCGAGGATAGAATAAAAGGGTTAGAAGCTGGCGCAGATGATTATCTTCCTAAACCCTTCGAACCTAAAGAGTTACTCCTGCGTATAAACGCAATTCTACGCCGAATGCCCGATTTGAAAGAAGATCAAATGATGCCAAAAACTTTGAATTTTGGCAATTTGAATTATGATGTTGCACGCAATGAACTTTGGGAAGGCGAAAACCAAGTACGTTTGACAACTAAAGAAAGTCAACTGATGAAAATCTTCACCTCTGCATTAGGTGAACCTATATCACGCGCAGATTTAGTAACATCTTTAGGAAGAAATGTTAGTTCAGCGCAGGATCGCGCAATCGATGTACAAATAACAAGATTGCGCAGGAAAATAGAAGTTAATCCTAGCCAACCAAGATACCTTCAAACGGTCAGGGGAGCCGGTTATATGCTTCTTTTCGACTAATTTAAAACCGACTATTTTTCTCCTTCGTTTAAACTTGCAGTTACATAATTTACGCTCAGGTCTCTATCAGATAAAGCCCAAGACCACTTTATAGGATTAAAAACGAATCCCTTTTTATCAACAGGCGTAAGACCAGATTTTGAAATAAGTTGATAGAGTTCATCTGGCTTTATGAATTTTGACCATTCGTGAGTCCCTTTTGGAAGCCACCGCATGACATATTCAGCTCCAACAATCGCCATGGCAAAACTCTTGGGGTTACGATTAATTGTGGAACAAATCATCAGTCCACCTTTTACTAAAAGTTGCCGGCATGCCGTTAGATAGGAAAGCGGATCAGCTACATGTTCTACAACTTCCATATTAAGAACTACGTCAAACTTATTGCCACTTTCCACTAACTCCTCTGCTGTTCCGACTCTGTAATCAATCGAAAGGCTGGAACGATTTGCATGCGCTTTCGCAACAGGTATATTCCGTTCGGCTGCATCTACCCCAATTACCGAAGCACCTAAGCGCGCCATCGGCTCACAGAGAAGACCTCCACCACAGCCGATATCTAATATCTTCAAACCTTTGAAAGGCTCCTTGCCCTTAACATCGCGGTCAAATTCTAAAGCTATTTGGCGTGTAATATAATCAAGCCTACATGGGTTGAGCATATGCAAAGGCTTAAATTTTCCATCAGGGTCCCACCATTCATCAGCCATGGCCTCAAATTTTGCTACTTCTTTAGGGTCTATTGTATCAATAACAGCTTTCATCGGACACTCCGTCTGGTCATTTACCACATAAATACCATATAATCTAAATATGGATAAATTCTCTGGTCAAAAACGCGCAGCTCAATTTTTATTTCCATCAATCGATCCCTTCGACAGCACGATGTTGGAGGTCGGCGGTGGCCACGAAATTTACGTTGAAAGATGCGGTAACCCTAAAGGTAAATCTGTAATCGTATTGCACGGTGGACCCGGAGGTGGTTGCAGCCCCGTTATGAGGAGGTATTTTGACCCTAGTAAGTATCATATCATTCTCTTTGATCAACGCGGATGTGGACGTTCTAAACCACAAGCATCAATCAAAAACAATACAACCTGGAATCTAGTAGCGGATATAGAAATGATCCGAAAAAAATTCGAGGTATCAGATTGGTTAGTATTTGGTGGAAGTTGGGGAGCCACGCTTGCATTAATATATGCCCAGAAATTTCCAAAACGCGTTAACAACCTTTTGCTTCGTGGAGTTTTTTTAATGACGAAGCCAGAATTGCAGTGGTTTTATGGTGGGGGCGCTGGGCAATTTTGGCCTGATGTTTGGAAAAAATTTAAAGATCCAATACCAACCGATGAACAGACAGATCTCATAAAAGCATATAACAAAAGACTATTCTCAGGAAATCTCAGAGAAGAAATGGAGTTTGGTCAGTATTGGTCATCTTGGGAAAACGCCCTTGCCTCTATTGCTTCTGATGGAATCTCAGCCCGTGCGCCAGCGGATTATGCAAGGACCTTTGCACGCCTTGAAAATCATTACTTTATAAACAATGGGTTTTTAGAGGATAAAGATGCGATTTTGAACAATATGGATAAAATAGAAAATATTCCTGGTAACATTGTGCAGGGAAGGTTTGATATGATTTGCCCGCCAACCAGTGCTTTCAATTTGTTTGAAAAATGGTCAAGTGCCAAAATCAAGATAGTGCCTCAAGCGGGGCATGCTATGTCAGAGCCTGGCATATCTTCAGAACTGGTAAGAATTACAAATGAACTCGCATCTTGAGATCAAAAGTAAATTATTGTTTACATCAGTATTACTAAAATTTTTTGGACAATTTAAATGACCTTACGAAACGACGCAGCTTTAGACTTTTTATTAAATCGCCGTTCTAGACCAGCCAAAACACTAACTGGCCCAGCCCCATCAAAGGACGAATTAACTGTAATCTTAGAAGCCGGTACTCGTGTACCTGATCATGGTAAATTGGAACCTTGGAGACTTAAAGTTTTAAAGAAACCAGCGTTAGAAAAAATTGCTGTCTACGCAAAAAAATACTGTGATTCAATCAATTGTGATGAAACCGTTACGGCAAAAGCAGTAAAACAATTTGAAGATGGTGAGTTAGGTGTGATTGTTATCGAAGTGCAAAAGCCCTCGGAAAAGATACCAGAAATTGAGCAAACATACTCTGCAGGTGCTGTTTGCCTAAGCCTTGTTAATGCTGGGCTTGCCGCTGGCTGGGGAGCTAATTGGCTAACGGGATGGTTATCCCACGACAAAAAGTTTGTAGCAGAAACTTTCGGACTAAGAGCAAACGAGCGAGTTGCTGGAATAATTTACTTTGGAACCGAAACAGTTACTCCATCTGAGCGGCCACGACCTAACCTCTCAGAAATTGTGACTTGGGATTGATTTTAGTGGTGAGCCGTAAAGAATTTGAATCAGTGCACGCTCATCCGATTAAAAATATCTATATCGTGAATTGTAAGGTTTCCTGATAAAATAATAGAAGCAATAATAACCCAAATAACTGCAGATATACCAGTTGTTATCCAGGCTTTCTTTTTTAATTTGTGGTTCGCAGGTGCTCCAGCGTGAGTTCCAGGTTCAACTTCTCCAACATCACCTTGCGTTTCAAGTCTGATGGGAATGACAACCAAGAAAACCAAAAACCAGATAACAAAAAAAAGAACTAAAGCAGAAGTAATGCCCATATAAAGTTAAACCTGCTCTAATTCTATGAGTGTTCCAGTAAAATCTTTAGGGTGCAAAAACAAAACAGGCTTGCCATGAGCACCAATTTTCGGTTCGCCAGAACCCAAAATACGCGCGCCCTCAGAGCTTAAATGATCTCTTGCTTTAATAATATCCTGAACCTCATAGCATACGTGATGTATCCCACCAGAAGGGTTTTTCTCCAAAAAAGCATTGATAGGACTGTTTTCACCCAACGGGTGTAATAACTCAATTTTAGTATTTGGAAGTTCGATAAATATAACCTTCACGCCATGATCTGGCTCTTCTTGAGGTTCACCAACAGATGCCCCCAACATTTGTTTATATTGAGCAGCTGCTTCCATTAAATCAGGAACAGCTATAGCAACGTGATTTAATCTACCAATCATTTTAAGCTCCAATTATTCTTGCGGAATTACTCGCAAGTTTAATTCCATTAATTGATCCGGCAATGGTTCGCTAGGAGCTTCCATCATTAAATCTTCAGCTCTCTGATTCATTGGAAACATAATAACTTCTCTAATATTTTGCTGATCTGCTAACAGCATGACAATCCTATCAATTCCTGCAGCACAACCACCATGAGGTGGCGCCCCATACTGAAAAGCATTTACCATTCCGCCAAACCTATTTTTAACTTCATTTTCATCATAGCCAGCAATTTCAAATGCCTTGAACATAATCTCAGGCCGATGATTTCTGATAGCTCCAGATACCAATTCATAACCATTGCATGCCAAATCATATTGAAAACCTTTTACCTGCAAAGGATCAGCTTCTAGCGCCTCCATCCCACCTTGAGGCATTGAAAACGGATTGTGCTCAAAATCTATTCTGCCGGTTTCTTCGTCTTTTTCATAAATTGGAAAATCAACAATCCATGCAAAGGCAAAGCGATGATGATCTGTCAGATTGAGCTCATCACCAATTACGTCTCTGGCTTTGCCGGCAACTTTTTCGAAATTTTTAGGCTTACCGCCTAAAAAGAAAGCGGCATCTCCTGTCCCGAGGCCTAGCTGGTCACGTAAGGCTTCTGTTCTAGCAGGACCAATGTTTTTTGCGAGCGGTCCCGCAGCCTCCATCCCATCACCATTGTCTCGCCAGAATATATAACCCATTCCGGGAAGACCTTCTTTTTGAGCAAAGGCGTTCATTCTGTCACAGAACTTTCTACTGCCGCCAGTAGGTGCAGGAATGGCTCTAATTTCTGTACCTTCTTGCTCTAATAAATTTGCAAATATAGCAAAACCAGAGCCTCTAAAATGCTCAGATACAACTTGCATTTTCAGCGGATTTCTCAAGTCAGGCTTATCAGTTCCATACCACTTCGCAGAATCTTCATAGCTAATCTGAGGCCACTCGGCGGGATTATCTATTTTGCGACTAGAACCAAATTCTTCAAAAACTCCAGCTATCACAGGAGAGATTGTATCAAATACATCTTGCTGGGTAACAAAACTCATTTCCACATCAAGCTGATAAAAATCCGTTGGAGAGCGATCTGCACGCGGATCTTCATCTCTAAAACAGGGAGCAATTTGAAAATATTTATCAAACCCAGAAACCATTATCAGCTGCTTAAACTGCTGCGGGGCTTGAGGAAGTGCATAAAATTTACCAGGATGAAGCCTAGACGGTACTAAAAAATCTCGCGCGCCCTCTGGACTTGAAGCTGTTATGATCGGTGTTTGATATTCTCTAAAATTCAAATTCCACATTCTTTTCCGAATGGATGCAATGACATCAGACCTTAATGTCATGTTTTGCTGCATAACTTCCCGTCGTAGGTCCAAATACCTATACTTTAAGCGGGTCTCTTCCGGATATTCTTGATCACCGAAAACAATTAGAGGTAGCTCTTCAGAGGCTCCCAGAACCTCCAAGTCACGTACAAATACTTCGATTTC
Source organism: Paracoccaceae bacterium (assembly GCA_902606585.1). Taxonomy (GTDB): domain Bacteria; phylum Pseudomonadota; class Alphaproteobacteria; order Rhodobacterales; family Rhodobacteraceae; genus Salinivivens. The sequence goes on along the minus strand of CACLGX010000001.1, from coordinate 38,778 downwards.
CCCAGTTGGGATTTTTTTATTAACCAAACTTTCGTCTCTAGCCTTAACATTGCCATCAATTCTTATGCACCACTCAGACCGAACTTTCTCCATTTCTGAGAAAACCGGGCTATCTGGATCACATAATACTTGGGTAATACCGTAATGGTCTCTTAAGTCTACAAATAGCACTCCTCCGTGATCTCGTATTCTATGAACCCAACCAGATAATCGAACGTCGCTTCCAACGTTTGTTTTATTTAAATCAGCACATGTGTGACTACGATAAGAATGCATAATTAATATTCCACAGCGAGTTTTTTAGTCGCGATACAACTCTTTGTTAGTCAGATGTCAAGTCTAGTGGCTCAAAACAGCCTCAATTTCACCACGGAGAGCGTTTCCAACTGTTATTTTTTCAGCGTCTTTAAGGTCAGAAAAAGTTATAATTTTGACTTTGCAGCTGGCATCTTCAATTTTTTTTCTTCTTAGCACCCCAGGCAAACATCCACTTGAAAGTGGTGGGGTTAACCACTGGCCGGCTATTTTGACAAATATATTTGTTATGGTTCCTTCACATACTTCATTACGTTCATTGAGATAAATAAATTCATCTATTCCATCAGGCAAATTTGCCCTTTCGGAATCATACAAACCGCGGTTAGAGCTTTTGTGCAGTAACCAAGGGTCGGAAGAACTCAAAATTGACTCCGAAAGACCCAAGTTCCAAGTTTTGGAATTGGGACTTAGAGGTGCATTTTTAAGATTAATTTTACCATCAAAACGCAATGTCAGTCGACATCGAAGACGGCTTTGCGACTTAATTTTGAGTATCTTTTCCTTAATTTTAATTAATTCAAATTTAAATTTTAGGTTTGCAGCAGACTTACACATTCGCTCTAAATGCAAATCAATATCCGGTGCGCCCTTCTCCGGATCCCACAGGAAAGTTTCAATCAGCTCTAGGTCTTCTCGGCTATTTGGGTAAATCGGGATTTCCAAAGTGCTTCCTCGTACTCAGAATTCGAAGTGCTATCAAAAACAACTCCACCGCCAACATTCAATACTGCTTTTCCATTTTGCATCAATAAAGTTCGGATAGCTACGTTGAACTCAGAGCTTCCATCAGGAGCCATCCACCCAATCGTGCCACAATAGATATCGCGAGGTCTTCGTTCCAACTCGTGTATTATTTCCATTGCCCGGATTTTTGGAGCACCTGTTATTGAGCCACAAGGGAAGAGTGCTGCAAACAACTCGGCAATTGTTGTTTTTTTATTCATTTCACCAATGATTAAAGAAGTCATCTGGTGAACAGTTTCATAAGTCTCTACTCGATATAGCTCTGGCACCTTAACCGTTCCAACCTTGCTTATTCTCGAAATATCATTCCGCAACAAATCCACTATCATAAGATTTTCAGCACGATTTTTAATATCATTTTTTAGGAAATTTAAATTTTGTTTATCTTTTTCAGCATCTAGATCGCGTGGCTGTGTACCCTTCATAGGCCTAGTGGAAATATTCATATCACTATCAGTTTTAAAAAATAATTCTGGAGATCGCGAAAGAATGGATGTTTCACTATCCAAGTCAACAAAAGCGCCATGTTTAACTTTTTGTTTTTTTTGTAGATCTTTATAGAAGGTCCAGGGGTCGCCTTCGAAATCAGCAAACAGACTAAATGTTAGATTAGCCTGATAAATATCGCCTGCCTCAATGTAAGCTAAAACTTGGTCAAAGGCATCTTTATAATGCGTTTCATCCCAGTCTGAAACAAACGAAGATATTGAGTAAGAAGAGTTTGCTAAATTTAAACTACTTGGCCCATCGAAAACACCAAATTGAATGAGAGGAATGGCCTGGCTTGAATGAGATAAGCAGGAAAGTTTTGGCTCCAGAGCATATGATAACTCATAGGAAGCTAGTCCCGCTATCCAATATCCATCATCCAAATATTTTTGAAGCTCTTCTAAAGCTATCCTGACTTCAGCAAACTGATATGACTTAATAATTTTCAGAGGATTTTTAAACCAATGGAGGCTCGTCTTTGGCGCTGTATCAAAATGGATTTTCAAAATTTATGCCTTCAGTGTTACCATAAACTTATAGCCTTGCTTGTAACTATATTACAGGTCTGAAACCGGATATTTTTCGAAAATTTACGATACCTCTTGCACCGGTGGTAATGTCCACTATAACGCATGACAATTTGCTCAAGCATGATCTAACAATATTGCTAAGATCTAGAAAAAGAAGAATGCCTAAGAGAACAGATATCAAATCTATAATGATTATTGGTGCCGGCCCTATTGTAATTGGGCAAGCCTGTGAATTTGATTATTCTGGAGCGCAAGCATGCAAGGCACTTAGAGAAGAGGGTTATCGGGTAATACTTGTTAACTCTAATCCGGCTACAATAATGACAGACCCAGAATTAGCCGATGCTACTTATATCGAACCTATTACCGCAGAAGTTGTTGCCAAAATCATTGAAAAGGAGAGGCCCGACGCTCTGCTGCCTACCATGGGTGGTCAAACAGGCCTTAATACAGCACTTGAGTTAGAGTCTATGGGCGTTTTGGACAAATTTAATGTCGAGATGATTGGCGCAAAACGCGACGCTATAGAAATGGCTGAGGATAGAAAATTATTCCGCGAAGCCATGGATAGATTGAGGCTCGAAAACCCAAAAGCTACTATAGTTACTGCCCCAAAAAATCCAGACGGAACGGCGAACCTAAACGAAGGCGTTCAAATTGCTCTAAACTCACTAGATGTTATTGGGCTGCCCGCAATTATCAGACCAGCTTTTACGTTAGGTGGTACGGGAGGCGGCGTGGCATACAATCGGGCGGACTATGAACACTTCTGTCGAACTGGAATGGACGCATCGCCGGTGAATCAAATTCTAATCGATGAATCCTTACTTGGCTGGAAAGAGTTTGAAATGGAAGTTGTTCGTGACAAAGCGGACAATGCAATTATCGTTTGTGCAATCGAAAACGTTGACCCTATGGGCGTTCATACAGGAGATTCAATTACCGTCGCACCGGCGCTAACGCTAACCGATAAAGAATATCAAATAATGCGAAACGGCTCAATCGCTGTTTTAAGGGAAATTGGCGTTGAAACTGGCGGATCTAATGTTCAGTGGGCAGTGAACCCAAAAAATGGCCGGATGGTCGTGATTGAGATGAATCCAAGAGTTTCTAGATCCTCAGCACTTGCCTCAAAAGCAACCGGCTTTCCCATTGCAAAAATTGCCGCAAAATTGGCCGTTGGATATACTTTGGACGAGTTAGACAACGATATAACGAAAGTAACGCCTGCTTCTTTTGAGCCAACAATTGACTACGTCGTAACTAAAATTCCAAGATTTGCATTCGAAAAATTTCCGGGGTCTGAACCTTACCTTACAACTGCTATGAAATCTGTTGGTGAAGTGATGTCAATTGGTAGAACTTTCCATGAAAGTTTGCAAAAAGCCTTAGCATCCATGGAAACAGGCCTTACCGGTTTCGACGAAATAGACATACCAGGCTCTGACGATAATTCGTCAATCATAAACGCTTTGAGCAAACAAACTCCCGATAGAATATTAACGATCGCCCAGGCAATACGCTTAGGGATTGGGAACGATGATATTCAAGCCGTTACGATGTATGATCCTTGGTTTATTGAACGCATTAGAGAAATTGTTGATACAGAAGAAAGCATCCGAAAAACAGGGTTGCCATCTTCAGCAGAACATCTGAGAAATTTAAAAATGCTAGGGTTTACCGACGCCCGCTTAGCTAAAATTACTGGTTCATCTGAATTAGATGTTAGAAAAAAACGTTATGATCTTGGAGTAACTGCGGTCTTTAAAAGAATTGATACATGTGCTGCAGAATTTGAGGCACAAACCCCATATATGTATTCAACCTATGAAGCTCCTATGCTCGGTGATGTAGAATGCGAAGCACGACCATCAGCAGAAAAGAAGGTCGTAATACTTGGTGGAGGGCCTAACCGAATTGGCCAGGGGATAGAGTTTGATTATTGCTGTTGTCACGCATGTTTTGCTCTTACTGACGTTGGCTATGAAACTATAATGGTTAATTGCAATCCAGAGACCGTATCAACAGACTACGATACATCAGACCGCCTATATTTCGAGCCGCTGACCTTTGAGCATGTTATGGAAATACTTAATGTAGAGCAGCGGAGCGGCACTCTTCATGGCGTAATAGTCCAATTCGGAGGGCAGACGCCACTTAAGCTAGCAAAAGCTTTGGAAGAGCAAGGTATTCCTATTCTGGGAACATCACCTGATGCTATTGACCTAGCTGAAGACAGGGAACGTTTCCAAGCGTTAGTGAATAAACTCCAACTTAAACAACCAAACAATGGAATTGCATCAACTGGTAGCGAAGCCATGCAAATTGCTGACCAAATTGGTTTCCCGCTAGTCATTCGTCCTTCATACGTACTCGGCGGCAGAGCCATGGAGATTGTTCATAACCAAGACCAACTTGAAAAGTACATTAATAATGCAGTCGTTGTATCTGGTTCAAGTCCAGTTCTACTGGACGGATATCTTTCTGGAGCCGTAGAATGCGATGTAGATGCCCTATGTGATGGGACAGATATGCATATAGCCGGGATAATGCAACATATAGAAGAAGCAGGTGTGCATTCTGGAGACAGTGCTTGTTCATTACCTCCCTACTCTCTTTCTCAAAAAGTAATTGAAGAGCTAGAAGCGCAGACCAAAGCTCTGGCAATTGGACTAAACGTCGTAGGTCTAATGAATGTACAATTCGCCGTAAAAGATGATGAGGTTTATTTAATTGAAGTAAACCCTAGAGCTTCAAGAACAGTTCCTTTTGTTGCTAAAGCAACCGACAGTGCGATTGCTTCTATCGCAGCACGGCTCATGGCCGGCGAAAAATTGTCAGATTTCTCCGAAAGAGAACCTTACAAGCAGGTTGGTTTCCACGAAAAATTACCAAAAACGGATCCTATGACACTAGCCGACCCCAATATGCCCTGGTTTAGTGTCAAAGAAGCCGTCATGCCGTTTGCACGATTTCCCGGAGTTGATACAATATTAGGTCCCGAAATGCGTTCAACCGGTGAGGTTATGGGATGGGACAGAAACTTTGCAAGAGCATTTTTAAAAGCTCAGCTTGGTGCTGGAATGAACCTTCCAACATCTGGAAAAGTTTTCTTCTCCATTAAAGATAATGACAAAACACCACTTCTTTTAGAAACGGCCAGGCTTCTAACAGAAATTGGTTTTGATTTAGTTGCTACAAGAGGAACAGCAGAATTTATTCAAAAAGATGGGATAAATTGTGACACAGTAAATAAAGTTCACGAAGGTCGCCCCAACATAGTAGATCGTATGAAAAATAACGAGATTTCATTGGTTATGAATACTACCGAAGGCGTGCAGTCTATCAGAGATAGCCGAGATATTAGGTCAGTAGCCCTATTTGACAAAATACCCTATTTCACAACTGCCGCGGCAGCAAACGCAGCCGCATTAGCCATTCAATCTTATGCCGAAGGTGAAATAGAAGTTAAACCTTTACAAAATTAGCGATTTGAACAATAAATTTATAAAACTTATCGGTATTGCTAATTAAGATATCCCAAATAGTCATTCTGAAGCTCTATCATAGTATCAAGTAGCTTCTCAGCTGATCGTGCATCGTCTACAACTGGATCAACAAGTAGTGCAAAATAAGCATCGCTCTTTGACTGATTTAAAACAGCTTCAGTTGTCATACGAATACAGCCAACCTGACTGTTTAAAAGAGAGCAAAATGCCCTTGGATAATTATTGAGCCTAATTCCATGAACTCCTGATGAGTTTACTTTTGCAGGAACTTCAACAACTATATCTTCTGGTAAATCATTTATACAGCCGTTGTTTGGAATATTGACGGCCGCTTCTTCAGAGTTCCCATCTTCCAAAATCGCCTCTAAAATCGGTATTATTCTTTCGTGTGATCTCTTTTCTAGATTGAAAAATTTCGAGTACTGACTTTCCGCTTCTGAAAAACTCATGCATTTCTTTTTATAATTTGTGTAGAATTCGTTAATTCCATCATGATCTGCAACACTATGACCCCAACTCAGGTACTCCCCCAAATGACTATCAACAGTTATCGGTAAAAACCCATACTTTTGGTAAAGCTGGAAAAATATGCGATATTTTATAGTTAAACTTAGCTAGTTGCTGTTTTTAATAAAATTAGAAAATTGATTGAGCTCTTCACCAGCAATATTGATATCATGTTCTGATGAGGGGTACTTTAAATCCCTAACTTCATTTGCAAATTCAGAATATGCTTTAACTGCCTTATTTTGCAAAGCGTCAAAATCCTTGTGAAAATCAGAGTAAACTTTTGCATGTCTAGGAATATGTCCCTTATTGTAACCCAAAACGTCCTCAGAAAATAAGTATTGCGCATCACAATCAACACCACTTCCCATTCCAATGAGGAAGATTTCGACTGCTTTCGATATTTCAGTGGCCACTTTTGAAGGAACAATCTCTAACTCCACTGCAAAGGCTCCCACTTCTTGTATTTTGATTATTTCGGAAAGGATTTTTTTTGCTTCTACATTAGTCTTTCCAACCGCCTTAAATCCACCATAGTGTGTTGATTTATATGGTATAAAACCAGAGTGACCTATTACAGGAATTCCCTCATCTGCAATAGCTTTAATAAATCGTGTACTCTGGGGACAATAAATCGCATCAGCCCCCTTATTCATTAGGTAGAAAGATCTCTTTAAAATTGAATGCTCATCTAAATGAGTTCCATAACTTAATCCAACTGTAAAAAATGTATTTGGTGCTGCTGAGCGTATGCTCTCGTAGTCGTTTAATTCAGAGGTAATAATCATATCGATGCCAGCTGACTCACACGCTTCAGCTTCTAACACCGTATGGGTGTAAATTTCAGTAAGTTTCCTTTTCCCTCGGGAGCCTAATATATCTTTTACAGTCAATTTTTTTTGCATGTTTTTAGCTCCCTGTAAGAATTTCCAACAGTTTTCTTTTACGATCAAACAGAATTAACTGTTTGAGCCCCCGCATCAGGTAACTCAACCCTAATATGATAGTCGGGGTCTTTAGTTTGTTTCAAAACTGCTGGAATAATTTCTTTATAGGCATGGTAAAGAGACTTCGGCTTGGGAAGCTGCTCTTTAATAACCTCATGTAATTTAGGAAGCCTATGCGATGGAACCATCGGAAACATATGGTGCTCAATATGATATTCCATTTTCCAGTAAATAAAACTAAAGATAGGGTTTAAACGCACTGACCGAGTAGACAAACGGTGATCATTTACATCCTCTTTCAATCCAACATGTTGGGTTATGCCCCAAACGATATTCAGCGTCGCAAAAAACTTGGGAACAAGAAGTAGTAATATTGGCAGCCAAGAACCAATAGCTACAGCAAGCAAAATAATTCCTATCCATAATCCAACGTAGATACGGGAGTTTCTTACGCAAGACGCTTGCTTATCCTGTGGAATACATTCACGCATCACGCGCGTATTAACACCAAGCGCGTGCTGTAAAATTTCGTAATGTAATGACTTGTGCAAATTCAAAAGTCCAAATCCTGGTACAAAAATAATTAAAAACTCTACCAATGTTTTTGGTTTCCAAAAAATGCTACCCTCTACCTCAAAATCGTGAGGGTCAACCGATGCTGTATAACTGTGATGAAGTGAATGACTCCAATGAAAACGTACTGACTCAAAGTTATTCATGAAACTTGCTATTTCATAGAAGAAGTCATTTAAGCCACGGGTTTTGAAAGCTGTTCTATGACCACACTCATGCCATATGGCGTCTGCACCCCCCCACCAAGTGCAGTAAGCAAGATATATTGGAATAAACCACCAGGTACCCCAAGAGCTATAACAAAGCAAACCTAATACCAACAACGACACAAAATAAATGATTATATGTTTCCAACCTTCGAAATCACTACGCCTCGAAAGCTCTTTTAAGGTTTTACGATCAATTTTAATCTTAAACCAATCACCAGATGTGCTATTAATCCCGATCTGTGGTTTTTGTATTTCCATTTTTCTTTGCCACCCTACTATTTAACTCTTATAAAATTAGCTCAAACAAAAATTTAAACAACAAGGACGAAATAGACAATGGCGGACTGGACATTTGTTTGCAATACCTCAGATGTTGATTTTGAAGACCAATACAGATTTGATCACAATGATCTAACATATTGCATTTATCATCTAGAAGACGGGTTTTATGCTACTGACGGTCTTTGTACACATGAAGACATTCATCTCGTAGATGGCTTAATTGACGGCGAAGAAATAGAATGCCCTATGCATCTCGGAGTATTTAATATTAAGACTGGTAAAGTCGTACTAGACCCACCTTGCGAAGACCTAAGAACATATAAGTTAAAAGTTGAAGATGAACAAATTTTTATAGAACTATAAATATTAAAAAATAAAATAAATTAATGAGGGTTCAATTAAAATTGATTGCATAAATTTTTTAAGTTAGCCTGATTTCACACGAACCAAAAATATCTTTTCAAAGTAGAGTTTTTTATGAATTACCATACGCCTTCAAGTTTCTCAGACGCCTCTGCCATAGCGGCTAGTTCAAAAGGGAAAACCCGTTTTCTAGCTGGAGGTACAGATGTGCTCGTTCAAATGCGCTCCGACATCATTACCCCAGATGACTTAATTGACGTAAAAAAAATTCAGGGTGTAAAAGACATCACCAAAAATAAAGATAGTAGCTGGACTTTAGGAATTGGCGTTTCAGGCGCTGAGATGTCAGAGCATGCAGAGTTTAAGGAAGCTTGGCCAGGCTTGGTGGAGGCCACAGATTTAATTGGATCAACGCAAATTCAAGGAAGAGCCACGATAGTTGGAAATCTATGCAATGGGTCACCTGCAGCAGATAGTGTACCTGCTCAAATTGCCGCTGGGGCTACTGTTTCAGTGATAGGTCCCTCTGGCGAAAGAATAGAAAAAGTCGAAAATATTCCCACTGGTCCGAGCAAAACATCATTAAAAAAAGGTGAACTGATCTCAGCTGTTCATATACCAGCGAGAGGAAAGAATGCAGGTGATGCTTACTTAAGGTTCATACCAAGAACAGAAATGGATATCGCAGTTGTAGGCTGCGCGGTTAGTTTACGCTTGGATAATGAGATAATCACTGAAGCACGCGTAGCATTGGGAGCTGTAGCACCCACCGTGCTGTTAGTTGATGAATGCGCTCAGGCTATAATCGGAACTAAATTAGATAAAGCAGCGTTCAAAAAACTAGCCCAAGCGGCGGAGAACGCATGTAATCCAATTGATGATAAAAGAGGAACGATAGAGTTTAGAACAGACATCGCTGGTGTTCTAGCCGTGCGTACTGCAAAAAAAGCTTATGATCGAGCCCAAGGAAAATAATGATGAGTAATATTCATGTGACTGCCAAAGTAAATGGCGACGAAACTGAATTTCTGTGTGATCCCCGGGAAACTCTATTAGACGTTTTGCGCGACCGTCTTAATTTAACTGGAACCAAGGAAGGCTGCGGAACAGGCGATTGTGGCGCCTGCACTGTAACAATTGACGACCGTCTTGTTTGCTCATGCCTGGTTTTAGGTGTTGAAGCCGACGGAAAGAGTATCGAAACAATTGAGGGTATGGCGGAAGGTGACACATTGCACCCCCTTCAGAAAAAATTTGTTGAGCATGCCGCTTTGCAGTGCGGCATCTGCACACCAGGTATCCTGGTCGCAGCAAAAAATTTATTGGAAAAATATCCTGACCCAAATGAAGAACAAGTGCGATATTGGTTAGCTGGCAATCTTTGCCGATGTACCGGATATGATAAAATTATAAGAGCTGTGCTAGATGCAGCAGAAGAAATGAGGGAAGTATCCTAATGGCAAAAGATGAACTCATTAATAAATATAACTACATCGGAACTCGTCCAAATCGACCTGATGGTCTAGACAAAGTAACAGGGAGGGCAAAATACGGAGCAGACTTCAATGCGCCAAACATGCTTCACGCCGCTGTGCTCAGATCCCCTCATGCACATGCTCGCATCATTAAAATTGATACCTCCAAAGCAGAAGCCTTGTCGGGTGTAAAAGCTTTTGTGACACGAGCTGATTTTCCTACTGGCCTCAAAGGCGAAGATTTTTACCTGCAAGAAAATACGATTGCTGGTGATAGAGTTTTATATGACGGGCATGCAGTTGCTGCCATCGCTGCAACGTCTGCATTGGTAGCAAAAGACGCCATTAAGCTTATTGAAGTTGAATATGAAATTCTACCCCACGTAACGGATGTAGATGAAGCAATGAGGCCTGATGCACCAGTCATCAGGGAAGGAGCACAAGACCATACTGTACCAGAAGGATCACCGTCTAATATTGTTTCGTACATGAACTTTGGCCATGGAGATCTCGAAACAGGGTTCTCTGATGCCGATCTCATCATGGAAAATACCTATAAAACAGAAGCCGCCCATCAGGGGTATATTGAACCACATGCTTGCGTTGGTCAGCTTGGCCAAGATGGAAAAGGTGAAATGTGGATCTGCACACAAGGTCAGTGGTTTATCAGAAAAATGTGCACAGCAGTTCTTGGGCTGGAAGCCTCTCAGCTTCGGGTTACACCATCAGAGATAGGTGGTGGCTTTGGTGGAAAAACTACAATTTTTTCTGAAGCCCTTTCTCTAGCTCTTTCCAGAAAGGCAGGTGGGCGGCCCGTAAAATTAGTTATGACGCGATCAGAAGTTTTGCGTGCCACTGGTCCAACTGCGTCCGCTTCAATGGACGTTAAAATAGGCATGAAGAAAAACGGGAAAATGACAGCCGCTTCAGCAGTTTTCCGGATGCAAGGCGGAGCGTTCCCAGGAATGGCGCCGACTGGCATGGCACTGGAGTGCGCATTTGCTAATTATCAACTTCCTGCTGTACACCACATCGGTTACGACGTGCTCTCTAACCGTCCCAAGTCAGCAGCATACAGAGCGCCAGGGTCTCCTATGGCAGCGTTCGCAGTAGAAAGTCTTGTGGACGAAATGTGCCGTGAATTAAACCTCGACCCAATTGAGGTGAGACTTTTGAACGGATCTAAAGAAGGCACCAAATCAAGTTTCGGACCAACCTTCAGAAAAATAGGCCTAATCGAAACTCTTGAAGCTGCAAAATCACATCCAAATTTAGAGGTAGAGCTTGGCCCTAATCAGGGGAGAGGAATTGCTTCAGGATTTTGGATGAACCATGGGGGAGAGACATCTATTTCTATGGCTTTGGGAGAAGACGGAACAGTTACCTTATCAATAGGCACACCAGATATTGGAGGCAGCAGAGCATCGATGGCCCTTATGGTCTCCGAAACTTTGGGAATCCCGTATGAGGATGTTCGAGTAAATGTCGTTGAAACAGGTTCTCTGGGTGTCAATGAACCAACCCATGGAAGTCGCGCGACTTTTGCTACTGGAAAAGCAGCTGTTGAAGCATGTAATGAAGCTATTAAAGAAATGTGCCGTCGCGCTGCTGAAAAATGGGGAATTGATCCAGAAGCAGTCGATTGGTTTGATGGGGCCGCTCACCCAGCAGGACCAAATGCCGGTGACTTTCCTCCAATGACAATTAAGGAAATAGGTCGTCGAATGGGACGCACGGGAGGACCTATCTCCGGTCATCACGCGACTACCTATGGAGGCGCAGGAGAAAGTTTTGGTACGCACGTTGTTGATCTTGAGGTGGATCCAGAAACAGGAAGAGCCACAATATTGCGTTATCTTGTCGTTCAAGATGCAGGCAGAGCTATTCATCCGTCATATGTTGAGGGTCAGTTCCAAGGCGGGGCAGCGCAAGGAATAGGCTGGGCTTTAAACGAAGAATATATCTATGGCGAAGACGGCAAGTTGCAAAATGCCGGGTTTTTAGATTATCGGGTGCCTGTTGCCTCAGACCTCCCCATGATAGATACAGTCATTGTTGAAGTACCAAGCGATAGTCATCCATTTGGTGTGCGCGGAGTTGGGGAAACAGGAATAGCACCACCACTTCCGGCAATTGCTAACGCAATCGCAGACGCGACTGGTAAACGCCTTCGACATTTGCCAATTTCCCCTCCAAAAGTATTAAAAGCGATCAAGGAAGATAGCTGATGGCAGAAGTAAATCTGTGGTCAGGTTTGCGCCAATTCACCAACGGAGAGCTAGTAGTTAAAGTAAAAGCAGATACTGTTGGTAAAATGCTCGATGAGCTTATTTCTATTTACCCAAACTTGGAGCCCATAATAGAAGCAGGTGTGTCAGTTGCAGTTGATGGGAAAATGGTAGCTGGAGCAGACCACACCCCTATTAAGCCAGAAAGTGAAATATTTCTACTTCAGCAATTCAAGGGTGGCTGAATAAATATTTGTAAGGTTTAAATTTTTGGATCTGGGTTTTCCGTATGTCCATCAACAGCAATTACTTGACCAGATATTCGACTTGCCTGATCTGAGGCTAAAAATAAAGCCATTGATGCGATATCCTCGACCTTCACAAAAGTCTTAAGCGAAGTGCCCGATTTATAAGCTTCTCTAATAACATCTGGTGTTGTCTTTTTCTTTGCAGCTTCTCTCTCAATTACTCCATCAATACGAGCACCTTCAACACAGCCTGGGGCAATAGCGTTTGCCCTTATTCCAAATGGACCCGCCTCCATGGCTAATGTTTTCATAAAGCCGTGTATTCCCCACTTACTTGCGGAGTAAGGAGAGCGATATGGAAACCCATTAAGACCCGCAGTAGACGAAGTAAAAATAATGGTGCCTTTCTTTTGTTGTTTCATAATCGGCAAACTGCCTTTAACGGACAGAAAAGCACCTGTTAAATTTACATCTAAACACTTTCGAAATGCTTCAGCATCTTGATCCTCGATCAACGCTGTTGAACCAGCTGTCCCAGCATTAGCACATAGGACATCTAATCCAGCCCATTTGTCATTAATTTTTTTAAAAAGAGACGACATTGCATTTTCATCACAAACATCAAGATTACTGCGCTCCCAATCTTTAGGACATTTTTTTAAAGCCTCTTTTGAAATGTCTATAATCCAAATCTGACAACCTGCATCGCTGAAATGTTCTGCCAGAGCATAACCAATGCCTGTAGCTCCCGCTGTGATCAAAACTCTCTGCATTTCAAGCTTACCTTTCTTGTACCCGGAAGAAAAAACGTTCAGGAGTCAGGATTAACTAATGGGCTGGTAATTGCTACTTATTTTTTAAATTACCAATGTCGGGTAAAGACAGTTTTTGACGCAAATTTCATTATGATATCTATTTTATAAACCAGAACGTCGCATTAGCATAATAAAGCTTTAAATGTTGGATCTAAAAATATAGAGATCAAAAGCTGAAGTTTGAAATAGATTCGAATTTTAAAAAGTTAACGGAGAAAAATTAATGGAACAGTTAAACTTTTATATTAATGGTTCTTGGGTAAAGCCAAACGGTGTTGAAACACTTGATGTTATAAATCCCGCATCGGAAGAAAAAGTCACAAAAATATCTCTGGGAACGGCTAATCACGTTAATGAAGCTGTAGCAGCAGCACGCACAGCGTTCGAAACTTATTCTCAAACTCCTGTTGAACAGCGAATTGATTTACTTACAACCATTAGAGAAATTTATAAGCGTCGCCTAGATGATGTTGCGGATGCAATCCAAACAGAAATGGGCGCCCCAACCTACCTCGCCAAGGGTGCTCAGGCTATGGTGGGATTAGGACACTTAAAAGCCGCTATCCGCTCTTTAACCAATCATAATTTTGAGTATAAGCATGGAAGTTTTATTATCAGACATGAGCCTATAGGCGTATGCGGATTAATAACGCCTTGGAATTGGCCCGTTAATCAAGTGGTATCGAAACTGGCACCATGCCTTGCCGCAGGATGTACAGCTATATTAAAACCTTCCGAAATTGCCCCCCTTTCATCAATGGTTATCGCTGAGATATTAGATGAGGCAAAAGTGCCAGCTGGGGTTTTTAATCTAATAAACGGAATGGGACCAGTTGTAGGTGAAGCAATGTCAGCCCATCCTGATATTGACATGATGTCTTTCACTGGTTCAACGAGGGGAGGCGTCGCAGTTGCAAAGGCTTCTGCTGATAGTGTCAAACGAGTAAGTCAGGAACTAGGTGGAAAGTCAGCTAATATTATTTTGGACGACGCTAATTTTGAAGGGTCAATTCGTGCTGGGGTCGACTCCTGTATGAGTAACACAGGCCAATCATGTAATGCACCTACACGAATGTTGGTTCCAGCCTCTCGAAAAGATGACGCATATTCCATTGCAAAAGACGCAGCTGAAAAAGTAATTGCAGGCGACCCAAAAAAGGAAGAAACAACCATTGGTCCTCTTGTCAGCGACGTACAGTACAAAAAAGTTCAAAATTTAATCCAAAAAGGTATTGATGAGGGTGCTGAACTATTGATTGGTGGCACTGGAAAACCAGACGGATTAGAAAAAGGTTATTACGCAAAGCCTACGGTTTTTGGTAATGTCGAAAATGATATGGCAATTTCAAAAGAAGAAATATTTGGCCCGGTTCTTTCAATGCTCACCTATGAGAATATTGATGATGCTGTGGCGATTGCAAACGATACTGAATATGGCCTTGCAGCTTATGTTTCAGGAGAAGACAAAGAAACGCTCACCTCAATTGCAAGACGTCTGAGGGCTGGCCAAATTCATGTGAACTATGGGTCCGGTGGTGCAGACGCGCCATTTGGAGGCTATAAACAGTCGGGCAACGGTCGTGAGAAAGCAGAATGGGGCTTAGAAGAATTTCTTGAAGTCAAAGCAATAATGGGGGCGTAAATTAAGCTTCGGACTCAGCCTGAAATTGATGTCTCCATATAGGATTTGACCAAGCTCTTTTCCCATTATGGTCGATAATAGTCACCCTTAACCATGGGCTCTTTTTAAGACGTTCTAGTGACAGTTGCGTGGAAACCAGCGATTGGCCATGTTGGACAACGTAAGCTGAGCCTTGTCCTTGAATAATAACCGTACTGACTGGTGTCGAATGAACTTCTACTGAGCTAGTTTCTATCTCAATATCTACTAAATCAGGTCCCTGTGATGAGTAAAAAGCTCCCTCTTTAAGAGATTTCAAAATAGCGTCAGGACTGTTTCCATTAGACTTCACCATCACCCAGCCCCCAAAGTAGTCAGGATCAGAAAAATGTGCATCATCCGTCGCCACAAGGTTCAACTTACGGCCCTCAGCTAAAAGAAGGTCTAACGTATGAAACCCGTCAGGACGATCGGTACTTACAGCGCAACCATGATTATAAACTTCAACGGCATGGGCTGCCTTGATAGATCTGGCATCCGCCAAAGTAAGCCCAGACCACTGAGGATGCGCTATTGTCACAAAAGCACCAGCTTCTACACACCGCTTGGCTATTTCTGGCCCAGTCTCTTGATTATCAGTAGGAACAAAATTGGGCGAATTAGTAGGTAAAAAATCTTTTGGCAATCCCACAGCAAGTATATGCCAAATTTCTCCGTTCTCTGTAGATCCTGAATGAAGTTCAGCACCTAAAATGGTAATAAATTCTGGATCATAAAAATCTGAAGGTTCAGTAACTGGATAATTATACAAACCTACAAAATGATCTGAAATTACTAGAAAATTGTAGCCCTCATCTTTATATCTTTGACATAGACCGTCAGGCGAAAGTAGCCCATCCGAGCAGTTGGAGTGAGTATGCAAGTTCCCTCTCCAAAATTTTCCAGACTTAGAAAAAGCTATTGGTCTCATGAATATCCCTCCAAATCGTCCAGATTACTTACTAGTGCAGTTTTTATTTCTTAAATAAAGTAAAAATCTCTGTTTGATAGCTGTTCGAGTGTGTAGACTGTTTATTCAGATGCCAAACGTTTCTGTTATAATTCCAACCTTTAATCGGGCACACTTGATCAAAGAAAGTGTCTCATCCGTACTAGCGCAAACGTTTAAACCAAAAGAAATTATTGTTGTTGATGACGGGTCGAGTGATAAAACTTGGGATATTCTGAAAAATTTAGGGTTTTCGTTATCTGAATCTAGAAAAAATACCCTGCGATATATCTATAAAGAAAATGGCGGGGTTAGTTCTGCCAGAAATATTGGAATAGAATTGTCGTCCTCAGAATATGTAGCCTTGTTGGACTCCGATGATCAGTGGAAGCCTTCTAAATTAGAAGCACAATTATCGTCACTAAAGAAAGAAAGCTTTTCTTGTAGAGTTAGCCATACCAACGAAATTTGGATAAGAAATGGGATCAGAGTAAACCAGCATAAAAAGCACAGCAAAAATGGAGGTGACCTTTTCGAAAAGTGTCTGAAAATGTGCTGTATATCTCCTAGCTCAGCTTTAATTCACAGAACTGTTTTTAACGATCTGGGAGGTTTTGATGAAAGCTTAAAGGCATGCGAAGACTATGATTTTTGGTTAAGGTATTGTGCTTTTGAAGAGACTCATTTTTTAAATGAACAGCTAACTATTAAAAATGGTGGGCATTCAGATCAATTATCACAAAAGTACTGGGGAATGGACAGATTTAGGATCTACAGTCTGGAAAAACTTCTAAAAAATAAAAATTTAAGTCGATCTAAATACGAACTTGCTCTAACAGAACTTATCTTAAAGCTTAAAATATTGATGAATGGCTCCATGAAACGCGGCAAAAAAGACTTTACAGATAAGCTCAATAAAAAAATAATTCACTTTGAGAGTTTATTGGGCAATGAGTAAAGTAACTGGTGTTGATAACAATTCAAAGCTTCAGTTTAAATTTTGCTGGGTAATTGCACTTCGAGCAGAAGCCGCGCCATTAATAGACGCCTTCAATAT
This sequence comes from Paracoccaceae bacterium, assembly GCA_902606585.1. Classification (GTDB taxonomy): domain Bacteria; phylum Pseudomonadota; class Alphaproteobacteria; order Rhodobacterales; family Rhodobacteraceae; genus Salinivivens. The sequence continues at coordinate 21,875 of CACLGX010000001.1, read as the reverse complement.
GAAAATTGTGGAAAATAAATCACTGTTCCCAATTTATGCTAATGAAGAGACAGGTCATGCTCTTGTTATATCCGGTATGGGATCGATAAAATCAGCCGCAGCCGCAACATTTTTAAAGAACCATTTAAAAATAAATGACTACTCAGCTTGGATTAATTTAGGAATAGCTGGGTTTTTCAAGGACCCGATAGGAGATATGTATCAGGCCAATAAAGTGGTCTCAAAAGAAAGTGGAACTGCCTTTTTCCCAGGATTAAGACTGTCCAAATTAGTACCGGCAGCAATTTTATTTACAGTCAGCAAACCGGAAAATGGATACAAGGAGAACGCATTATATGATATGGAGGCTGCTGGTTTCTGTGAAATGGCTCCATCTTTTTCGTGTAATGAGCTTACATACGTATTTAAGATTGTTTCTGACACACCAAATTCCTCATCATCTTTAATTACAAAGCATTTAGTTCGCGAATTGATAGAAAAACAATTATCAAAAATCTCAGATATTTTATCCGAAATTGAGATATTGGTAGAGGAAGAAAAGAAACGTCTTTCAATCCCAAATGAAGTTTTAGAGTTTGAAAAAAGATTTAAATTCACCGAGACCAATAAGTACAAGTTTCGAGAAATCTACAGAAAGTGGAGGGTTACCTTTCCTTCAAGAAATTTGGACTTAGCTGAATTTTTGAATTCTAAACCGAAAGAGATAATATTAAAGTTGGAAAAAGAAATCTTGGCTAATGCAAAAAATTGGAACGCGCTTTGATAGAAACAATTTTTTTCGAGCAACAGATTGCTGAACATCCAACAACACAGCGCATCCGTAGCGCTTTACCTAGAGCGAGTTGGGTTCCAATAGATCGTTATCAAGAGTTATTTAACAAAAGGCATCAAAACTTTAAATTGCAGAAGAAAAATCCAGCCCTCATCTTGGCAAAAAAACATGACAATTTTGTCTTGCCAGTGCCTTCAGGCTTTGGCATGGACTCCCACAAAAGTTTTTATTTTTCTCACATGTACAACTGTCTTTATGATTGTAAATATTGCTTTTTACAAGGAATGTATTCCTCAGCAAATTTTGTTTTATTTGTAAATTATGAAGACTTCTTCACTTCAATTTCTGAAAAAATTGATAAATATAATGGCAAAACCCTCACATTCTTTTCTGGATATGACTGTGACTCTTTAGCCTTCGATAAGTTGAGCGGATTTGCTGACGAAGCTTTGAATTTTTTCAGTGACTTTCCTAATACTGAGCTCGAACTGCGGACCAAGAGTATTGCCATAGGTTCACTTCTTCAGAGAAGAGCACTATCAAACTGTATTGTAGCCTTTAGTTTATCACCAGCTGAAATTGCAAAATCACTAGACAGCAAAGCACCAAGTATAAGTAGGCGAATTAGTGCTATTAAACAGTTGGCAGGCGCAGGATGGAAAATAGGCCTGAGATTTGACCCTCTAATCTATACATCTGATTGGCAAAAACTCTATTCTTCTCTTTTCTCTGAAATAATGGAAGGACTAGACCCATCAATGGTTCATTCAATAAGTTATGGTCCGCTGAGGTTTCCAAAAAAAATGTATAAAAAGGCAGCAAACCTCTACCCTGATCACAAACTGTTTGCGTTCCCTATGGAAGAAGCCAATGGTGTAATATCTTATGGGACAACAATTGAAACACAAATGCATGATTTCTTAAAATCTGAGTTAAATAATTACACATCAGAAAATAAAATTTTTCAGTGCATTACGTAAATTAGCAAAAGAGAGATCAGCATGAAAGCCGCATTAATATCTGGAAGCTCCAGTGGGATCGGTAGGGCAATATCAGAAAAACTTCTAGACAACGGAATAAAAGTGATCGGTCTGGCTAGAGATCATAGTAAATTCAAACCAAGTCAAAAAAATTATATCCCAGTTGAAGCGGACTTATCTAAAGTAAAAAAAATTCCAGAATTAATAAAATCTATCCTTAAAGAAAATCCTAACATTGACATTTTTGTAAGCGGAGCTGGTTTCGGAGACTTCAAATCATTAGAAAACTTTTCCAGTCCTCAGATTGAGAACTTCATAAATCTTAATCTTGTAGCACATATCATCTTATGCCGAGCTGTTGTGGCACATATGAAATCGCAAGGAAATGGAGACATTTTTATACTCGGATCAGAGGCTGGGGTTATAGGCAAAAAAAAAGCAACGCTGTATTCCGCTGCTAAATTTGGTTTAAGGGGATTTGCACAAGCACTTAGAAATGAAGCAGGGCCTGCAGGAGTTCGAGTTTGCTTAATAAACCCTGGAATGGTCAGAAGCCCGTTCTTTGATAAATTGGAGTTCGAACCAGATGGGCTTGAAACCAATGCTATTGAAACAGAAGATATCGCTAAAATTGTATTTGATTTTTTAGGAACCCGGCAGGGAACGATAATAGACGAAATCAACTTATCGCCCGCATCCAAATCATTAAAATTTAAGAAATCCAGCAAATAGAATAATTAACTATTTAAAGGTTTTTTTGCTCGGATATGATGTGGACAATGCTCTCCACTTTTCAAAACTCCAACTAGTTTTGTCCAGATTTCAATTTGGTGATCAATAAACTCTTTCCCGTGGCGTTTGGACAACCCTTGTCTGTCTGGGCCTTTTAGCCATTCCAGTTCTTCAGCAGCAATCTTAGAATACCATGGGTTTCTATTAACTAGCTCTATCTCAACAAATCCTGCTGTAACCAATGCCTCCTGATATTCGCTTGGTGAAGCCATGGCAAAGTCAAGACCCTCTGCTTTTATATATTCCGACATTTCAGGCGATGGCTTTCCACCATGACTTATTAACCAGTCCGATGCCGCAAAGTGACCACCTGGTTTCAAAACTCTATAAACATCTGAAGCTAAAGCAGACTTATCTGGAATGTGAATAATTGAGTCCTTAGAAAACACAACTTCAAAAGACCCGTCTTCAAAAGGCAATTGCCCCGGAGAAACAAGTTCAATACTAATCTTTTCTGATAAACCTGCTGCTAACACATGATCTCGAGCAGCGTCACAAACAGGTAGCTCAACATCAATTCCCACTACCTGCTTCGCCAAATAATTCTTTGCCAATAGAACTGAACAAGCCCCGGATCCCGAACCAATATCCAAAACCCGTTGATTTTTGATTTTTATACCTTCGAGCACTTTCTTAACTTCATCGGAACCTCCAGGTGATAAAAATCCGTCTCCCCATAGCTCTTCCAAAAAAGAGATTACTTGATTGCTATACAATACTTCATTCGACATTTTGATTAGTGCCCTCTTTAAACACTTGAGTTTATTTTTCCCGACTCAATCTCACAGTAATTTTTCAAATTCTTTTGGACTGACTTAGGTAATTAAATACCAGATATGCAAGTAAACCACCAATAATTTGCGCCATAATGAATGGAATAGTATCGCCATGTTGGATACCAGAGAAAGTATCAGTCAATGTTCTTGCAATAGTAACAGCCGGATTGGCAAAGCTGGTTGAAGAAGTAAACCAGTAGGCGGCCGTAATATAAAATGCGACCAAAGTAGCGACAGAACCTGTTTTTTGTTTCGACCCAAGTAAAATAGTTAGCACTAATCCAAAAGCAGCTATGACTTCTGAAAAATATTGAGAAGACCCTGTGCGAACGTTTGTCGAAAGCTGAATAATTGATATCTCAAACATGAAATGGGCTAAAAACGTACCTAGTACTCCCCCTATTATTTGAACAGATACATATGCCAAAAACTCAGAAAAGCTGAGCTTTTTCATAGCAAACATAATCAAACTGACAACCGGGTTAAAGTGAGCGCCAGATATCTCATTAAATATTGTAATCAAAACATACAGAATAGCACCTGTTGCAATGGCATTAGCCAAAAGCGCCAAAGCCTGATTTCCCATTGAAAGGTTCTCAGCCATGATGCCAGAACCGACTACCGTAACAACAAGAAAAAGCGTACCCAAAAGTTCAGAAACAAAAGCTCTCATAATGTTTAAATACTAAAACAATAAAAAGAGGCAAACCCTGTTTAGAGTATTTTCATTGAAAATTGATGATTTGGCTATTGCGGCTTAAGACGCCAGGCAGCGATTATTAAAACTAAGGAAAAAGCAGGCAACATCAACGCCACAAATATTACCAGATCATAGCTACCCAACTGCCAAACTAATGATCCAAATAAAGGAGCTAAAGCAGATCCTAGAACAAACCCAACGGCCAACAGCCCAGATATAATTCCGAAGTCATTGCGACCAAGAAGACCTGAGATCACAGTAGGGCGAATAATACTTAAAACGCCATAGCTTGCTCCTTGAAAAACAACAAACGCTATTATTAAACCAAGAGAAAGGTTTCCTAAAAAGATTGACCAACCAGCAACGAACATTGAAATAAAAGACACACAACAAAGCGATAATACAGAAACTTTTTTCTCGGATGCAAGCATCATCAAACGACCTATAACTTGCATTGGCCCAATGCATGAGGCTGCTAGAACAGCTGTTTTAGCATCAAGGCCCCTGTCATAAAAAATCGGTAGAAGATGACTTATTATCATCCCGTGGTTGAATGACATGAACGCAAAAGTGCCGCCAATGAGCCAAAAAATTGGTTTTTTTATCACAGATAGAGCATCTTTTAAATTTCTAGAAGACTGTCTAACAAGCCCCTTAGAAAATTTGTTTAACATTTTTGTCGCGGTCCAAACTAAGGGTAGGTTCACGAACAAAATTACTAAAGAAAAAACTAGTACTGCTGATCTCCAACCAAAAAACTGAGTAAAAAAATGAGCGCCAGAAAAAGAAATTGTGCCCCCAAAGCCAGCAGCCAACGTAACAAAAGTTATCGCTCTTCTTGCATTATTCGCCATAGTGGTCGTTAAAAAAGCAAAGCATGCTTCATAAAGCGAGCAAGACATCGCTATACCCATAAAAAACCATAGAAAATAAAAATGCCAAATCTCGGTTGCTTTAGACAGTGAGAAGAGACAAGAGAAAGCCAGAATAGTGCCTATAGAAAATACTAAATTTCCAGAACCTTTGTCGATAAATCGCCCCACAAATGGAGCAAAAATTGCTGCTACAATAAGAGATAAAGTATATGCTCCGGTGAGTGAGGTTTTAGAAAAACCTAATTGGGTTTCCCATATTGGCAGAAAGGCTGGGAACGAATAAAAGCATGTCGCCCAAGCAAGTGTTTGAGAAATTGCAAAAGGCAATACATACACTGTAAACCGGATACCAGAAATTCCTGAACCCTCTTCGTTTGCTTTTTGCATAAAATCCTACCAAAAAATCTAGCCATCAAAGTGACTTAAAATTTCTTAATAGATAAATTGCAGGTGGGAAAGCCCCGCAAGGTACTTGAGAATCAATATTACTGGATAGAGGCTTTTCCGAGCGCGCAGCACTGTTAAAAAATGGGTTTGTAAAGTTTTTATGAATTCAAATAAGTATTGCCGTTTTTAGAAAAGCCATATTGGATAAACTTTTGCATATTTTATGTAATACAGAATGGTTTTTATAATTAAGTTGTCAGATAACTTTAAAACAGGGAACAGCTATGGATGAACACGTAGGTTTTACTGCAATGAAAGACGGAACTCGAGAAGAATATGAGTTACTTGCTCGGTTAGAAAAACCTTATCTTTCATTGACTGCTGACCGAGTACTGGAAGAATTAAAAAGAGCAAGTGAAGCCACACTTGAAGGATACAAAATCACACGCCTCGAGCATGGCCTACAATCCGGAACCCGCGCTCTCCGCGATGGCGCAGATTTAGATTGGGTTGTAGGCGCACTGCTACATGATATTGGGGATGGCTTAGCGCCACAAAATCACGATAAGATGTCTGCTGAAGTTATAAGACCATTTGTCAGGTGGGATGTTGCATGGACTGTCGAGCATCATGGCATCTTCCAAATGCTTTATTATGGCCATCATTACGGTTGGGATCAAAACGCCCGAGAGCAATTCAGGCATCATCCTGTTTTTAATAACTGCGCTGAGTTTTGCGAACGATGGGATCAATCTAGCTTTGATCCAGATTATCCTATAGAACCAATAGACACATTTGAACCAATGGTTAAAGAGGTTTTTAGTCGAAAAGCTTATGACCCCGAAATCATTCAAGAAGGGTTTGTTTCATCATTAACTGTCAATCCTTAAGCATAAGTTTGAATAACAAAAGAGATGCTTTAGATGAGTAAAAAAAATGAGCTAATCCTAGTGCGGCACAGCAAAGAACCCGCGGATGATCGTGTGTTTACTTTTGCACGGCTAAATGGCCTTATCCCTGTTGAAAAATTTCCATTTCAAGGTGACCTTCTTGGCGAACCAACAGAAAGAACTTTTGGGACAGTTATTTATGGTGGTCAGTTTAGCGTTTTTGAAAATGATAAATATCCTTTTCTAAGAGAGGAAGCCAACTGGATAAGCTCTTGCATGGAAGCAAATTTACCCATCTTAGGGCTGTGCCAAGGCGCACAGCAGATAGCTCAATTATTGGGAGCAAAGGTTGGCCCAACCGAAGACAATCGTCATGAGTTTGGATATTATGAAGTTACTCCCACAAGTGAGGGATTAGATTTCTTATCAGAACCAAAGTTCTTCACACAAGCGCATTTTCACACTTTTGAAATCCCAAAAGGCGTCGTTCATTTAGCGCGCAGTAAGGGATTTGAAAATCAAGCATTTCAGTACGGAAAAAATGTTTTCGGTCTTCAATATCATCCCGAATGCACGATCGAAGGTTTTAGACGATGGCAATCTAATTCACCGTCAGTAAGTTGCCTTGGTGTTCAGAGTCTCCAAAAGCAAACCAGCCTGATGATGAAACACGATGCCTCGCAGGCTGCTTGGTTTTATAATTTCATGTCAAAGCTTTTTGCTAACCCAGCCAAATAAAACTTTTTTAATAAAACCAGTCTGAGATAATGATGTTTTAATCTTTTTTGTTTTCTTTATTACCAATCAGTTGAATAATGATAAGCAGACCAGATGAAATGACTATTAATATTGTTGATATAGCAGCGATCGTTGGGTCTATTTGATCTCGAAGAGCTAGAAACATGCTACGTGTAATCGTAGAGTTATCCCCACCAGCAACAAAAAGCGAGATAATTATCTCATCGAAAGACGTCAAAAATGCAATCAGAGAAGCAGAAATAATAGAAAACTTAATTTGAGGTAAGGTTATTTCCCTAAAGGCTCGAAAACGCGTTGCGCCCAATGACCGTGCAACCTTTTCCTGGTTCATATCGTAATTTTTCAGAGCACTGAATACAATAATTAGTACCAGAGGCATTGCCACCAAGGAATGACCCAAGACCAGACCAAAAATACTTCCAACCAGTTTAAATTGAACAAAAAAGTAAAAAAGACCAATCGCTACAAGTATAATTGGTACCATCATCGGCGAAATAAATATTGGAAACAGAATCTTTCCGAGTCTAGAATTACTATTAACCAAACCATAAGCTGCCATTGTCCCAATGGGCGTTGCTACAAATATTGTCAGTATTGCAACCTTTAATGAAGTCCAAGTGGCTTGCATCCAATCGTTAAAACCATTTTCAACTTTCCAAGCAAAAAAGTAATTCTCATACCACCTGAGCGACCATTCTTTAGGTGGAAATTCAAGATATTGGCTCGCCGAAAATGACATTGGGATCACAACCAATGACGGCACTATCAACAAAAATAATATCAAATAAGAAAAAATATAAAGCCATAGCCTGTCTTTAAGTCGAATTTGTGTTTCTGAAACATTTTTATTTAGAAAGCTCATAATCTTTACCTATTTCCAAGCTGATCCATTGAAACCAACTTTGATGCAATAAAGAGAATGATCCCTGTTACAACAAGCAATACAACGCCAAGGGCACTTGCAGCTCCCCAACTAAAATAAAGCTCAATATTGCTCGATATTTTCATAGCGGCCATTATGACCCGTCCACCACCGAGTATTGCGGGCGTTACATAAAATCCAAGGCAGAGCACAAAAACGATCAAAAGCCCTGCAAGTAAACCTGGCAGAGAAAGGGGAAAAAATACTGTCCAAAATGCTCTGGTTGGTGTTGCACCCAAGCTTGAAGCGGCCTTCAAAGTATCTTTATCTATGGCACGCATATTTGCATACAAAGGCAAAATTAAGAACGGTAGCATAATGTGCACCATCCCAATAAGCGTCCCGGTTGTATTATGAACAATTTTGATAGGTTCTGAAATCAACCCCATTTCAATAGCCATGTTATTTAGGAGGCCTTTTTTCTGAAGTAGTACCAGCCAGGCATAAGTACGCACCAAAAGACTTGTCCAGAATGGAATTAGCACGCCAATCATACATATGTTGGCCCATTTTCGCGAAAGCTGTGACATAAAATATGCAAGAGGATACCCAATTGCGGCACAGATTATTGTTGTAAGTATACTAATTTTAAAAGTGGTTAAAAAAATACGGATGTACGCCTTACTTTTCATCATACGTTCATAGTTTTCAAACGAAAGACTACCATCTCGACCAATAAATGAGAGATAAAACAACCAACCAACTGGGATTACAATCAAAGCTGTTACCATTAATAGATATGGCAACGTTAAGCCAAAAAATGTTAACCTCTCGTTTGCTGCAACCTGCTGCAAACCTCTTTCATTTGGTTTTTCCATTTCGGCTATCGTCATTTTTAGCTTACCACATAGCTATCGGCCACCTTAAGGCCGATGGTTACATTTTCACCAACCAATGGGAGAGCTTTCTGTGTCACACTCTCGTTTGGCACACGAACACGAACTTCGCGCCCATCATCATCACCAGAGTTGAGTTCCACAACTAAGAGCTGGCTTTCGCCTTGAAAAATGGAGTCGATTAAATTGCCTACGAAATAGTTTGAACCTTTGACTTTCTTATCGGCTAAAAATGCTTTTTCTGGTCTTACAACTAAAAGAAAATCACCGCTTTTTTTAGTTTTCTCGGCAAGAGTAATCTCTTCGCCATTCAAGCTCGCTTTTCCATTCCGAACGGCAACAGGAAGAAGGCTAGATTCTCCTATAAAATCAGCAATGAAGTGATTGTTAGGGTGTTCATATATCTCATTTGGCGTCCCAAGCTGCATAAGCTCGCCATCATTTATTACTGTGATCCTATCCGACATCGTCAGAGCTTCTTTCTGATCATGTGTCACATAAACTGTCGTCATGTTAAGGGTATCGTGCAGTTGCCTTAATTCTATCTGCATTTCTTCACGAAGTTTTTTATCAAGAGCTGAAAGTGGCTCATCCATCAACAAGATTTTGGGCTTAAATACGATAGCACGGGCCAGCGCGACGCGCTGCCGTTGACCTCCTGAAAGTTCATTTATCCCTCTATGCCCGAGACCCTCGAGTTTTACGGTGCTTAGTGCTTCCTCAACACTTCGTTTTGTTTCTGCTGTACTCACACCGCGTAATTTTTGAGGGTAACCAACATTTTGTTCTACAGTCATATGTGGAAACAGAGCATAGTTTTGAAAAACCATGCCAATACCACGAAGATGTGGTGGTTTTAAAATGACCTCTTCATCACCAAATTTAACGCTTCCATAATCTGGGTTTGTAAAACCCGCCAAAACCATCAAAAGTGTCGTCTTACCCGAACCTGACGGCCCTAAAAGTGTCATGAATTCGCCTGATTTTATCTCAAGGCTGACATCTTTCAGTGCATAAAATTGGTCATATTTTTTCGTGACCTCACGAATAGATATATTTAGAGAAGTTTCATTCATTAATTTATAATCGCTATATAAAGTCGCCCGAAGGGAAAACCCTTCGAGCGCCTAGATTTAATTTCGACGAAAAATTACTCAGTCATCATTTCTGTGTACATTTCAGCAGCTATTGTTCGCCACTTAGAATACCATTCAGTGCTTAAAGTCAGCTGATGCTTTGCATTGTCAGGATGACTAGGCATCATACGGGCTCTTTCATCTGTCATGAGACCAAGCTCATAAACTTTTTTATTTGTTGGGCCGTATGTGATGTATTTAGCAAATTCCGCCATGTACTTTGGCTTCATCATTTCAGCAATATACTTCATGGCGAGGTCTTTATTTTTGGCTCCTTTTGGAATCCCATAACCTTCCCAATCCATAATGCCTGATTGCCAGTCATATGCTACTTTTGCACCATCTTCTTTAGCAACATCAAAACGACCATTCCAACCAGTGGTCATATCAACTTCACCATCCTTCATTAACTGAGCATGCTGAGCGCCAGAAGACCACCATACGGCAATGTGAGGTTTGATTGTTCTAATCTTATTTAGTGCTCTTTCTATTCCCTCTTCACTGTCGAGTACCTTATATACTTGATCCATGGGAACGCCATCTGCTAGCAAAGCCGTTTCAAGCTGAGCATCAACCTTACTTCTCATAGCCCGAGTACCCGGGAACTTTTCAACATCATAGAAGTCTGCCCAAGTTTTTGGCCCTTTTCCTTCCCCATAGGTATCGGTGTTGTACGCCGCGACCACTGAGAAAATATCAGCACCCGCACAGTAATCACTATACATTCCTGGCAAGTGATTGCTTACATCAATTACTGAGTAATCTAGTTTTTCTAGCACGCCTTCCGCAGCGCCTGAAGCACAACTACCAGCTCCACTTGAAAAAATATCAAACTTATCAGCACCAGATTTAACCATAAGCTTCACATCAGAAATACCACCGTAAGTATCTTCTTTTACGGTAATGCCCATCGCCTTAGCAGCAGGCTGAAAAATTCCTAGTGATTGGCCTTTTTGATAAGCACCACCCCAAGAGACAATTCTCAATGTATCTTCCGCATAACTGGCTGTGGCAGAAAACAAAAAGCCGGTTGCTGTTAAGCAACCAATAGCTGACTTCAAAATATTTATTTTCATAATATTCCTCCCAAAAAATTTATCTGTACTGCAGATTGCACTGAATCGCACCGTGTACGCAACAAAAGTTTTAAGAAGTTGGTTTTACCTAGCGTTAACAATTTGCCTTTTATCACGCCAGCGATACCAAGAAACAACCGCGGGAAGAAACCATGGGTTGCCAGTATACAGAGGTTTAGTTGGGAATGGCAGGTCATCAAAGGCTGTTTCACCTTGAGATAAACCTAAAACTTTCTGCCCTAATCTCATCCCCAAGTAACTTGCCATCGAAACACCAGAGCCACAATAACCCATGGAGTAATATATTCCATCATGACATCCAGTATGTGCAAGTTCGTCAAAAGTATAGGCCACGGTACCAAACCACGAGTGAGTAACCTTAGTATCACTTAATTCTGGAAATATCCGTACTAGGTCATTGTGTAGTTTTGGGCCACTTGACGCCGTATTAGTCTCTTTTGCTGAAACACGGCCACCAAATAAAATCCGCTCACGATCAGGGGAGGGGCGGTAATAATAAACGACCCTACAAGTATCTGTTATGTTTCTATTTGTTGGAAATAATCTGTCTATCAAGCCCTTTTCTATTGGCTCAGTGGCAATAATATAGCTGCCTATAGGGATTACTCTTCTGCGAAGCCAAGGGGTTATAGTAGTAGTATAACCATTCGTTGCAACGACAAGGTCTTGACAAACCACATCACCTTTTGAAGTTCGAACTTCAAAGCCTTTCTCCAGCTTATTTACAGCCTTTGCTTCACAGTAACTAACAACAGTAGCACCGGCTTCTATTGCGCGAGATAAAAGCCCATGATGATATTTTGCTGGATGTACTGAAGCGTGCCTAGGAAAAACAACGCCTCCATAATACATATCTGTTCCTAGCTCTCTACGTTGTTCAGCTTTAGGCACAATTTCCGTTGGGATGTTTTCAAACCTGGTAAGCTTTTCAGCGTCTCTCGCCAAGTCATCATACTGATCTCTAGAATGAGCGGCATGAAATCGGCCAGCTCTTAGAAAATTACAATCAAGTTTTTCCTTATTAACTAGTTCCTCTATCCAGTCTAATGCGTTCACGCCTTCTTGTCTCATTGCGCTTGCTCTAGACGCGCCAACTTTTTGAGTTAGTTTTTCAAGAGATGGCTTAACGTGAGTGCTTATTTGGCCCCCATTTCGAGTACTACAACCATATCCTGGGTAGCCACTTTCAATGACCATCACATCGCGACCGCCTCTTGCTATTTCTAGTGCAGCATTCAAGCCTGTGTAACCAGAACCTATAATTAAAACATCTACTTTCCGCTTAAGATCGCTAGAAACGCCTGAGACCTGAGGCATATCGTCAAGCCAATAGGATGTATCTTTCCAGTCTGCAGCCCACATTTTTGTGTTCCCTAAGTTTTAATTTTTTAATTGTTTATACAATTTAATGAATACCCGAATTAGACTGTAACTATCTTTTTTGAAATTTCAAAAGTTTATATTTTATTCAAATTTGCTGATCTGATAATTTGACTTAGAAAGCCATTCATCATTAATTTCAAATCCCCATCCAGGGTCACTTTTTACCGAAACACAGCCGTCTTCTATATCAAACAAACTATTTTTGAATAAGTCTTGTTGCCACGGATAGTAGTCAGCACCCTCAATCGAAAACTCTAAATATTTGCCAGTATTTGGTATTGCTTTTAATAAATGCATTGTAAAAAGCGTGACTAGGGATAGGTTTGCGCAATGCGGTGTTACTGGAAGTCCAGCACCTTTTGCAAGCTCAACAACTCTCATTGTTCGAGATATGCCACCCAAATATAAAATATCTGGCTGAACAATATCGACAGCTCGCATGTCGATCATTCTTTTCCAAGTCGGGATATCACAATCCTGCTCCCCACCCGTAACATCAATATTAAGGGCATCAGTAACAATTTTGGTTTGTTCAAGCTCCCAATAAGGGCACGGTTCTTCAAAATGACAAAACCCGTTGTCTTCAAGTATCCGGCCAACTTCAATTGCTCTATCTGGTGAATAACAGCTGTTTGCATCGATTAGGAGAGAAGCATCTTGACCAAGGTATTTACGCATAGTTGGAATAATTTCTTCAGTTCTGCCTGGCCACTCATCTTGGTTGCGACCAACCTCAGCTCCAGCCCTCACCTTAAAAGCATCATATCCAAATTCACCCTGAAGCCTCACGAGGCGCTCTGCTTCTGCTTTTGGCGTGATATCGCGTTTCATTGAAGAGGCATAAGCTCTTAATTTACCTGGCTCTCCACCTAAAAGTTCAACAACAGGTTTTTGACTTTGTTTGCCCCTTAGATCCCAAATAGCTGTGTCAAAGCCACCTATTGCCCTCCTCAAATAAGACCCTGGAAATTTATGTTCGCGCTCGGTAACTAAATCGAGTAAGTCATCCAAGTCAGAAATTTGAGCGCCCAAGACCCATGGCGCTACCTGTCGATGCAAGACCTGACATGTAATATCTGAGTGATACGTGGAGACCTGACCCCAGCCCTCAAGACCTGTCTCATCCGTAATGCGCACAAATCCAATAAATTCGTTACAAAAAGTCTCTATCGAAGTAATTCTTAGCATTTCTGCACCCCTATAACTTTCGATCCGCTAATATAGTGTCAGCGGCTTTCTCTCCAACCATTACGGCAGGAGCATTAGTATTACCGGTCGTAATTCTTGGAAAAATTGAAGCATCCACAACTCGAAGGCCGTGAGTACCATGGACATTAAGACGTTCATCTACAACCGAAGAAGAAACATCTGTTCCCATTCGGCAAGTACCACATTGATGAAAAACCGTTCCACCCTCATCCCGAGCAAAATCCATAAAACTTTCGTCGTCTTTGAAATCAGATCCAGGAGAAATTTCCTCATCAACGATATTTTTCATTGCCTTTGTTTGTAAAAATTTTCGCATCAGATGCATACCAGATATCATAACTTTTTTATCTTTCGCCGTGGACAAATAGTTTCCAACAAATTTTGGGCTTTTACGCGGATCTGAAGACTCAAGAGATATCCAACCTTCACTGGTAGGTTTGGTCGGGTTGAAGCCCAGCCTGACTGCAGGGTAAGGATCAGGACTCATTAACGGACGTTTACCTTGTGGTGCTGTCGAGTAACTCAAAGGCGAAAAATAAAGTTGTAAATCAGGTGAGGCCAAGGATGCATCAGACTTCACAAACCCCCCCGCCTGGTTCAGACTCATTGCTAGAGGTCCAGACCTTAAAAAAAGGTATTCTAACCCCACCATAAGCTTTCCCAAAACAGGACGAAGCTTTTGATTAAGAGACGGACGGTTAACCAACAAAGTGAAGTCAACTCCTATATGATCTTGTAGATGACGGCCAACGTGGGGCATGTCCTGTAATATGGAAATGCCATGTGATTTTAATTCGTTGGCAGGGCCCAAACCAGAAAGGTACAAGAGCTGTGGAGAATTAAGGGCTCCAGCACTCAAAATAACTTCTCCGCTTGTAAATAATTTCGTCTCTTTATTTCCCTGAAGAAAGGATATCCCTATTACTCGCCTACCTTCAAAAATCAATTTTGTTACATGAGCATTTGATATAACTTGTAAATTCTTACTTCGTTTTTTTTTCGCTATGTAAGCACTGGCAGTGGAAACTCGTAACCCATTAGAGGTCGTTATTTGATAAACAGAAACACCTTCCATATGATTACCGTTATAGTCCCTATTAAAGGGAAAACCTAATTCCTGACCCGCTTCTAAATACTTATTTGTTAGGGGATGAATGTCCTTTTCAACATTTGAAACACCAATTGGACCAGACTTACCCCTAACGGGAGAATCCTCGCCTTTCCAAGATTCTATTTTTTTGAAATAAGGTTCTACATTACTCCAGTTCCAACTTGGTGCAACATCTGCCCATTCTGCATAATCGTTTGGATGTCCTCGAACATAAACCATAGCATTGATGGCACTTGAACCACCCAACACTTTTCCTCTAGGCCAATACATTCTGCGCCCGTTCAACTCGGGCTCAGGTTCCGTTTCATATTTCCAGTTAAACTTTTGATCGTAAAATAAAGAACCATAGCCTAATGGGACTTTTATTTTCAAAGATCCGTCAGAAGGGCCAGCTTCAAGCAGAAGTACTTTCACAGTTGGATCAGTAGTCAGTCGGCCAGCCAGAGTAGCGCCCGATGATCCACCACCAACAATGATATAATCAAAATCGCCCAATCTTTCCTCTTTATAAACCCAACGCTTTTAGTGGATACCACCTTAATCTCACTAAAATATCAATTCCAAAATGAACTTATTACTTTAGCTAAAAGCTTTCAGGGCGAAGTGATCGGCGGTGGCTTTCTGCGAGCCCCAGAAATTGCATTACCGGCAATTGCTAATAACAAAACCAACCCACCAAAGAGTGTGTTCATCGTGGCAATCTCATTTAGAAATAGATAAACCCAAAGAGGCCCTAGAAGAACCTCCGCAAGAGATAATAATGTTAATTCTGCAGCGGGTAGTGTTTTAGAACCAAAGGTATACAAAACCAAACCTGCGCCAACTTGGAAAATACCCATTCCCATAGAAATACTAGTATCATTTACAGAAATTTGAAACGATAGGCCACTGAACAAGCAAATACTTGAAGTTATGAAAATGGCAAAGATACCAGACAAAAATACGGCTGGAAGCATATCCCCTGATCGACCCCAACGAAGTGCAACAGTAAAGACTGCAAACCCAAATGCAGACCCTAAAGCTGCCAAATTTCCCAAAAGCGCCGCCCCTCCCTGAGTTTTATCTTGAACCATTATACCAATACCCAAGATGGCAAATAATATAGCAATCCAGGTTGTTTTTCGTACTTTTTCACGCAAAAAGATCCAGCCAAGTATTGCTGCCATGAAAGGCGCAGAAGCAAATAAGAGCATTGCATTTGCGACTGAGGTAGATTGTATCCCATAGATCCCACCCGAATAGGCCCCAACTAAAGCTAAACCCGCAATGCAACCTGGGAGGCCAGCCGCTTTAACTACTTTAAAAAGATTTCCCCGCGATCGAAGATAAATGACCGTTGCAAGAAAAAGGCTCAAGCTGATTGATCTATATAATAGAATTTGCCAAACTGTAGCTTCATCAATCATCCGGATGCCAAGTCCGACGGTGGACCACAAAACACCTGCCATGAACACAAAAATTAAGCCTCTGCGCTGCTCAATTGAATTACCTAGATCATGTGTTTCGCCCATTTAAAATCCACTCAAACAATGCTTTCAACAATACCGGGAATTAATTTAATAGACGTCTAATTCGCGACATTCAGAAAAGTCGTTTTCATAAGATAAATTAAGACTTGAGATAAAGATATTCATCCATAAGGATGTTCGATAATAATAAGTTGGATAGTTCAAATTAACAAAAGGCTTTAACCATGGAGAGTTTTTGATGTCAAAAACCTTCCCTAGGAATATGAAAACTCTGCCACCAACTGCGATAACCGCGCAGGGATGTTATATCTATGATAAGTCAGGCAAGCCCTACTTAGATGGTTCTGGCGGAGCAGCCGTTTCATGCCTGGGCCACGGGGATCCAGACATTATAGCAGCTATTAAGGAGCAAGCTGATCAATTATCTTTTGCGCATACAGGCTTTTTTACATCTCAGCCTGCAGAAGAACTCACAGAATTACTCATTAAGCACGCGCCTGGTGAATTGGACCGCGTCTATCTTGTTTCCGGGGGATCTGAAGCAGCCGAGGCTGCAATAAAACTTGCTCGACAATTTCATATTGAAAATGGTCACCCCGAAAGGAGACACCTGATTGCACGGAAACAAAGCTACCACGGGAATACTCTTGGAGCGCTCGCTGCTGGTGGCAATGAATGGCGGCGCAAACAGTTTTCACCCTTGTTAATAAATGTAAGTCACATATCACCCTGTTATGAGTATATCCTTAGAGAAGAAACGGAAACAGCCTATGAATATGGACAGCGCATGGCTCAAGAGCTTGAGGATGAAATTCTTCGTCTTGGTCCCGAGACTGTAATGGCCTTCATGGCTGAACCTGTTGTCGGAGCAACTCTCGGAGCAGTTCCAGCTGTAGAGAGTTATTTTCAAAAAATCCGAAAAATTTGTGATCAATATGGTGTGCTTTTAATCTTGGATGAGGTCATGTGCGGCATGGGAAGAACAGGATATTTATATGCCTGTGATGCTGAGCAGGTTAGCCCAGATATACTTTGTATAGCCAAGGGATTAGGTGCGGGCTACCAGCCTATTGGCGCAATGCTTTGTACTTCTGAAATTTACCAATGTATAGAAACTGGAAGTGGCCTATTTCAGCATGGGCATACTTATCTTGGTCATCCGGTTGCGGCAGCTGCAGCCCGCGCAGTCGTTGAAAAACTTGTAAAAGATGATTTAGTGGTCCGCGCGGCTGAAAAAGGAAAAAAACTTTCAAAGGCGCTTGAAGAAAAATTTTCACAACATCCAAATGTTGGTGATATCCGTGGCCGTGGCTTATTCCAGGGACTTGAGTTTGTAGAAGACCGAGAAGCAAAACGGCCGTTTGACTCAGGTCACAAATTTGCAGCCCGATTAAAGGCAAATGCATTTGAAGCCGGCTTAATCTGCTATCCGATGTCTGGAACAAGAGACGGGAAAAACGGGGATCACGTCCTTCTTGCCCCACCATTTATTATTGAAGATAGTCAGTTAGACGAGCTTGTTGAAAAATTAGATGCAGCAATAACAGCAACTTTAGGACAGTATACGTGAAAAAAGTTATTTTTGAAAAAGATGGCCGCATAGGCAGGATCACCCTCAACCGCCCCAAAAAATTAAATGCCATAGACGATGATGTCCCAGGCCAACTTCAAGATGCTGTGCTTGAAGCGGAGGGTGACCCTGATATTCACGTGATTGTTCTTTCAGGTAAAGGGAAGGGTTTCTGTGGAGGTTATGACCTTGGTACTTACGCTGAAAATCAGGGGGAGAATAATGTTTATCAGGGTGAGAAATGGGATCCCCTCATCGATTATAAATTTATGTGGGATAATACACAGAAGTTTATGTCACTGTGGCGATGTTTAAAGCCAGTAATTTGTAAAATTCATGGATTTGCGGTTGGTGGAGGCTCAGACATAGCGCTATGCAGTGATATGATTTTCATGGAAGAAACTGCAAAAATTGGCTACATGTCCACGCGTGTTTGGGGTTGCCCTTCTACCGCAATGTGGGTCTACAGGATCGGAGCCGAAAGGGCGAAAAGGGTCTTATTTACTGGTGACCAAATAAGTGGAACTGAAGCCGCCAACATGGGGTTAGTATTGAAAGCTGTTCCCAAACATATGCTTGATGATGAAGTTGAGGCTATGGCACAACGTCTAACTAGTGTACCGATCAACCAGTTGGCTATGCAAAAGATGGTTATCAATCAGGCAGTAGAGGCAACCGGGCTCTCTGGAACTCAGCAGTTGGCGACCCTCCTAGATGGCGTCTCCCGCCATACACCAGAAGGGCATAATTTTAAAAAACGCGTAGAGGAAAAAGGTTGGAAGCAGGCGGTTAAGGAGCGCGACGATGGTACTTTTGATTGGACTAAAAACAAGCCTTTCAGCAAATGAATTTACTGGATTTTTCCCAGGTCATTGATAATCTAAAAACATAGTTCAAAGGAGGGTTAAATGTCCAAAAAATTAAGTATTATTCGTTTTAAACCAAAGCCAGAACATTACGATGATTTTCTACAGGATGTCATCGAAAACGGGAAAGAGAGAGACCCAGGCACTCATTTTGTAATGAAAAAAGATGATGAGGTTATTGCTATTGTTATCCGTGATGCAGAGGGTTTTGAACAAAGTGCTCAAGACGGTGTAGTGAACTGGCTGGATGAGCGCAGACCAATGTTACAAGAATTTGATCCCGTAAATAGGCATACAATACCAATGACTGGTGACTTAATCGAGTAGCTTGAAGAAAAGAACTTTTAAATGTTAGTATTTAACTAAACATGGCGGGCTATTTAATTTTTGCCTGATATTTGAATTTTTCAGATCCTAGCTGCGACATTCGTTTTTTAAGTTCTTTTTCAAGAATATTTGCCTCGTAAGGTTTCATTTTTTTCCACCTTTGGCACTCATGACGTGTACGGCCACAGCCCAAACACCAACCGTTTGGTCCTGAAAATTCGCAAATATCAATACAAGGGCTTTTACGTCGTTTCACAATAAAGCTATAAGATCTCTTCAATAATTTTAATTTAACCTATCAGTACTAACCAATTAAAGATTCAATATCTTTTTTTTCAATTTTATCAACAGGCTTAGTAAGCCTCCAATCTTGGATCGACCCATCTGAATGACGCGCTGTAATAACAGTTTCTATCGGCGGGCAACCTTCGTCGTGACACCGTAGTTCTGCTACCGTAAGTACAGTCGTTTCAGGGAAGTCAAAGTGAGTAATGACAAGATCTTTAATCCCACGAACTTTTGCTCCGTCAGGGCGTTTTCGATCAAACAGATTTTGCATTCATTTCTCCTGCCCAAAGGGTAGACCATAAAATATTGCCTTCTTCATCACCAACCAAGACATGTGATAAAGATGAGGTTAGCGATATTCCAGTAATTGCAGAGCCTGAAGAACCTTTTATGACAATAGGCTCCTTACTCTCATCAATTTCAGCCAAAAGAACAGACCCATCACGAAACCCTGCGAAAACTGCACTTTCAGTGTTAAGGGCTTGAACGCAAGTCGCTATTTGTTTTTTGGAAGGAGCCACGCAAACTGGCGCACGGCCCATGGGGCCATCTTTTCCATCAAATGGCCAGCAAATAGCTTCGTTGGCACCAGATGTCACAAGATAAGGAGTGTCGCCTACCCAAGCAAAACTTTTTACTTTTGCAGGGTAGCCTGACATCGCAAGATCACCCTTATCACGAAGTCGCCAACCATGCAGAGCGTTTTCTTGCATAGCCGTAATAACATATTTTCCATCTGGGCTAAAACATACATCGCCATGGAAGCCTTTCCATATTAGCTTTGATGATTTCCATCTTCTCTCTTTTGCTTCCCAAATGGTCACACCACCATAGTGCGCGACTGCCAAACGCTTTCCTTTTGCATCAAAAGCCATTCCGCCAACAGTACTGAAGTGTTCTAGAACGCTAGGTTTCTTTTGACCTTTAGACCAAACATGGGCCTTTCCACCTGAAGAGCAGGCATACTTACCGTCAATAGCAGCAACACAATCAACCCATTTTGTTCCAAATGAAGCAATTTCTTCCACAGTATTGTCGAATGCGATCCTGACGAATTTCCCGTCATCACTTCCTGTAAAAATATGTTCACCATCAGTAGCCATACAAAGTACAACGCCTGCGTGCGCCTTGGTAGTTGAATAACCAACGCCTTCTCGGAATATTCGAACATTGCCATCTCCAAAACCAACAGCAACGCTATCACCTATAGTCACTGACCCAGTAACCGGTGCGCCGAAATTGAATTTAGTTGCGCGTCGCTCTAACTCAGTTTCTTCAAAGCTAGGGCGCCGTCTTTGGTTTAAGGTTAACTCAGAAGTTAAGCTATCTTGCAAGCTTCAAACCCTTCTTTCAAACCCATATTTTCAATATCACGGCCAATAAACACTACTCGAGAACTCTTAGGCTTATCTTTTGGCCATTCCCCCATAGGAGAACCGTCCATAAGCATATGAACTCCTTGAAAAACATAGCGTTCGTCAAGACCATCAAAATCAAGAATACCTTTAGATCTTAGGATATCTTGCCCCCTAGTTTGAAGAACCTTACCAAACCAAGATTGAAACTTTTCAAAATCGAGAGGAGTTTCAGACACAAATGATACACTTGTAATATCATCATCATGCTCGTGGTCATGATCTGAGTCCAAAAAATCTGGCTCGACTTCGAGCACCCGATCCAAACTAAAAGCATTTAGCCCCACAACTTCTTCAAGTGGCGCATCACATCGAGCTGTCCTAATTATTTTGGCATAAGGATTTATTTTTCGGATGCGAGTTTCGACATTTTCCAAATTTTCACTCTGAATAAGATCCGTTTTGTTAAGCAATACTACATCTGCAAATGCAATTTGTTCCTCTGCCTCGTGATGCTCACCGAGCTGCGCATCTAAATGTACGGCGTCTGCAACAGTAACGATAGCATCCAATTTTGTGCGATCAGCCACGTCTTCATCAACGAAAAAAGTTTGGGCAACAGGTGCTGGGTCCGCTAAACCGGTTGTTTCAACAATAATTGCATCAAGTTGATCAGCCCGCTTCATCAAACCGCTAAGAATACGGATTAGGTCACCACGCACGGTACAACAGATGCATCCATTATTCATTTCAAAAACTTCTTCGTCAGCATCTACAACTAAATCGTTATCTATACCTTCTTCACCAAATTCATTGACAACTACAGCATATTTCTTTCCATGCCTCTCTGTTAAAATGCGATTTAATAAGGTCGTTTTTCCAGCTCCTAGAAATCCAGTTAAAACTGTGACTGGAACTTGGGCAGTTTGCATAATCTTTCTCCTTAACTTAGTTAGCCAAAAGATTAGAGGTGCTTCAAATCTTTTGATCTATAAACAGTTTCTGTTGCTGTAATTCTTCTAATTTCTTTAGAGCCAAACCAGAATCGCCGGTTTGACGTAAAGCTTTGTTATAAGCTCTGTATACTGACTTAGGAGCCCAGGGTAAAGATGCTCCTCTAAGCCATTCTCTTAATAACTTGGGCAAGCGGTCGAACTCTTTCATCGGATCAGAAGTCCGACGGTGTTTGCGCAACTTTGTCTCGCCTAAATTTTTTCTATCCTTGGTCATTTCTCAAAATTTTGCTCAGAAATTAAAACTAAAAATTTAAAACGATAGGATCTCGTTTTATCAATTAAAAACAAGCCGGCCATTTCACTGGCCGACTAATTTTCTAACAAAAACTTATAAGCATCCAGCTAAAGATTTAGCCATA